>NZ_JBNAGD010000018.1:0-2750 GCF_049801015.1 Dinoroseobacter sp. S124A | reverse complement strand
GAAACGCCCGCCCGGCGGGAGGAGGCCGGGCGGGGTTTGGGGGATGTTAAGGATTACTCGTTAGACGAACCCTTGGCGCCTTTGATCGCGGCCAGCTCGGCGAAGCTGTAGTCGTTTGCGTCCAGCCCGAGGGAGGCTGCGAGCTGTGCGCTTGCGCCGGTCACGCCCACGGACTGGGTCGAGACGACTGCGCCGCGCTCGGCCACGTTATAGCCGGTGTCGGTGTCGAAGCTGCCCTTGATGGCGGCCAGTTCGCCGAAGCTGTAGTCATTGGCGTCCAGGCCCAGGGTCGCGGCCAGCTGTGCATGGGCCGGGGAGATGCCGACCGACTGGGTCGAGACCACGTCGCCGCGGGGCGGGATGTTGTAGCCATTGTCGGTGTCGAAGGAGCCTTTGATCGCGGCCAGTTCGGAGAAGCTGTAGGCGCCGGGCTCGACGCCGAGCTGACGCTCGAGCTGGGAGGAGGCGAAGGCCGGAGCGGTCAGGGCGATCACGAGGGCGGATGTCAGAGCGAGTTTCATTTCAGTAGTCCTTTCAGTGTTTTACGCGGCTTGAATGTGCGTTGCGAGCCGCGGAGTTGTGTGTGTCGGCGGTGTGTGTCGCTGCCGATGAGTTGGATTTGGGGCGGTTGGGCCGGGAATGAAATGGCGATGATGAGAGAGGCTGTTGCGCGCTGACGCACATCACGCTCGCGCGATCAGGCCTTCTGCGCGGGACGCCGGTGTCTTTCGGGAAAACGCAGCCATTCCAGAGACTTACCCCGAACCACCCCCTCACGCCCCGGTGATGTTTCCAACACCGCCCGCCCAGAGCCTGAAACCTCACGCCACGCGTGAGAGAAAAAACACCGAAAAAAACGCACAGGACCCCTTGGCCCGGGGAAATCCCATAAAAAAGACCCCGAAATCGGGGTCTGATTCAGCGCGCTAAGGGCGAAACGTCAGTATTGCGACGAGGCAACCGCGTGCAGGTAGGGCACGACTTCGTCCGTTGTCATCCCGGATCGTAACCGGGGATCATAGAGCATACCCAGAAGCTTCTCGTCCCGGCGGGTCAACAGCGCAAATTCCTGGTCGTCGTTAAAGATCGAGGGCCAGACTTCCTGGCAATCATTCGACAGGCCCATCCCCTGCGCCAACTCTTCCTGAATGCAGGATGCCCGCATCTGATCCGGATGCTCGGCGCGTATGATCGCGACCGCGCGCCGGAACCCGCGACTGCGATCGCCATGGGGTTCTGCAACCACCATGCACAGGTGATTGGGCCGCATCCTGGCGATGTTGCTCAGGGTCGATTTCGAGATTCCGGGGATGAGTTTTGGCAAGGTCTTGGCAAGGCTCTTGCGCTCGCCTTCGGTCACCACCAGGACATGGAAGTTCGGTTTGTGGGGATTGACCGTGATCGGATGCCGTGTGGCGCGAGCCAGCGTGTTCACATAGCTGGAGATCGTGCGCAGATCCTTGGCGCGGCGCGCCTTGTCGACGCTCGCGCCGAACATGACCTGCATCCGCACCGGTTCTTCCCAGCGCAGAAGCGGCTTCTTGCTGCGGTGCCCGGATGAACTGAGCCCGCCGCCATATTCATTGTGCAGAGCGATTTCGACGAAGTCGCGCGACAGGGTCGCCGGATCCATGGGCGCGTTGGACATCCGGGTCGTGGTCTTCATGAGACCCTGCGCCAGAAAGCTTGTCTGCATTTTACGGTAGTATTGCGCGAGCGGCGTTTCAGAGAGTTTGACCGCGGTGCCCTGACTGCTCTTGGTCACGGTCGACCCTGCGGGAACAGCCGATGCGGCGCAGGTCAGAACGCCCGCCAGAATGGCACATTTGGTCAGTTTCTGCATCGAGGAACGCTCCAGAACTATGACCCCAAGGTGCCATGACAGGCTGGATCGTGCAAACGCTTCAATTCGGGGCGTCAAGCCGCTGTACGCGCTTTGGAAAGCGGGACGGGGGCGGCGCGCCGGGGGACAGGGTGGGTCTTCCTGATTCCATGGGGCGGGGAGGGGTGCGCGTGGGACAGGATCGAAGCCGGTTTACCGGGCGCGCGCCGGACGGTCGGTGAAACGCCCGCCCGGCGGGAGGAGGCCGGGCGGGGTTTGGGGGATGTTAAGGATTACTCGTTAGACGAACCCTTGGCGCCTTTGATCGCGGCCAGCTCGGCGAAGCTGTAGTCGTTTGCGTCCAGCCCGAGGGAGGCTGCGAGCTGTGCGCTTGCGCCGGTCACGCCCACGGATTGGGTCGAGACGACTGCGCCGCGCTCGGCCACGTTATAGCCGGTGTCGGTGTCGAAGCTGCCCTTGATGGCGGCCAGTTCGCCGAAGCTGTAGTCGTTTGCGTCCAGGCCCAGGGTCGCGGCCAGCTGTGCATGGGCCGGGGAGATGCCGACCGACTGGGTCGAGACCACGTCGCCGCGGGGCGGGATGTTGTAGCCATTGTCGCTGTCGAAGGAGCCTTTGATCGCGGCCAGTTCGGAGAAGCTGTAGGCGCCGGGCTCGACGCCGAGCTGACGCTCGAGCTGGGAGGAGGCGAAGGCCGGAGCGGTCAGGGCGATCACGAGGGCGGATGTCAGAGCGAGTTTCATTTCAGTAGTCCTTTCAGTGTGTTACGCGGCTTGAATGTGCGTTGCGAGCCGCGGTGTTGTGTGTGTCGGCGGTGTGTGTCGCTGCCGATGAGTTGGATTTGGGGCGGTTGGGCCGGGAATGAAATGGCGATGATGAGAGAGGCATTTGCGCGCTGACGCACATCACG
>NZ_JBNAGD010000017.1:0-4067 GCF_049801015.1 Dinoroseobacter sp. S124A | reverse complement strand
AGGAGACATGGTCTTATGAAGGTATTGGTGCCTGTGAAGCGCGTTATTGATTATAACGTGAAGGTCCGTGTTAAGGCGGATGGGAGCGGTGTTGATCTTGCGAATGTGAAGATGTCGATGAACCCGTTTGACGAGATTGCCGTGGAAGAGGCGATCCGTCTGAAGGAGGCGGGGACGGCCACGGAAGTTGTGGCGGTGTCGATCGGCGTCAAGCAATCCCAGGAGACCCTGCGCACGGCGCTGGCCATGGGTGCGGATCGGGCGATCCTGATCAATGCGGCCGAGGATGTGCACACCGATATCGAGCCTCTGGCGGTGGCCAAGCTGCTCGCGGCGGTGGTCAAGGAGGAAGAGCCGGGGCTTGTACTCTGTGGCAAGCAGGCGATCGACAATGACATGAACGCCACGGGCCAGATGCTCAGCGCGCTTCTGGGCTGGTCCCAGGCGACCTTTGCCTCCGAGCTGGCCGTCGAGGGCGACAGCGCCAGCGTGACCCGCGAGGTCGATGGCGGTCTGCAGACGATCAAGGTCTCGCTGCCGGCGATTGTCAGCGTGGATCTGCGCCTCAACGAGCCGCGCTATGCCTCGCTGCCCAATATCATGAAGGCCAAGAAGAAGCCTCTGGATGAGAAGACGCCGGCCGATTACGGCGTCGATGTGACCCCGCGCCTGAGCGTGGTCAAGACCTCCGAGCCGGCCGAGCGCGCCGCCGGGATCAAGGTCGGCTCGGTGGATGAGCTGGTGTCGAAACTCAAGGAAGCAGGAGCTGTCTGATGGCTGTTTTGTGTCTGGCAGAAGTAACCGATGGGGCGCTGGCGATGGATGCCACCGCCAAGGCCGTCAGCGCGAGCGCGGCCCTGGGTGAGGTGACGCTGCTCTGCGTGGGCGCGTCGGCCAAGGCGGCGGCGGCCGAGGCGGCGACGATCTCGGGCGTGGCCAAGGTGCTGGTGGCCGAGGATGCGCTTTACGGCCATCGCCTGGCCGAGCCGGTGGCGGCGCTGATCGCGTCCCTGGCCGAAGGCTATTCCCATGTGGTGGCGCCGGCGACGACCGATGCCAAGAACATCATGCCCCGGGTGGCGGCCCTTCTGGATGTGATGGTGCTGTCGGATGTGGTGGCCGTGGTGGATGCGGACACGTTCGACCGGCCGATCTATGCGGGCAACGCGATCCAGACCGTGAGATCGGCGGATGCGACCAAGGTGATCACCTTCCGGACCTCGACCTTCGATGCGGCCGAGACCGGCGGCAGCGCGCCGATCGAAGAGATCGCCGCGGGCGACAATCCGGGCCTGAGCGCCTGGGTCGAGGACAAAGTCGCTGAGAGCGACCGGCCCGAGCTGACCTCCGCGGGCGTGGTGGTCTCCGGCGGGCGCGGCGTGGGCTCCGAAGAGGACTTCGCCATGATCGAGAAGCTCGCCGATACCCTGGGCGCGGCCGTGGGCGCCTCGCGCGCCGCGGTCGATAGCGGCTACGCGCCGAATGACTGGCAGGTCGGGCAGACCGGCAAGGTGGTGGCACCGGATCTCTACGTGGCCGTGGGCATCTCCGGCGCGATCCAGCACCTGGCCGGGATGAAGGATAGCAAGGTGATCGTGGCGATCAACAAGGACGAGGAAGCCCCGATCTTCCAGGTCGCCGATTACGGCCTGGTCGCCGACCTCTTCGCCGCCGTCCCCGAACTCACCGAAAAACTCGGCTGAGGACTACGACGACCCGGAACAGCGGCCCAAACCCCGCCCCGGGACAAGACCCGGACACAGCCAGACCCAACCCGGGCCCAAACCAAACACAAAGGCCGGAGATAAAACCTCCGGCCTTAAACCTTGGAGGGGGCAGACCTCTGCCCGGATTGACCTTGCCATTAGACAAACGCGCTGCGACGACGCGCCCGGCCAGGCTGCATGGCCATATGAGAAACCGAGTCTTATAGTCAGGCATAACCGTTCTCAGCACCGGGTCTGATCCATGCAGATGCTTTTTCGCCTCATGTTCCTGCCGCTTCTTTGCGCGGCCGCCCCGCTCGCGGCCGAGACCGAGGCCGTGCCAACGACGCTGGAAGAGCTCGGCGAGCAATTGTTCTTCGATGTCAACTTTTCGGCCAATCGCAGCCAGGCTTGCGCGACATGTCATGTGCCGGACTATGCCTTTGCCGATCCCCGGGGCATGGCGTCTCTGGGCGATGACGGGCAGTCCCTTGGCGATCGCAATGCGCCGACCCTGACCTATGCCGCGCTCACGCCGGAGTTTCACCGGGACCGTGAGAACGCCTATCGCGGGGGACAGTTCTGGGATGGCCGGGCCTCGGAGCTTGCGGATCAGGCCGTGGGTCCGCCCCTGAACCCGATTGAAATGGGGCTGTCCGATGCGGCGGCAGTGGTCGCGCGGATCGCCGAGAACCCGGGCTATAAACAGGCCTTCGCCGCACTCTTTGCTCCCGACACCTTGTCGGACCCCGCACGCGGCTTTCGCGCCTTTGCCGAAGCGCTGGCCGCGTTCGAGCGGACAGAGGCACTCAGCCCGTTCGATTCCAAATATGATCGGTTTCTGCGCGGGGAGGTGGCTTTGTCCAAGGAGGAGGAGCTTGGACGGCTGCTCTTTTTTTCCGAACAGTTCACCAATTGCAATCAGTGCCACCAGCTGAGCCGCAGCGCGATCGACCCGCGCGAGACGTTCACGGATTACCGCTATCACAATATTGGCGTGCCCGAGAATGGCGCCTTGCGGGCGCAGAACGGTGTCACGCCGGGGCATATCGATCCGGGGCTGTCTGCCAACCCGGCCGTGGATGACCCGATGGCGCGCGGCAAGTTCCGGACGCCCAGCCTGCGCAATGTGGCGGTGACGGGACCTTATATGCATAACGGTGTTTTCGCGGAGCTGCGCACGGTGGTGAAATTCTACAATCGCTACAACTCGCGGGCCGAGACGGCGCAGATCAACCCCGAAACCGATGCGCCCTATGGCAAGATGCCGGTGCCGGAAACGCTCGCCCATGAAGAACTCACCCATGGACCGGCTCTGGATGACCGCCGGATCGATGCGCTGGTCGCATTTCTGCGAACATTGACCGATCAAAGGTATGAACACCTGCTTGAGTGACGCGGGCAGGGGGCTCAATCGCTCCGGACCGCGCTGATCCAGCCCATCAGACCCCGGTTTCGGGGTCTTTTTTGTAGGCGTTTCCCCGGGCCAAGGGGTCATGTGCGTTTTTTTTCGATGTTTTTCCTGTCACGCGCGGCGTGAGGTTTCGGGGGCTTGGGGGCCGGTGTTGGAAACATCACCGGGGCGTGAGGGGGTGTTTCGGGTTAAGTCTCTGGAATGGCTGCGTTTTCCCGACAGGCACCGGCGCCCCGCGCAGAAGGCCTGATCGCGCGAGCGTGATGTGCGTCAGCGCGCAACAGCCTCTCTCATCATCGCCATTTCATTCCCGGCCCAACCGCCCCAAATCCAACTCATCGGCAGCGACACACACCGCCGACACACACAACACCGCGGCTCGCAACGCACATTCAGGCCGCGTAACACACTGAAAGGACTACTGAAATGAAACTCGCTCTGACATCCGCCCTCGTGATCGCCCTGACCGCTCCGGCCTTCGCCTCCTCCCAGCTCGAGCGTCAGCTCGGCGTCGAGCCCGGCGCTTACAGCTTCTCCGAACTGGCCGCGATCAAAGGCTCCTTCGACACCGACAATGGCTACAACATCCCGCCCCGCGGCGACGTGGTCTCGACCCAGTCGGTCGGCATCTCCCCGGCCCATGCACAGCTGGCCGCGACCTTGGGCCTGGACACCAATGACTACAGCTTCGGCGAACTGGCCGCCATCAAGGGCAGCTTCGACACCGACACCGGCTATAACGTGGCCGAGCGCGGCGCAGTCGTCTCGACCCAATCCGTGGGCGTGACCGGCGCAAGCGCACAGCTCGCAGCCTCCCTCGGGCTGGACGCAAACGACTACAGCTTCGCCGAGCTGGCCGCGATCAAAGGCGCCAAGGGTTCGTCTAACGAGTAATCCTTAACATCCCCCAAACCCCGCCCGGCCTCCTCCCGCCGGGCGGGCGTTTC
>NZ_JBNAGD010000016.1:0-9194 GCF_049801015.1 Dinoroseobacter sp. S124A | reverse complement strand
GCGCCGACGGTGCGGCCGCCTTCGCGGATGGCGAAGCGGAGGCCGTCTTCCATGGCGATCGGGGCGATCAGCTCGACACCGAATTTCAGGTTGTCGCCCGGCATCACCATCTCGGTGCCTTCCGGCAGCGTCACGGTCCCGGTCACATCCGTCGTCCGGAAGTAGAACTGCGGACGGTAGTTCGCGAAGAACGGCGTGTGACGGCCACCTTCATCCTTGGTCAGGATATAGGCTTCGGCTTCGAACTTGGTGTGCGGCGTCACGGAGCCCGGCTTGCAGAGAACCTGACCACGCTCGACACCTTCACGGTCCACACCGCGCAACAGGGCGCCGATATTGTCGCCCGCTTCACCGCGATCCAGCAGCTTGCGGAACATTTCCACACCGGTGCAGGTCGTCTTGGTGGTGTCGCGGATGCCGACGATTTCGATCTCGTCGCCCACATTGATCACGCCACGCTCCACACGACCGGTCACAACCGTGCCGCGGCCGGAGATCGAGAACACGTCCTCGATCGGCATCAGGAAGGGCTGGTCCACGGCGCGCGCCGGGGTCGGGATGTAGTCATCCACAGCCGCCATCAGCTCGGCGATCTTCTCGGTGCCGATCGCGTCGTCACGGCCCTCGAGAGCCGCCAGGGCGGAGCCCGCAACGATCGGAATGTCGTCGCCCGGGTACTCGTAGCTGTCCAGAAGCTCGCGGATTTCCATCTCGACCAGCTCCAGGAGCTCTTCGTCGTCGACCTGGTCCACCTTGTTCATGAAGACGACCATGTAGGGGATGCCCACCTGACGGCCGAGCAGGATGTGCTCGCGGGTCTGGGGCATCGGGCCATCGGCCGCGTTCACCACGAGGATCGCGCCGTCCATCTGGGCCGCGCCGGTGATCATGTTCTTGACGTAGTCAGCGTGACCCGGGCAGTCCACATGGGCGTAGTGACGCGCGTCGGTCTCGTATTCCACATGCGCGGTCGAGATCGTGATCCCGCGGGCCTTCTCTTCCGGCGCGCCGTCAATCTCGTCATAGGCTTTGAAGTCGCCAAACTGCTTGGTGATCGCAGCCGTCAGCGTCGTCTTGCCGTGGTCAACATGCCCGATCGTGCCGATGTTAACATGCGGTTTAGAACGCTCAAACTTTTCCTTAGCCATGATGCACGGCGCCTCGTCTTTGGGGGTCGCTCTGGACCCGTTGCGATATCGCGGGCTGCGTACTTTTGTCTGAGGGAAAAATCAAGCGCCCAAATGCACGGCAGTTCCGCGCCCGGACGATCAATCCGTGACTGTGGCGTCTAGGAGCTGGCCGGGCGTCGGATCGGGCGCGGCACCCCCTCTTCGCCGGTCTCGGTGCCCCGGGCAATCTCGGTCACATCCACCTCGAAGGTCATCCCTTCCTCGAAGGGATTGGTGACAATGGGATAGTCGAACCAATCGGGGTTCTGGGACAGCCATGTCTCGATCTGGGCACTGGCATTCTGCGCCAGATTGAGAAGCTGCTCTTCGGCAGTCATGGTAAAGCCCGAGCCCACCACCGCATCGGTCGAGAAGCTCTCGAGCACGGTGAACTGCTTGGCATTCTCCGTCAGCTTCTCCCCCAGCGTGTCATCCCAGACATTCACGCTGACGATCAGGGCAGATTTCGGCGAGAGCAGGATCGGGATCCCCGGCGGCGCCAGCACATAGCCGTCCACATTGATCCCCAGATGATAGAGCCGCCCACCGTCATAGCGCAGGAATCGGCGTTCGATCTCGGCGGTGATCGCCGCCTCAAGCTCTTCTTCGCTGGCCGTCCGCGAGCCCGGAACGGTCTGGGCATTGTCGGCAATGACCACGTTGAACCCGAGCTCGAACGCGCCCAGCGGACGGGCCTCGCGCAGTTCCGCATTGTTGGCGCAGCCCGCCAGCGCCGCGCAGATCAGCGCCGCGCATCCGGCTGTCATCGCTCGTCTCATGCCCCGCCCCTCTTGTCTCAGGTGAACTTGTTGTCGCGCGGGAAGCCACGCGGGGCCATGCGACCCGTGCCCGCGCGCTTGCCTGTCCATTCGGCGAGCTCTGGGTCCGCCACGGTGCGGGTGCGCCCGCCGCCATCGAGCCATTGCAGGCCCTCAGCCCGCGAGAAGCTCCGCAGATCGCTCAGCCCGCCATCCTTGTATTTCTGCAGCCGGACACCCTTGCCGCGCCCCATCTCGGGCAGCTCGTCCGCGGCAAAGATCAGCACCTTGCGGTTTTCCCCCACCACGGCGATGGCATCGCCCGCCACGGGGCGCGCCAACAGGGCCTTGAAGGGCGTCTTGACGTTGAGCACCTGCTTGCCCGCCCGGGTCTGCGCGACCACATCCGCCTCGGGCACGATGAAACCGTCCCCCGCATCCGAGGCCACGATCAGCCGCCGCCCCGGCACATGGAGGAAGAGATCCACCAGCTCGGCCTCGTTCGGCAGATCGACCATCAGGCGGATCGGCTCGCCCATCCCGCGCCCGCCCGGCAGGGACGCGCAGGACAGGGTGTAGAACCGGCCATTCGCGCCAAAGACCAGAAGCTTGTCCGTGGTCTCGGCGTGGAAGATGAACCGCCCCTCATCGCCATCCTTGAACTTCAGCGCGGAATCGAGCGCGATATGGCCCTTCATCGCGCGGATCCAGCCCATCTTGGAGCAGACCACCGTGATCGGCTCGCGCTCTATCATGTCCTCGAGTGAGACCTCCGCCACCTCCGCGGCTTCGGCGAAATCCGTGCGGCGCGCGCCCAGCGTGGTACCCTTGCCGAACTGCTTGCGGACCTCGCGCAGCTCCTCGGCGATGCGGGCCCATTGCAGCCCCTCATCGGCGAGAAGATCCTCCAGCTCGGCACGCTCGGCCATCAGGGCGTCGCGCTCCGAAACCAGCTCCATCTCTTCGAGCCGTCGGAGGGAGCGCAGGCGCATGTTGAGGATCGCCTCGGCCTGCACCTCGGTCAGCTCGCCCTCGCCCGGGGCCGGGGTCTTGTAGTCGGACTCGTCCGTGGCGCGGATATGGGTCTTGCCCCAATCCTCGCGCATGAGCGCGCCTTTGGGGTCGTCATCATAGCGGATGATGTCGATCACCCGGTCAAGGTTCAGAAACGCGATCAGGAAGCCTTCGAGCACTTCGAGCCGGTGATCGATCTTGGCCAGCCGGTGACGCGAGCGGCGCTGCAGCACGTCGCGGCGGTGATCGAGAAAGGCCCGCAGCACCTCGCGCAGGGAACAGACCTTGGGCGTGCGCCCGTCGATCAGCACGTTCATGTTCAGCGAGAAGCGGGTCTCCAGCTCCGAGAGCCGGAAAAGCGTGCCCATCAGGACCTCGGGATCCACATTCTTGGAGCGCGGCTCGAGCACGATGCGCACATCGTCGGCGCTCTCGTCCCGGATATCGGCGAGGATCGGCACCTTCTTGGTCTGGATCAGATCCGCGATCTTCTCGATCAGCTTGGACTTCTGAACCTGATAGGGGATCTCGGTGACCACGATCTGCCAGACGCCGCGGCCCAGATCCTCCTTGGTCCAGCGCGCCCGCAGTCGGAACGCGCCGCGCCCGGTGGCATAGGCCCGCGCAATACTCTCGCGCGGCTCCACGATCACGCCGCCCGTGGGGAAATCCGGTCCCGGAATCAGCTCCAGCAGGGTCTCGTCCCGGGCATTCGGGGCCTTGATCAGGTGCAGGCAGCCATCGATCAGCTCGTGCAGGTTATGGGGCGGGATGTTCGTCGCCATCCCCACCGCGATCCCGCTCGCGCCATTGGCCAGCAGGTTCGGGAAGGCCGCCGGCAACACCTCGGGCTCGGTCAGGGTGCCGTCGTAATTGTCCCGGTAATCGACCGCATTCTCCGTCAGCCCCTCCATCAGGGCCTCGGCCGCCGCGGTCAGGCGGGCCTCGGTATAGCGGCTGGCCGCCGGGTTATCCCCGTCGATATTGCCGAAATTCCCCTGACCATCCACCAGCGGATAGCGCACAGCGAAATCCTGGGCGAGCCGCGCCATGGCGTCATAGATCGCAGCATCCCCGTGGGGGTGGTAGTTCCCCATCACGTCGCCGGAAATCTTGGCGGACTTTCTGAAGCCTCCACTGGAACTTAACCGCAACTCGCGCATTGCATAAAGGATACGACGGTGCACGGGCTTGAGCCCGTCCCGGGCATCCGGCAGGGCGCGGTGCATGATCGTGCTGAGCGCATATTGCAGATAGCGCTCGCCAATCGCGCGGCGCAACGGCTCCGAACTTTGGGCCGCGCCGGGATCCTCTTGCGGATCGTCCATGTTGGGGTCGTCTGTCGTGTCGCTCATAGATGCTGTGTAGCCGCGCCGCGCGGCTGCGGCAAGCGCGCCGACGCAGCAGACTGGTATGGAGGTTGAGTATGGCTTTGAAACTCTCGCTCGCGTTGCTCGCGATGCTGTTTGGATGGATGCAATTCGGTGCGGAGGCTCCGCGCCCTGAACGTGCAACCTTTGATCCACTTCTGCCACAGCCCGAAGCGGCGACACCCCCTACCGAAGAGGTTGAAGTGATCGTGTCGGCCTCCGATCTGCCGGTCGTTCCGGCCTCGGTGTCGCCAGAGCCCATACCGCAAGCCAAGCCCGAGAAGGCCGCGCCCGTCGCGCAGGTCATGCAGGCCGGGTTTACCGCGCCTGCCGCTGCGGCCCCTGCGCCGGAACCGGCACCGCAGGTTCAGAAGTCCACGCGCAGCCTGCCCGATGCAGCGGACGCGCTCGACGCGGACCTCACGCCCCCCGATCCGCGCGCGGTGGTCACCGGCAGCGTCGTCAACCTGCGCAACGGCCCCAGCACGCGGTTCAGCGTCATCGGCAAGCTGCGCGAAGGCGATCGCGTGATCCTGCTGGCTGAAAAAGGCGGCTGGGCCAAGCTGCGGACCCTCGCCGATGGCGAAGCGCGCTCCCGCGTCGGATACATGTCCGCCCGGTTCCTCGAGGAACTGGAGGGCTGAGCCAAGCCACAGCCCCCGGACCAAACCGGCTTGCGCTCCCCCCGCAAGCCGGTCACTGATTTTGCCATGACAGAACGTTCGATCCTCATCACCGGCTGTTCCTCCGGGATCGGCTATGCGGCGGCCCATGACCTGCGGGCGCGGGGCTGGCGGGTCTTTGCCTCCTGCAAGAAGCCGCGCGATTGCGACCGGCTGGCGGGCGAAGGGTTCGAGAGCCCCCGGATCGACTATACGGACACGGCCAGCATCGAAGCCGGGCTTGCCGAAGTTCTGGCGGCGACGGGCGGCACGCTGGATGCGCTGTTCAACAATGGCGCCCACGCGATCCCCGGCGCGGTGGAAGACCTGCCCACCGATGCCCTGCGTGCGAATTTCGAGGCGAACTTCTTTGGCTGGCATGAGCTGACCCGGCGGATCCTGCCGGTGATGCGCGCGCAGGGCCATGGACGGATCATCCAGAATTCCAGCGTGCTGGGCTTTGTCACCCTGCCCTGGCGCGCGAGCTACGTGTCCACCAAATTCGCGCTTGAGGGGCTGACGGATACCTTGCGCATCGAAATGGCGGGCACGGGGATCCATGTCATCCTGATCGAGCCCGGGCCGATCACGTCGCGGATCCGCGAGAACTCGATCCCGCATTTCGTGAAATGGATCAAATGGCGCGACTCACCGCGCGCGGAGGATTACGAGAGCCGGCTGCTCAAGAGGCTTTATGACGACAGTGGCCCGGACAGATTCGAGCTGCCGCCCAAGGCAGTGACCGACAAACTGATCCATGCGCTGGAAAGCCCGCGACCACGCCCGCGCTACTACGTGACCACACCGACCTACATCATGGGCTTTGCGCGCAGGCTGCTGCCGACCCGCTGGCTCGACGCGCTGATCCGCAAGGCGGGCTAGCGGTTTTTCCGCCGACCCTCTTCGCTTTTTCGCGCCACCCGCCTAGGTAGCAACCCAACTCGGACAACACGCAGAGGACCGCATGGCCCAGGATCCGCTCTTCATCGTCATGGCACTCGCCATGCTGGCCGTCGTGGGCATTTTGCTCTTCGGCATAGGCAGCTTTGCGAAAGGCGGCGACTTCAACAAGAAATACGCCAACAAGGCCATGCGCTGGCGCATCGCCGCGCAGTTCATCGCAGTGCTCTTGATACTTCTGTTCGTCTTCATCCGGCGACAAACCACAGGCGAGGGATAACAGGTGGTTGTTCTCAACAAGATCTACACGAAAACCGGCGATGCGGGCGAAACCGCTCTGGGCAGCGGCGCGCGGGTGGCCAAGCATTCCACGCGGGTCACGGCCTATGGCACGGTGGACGAAACCAATGCGACCGTCGGGCTCGCGCGGCTCCACGCGACGGGCGAGATGGATGCGCAGCTCGCGATGATCCAGAACGATCTCTTCGATCTCGGTGCCGATCTCTGCCGCCCGGACATGGAAAAAGACGCCGAGGCCGAGTACCCGCCCCTGCGCATGGCCGACAGCCAGGTGGCACGTCTGGAGGCCGAGATCGACGCGATGAACAAGGATCTCGAACCCCTGCGTAGCTTCATCCTGCCCGGAGGCTCCGCGCTCGCGGCCCATCTGCACCTGTGCCGGACCGTCTCGCGGCGCGCCGAGCGCCTGTCGGTCGAACTGGCAACGATGGAGGCAGTGAACCCCGCGGCGGTGAAATACCTCAACCGGCTGTCGGACTGGTTCTTCGTGGCCGGGCGCGTTGCGAATGACAATGGCAGCACGGATGTGCTGTGGGTTCCGGGCGCCAACCGCTGATCCCGGCAGGTCAACTGTAGACCCGCGGGTCGGCTTGTTGGCGAAGGCGACCCATGGAACGGGTAATCAAAGTGCGGGCATTGGCGGCCACCGCCAAGCCCATTTGCGAAGGGTCACCGATCACAATGGCTGGCCAGCACCCCATCAATATCTGCAACAAGATCGCCAAAGCGGCCATCCGCCTTGAGCCGGTCGCGTAAGGCGATCAGCTCGGCGCAGAGCGCGGCATCAAAGCTCTCTTGCGCAAGCGCCTGATTGAGCAGGACGCCGGTGCGGGTGATATCGGCCACTGGCGTCGGCTTGGGCTTGGGGGCTTTGGCCCCCAGCCCGGCCCCGGGCAGGGCGCGCGGGGTCAGGGCCCCTTCGGCTGCAGACCGCAACCCCAGAAGCACCGCCGCCAGCGCCGCAAGAAGGGCCAGCACCACCAGAACCTCGACGAGGGTCAACAAAGGCACAAATCGCATATCTCAATCCTCCACATTCTGAAAATACCGCCAATCTAGCACATCCACGCCGATCCCACCGACCGGGGGGGGCATGCGTCAAAGAACGCCGCGTCGGAAGGGTCAAGTCAGACCATTTTGCGCTGTTTTCCCCGCGCGTAACCCGCTAAATCCGTGCCAAAGAGTTCTTTGCGCCCCGCCCCGGCGGCGTACAAACAGGAGACATGGTCTTATGAAGGTATTGGTGCCTGTGAAGCGCGTTATTGATTATAACGTGAAGGTCCGTGTTAAGGCGGATGGGAGCGGTGTTGATCTTGCGAATGTGAAGATGTCGATGAACCCGTTTGACGAGATTGCCGTGGAAGAGGCGATCCGTCTGAAGGAGGCGGGGACGGCCACGGAAGTTGTGGCGGTGTCGATCGGCGTCAAGCAATCCCAGGAGACCCTGCGCACGGCGCTGGCCATGGGTGCGGATCGGGCGATCCTGATCAATGCGGCCGAGGATGTGCACACCGATATCGAGCCTCTGGCGGTGGCCAAGCTGCTCGCGGCGGTGGTCAAGGAGGAAGAGCCGGGGCTTGTACTCTGTGGCAAGCAGGCGATCGACAATGACATGAACGCCACGGGCCAGATGCTCAGCGCGCTTCTGGGCTGGTCCCAGGCGACCTTTGCCTCCGAGCTGGCCGTCGAGGGCGACAGCGCCAGCGTGACCCGCGAGGTCGATGGCGGTCTGCAGACGATCAAGGTCTCGCTGCCGGCGATTGTCAGCGTGGATCTGCGCCTCAACGAGCCGCGCTATGCCTCGCTGCCCAATATCATGAAGGCCAAGAAGAAGCCTCTGGATGAGAAGACGCCGGCCGATTACGGCGTCGATGTGACCCCGCGCCTGAGCGTGGTCAAGACCTCCGAGCCGGCCGAGCGCGCCGCCGGGATCAAGGTCGGCTCGGTGGATGAGCTGGTGTCGAAACTCAAGGAAGCAGGAGCTGTCTGATGGCTGTTTTGTGTCTGGCAGAAGTAACCGATGGGGCGCTGGCGATGGATGCCACCGCCAAGGCCGTCAGCGCGAGCGCGGCCCTGGGTGAGGTGACGCTGCTCTGCGTGGGCGCGTCGGCCAAGGCGGCGGCGGCCGAGGCGGCGACGATCTCGGGCGTGGCCAAGGTGCTGGTGGCCGAGGATGCGCTTTACGGCCATCGCCTGGCCGAGCCGGTGGCGGCGCTGATCGCGTCCCTGGCCGAAGGCTATTCCCATGTGGTGGCGCCGGCGACGACCGATGCCAAGAACATCATGCCCCGGGTGGCGGCCCTTCTGGATGTGATGGTGCTGTCGGATGTGGTGGCCGTGGTGGATGCGGACACGTTCGACCGGCCGATCTATGCGGGCAACGCGATCCAGACCGTGAGATCGGCGGATGCGACCAAGGTGATCACCTTCCGGACCTCGACCTTCGATGCGGCCGAGACCGGCGGCAGCGCGCCGATCGAAGAGATCGCCGCGGGCGACAATCCGGGCCTGAGCGCCTGGGTCGAGGACAAAGTCGCTGAGAGCGACCGGCCCGAGCTGACCTCCGCGGGCGTGGTGGTCTCCGGCGGGCGCGGCGTGGGCTCCGAAGAGGACTTCGCCATGATCGAGAAGCTCGCCGATACCCTGGGCGCGGCCGTGGGCGCCTCGCGCGCCGCGGTCGATAGCGGCTACGCGCCGAATGACTGGCAGGTCGGGCAGACCGGCAAGGTGGTGGCACCGGATCTCTACGTGGCCGTGGGCATCTCCGGCGCGATCCAGCACCTGGCCGGGATGAAGGATAGCAAGGTGATCGTGGCGATCAACAAGGACGAGGAAGCCCCGATCTTCCAGGTCGCCGATTACGGCCTGGTCGCCGACCTCTTCGCCGCCGTCCCCGAACTCACCGAAAAACTCGGCTGAGGACTACGACGACCCGGAACAGCGGCCCAAACCCCGCCCCGGGACAAGACCCGGACACAGCCAGACCCAACCCGGGCCCAAACCAAACACAAAGGCCGGAGA
>NZ_JBNAGD010000015.1:0-56060 GCF_049801015.1 Dinoroseobacter sp. S124A | reverse complement strand
TCCCACGGCGCTCGCCTTTCTCATGCTGCTGTCGCTGGCGCCCCAGGTGCTCGACGGGCAGGTGATCCAGGCCGAGGTGCCATGGTTGCCCCAGCTGGGCCTTTCGGCGTCGTTCTTCCTTGACGGGCTGGGCCTGCTCTTTGCGCTAATGATCACGGGCGTGGGCCTGCTGATCATCCTCTACGCGCGGTTCTACCTGTCGGGCGACGACCCGATGGGGCAGTTCTACACCTATCTGCTGCTCTTTCAGGGGGCGATGCTGGGGATTGTTCTGTCGGATAACATCCTGCTCCTGCTGATCTTCTGGGAACTGACCTCCCTGAGCTCCTTCCTGCTGATCGGCTACTGGAAACACCTGCCCGAAGGCCGGCAGGGCGCGCGCATGGCGCTGACCGTCACGGGCGCGGGCGGGCTCGCGATGATCGGGGGGATGCTGATCCTCGGGAATATCGTCGGCAGCTTCAACCTGACGGATATTCTCGCAGCCGGAGACCAGATCCGCGCCTCGGAGTGGTATCTGCCCGCGCTGATCCTGATCCTGCTGGGGGCCTTCACGAAATCCGCGCAATTCCCGTTCCATTTCTGGCTGCCCCACGCCATGGCCGCGCCGACACCGGTCTCGGCCTATCTGCACTCGGCGACCATGGTGAAGGCGGGCGTCTTCCTGATGGCGCGCATGTGGCCCGCGCTGGCGGGGACCGATGCGTGGTTCTACATCGTGTCGACCACCGGGCTGATCACCATGGTGCTGGGAGCGGGGATCGCGCTGTTCAAGGATGACCTCAAGGCGCTGCTGGCCTTCTCGACGGTCAGCCATCTGGGCCTTCTGACCATGCTTCTGGGCTTTGGCACCCAGGCCGCGGCGGTGGCGGCGGTGTTCCACATCATCAACCACCTGACCTTCAAGGCGGCACTCTTCATGACCGCGGGGATCGTGGACCACGAGACCCATACCCGCGATATCAAGCGGCTCGGCGGGCTCAGGCATCTGATGCCGATCACCTTTGTCATCGGCACGGTCGCGGCGCTCTCCATGGCGGGGATCCCGCTCTTCAACGGGTTCCTGTCCAAGGAGATGATGCTGGAGGAGGCCGCCCATACGGGCTGGGCCGGGAGCCATTACGCGGTGCCTGTGCTGGCAACGCTCGGCGCGCTGTTGTCGGTGGCGTATTCCTTCCGCTTCATCGCCCATGTCTTCCTCGGACCGGTGCGGGATGACTACCCGCACAAGCCCCATGATCCGCCCTTTGGCATGTGGGCCTCGCCCGCGCTCTTGGTGGTGCTGGTGCTGGTGATCGGCATGGCGCCCTTCCTCGCCGAGGGGATCGTGACGGCGGCGGCCAATGCGGTGACCGGCGCGGATCTGCACCCGCATCTGAAAATCTGGCACGGGTTCACCCCGGCGCTCTGGATGTCCTTTGCCGCGACGCTCGGCGGTCTCGCCCTGCTGAGCCAGCATGGCAAGCTCGACCCGATCTGGCAGGCCGCGCGCCGCCCCGAGGCCAAGGCGATCTTCGACCGTCTCATGGCCGCGGTGCAGGGCGCCTCGGCCCGCCTGACGGAAGTGACCCATAACGGCGCAATTAGCCGCTATCTCGCGATCTTCACGCTGGCCTCGGTCACCATGGGCTGGATCGCCTATTCCGGCAGCGGCCTTTCGGCCGCCACGCGGGAGCTTTTGCCCGTGCCGCCGGTGATTGCCATCGGCTGGCTGATGCTGATCGTGGCCACAGCCTGTGTCGTGAGCATGCACCATTACCGGTTCCGGGCACTGGTCCTGATCGGGATCATCGGGCTGTCGATCTCGGCGGGCTTTGTCTATCTCTCGGCCCCCGATCTCGCCCTGACGCAGATCTCGGTCGAGACGGTGACCATCATGCTGTTGCTGCTGGCGCTGCATTTCCTACCGAAAGTGACCCCGAAAGAGAGCCCCACGGGCCTCAAGATCCGCGATGGCATCATCGCCGTGGCGGCCGGGCTCGGGGTCGGAGGTCTGGCGTTTGCCTTTCTGCAACGGGACATCTCGACCATCTCGGATTACCACATCGCCAACAGCTATGAGGGCGGCGGCGGCACCAATGTGGTCAACGTGATCCTCGTGGATTTCCGGGGCTATGACACCTATGGCGAGATCATCGTGCTGGGGATTGCCGGGCTCGTGATCTATGCGCTGATGCATGCCCTGCTCAGCGGACCCGCCGCGCGGCGGCTGCGGAATGCCGATTACGATCAGGACCGCTCCCGCGATCGCCACCCGATGATGATGGTCGTGGTGACCCGGGTGCTGATGCCTATCGCGGTGGTGGTCGGGCTCTATATCTTCCTGCGCGGCCATAACCAGCCGGGCGGGGGCTTCGTCGCCGGTCTGGTCATCGCTATCGCGCTTTTGATGCAATACATGGCCTCGGGCTTTGCCTGGACGCAGGAGCGCAAGCGGATCGAGTATCACACCATGATCGGCTTCGGCGTGGTGATTGCCGGTCTGACCGGGGCAGGGGCCTGGCTGGTGGGGCGGCCCTTCCTGACCAGCGCCTATACCTATGTCCACCTGCCGCCCATCGAGGAGTTCGAGCTTGCCACCGCCATGCTGTTCGATCTCGGCGTGTTCCTGACGGTGCTCGGGGCGGTGATGTTGATGCTCTACAGCCTCAGCCGGATCGCGCGTTTCGCGGGCGAGACGGTGAATGTGGAGCCCATGGATTACGACCCGGCGGACAATGCCGCCGAGAGCGAGGTGGAACGCTGAGATGGAAGTCATTGTCGCCAGCACGGTTGCGGTTCTGACGGCAGGCGGGGTCTACCTGCTGCTGCGGTTGCGCACCTTTCCGGTCATTCTGGGCCTCGCGCTGCTGTCTTACGCGGTGAACGTGTTTCTCTTTGCCAGCGGACGGCTGGCCATCGACCAGTCGCCGATCCTGTCGAAATACGGCGAGGCCACCTATACGGACCCGCTGCCGCAGGCGCTGGTCCTGACGGCCATCGTGATCTCTTTCGGGATGACGGCGGTGCTGGTGATAATCGGGCTCGCCGCCTATCTGGAGGCGGATTCGGACCGCATCGACATCCATGACGAGGCTGATGCCGCCGCCACCCCGGACCCCGGTGAGACACCGGAATCCCTCGAAGCGGAGGGCCGGTTCTGATGCATTGGATTATCCTGCCCGTCATCCTTCCGGCGATGCTCGCGCCGCTGATCGCTTTCGTGATGCGCTATGACATGCCGTTGGCGCGCACGGCCTCCCTCGCCGGGACGGTGACCCTGCTCGCCGTGGCGCTGGGGCTGGCCGGCATGGCCGCCGATGGCACGACCCATGTCTACCGGCTGGGCGACTGGCCTGCGCCCTTTGGCATCGTGCTGGTGCTGGACCGTCTCTCGGCGCTGATGGTGCTGCTGACGGCGGCGCTGGCGCTGATCGTGCTGATCCATGCGATCACCACCGGATGGGACGCGAAGGGGCGGCATTTCCACGCCCTGTTCCAGTTCCAGCTGATGGGGATCTGCGGCGCCTTCCTGACCGGCGACATTTTCAACCTCTTCGTGTTCTTCGAGGTTCTCCTGATCGCCTCCTACGGGTTGATGATCCATTCCGGCGGCAAGGAGAGGATCCGCGCGGGCCTGCAATATGTGGTGATGAACCTCGCGGGCTCCACACTGTTCCTGTTCGCGCTCGGCACGCTCTATGCCTCCACCGGGACCCTGAACATCGCCGATCTGGCCGTGCGCATCCCCGAGATCCCGGCCGAGGAGGCTGCGCTTGTCCGCGTGGCGACGATCCTGCTGCTGCTGGTCTTCGCGGTGAAGGCGGCGCTCTTTCCGGTGCAGTTCTGGCTGCCGGCGACCTATGCCAATGCGCCCGCCCCGGTTGCGGCCCTGTTCGCGATCATGACCAAGGTCGGGGCCTATGCGATCCTGCGGATCCATACGACCGCCTTTGGCCCGGGCAGCCCGGGGACCGAGGATCTGGCCGGGACATGGCTCTTTCCCGCGGCGATCGTGACCATCGCCATCGGCGCGTTCGGCGTGCTCGGGGCCAAGCGCCTGATGCCGCTGATCGCCTTCTCGGTGGTCGGCTCCATGGGCACGCTTCTGGTGGCGGTGGCGGCGTTTTCGCCCGGGGCGACCTTCGCCGCGCTCTACTACATGGTGCATTCGACCTTTGCCGCGGCCTGTCTCTTCCTGATCGCCGATCTGGTGATCACCCGGCGCAGCCAGGACAGCCTGACCCCGACAGCCCCCACCATGCAGAACGGCCTCTTTGCGGCGCTGTTCTTCGCGGCGGCCATTGGCATGGCCGGGATGCCCCCGCTCAGCGGGTTTCTCGGCAAGCTGCTGGTGCTGGACGCCCTGCGCGCGCCGGGGGTGATCGGCTGGGCCTGGACCGCGATCCTCGCGGGCTCGCTCCTGACGATTGTCGGCTTCGCCCGCGCCGGCAGCGCGATCTTCTGGAAATCCACGGCCATGCCGCTGCCCGAACCGGTCGAAGGCGCGCCCCCGGTCGCGGTGCCGCCCCGCGCCACCGCCGGTGAGCTGGCCCCGACCATGATCGCGCTGGTCGCGCTCGCCGGGCTTGCGATCTTTGCCGGGCCGGTCTCGAGCTATCTCGAGGCCACCACCACGCAACTGTTCGACCGGTCGGGCTATGTCGGCGCGGTGCTCGGCACCGGGGAGGAGGGTTAACCCATGCTTGCACGCCTGATCCCCCATCCCCTGCTGAGCATCACCCTGGCGCTGGTCTGGCTGGCGCTGGTCAACACCTTTACCCTGGGCAACCTGATCCTCGGCATCGCCTTCGGCATCATCATCCCCATGCTGACCGCCGCCTACTGGCCGGATCGCCCGCGCATCGGCAAACCGCTCAAGGTCATCGAGTATCTGCTGGTGGTGCTCTGGGACATCGTCGTGGCGAATGTGCAGGTGGCGATGATCATCCTGTTCAAGCGCGAGCGCGACATCCGCTCCCACTGGATCCCGGTCCCGCTGGACCTGACCTCCGCCGAGGCGATCACCGTGCTGGCGGGCACCATCACCATGACCCCGGGGACGGTCTCGGCCACGCTGTCGGCGGATGGGGCCTGCATCCTCGTGCATTGCCTGCATTCCGACGACCCGGACGCGGTGCGGGACGAGATCAAGGCCCGCTACGAGGCGCGCCTCAAGGAGATTTTCGCATGATCGAATATGCTCTGCTCTTCGCGGCCCTGTGCTATGGCGCAGCACTTCTGCTGGACCTGTGGCGCATCGTGACGGGCCCCTCTTCGGCGGACCGGATCCTGGCGCTGGACACGATGGTGATCAACATCATCGCGCTGCTCGTGCTCTACGGGATCTGGCGCGGCACGGCGATCTATTTCGAGGCGGCGATGCTGATCGCCATGGTGGGCTTCGTCTCGACCGTGGCCTATTGCCGGTTCCTGCTCCGCGGCGACATCATCGAGTGAGGTAGACAGATGGATTTTCTCGCAGACCTCCTCATCGCCGCCGCCCTCGTGATCAGTGGCGTGTTCGGCTTCGTCGGCTCCTACGGGCTGATCAAGCTGAAGGACACGGTGCAGCGCCTGCATGCGCCGACCAAGGCGACAACCCTCGGGGTGGGCGGCGTGCTCGTGGCCTCGATGATCTATTTCGCCAAGACCGGCTATGTCTCGGTGCACGAACTGCTGATCACGCTGTTCCTGTTCCTGACCGCGCCGATCACCGCGAATTTCATCGCCAAGACCTATATGGCGCGCAATCTGCGCGAAAAAGAGCTCCCCGAGAGCACGGGCAGCTTCGGCTGGTCGGTCTATGACGACCCGCCCGAGAGCAGACCGGACAACCCGACCTCCTAGATCGGGCCCGCGTCGATCCCGTAGCGCGCCGTCACCAGGTCGAGCACCTTGCGGCAATGGGCGAGATCCGCCTTGGCCGTGGCCCGCATCTGCGCCAGCGCCAACAGACGCCGGGGCAGCGGATACCACCGGTCGAGATCCAGCCCGCAGCGATCCAGCAGCATCATCGGCAGGGTCTGCACCGCCAGCACCTGGTTGTGATAGGCCTGCGCCGCCGAGGCCCCGACCCAGGCCTTGCGATCCGCACGAAACAGCCCCTCCAGATCCAGCGCGTAGAAACCCGCCCCGCGCAGCTGGTCGCGATAGAGCAGATGCGCCCCGAAGAACCCGGCGACACTGGTCAGGAAGTGGAACGCATGGCGCGTGTTGATCGACAGGATCGCGCCCTGCGGGGACAGGACCGGCATCACGGGCGGCATCTCGGCATCGCGAAAGAAACTGCCCCCGCAATTGACAAAGATGCTGCCCGGCGGCACCGGCAGGGACGCGCCCTGCCGCAGGCGGATCTCGGGCCCGGTCGCCCCGTCCACCACATCCTCCAGGTAATCCGCATGGGTCGCGCTCAGCCCGGACTGGATGCGCGCCTGCTCCTCCTCCGATTGCAACCCGTAGAGGAACACCTCGTTCGGCGTCTCCGGATCGGTCGAATGGGTCTTGCGGATATGGGCGATCAGCGCGTCGTCCTGCGTCCCGTCATAGGTCAGCGCAACATCCCGAAAGAGCCGCGAGACCAGCGCGCCGGAGGTCCAGCGCTTGATCCCCATGGGCAGGTAGCGTGTCCGGTTCAGGAAGTTCGTGCCGCGCCCCTTGTAGAGCGTGATCTGTCGCGCCGGGTCCGCCGCCAGCGTGGCCAGCACCGTGTCCATCCCGGTCTTGCCCCCGCCCACCACATGGACCGGCGCGCCGGGATGGGCGGCGAGGGTCGCGGCCAGCTCCTGCGGGATGATCGACACGACCTCCGCCGAGCGCAGCGCCAGAGGCTGGGCCAGACCGTAGTTCAGACCGGCCGCATGGATCGCCCGGGCGGCGCGGACCGTGACCTCCTGATCCGGCGCGCCCAGCGGGTGATAGCGGATCTCGGCCATCGGGCCCTGGGCCGTGCTGACCTCAGCGCATGCGGTCGCCACGCAGCCAAAGGCGGTCTGCAAGCCGACCTGCGCCGCGATGGGGGTCAGAGCCTGACCCAGATGGGTCTGCACCTCGTCCCGCTTGGCGAGATAACTGCGCGGTTTGCGCCAATCCCATGCCATGTCTCCCACGGTGAACATCGGGTGGGGCTGATGCAGGCGCACATAGTCATAAGCCGTGTTCCACATGCCCCCGGCATCGGGTTTTTCATCCACCAGCAGGACGCGCGCGCCCTTGGGCAGGTACTCCGTCGCCGCATAGAGCGCGTTCAGCCCGGCAATCCCGGCGCCGATCACCACAAGCGCATAGGTCTCCTGCGCGCTTGCCTCCACATCTGGTGCCGGTGATGTCTGATCCAGCATTTTGTCCCCTCGACCGCCTCGCGTCTCAATTCCGCAAGGGCATCATGGCCGAAACGGGCGGCTGACAACAGGGGGGCGTGGGACGGGCACATCGCCCACCGCTGGACGTACGGTTGGATTTCACAACATAATCTTGCTTACCTGCGTATTGCGCGACGCACCGTGACCGTGCGGCTGCCTGCATCCTAAGCAAATCTCTATCTTTTGCGCGCAAGGATCCCTACCCATGACAGACCCCAGCGTCCCGCGCGTCTCAACCGATTGGATCCCTGCCCCGTGTTCTCCTTGCTTCGCTGCCTGACCCTCTGCCTCTGCGTTCAGTTCGCCTCCACCGCCTTGGCCGAGCCGGTCTTTGTCCAGATGCCCGATCCCGTCGCCTCGGCGACCCCCTTTGCGCCCCTGCGCGACGCGCCGTCCGCCCGTGGCAAGGTGGTCGCCAAGCTCTGGCCCCTGCAGGAGCTTCGGGCCCTGCGCAAGGTCGGTGACTGGACCGAGGTGCAGGCGGGCGCGCATATGCAGGGCTTTCTGCGCAGTGATCGGCTGGGCGCCGAGGCGCCCGCGCCCCTGACTGTGGTCGCCTTCACCCCGTTTGCCGGGCGCAAGACCTATCTGCGCGCGCAGCCGTCGGACAGTGCCCTGCCCGTGGTCGCGGATCCTCTGGCCGCGGACAGCGTGGTGCAGGTGGTCACCCGCGACAGGGACTGGACCCTCGTGCGCAGCTCCCTTGGGGTGGTCGGCTGGGTGCCCATGGCGGTGGCGCAGGTCGCGGCGAACCCCGCGCGGTTCGCGCTGACAGGAGCGACCGTGTTTCACCCGCGCTTCGCGCCGCTTACCGTCCCCGGGCAGGTCTGGCTCGGCGCGTTTCGCGGCCACACGGGGCCCCACGCCTCGCGCGACGAGATCCGCGCGGCGCTGGCCGCCGCGATCGCCGATGCGCCCGCACTGGCACCGCTGGGGGACCGGGATGTGCTTGTTCTGGCCGATGGCAAGCGGGTCTATGGCCCGCTCCTGCCCGACGAAGCGCGCCAGATCCTCGCCCATCCGGCGTTTCGGGCCGCGTTTAAATCCCAGCCGCTGACCTATGAAGGGCCCGAACTGGCCGCGCCGGTGCGCTATCAGGCCCGCAACCTCACCCGGTTCGGCACGCCCGAGGGGGTGGATCCGGCCTATCCGGTCTATGACTTCTCGGGCGGGTGCAGCTTTGCCTCCGCCGCCCCCGAGGACGGCGCTTATCTCAACACCTTTACCGATGTGCTCTTCACCAAAGAGATCTCCGTCTCCTGGCAGGAGGCCCTGCGCCTCATCTGCGGATCCTTCGCGGCGGCGGGGCAGGACCTCGCTCATATCACCTTTCTCGATGCGGATCCGCAAACACCCCAGAGCGTGCTGATCCGCGAGAACCGGGTTGCGTTCCGGATCGCCCATGGGGACTGCACCTATGATTACGCGCTCGACATGACCCAGGTTCTGGCTCAGAGCCGTCGATCGGCCAGCGGCCCGGACTGCCCCGTGGTGCTGCGGGACCTGCGACTGGCGCGGACGACCCGGCTGGTGACCGAGGCCCATCGGGCGCTGGAGGTCGTGTTGCGCGGCACACGGGAGGGCGGCGTCCGCTTCACCCGCCCCGAAGAGGTGCTACGCGGGACCTATGCCTATGACAACCGGGTGGAGATGCGCGCGGCCGCGGGGCATGACACCAGCCTTGCCGCCGCCTGCAAGATCCGGATCGCCATCACGCGCGAGCCCCGCACGCGGACGACCAAGCTGTCGGATGAGATCACCGTGCGCAACAATGTCCATCACATCACCTATGACATCGATCTCCACGGGAATCTGGTGGTGGCCATGGTCGGAGCGGAAGAGTTTCAGCTCTTCGGGAGCTTGCAAAAGATGCGCCGGGGCTTTCGCAAGAACCGGGGCACCGGGCCGGAGGCCAGCTATCGCGAGCTGTCGAAGATCGCGTTTCCCTTTCACGACCATCACGGCGCCGAGATCGCGAAAGAGGCCTGGACCCGGCTGGCGCGGCTCTGCGCCACGCGGCCGGGCTGAGCCCCCGGTGGCCGCGCCGTTGGCGCGGCGACCCGCCCGCCCCCACGCTTGGGGCATAATCCCCGGATCCTGCACCCGGGACAGGGGCGCCCGGGCCTGAAGACCCGGGCGGGCGCGGCGCGGCCCCGCCGTGCCCAGGACCGACCGCGCGCGAGGTCCGACCCAATTGGCGCGGACGTCCGGACGCGCTGGATCCGTCGAGAACGCTTGAAAACACCGTCATGTGCTGCTCCAGACACTTTTTCTGGAAAGGCTTCCCATGACCGTCTTCAACCCATCTGCCCTGACCGCCACACCCGACGCGGTGGCCCAGGCCCTCACCCTCAGCGGCGCGCCCGCAGCCCTGGTCAGCGTCACCGATGGCTCGCTCAGCGCCCATGGTGTCAGCGGCCTGTCCGACGTCGAGACCGGCACCCCGGCCCAACCCGGCCAGACCTTCGAGATCGGCTCGCAGACCAAGATGATCACCTCCGCCGCGCTGCTCAAGCTCGCTGAGGCGGGGCTGGTGGATCTCGACGCCCCGCTGGGCGACTACCTGCCCGCCGAGATGCTCGACGGGATCGCCAACGCGGCCGAGGCCACCCTGCGCGAGGCGCTCTCCATGCGCAGCGGCATTCCCAGCTACACCGATCTGGAGGATGAGGACGGCAACGAGCTCTTTGATCTGATCACCGCCGAGAACCCCGACACCGTGATCGGAACCGATGTCGCGCTGGATCTGGTGCGCGGGATCCCTGCCGATTTCGCCCCGGGCGCGGAGTATGCCTATTCGAACACCGCCTATGCCCTGCTCGGCAAGGTGATCGAGAGCGTGACGGGCGAAAGCCTCGACGCGGCGCTGGAGGCGCTGGTCTTCGCCCCGCTCGGGATGACGGACACCAAGCTCGACGATCACACCACCGACCCCGCCCGCCTGTCGAGCTATCTCGAGGGCGACGCGGGCCCGATCGATGTCACCTATGTGCTGCAGGACCAGTATGCCGAGGGTGGCGTGATTTCGACCACCCCCGATATGACCACCTTCCTGCAGGCGCTTCTGGTGGATCAGACCCTGCTCTCGCCCGAGGCTCTGGGCCAGATGCTCACCTTCGGCGAGACCGACACGGACGGGATGGGTTTCGGTCTGGGCCTGATCGTGCTGCAGGATGCGGAATTCGGCACGCTGGTGGGCTTTGCCGGCGGCACCCTCGGCACCGACAGCGCGACTTTCCTGCATCTGGAAACCGGGCGCATCCTCTCCACCGCCGTGACCACCGTGGATCTGGATTTCGGTGCCCTCTCGGGCCTGACCGCAGCGCTGGAGCTTGTGGCCGAGGACTCCGCCTGGGCGCCGTCGGACGCAGACGGCCCGCTTGAGGTCCAGGGCGTCTCCGCCGCGGATCTGCTTGTGACCGAGACCGAGGACGGGGCCGACATCGCCGCCGAGGGCGCCGCCCTGCACATCGAGGCCCCGCTCGACGCTCTGAGCCGCGCGGATTTCGCCTTCGAGGACGGCTCGATCCTGCTCACCGGGACCGACGGGGCCGACCGGATCGCCCTACGCAAGAGCGACGCGGCCTATAGCGCCGACAACCAGCTTCTGGGACTTGAGGGCAATGACCGCCTGCGCGCCGGGTCCGGCGATGACCGGCTGGTTGGAGGCCGCGGGGACGACCGGCTCAAGGGTCTGGACGGCGACGACCGGCTTGAGGGCGGCAGCGGCGATGACCGGCTCAAGGCCGGGGCGGGCGCGGATGTCCTGATCGGCGGCGCGGGCGATGACCGCATGGTCGGTGGCGCGGGCGCGGATGTCTTCGTCTTTGGCGACAGCACCGAAAACGGCCGCTTTGAAACCGACCGGATCCGGGATTTCGACGCCAGCGCAGACGCGCTCTTTCTCGGCGGCGCCGAGATCACCGAGATCCATGAACGGCAGACCCATGTGGTTTTCATCTTCGACGGCGATGGCGACGCGCTGATCGTACAGGGCGTCTCCGATGCCGATGCCATCACCTTTCTCTGACCCACCAACCCTCTCTCACACAGGACAAAATCCATGACATATCTCTCCTCCTCCCTCTGCGCGCTTCCCCTGCTTGGCCTTCTCGCGGCCTGTAGCGGCACCGGATCGGACTATGTCCCGCTCACCGATGGCGCGCCCGCGCCCGGGTTTGACGCCGATCTCGCCGCATGCCAGGAGGTGGCGCGCCAGAAATCGCTGGTCGATGCGGAAACCCGCGAGGACGCGCTGATCGGCGCGACGATCGGGGCCCTGGCCGGGCTGGCCGATGAGGACGGTTCGGGGCTGGGCGGCGCGCTTGTGGGCGGGGCCGTGGGTGGCACCGCCGGCGCGCTGGAGCGCCATGACGACCGCGCCGAGATCGTCACTGCCTGCATGAAAGGGCGCGGCCATGCGGTTGTCGGTTGATCGGCGCATGGTCTGCGCCGGAGGTCTCACCTATCTGGCCGGGCTCTGGCCCGGCCGCCCCGCCGCCGGACGCGATCCGGTTGAGCGGGCCGTGACCCGGGCCGCCGCCGATCCGGCGGTGCCCGGGGTGATCCTGCGCCACGAGACCGCGCAGGGCGGACGCAGCTGGACCGCCGGGCGGCAACGTCGCGATGGCGGCCCGGCCCTGCGCCCGGCCACCCCGTTTCACATCGCCAGCATCGGCAAGCTCCTGACGGCCACGGCGGTGCTGCAACAGGCCGAGCGCGGCACGCTCGATCTCGACGATCTTGTGATCGACCATCTGGGCGCGGCCAGCCTGCGCGGGCTGGCCGGGGACGCGGCCCCTGCCCTCACCCTGCGCCACCTGCTCGGCCATCGCAGCGGCCTGCCCGATCTCGACAACGACCCGGGGTTTCAAAACGCAGTCCTCCATGACCCGCAGCGGATCTGGACGCCGCAGGACCTGCTGGAGGTCGCGCGCGGCCTGCCCCCCACCGGACGCCCGGGCGCACAGACCAGTTATAGCTCGACCAATTACCACCTGCTCGGGCTGGTGCTGGAACGGGTGACGGGCACCGCCTATGCCAACCTGATCCGCCGCGACATCCTCGCGCCGCTCGGTCTCGGGCGGACATGGCACAGCGTGCAGCACTGGCCCGCCGCGCGCGCCGCACAGCTGCCCCCCTTGCACCACTATGCCGGGACGGTGGACCTGACGGAGCATCACCCGAGCTTCGAATTCGCCGATGGCGGCTTTGTCTCGACTGCGACGGATCTGACCCGCTTTGGCCGCCTGCTGGCCCAGGGCGCGCCCTTTGCCGATCCCGGCACATGGGCCCGCATGATCGAGGCCGAGACCCCGCGCCCGGACGGGTTGCACCAGGCGCTCGGCCCCATGGTCGCCTGGCAGGGCGGCGCACCCCGGGTCGCGCTCCATGGCGGGTTCTGGGGGCTGGGCCTCAAGCTGGATGTCGCGGGCGCATGGGCAACCGTCGCGGCCACGGGACAGGCGGAGGCCGATCCCTGGCCCCTCATGGCGCTGACACCGGAGGGGGTGCGATGAGCCCCCGTCAAACCGCCGGTCTGGGCGCGCTCCTCGTGGCGGGATGCTACCTGACCGGGATCGCCTTCGTGCTCGGCCCGCTGGCGCCGCTGGGGCTTGGCACCGGGGCGATGGATGGCGCAGCGGTGCTGCAGCTGACCCGGCAGAGCCCCTGGCTCCTGCCGCTCTGGATGACGGTGATCTATGATCTGAGCGCTCTTGGCACCGCGCTGGCCGGGCTGGGGCTTGCACGGGCGCTGGCGCGCGACCTGCCCCATCTCGCCCTCGCCTCGGCCGCGACCGCGCTGATCTGGACCGGGCTGACCCTCGCCAGCGGCATGGTCGCCCGGGCCGGGCTGGCCGAGCTTGCAGCACTCGCCCCCCAGGACCTGCCCCGCGCGCTGGAGACCTGGCGGATCCTGCACCTGATCGAGACCGGGCTTTCCGGGCGGACCGAGGCGCTTGGCGGGCTCTGGATCGGGCTGGCGAGCTTCGCGGCCCTGCGGATCGGCGCGCTTTCGGGGGTGGCGGGCCTTCTGGGGGCGGGCGTGGCGCTGGCCGGGCTCGCGACCTACCTGCCGCCCCTGTCGCAGGGCGGTGGGATGGTCTTTGGCCTCGGGGCTATCCTATGGTGTGGCTGGGCCGGGGTGGAATGGATCCTGCCGCGCCCCGCCGAGACCTGACCCCGCAGCCAACGGACCGCCCGTGACCAACGCCGAGATTGCCGATCTGATGTGGAGCAGCGCCGCCCTGGGGGTGGCGTTCTTCGCGTTCTGCGCCGTGCTGGCCCGGCGGATCCGCACGCGCGGCCATGCGCTCTATCTCGATGCGGTGGCGGTGTTTCTTGCGGTGCAGGTCACGGATATGGCCGATGATCTGGTCTTCGGGCCGCCGATCCACGCGCCGCTCTGGGCCTATGGCTGGCAGGATGCGCTGCTGCCGCTCTTCATGATCTCGCTGTGGTTCTTCGTGCGCGGGCTGACCGAGCCCGCATTGCGCCTGCGCCCGCGCGATGCCTGGCATCTGCTGCCCCTGGGGCTGGGGCTGGTCTTTCTGCTGCCCTTCTTGTCCCTGCCGGGTCCGGAGCGCGCCGGGCTTTATGTGGATATCGATCTCGGCGGGACGCGCGTGCTCTGGGCCGAGCTGGGCGTGCTCGCCTTCTGGGTCGGGTGGATCGGGCTCTTGATCGGCTACGGCTTTGCCTGCGCGCGCCGATTGACCCGCCACAAGCGGACGATCCGGGCACTGTTCTCCGATCTCAGCGGCAAGTCGCTCTGGTGGCTCGATGCGCTGGTGGCGATGATCCTCGGCCTTGCCTGGGTGGTGATCGCAGATGAGGTGCTGATCCTCGCCTTCGATGCCGGGTTCCTCGAAGGGGCCGCCGAAGGGGTGCATGAGATCCTGTTGGGGCTGATCTTTGGCCTGTTCGGGATCCAGGCCAAGCCGCCGCTGCCCGACTGGTCCGCCGAGGTTGTCGCCAACGAGACCGCCCCGGCCCCACCGCCCCCCGCCACCGAGGACGAGACCGGGGCCGGAACCGGGGCATCGCCGGGCCGCTACGCCCGCTCCGGCCTCGGGCCCGAGGACCTGACCCGGCTCGCCGCGCGGCTGCAGACCCGCATGGAGGCGTCCCGCCTGTGGGAGGATCCGATGCTCACCCTCAAAACCCTGTCCGAGGCCACGGCCATCCCGCCCATGCATCTTTCAGAGGTGCTCAATACCGAGATCGGTCAGAGCTTTTTCGACTATGTGAATGCCCACCGGATCGAGGCCGCCTGCAGCTTGCTGGCCGAAAGCGAGCTGGGCGTGCTCGAGATCAGCGAGGCGGTGGGCTACAACTCGAAATCCACCTTCAATGCGAATTTCAAGCGGATCACGGACAAGACCCCGACGGAATGGCGCCGCGCCCTGCGCGCCATGACCCGCCCGGCCGCGCGTCCCTGAGATCGGTGGCGTGGGTCCGCACGCGGACCCACGCGGACCCGCGCTGTCCGATCCCGGATAGACGGGGCCCGGGGGCACGCCCCGCCGCCCCTCGCCGCCCCCCGCCGCCTCTTGCTGCCGCGCGCAAGACGCGCGACTGTCAGGCTCGGGGGAACAGGGGGTCGCGCGATGCGGATCATGTGTCTGAACGGCTGGGGCGGCACGCTCCACGAGGAGCTGCTGCCCTATCTGGCCCAGAGCGCGCCCGACATCCTGTGCTTGCAGGAGGTCGTCCACAGCCCCGCCACCGACAAGGACTGGCTGACCTATCGCGATGGCGACCATGTCCTGCCCCAGCGTGCCAATTTCTTTCGCGACATCTGCCGTGCCCTGCCGGACCATGTGGCGGTGTTCTGCCCCGCCGCCCAGGGCGTGCTCTGGGACGGCGACAGCGCGGTCCCGTCGCAATGGGGGCTCGCCACCTTCGTGCAGCGCAGCCTGCCGATCATCGGCCAGGTGCAGGGCTTCGTGCATAAGGACTACGCGCCGGATGGCTATGGCGACCACCCCCGCTCGCGCAGCGCCCATGGGGTGCGAGTCCATGACCCCGGCGCCGGCCGCGACCTGAGCGTGACCCATATGCACGGGCTGCGCGACCTGCGCGGCAAGATGGACACGCCCGCCCGCGCCGTTCAGGCCGCGCGGCTCCGCAGCCTGTCCCACCAAGTCTCGCGCCCCGGGGAATTGCGGGTGATCTGCGGCGATTTCAACGTCGAGGCCGACAGCGCCACCCTGCGCCATCTGGCCGAGGACGGGCTGACCGAACTCGTCACCGCGGGCGGCTTTCCCGGCACGCGCAGCAGCCATTACACCAAACCCGGGCGCTTTGCCGATTACATGCTGATCAGCGACCCGGAGGCCGTGCAGCACTTCGAGGTGGTCACCGACCCCGAGGTCTCGGACCACTGCCCGCTGGTACTGACCCTCTAGCCGCGACCGCGATAGGGCGGCACGCCCTGATCCGGGATCCAGACATCCTGCGGCATGGCCCCGGTCTGCCAGAAGACATCGATCGGGATGCCGCCGCGCGGATACCAGTACCCCCCGATCCGCAGCCATTGCGGGTCGAGGAAATCGACCAGACGGCGGGCAATCGAGATCGTGCAATCCTCGTGGAAGGCCCCGTGATTGCGGAACGCCCCAAGAAAGAGCTTGAGCGATTTCGATTCCACCAGATACGGGCCGGGCACGTAATCGATCACCAGATGCGCGAAATCGGGCTGGCCGGTCATCGGGCAGAGCGAGGTGAATTCCGGCGCCGTGAAACGCACGCAATAGGCCACATCCGCCTGAGGGTTCGCCACCCTCTCCAGCTCTGCATCTTCGGGGGAGGTCGGAAGTTTCGTGTCGCCACCCAGCTGGGTGAGGCCGCTGTAAATCGTTTCCACATCGCGCTCCATCGGTTTCGCCGCGCTGATACACGCCCGGTTTCCGCCGATGCAAGCCCGTTCGGGCGGTGCGGCGCCGGGGTCAGGCCCCGGGCGGGGCGATCGGCAGGCGGATCTCGAATTGCGCCCCGCCCAGATCGCTGTCGGTGATGGCGATGCTGCCGCCATGGCTGGTGATGATCCGGTGGCACAGGGCCAGACCCATCCCCGTCCCTTCGCCCACCTCCTTGGTGGAAAAGAGCGGCTCGAAAACCCGGTTGCGCAGGGCCTCGGGAATGCCCGGCCCATTGTCGGCAATCTCGATCAACGCCGCCCCCCCCTCGGCATCCGGACGGCTGCGCAGGCGCAGATGCCCCGGCCCCGGGACCGGCTGCACCGCTTGCTGGGCATTGATCAGGATGTTGTAGATCACCTGGATCAGGCTGTCAGGATCCCCGAGGATCGGGGCGAGATCCTCGGCCAGAAACACCTCCACCCGGGTCTCCGCCGACAGCCCGCTCTCGGCCACATCAAGCGCGCTCGCGACGATCTCGTTGACCGAGCAGGGCGTCTTTTCAAAGGGCCGCTCCTGCGCCATGTCGAGAAACATCTCGACGATCTTGGCACTGCGATTGGCGGCCTCGGCGATCCGGTCCACCCGGCGCTGCAGCACCGGATCCGCGATCTGACCCTCCAGCATCTGGGCATAGCCCACGATGATCGAGAGCGGATTGTTCAGCTCATGGGCCACCCCGGCCAGAAGCTCGCCCAAGGCCGAGAGCCGCTCTTTCTGGTGGGTGATCTCGCGCTGGCGCGCCAGCTCGGCCTCGATCGCGCGCTGCTCGGTGATGTCGATGAACGACACCAGAAACCCGTCGAGCCGCGTCTTGTGACAGGACGCCACCACATGACGGCCATCGCTGAAGGCCACATGCACATCCTTGCGGTAGGTCAGCACCGTATCGCGCCAATAGGCGATGAACTCATCGACCGTCCGCCCCTCCGACAGCACGAAATGCCCCGCCGCCGCCTGCTTGCGCGTGGCCTCCAGCACATGGTCCCCGACCCGGATCCGCGGCTCCCTGGTCGAGAACAGCTCCGCCCATTTCTCGTTGCCAAAGGTGATGCGGAGATCCTTGTCAAAGAGCACCACGGCGATATCGAGGGTCTGCACCGCGTCGGTGACCGCCGCCAGATTGCGGGTCTCGGCATCCTTGAGCGCGGTGATATCCGTCACCACCACGACGCAGCCGCCATTCTCGACGCGGCCCCGTTCCACGAGGAATTGCTGCCCGGATTTGAACCGCACCTCGAAGGGTTTCAGGGTCTCGCGCTGCTGCAGGATCGCGGCGCGAAAGGCCGCGCCCAGATCCTCGGCGCGGGCATCGTTATCCACCGAGACCAGCTGCGGCGACAGATAGGCCATCCGCGCCTCGGGCGGCATGGCGATCAGATCCGCAGCACTCAGGCCATAGGGCGCGGCAAAGGCCTCGTTGCAATGGGTGAACTGGCCGCTGGCATCCTCGATCGCCACCCCCACGGGCAGGCGACTCATGGCGCCCACGATCAACTGCTCGGCCTGCCGGTCCTCGGTGACGTCCTGCATGGTCAGAACCCGCCCGCCCAGCTCGGTGTCATAGACATTCCCCAACAGGGCCGAGCCATGGTTGTTGGGCACCGGGAAATCCCGGGCATTGGTGTCGATCAGCTGATCCATCGCGTCCAGCAGATGCTCTTCGGCCATCCCCTCGGGCAGCGGGAAAAGCCCGGTGCGGATCGCATCCCGGTGGATCTGGCGCATGCTCCGCCCGGCAATCAAGAGCTCATCCCGGGGGTCGCCATGGGCGCGGAACTTCTTGTTGGCAAAGACCAGCCGCTGGGCCTCGTCGATCAGGGCGACACCGAAATTCACATTGTCGATCGCATCGGCAAAAAGCGCCCGCGCATCCCGCGTCTCGACCGACGGGGCCGGGGTCGCCGCCAAAACGAGCGTCGCACCGCCATCCGCCCGCGCATGGAGCTTGAGCGTCAGCTCCCCCTGCTCCGGCAGGGGCAGCTCTGCGATCAAACCGGTCTTTTGCCGGTCTCGCGCCTGCGCCAGGGTCTGGATCAGCCCGTCCCCCTCCGCCGCGCCGAGCAGCGCGGCCAGCGCCTCCGCCAAGGTCGCAGGCGTCGCCACGGCCTCGGCAAAGGGGGCATTGGCCAGGGTCAGCGCGCCCGCCGGGTCATAGACCGCTACGCCATGGTCGAGACAATCGAGCGCCTCGGCCAAAGGGCCGTCCATCCCGGGGGCCGCGCGGGTGCTGTGCAGATCATCCATGGCATGCCTCGATCCTGTTGGCGGCGGATCCCGCCCGGTGCCAAGCCAAGCACGGAACGGGCGCGCGGGGGACCGGGCTTTTTGTAACAATTGTGTCTGACACCCGGTGCCCTCCCCGTCCCCCTGCAGTCTGTCCCTATGCAATCTGTCCTTATGCGGTCTATGCCGCCGGCCGCAGCCAATCCTCGGCGCAGACCACCTCGGACAGCCCGGCCAGATGGCGCACGCGGTTCAGCTCTGCCATCAGCCCCGCGACCCGGGCCCGCCCCATGCGCAGCCCCGCCTCGGGCCAGACCGCGCGCAACTCCAGCATCTCGCCCACCCGCTTGGCCTCCAGCCGCCCGATCAGGCGATCCCCCTGCATCGCCGGAAAAACGTAATACCCGTAACGCCGCTTGGCCTCGGGCACGAAAATCTCGATCCGGTAGTGAAACCCGAACAGCCGCTCGGCCCGCGCCCGGTCCCGCAGGGCCGGATCGAAGGGCGACAGCAGGCGCACCCGCCCCGACGGCTCCGGCAGGTCGGCGGCCTGATCAAGGGCGGCCTCCGTGGTAAAGCTGCGCCGCCGCGCCCCGTCGGCCATCTCGATCTCCGCCTCGCGGATCCGCCCCGCCGCCAGCGCCTCGGCGCACCAGACCTTGGCCTCATCCCGGGTGACGATCTCGAAAAACGCGGCCAGCTCGCCGCTCGTGGCAAAGCCCAACCGCTCCAGCGCGGCGGCCATGGCCCAATCGACTGTCTCTTCCCGCGACAGGGTCACACCGCGCAGCTGCGACGGGATCACCCGCTCGGCCAGATCGTAGTATTTGCGAAACCCCTGCCGGTGACAGATCGCGAGCTTGCCGGACCGCCAGAGGAATTCCAGCGCGGTCTTGGACGGATGCCAGTCCCACCAGCCCGTCGACCCCCGCGTCTCGCCCTCGCCCACATCGCGCGAACACAGCGCGCCGCGATCGGCCACATGGCGCAGGATCTGGTCCAGCTCCTGGGTCCAGCCGGGCCGACGCGCCTCGGACCAGCGGGCCTCCATCCGGGCGCTGTCGCGGGCGAATTTGAGCCGCCACATGGGGTAAAAGGCCATGGGGATGACCGAGGCATCGTGGGTCCAGTGCTCAAACGCCGTGCGATGCCGCGCCACCAGATCCTCCAGCGCGCGGGGCCGGTACTGACCGCGCCGGGACCACAGGATCAGGTCATGGGCCCGGGCCAGCGTGTTCACGCTGTCCACCTGCACGAAGCCAAGCGCGTCGAGCACCCCGTCCAGATCCGCGCCGCGCCCCGGGCCGGTCCCCGGGCGCAACAGCAGATGACGGTCGAGAAAGAGACGCCGGGCGCGGGTATTGTCGAGAACAGGTCGGGTCATGCCAACGGTCTAGCGCCTCGCGCCCCGGCAGGTCCACCGCATCGCGACCCGATGCGCGGCCAACGCTGTGACCTGCTAGTCGAAGATATAGCCGATCCCCCGCACCGTGCGGATCGTCTGGGGCTTGGCCGGGTTGACCTCGATCTTGCGGCGCAGGCGCGACACCCGCAGGTCGATGGACCGGTCGAACGGCTCCCATCCGCGTTTATGCGCGCCTTCGAGGATCTGATCCCGGCTGAGCGCCCGCCCCTTGTTGTCGAGAAACAGCTGCAGCAGATCGAATTCCATGGCCGTGATCGGGATCTCCTCCCCCTCCGGACCAAAGAGCCGCGCGCTCTCCAGATCGACCTGGCACTGCCCGAAGGGCACCATGCCCCCGGCCCGGGCGGTCGCGGCGGCGGTGACCGGGGCCTGCTGGCGCCGCAGGGCGGCCTTGATCCGGGCCTCGAGCTCGCGCAGGTCCACCGGCTTGCCCAGATAGTCATCGGCGCCCATCTCGAGCCCGACAATCCGGTCCACCACATCCCGCGCCGCCGTCAGCATGATCACCGGCACCGAGGAATAGACCCGCATGTCGCGCAGCGCCGAGAGACCGTCCTGCCCCGGCATGTTGATATCCAGCAGCACCAGATCCGGATCGTCCCGCTTGAGGCTGGAGGTCATCTCGTTGGCATTGGCCGCCTGCAGGATGTCATAGCCCCGTTCCGTGAGGTATTCCGCCACCATCTCGCGCAGGCGCGGCTCGTCATCACAGAGCAGGATCTTGAGCGGGGCGTCGGTCATGCGCGCATCCCCCTCCTGCATGTCATCCTCAAGACCATCATCGTCATCACACCCTGCTTGCAGCTCCGGAACAGCCATCCGGATGCGGAATTGCCCCCCTCATGTCACACGCCCCAAGTGAACCATGGAACGCCCCGGGGCGAGAGGGCCTGATTTGTATCATTTGTGTCAAAGATGACGCCTTTGCGCGGGAACAGACACAACAGTTACCGGCTGCGAAATCAGAGAGATAAGCCCGGCCGATAGACCAACGCCATGGCCAGATTGGGCCTGTGAACCTGCGGACCGTTTCTTCTCCGCGCGGCCTTCCGGTCGGGCGGGATCCCCGCAAACAGCCTTATAAAGGACAGTGACATGCCAGTGACCGGTTTTATCAAGATCAAGGACATCCCCGGGGAGTCCCTCGGCGCGCGCGCCACCAGAACAGAGATCGACGCCCCCGAAGCGCCGGGCCCAATGACGGCCGCGCTCCTGCTGCCTGCGGTGCAGCAACTCGCCCTCGACCATTTCGAGTTCAACGACACGTCGGAGAGCCCCTATTGCGTCGATCACGACCCGTCGCCGCCGAGCGGGGAAGACCTGCTGGCCAGCGCCGAGGACGAACCCTGTGACCCGTTCCTGTCCGAGCTGTCCGCCGGCACCGCCGAGCCCTGCGAGCCCTTCATTGCCGAGCTGACCTTCGGCACCTGCGAGCCGCTCATCATGGAAGACGCGCTCTTCTGATCCCGCGCGCCGCGCCCCTGCCCGGTCGCGGCCTCTCTCCGTTCCGCCCTGCCCTCGCGCAGCGGCCCAATTCCAAAGGACATGCCATGAAACCCTTTCCCCTGATCGGAGCGCTGCTCCTTGGCCTGCTGCCCCTCGCGGCCCAGGCCGCCCCGGTCTTTTACAGCGACCGGACGAGCTTCACGAATGACGCAAACCCCAATGGCAGCGAGAATTTCGAAGGCGAAACCGCCGGGACAACCTTCGAGAACACGCCCCTCAATACCGGTTTCATGACCCTGACCGGCGGGCCGATCCCGATCTATCCCGATCAGGGCGAAGCGAATATCATCGCGCCCGGCGGCTCCTGCTCGGACAATTCCGACCCCAATGGCAGCAACTATGTCTGCGCCTATGCCGATGTGTTTTCCAGCATGCGCGTCGATTTCGTGGCCCCGGTCACGGCTTGGGGCGCGGATTTCCGCGATATCGGCGATGGCAGCCGCAGCACCACCGTGGATTTCCTCGACAGCGATGATGCGGTGATCGCCAGCTATGAGTTCACCAACAAGGGCGAGGGGCAAGCCTTCTTCTTCGGCGCTGTGCTGGAGGATGACGCGGCCATGAGCCTTGTCTTCCGCGCCACCGCTCCGAAGCAGCAGACAACCGACCTCTACGGGTTCGACAATGTGCTCTTCACCGTGCCGCGCGACGTGCCGCCGGTCCCGCCGGTGCCCCTGCCCGCCTCCTTCGTGCTCTTGCTGAGCGCGCTTGCGGGCGGCGCCGGTTTCTCGCGCCTGCGCCGCGCCAGAACTGCCTGACACGGGGCCTTGGGCGGGCATCACCAGCGGCCCGCCCGGCATCCGCCCGGTCGCCATCCGGACCCGGGCCCCTTCTGTTTGAGACCCGAGTAACGGGTGTCGGTGGCGCGGTCCGAGATCTCGGACCGCGCGGACCCGAGCCGCGGCGCACGTCGGTCGAAGAAATGCGGGTCGCGCTCCGCAAAACCGCCCTCCGGTCCCTCGGTCAGCGCGCCGACGCCACATCTGAACCAGGCGATCAGGGCCACGAGGACCTGCATTTTCCATGTAGAAGAGCCGCTTTTGGCTCAACAACCAACCTTTGAAGCAGTCTCTGGTGACGCAGGACCACGAATGGCACAGTCCAGCCCCCCCAGCCGCCATGACACCCGTCTCAGGCCCTGCTCAGACCAGCACGGCCGGTCCGCCATAGGCCGCGACCTGTTTGTCCGCCGTCAGCAGGATCATCCCCTCCGCCGTGGCCTGCAGGACGAGCATCCGGTCGAACGGATCACCATGGAGCGTGGGCAACGTGCCCAGCCCGAGGCAATGTCGCCCATCCATGGGCAGCTCTTGATAGCCATTGGCCAGCAGGCCCGCGCGCAGCGGGCCGGGGTCTAGGGTGAAATCCGGACGACCAAGACCGCGTTTGATCGCGACCTCCCAGATCGAGACGGCGCTGAACCAGAGCGTATTGGCCGGGTCCTTGACGATGCGGTCGGCCTTGGCCGACATCATGTTCTCGCGCAGGGCCGCCCAGATCAGCAGATGCGTGTCGAGCAGGTAGTTCACCCTTCGAACATCTTGCGGATCTCTTCCGCGCCCATGGTGTCGAAATCCTCGGGGATCTCTGCATGACCAGCCATGAACCCCGTGCGGCGGGGCCCCTGCCCCTCGAGCGCGGTGACCTTGACCAGCGGCGTGCCAGCTCGCGCGATGACGAAGGGCTCTCCGCTGCGCGCGGCCTCCACGAGCCGCGACAGGTTGGATTTCGCATCATGCATGTTCACGGTCTTCATCGGGACCTCCAAGGTTAGCCCACTAAACTTAGTCCACTGAGCTCATCGGGTCAATGGAAGGCGCAGACATGGGACGCGCGAAGGTTGTCGCGTAGGTGGGCTTGGATTGGGCATCACCAGCGAGGCCCCCGGATCGCCGCATTACGCCGTAAAGAGACCGGTGGTCTCCATCAGCGCGTCCCGGGACCAGTTGATATGCTCGGTCAGCGTGGCACGGAACAGCGGCAGGTCATCCTGCCGCAACGCCTCGACAATCGCTTCGTGGTGGCGTGTTGCAGTGTCCCAGACCCAGTCGGCCTGCGGGAACCGGCTGCGCGCCGCCATCGCACAGACCTCAATCGGGTGATACATCTTGATCAATTGGGCATTGCCCGCCGCTTGCACCAGCAGCCGGTGGAAGACCGTGTCCCCGTCATGGCGCGACTCGAACTCTTCGGGCGCGCTGGCCGGGGCGCGCATCCGGGAAAGCTCCCGGTCGAGATCCTGCACAAGGGTCGCGCGCTGATAGGCATTCGCCATCTCGACCCCGCCGGTCTCGAGCAGAAGCCGCACGGCGAAGATCTCGCGCAGTTTGGCCTTGGTGAAGCTGGTCACGAATGTCCCGTGCTTTGGACGGACCGTGACGAGATCGAGCGACATCAGCATCATCAGCGCCTCACGCACGGGCGTCCGGCTCACGCCGCAAGCCTCGGCATAGGCGCTCTCGGAGATGCGGTCGCCGAACCCAAGAATACCTCGGGTGATATCCAGCCGGATCTTCTCGGCAATCATCTCGCGATCCGCCGAGCGACGTGGCTCAGGGGGAGGCGTACCGACCTGGGGTTGGGGCGTCTTCAGGGGCATAGGGCAGCCTATGCCGAAGCGGATCACTGATTCCATCCCCAATCCCCCAAACCGGCGCCCTGTTGCCGCCCTAAAGCGAAACAATAACGCCATTTTCTTTGTTTTGTTGCCACTTATAAGCCCGAAACCAGACTTGTCGCCTACGTAGTGAGCTCTTACACGCAATTAACGCTTTCTTATATACATCATAAAATTCGTTAAATATATATTAACAGCCCGCGCAGTCAGCACGGGCTCGGCGGAGCTGGTCGAACCTTCCCCGCCGCGGTGATCCGGAGCGCCGCCATTCTGCAGCGCTCCCAGTAAGGTTCCGTGCCTGGCGGGCACGGGCGTGGAGGATGGAATTGTCTAGCGAATTGAAGATCAAAGAGGTTGGCGTCAACAAGGTCAGCGCCGCAAGCGGGAATACCGGCGTCGTGGATCTCGGCGACCGGGGCAAGGAATACCATATAGATCTGGAGAGCCTCGACGCGCTCAACGTGCTCGACCACAAGCACAATGCGGATCTCCAAGCGGTCATGACCCTTGGGCAGGACGGCAAGAACTTCCAGAAGAAACAGATCGGCTTGACCGACAACGAGACCGGGGAACTTGACCCGGAATTCGTCGCCCTGATCACGCTCGCGGCCAGCGGCGAGAGCGAGATGATCCGCTTTCTCGATGCGGGCGACGGCTTTGTCAGCATCGAGGTGGATGGCGACTGGTCCACGGATGTCTTCCGCTTCGAAGGGGACCAGATCAACAAGCTCCTCGCCGACCTGTCGGATTTCGACGTGGTTTGCGATGCGCTCGACAGGGGGCTCGACCTCAAGAACAAGACATCCGAGATCGGCGTCTACCTCTACGAGGATGACAAGGATCGGGCCTTTCACGGCAATGACGCCGATGTGGACAGCGCCGCCGTCAAGGCGATCCTCGGGGGCAGCTCCCTCGACCTGGACGAGGCGGTTGCCCTGACCGAATACGCCCTGAGCGAGGCGGGCCAGGCCGATGACGGCATCCGCATCGACTATACCGGCTCCAGCGTCATCCTAGAGATCGAAGCCAGCCGCGACACGGTGGACACGCTGGTCCTCAAGGGCGACGCCTTCTTCGAGGCGTTCAACACCACGGTCAATCTCAAGAACAACGCCTCGCAGATCGGGGTCTTTGACTACGACAATGGCAATGGCTTCTTCTCGGGCGATGACGGCAATGTGGACAGCGCTGCGGCCAAGGCGATCATCGGCGGCTCCAAGATCGACGCTGAAGAGGCGGATGAACTGGTGACCCTTGCCCTGTCCGGAAGCGATCCGGATGTGCGCTATCTGGGCGGCGATGACGACTCGGCCATCATCGCCATCGAGGCCTCTGGCGACACCGTGGACACGATCCTGATCTCGGGCGACGCCTTCGATTTCGCCTGAGCATCAGCCACCACTCACATTGGCAGGGCGGTCCCCGTGCCCGCCCTGCCCCACGGACCCCGTACCAACAAAAAACCTTCCCCGTGGGGAAGGTTTCAATGGGTCGTCCTGCCATCGATCCGGACCGGCGACGTCTTGGCCCGACCTTCCCCGCGGGGAAGGTTTTCAGTCGAGTTGATCCAGGAAGCTCTGTACCGCCTGCTCCAACTTGCGCCGGTCCACCGCCGAGAAGTCACGCGCCATGCGGATCTCGACCCGCCCATTGGCGGCCGTGCATTTGGCACGGCCATGGGGCCGGGTCATCTGGAAGGTCGTCTTGGCCTTGGTGCCCTGCGCCGCAGGCGCGCGCGGCGCGGTGACGGGCCGCGCCACCGTGCCCCCGTCCCCACCGGCAAAGCGGCGCAGCACAGCCAGTTCCTCGACGATGGAGCGGTTCTCCCATGTCTTCAGCTCGGCGCGGATCGCCCCCGGCGTGCCCTCCATCTCGTCAAAGCGCGCGGCCAGCTGCACCCCCAGCGCCCGCGGGATCTCGGCCGCGAACTGCAGGTCCTCGCCCAGCTCGCGCATCACCCGGATGAAGCTCCGGATATAGCTGCGCTTGGAGTAGCTGGCCGAGCGGAACAGCTCGGCCACGGCCTTGTTCGGATCCATCTCGGAGGTCCCGGGATCGGCGGCGTAGTTCAGGGCCAGCTGAGCCATCTCGGCAAAGGAGATGTCCTTGCGCACGAGGTTCTCATCCACCATCCGGCGATAGAGCGCCTCCAACGCGTCGCCGGTGGCCACGATCCCCGCCGGGATCGCGCCCCAGCGCTCGGCATCGCCGGTCTCGTCCAGCAGCGCGCGATAGGCCTGCACCCGGCGGAAGCCCTGTATCAGCTCGAACCGGCCATCCTCGCGCGGCTCGACCCGGATCGGGTTCGACAGACCCAGATCCCGGATCGAGGCGATCAGTTCCGGCAGGGTCTCATCCGCGCCGGGCAGACGGTCGCGCACCAGCTTGTAGGTCTCGATCTGGTCGAGCGGGATCCGGTCGACGACCAGACCGGCCTTCTTGAGGCGCACGAACTCATGGGCCAGCGCGTCATTCTCGGCCCGGATCTCTGCCTCGAGCGCGGCGCGGTCCCGGGCACTGTCCGAGGATTCCGCGATGGCCGAGGCCATGGGCCCCCGGCGCGCGGGTGCGCTCGGTTCGGAAACCTTCCCCGCGGGGAAGGTCGGCTCCGCTGCGGGGGCCTCTTCGGGCATGTCGATGTCGAACATCCGGCGCTTCTTGCTCATGACCTATCCTCCAGGTTCTCCCAGGCTGCCAGCATATGGCCGCGAAACTCCGTATAGGCGGCGTCGAAGGTCGCCCGGGCCCGGCGCCATGTGCCCCGGGTCATCTCGCGGTAATCGATCTCGTACACCGATGAGAGGAAGCGCCCGGATTGTTCCACTGCGCGGGTCATCTCGATCGGGCTCTCGGCGACCCGGTCGCCAAACACCTTGCGGAAGGCGTCGAACATGGCCCGGTGCAGTTCGTTCCCGGGCTCGTAGCGGGTCATCAGGAAGCGGATATCCTGAAACACTTTCGGAAGGGTGACCTGACCGTGCGCAAAGCTGTCGGCGCCATGGGCGAGATCCTCCAGCGCTTCGGCGAGCTGGCCGATGAAGGAGGTCGTGCTGTCATATTCCCAGTAGCCCGGGCCCGAGGGGATATAGAGCATGTCGGCGGCGAAGACCGCGTTCATGGACTGGTAGCCGATGGCGGGCGGGCAGTCGAAGAGGATCATGTCATAGCTGTCATCGGGGATCTGATCGAGGAAGCGCGAGACGGCGGCGAAGAAGGACCATTCGGGGTTCAGATGGCGGTACTGGGCCGAGGCGAACTCCACGAAGGCGGCATTGGCGCAGGAGGGGATGATGTCGATGGTCGGCCAGGCCGTGGGCTGGATGAAGTCGCCCATGCGCAGGGCGTCGAGGCCCAGATCGCGGATCGCGGCCGGGATCTGGCGCTGGGGCAGGGCGGTCCCGCTCTCGGCCCCGGCGACGCTGGCATTCATTCGGTCGGTTTCATGGATCAGGTCGCGGGCCATGATGCCCCAGACCGTGTGATCCTCGACCACGTCGCTCAGCCCCATGGAGTGGCTGAGGGTCGCCTGAGGGTCGAAATCCACCGCCAGCACCCGGTATCCGTCCAGCGCGGCGGCATGGGCGAAGTGGAGCGCCACGGTGGACTTGCCCGCGCCGCCCTTGAAGTTGGCGATGGCCACGCGGATCGCCCGCTTGTTCGCCGGGCGCGGGGGCAGGAGGGTTTTGCGGTTGATCTTCATCCGGCGGCGCAGCTCGTTGATCTCGGCGAGGCTGAACCAGCGCTGGCGGCCATCCTCCTCGACTTCCCCGGAGGGAAGGTTCGGATCTGCGGCGAGACGGCCCCGGAAGGTGGATTGGTTGACCTTGAAGATGAGCTCCGAGACCTCCCAGCTGGAAAACCGGCGCAGGGTCTTGGTGTTCTCGGGCGAGAAGGTTTGCCGTCGGATCCAGCTCTGCATCTTCAGTGATTGCGCCTGGAGCCGGGCGAGATCCTCATGGGTATACATGGTGCGATACTCCGCGGACGTAGATTTTTGGCTTTTCCTCTTTTACGCCGAATTTGCAGAAGAGCAAAACACTTCCTACGCTGCTCTCAGGTTTTGGCGCCGATCCGGGTTTTGCGAGGCGAAACAGGGGACTCGGTGCGAATCGGGGGCAGGGGGCCGCGGACCGAGGCTCTTGATCGCGGGACCAGATTTAGGGGGACATGGCGCGTGGCTCCCCCGCCTATTGGGGGACATATGGGCCCGATTGGGGGACAGACAGTATGTCCCCCAATACCATTGATACCGATATTCTCTCTCAGATTGAGGAAGGGGTGGCGCGGTGCAGGACAAATCGGTTGACAGAATCGAAGTTGCGGACGCAAATAAGCCAAGCTGACGGAAAAGCGTTGAGATAAGCGGACCGCAGCCCCCGAGAGGCGTGAGCAGTCTTCGTCTCAGCATAGCAACGCCACCCCAAAGGAGGGTGCGATGTCCCTGAAGGCTCCGGTCGGGCGCGCGGCGTCGGCCAGGAAATATGATCTGCTGTCTGCGATGATGGCGTTCGGTTTGTCGGCGGGCAAGCATGAACGCCTTTTGGTCATGCGACTGATGGCGTTGATTACCACGCGCTACAATTGGCAGCGGGACGAGCTGGCCGTGGGGCAACGGGAGATTGCCCGGCTCTGGTGTGTGGATGAACGCACCGTGAAACGCGAGATGGCCAAGCTGCGCGCGCGGGACTGGGTCGTGGTGAAACGGCACGGGGCCCGAGGCCGGGTGACGGTGCATGGGCTTGACCTCGCGCAGATCCTGCGGGACACGCGCCCGGCTTGGCCCCATATCGGTCCGGATTTCGAGGCCCGGATGAGCGAGGGGACAGCCCCGGTGGCTCAGAGCAATGTCGTCCCCCTCCATGGTCTGCCGGAGATCACCGCGGGCGGAGAGGTCTGGCCCGCGATCCAAACCCAGCTGCGCGAGAGCCATCCCGCGCTCTTTGCGGCTTGGTTCAGCAAGCTTGACGAGGTGGAACGGACGGGGGACTGCCTTACGCTTGCGGCGGCCTCGCCCTTTGTCGCGACGACCGTGGCGCGCGATTATGGGGAACACCTGTTGCGTGCTGCCCAGAGCGTGGACCGCGCCATTCGCCGGGTGGAGATTGCCCGGAGCTGAGCGAGACGGGCGAAAACAGGCTCTGCACAAGGGGCTTTGCGACACTTGGCGGACTGCGCCGCGCGGCGAATTCTTGGTAAACTCAACCCGTCAGTTTTCGATGTGCGGAGGAGTTTCCATGAGACGTTTTTCGACAATTTCACTCGGTCTGGCCTGTGCAGGGCTCTGCATGGCGAGCGCGCCCGCGCTGGCGGCGACCACCCTGACCGTGACCTTCTCGTCCCTTTATAACGAGGTGGCAGACCAATGTGTCTCCAGCGGGACGGAAGGCGGGATCGCCTATCAGAATCCGGGGACCTGCGCGGCTGCGGATCACGCGGTTCTGGGCGGCGGCAAGACCGATTTCCCGGGGCTCGTGCTTGAGGCCACGGGGCCGGTGGCCTCATTTGACCTGCTGGCGATCGAGATCATCAATTCCTTTCCCGAGGTTCTGGGCGTGCCCAGGACGGTTCTGCCGAGCGGCGTCGATCCGACCACGACGGCGGGATACGCCTATGTCTGGGACAACAACCTGTGGAGTCCGGTGGCGGTCGACAATCTCCATATGCGCGGGCTGCGAGAGGGCGCGGTGGTGGCGGAGGCGTCCTATTTCATTCCCGATACCTGTTTGCCCGGCCTCGGTGGCTGTCCGTCCGTGACGTTGCCCAATGGCGACGGGCCGATTGCCGGCGTGTTCGAAGAGATCGACCGGCTGGAAATCGCGGTTGTGCCCGGTTTTGGCCCTGCGACGGAGTTCGGGATCCTTGGGGATGACACCTATTGGTACACCTGCCTTGGACCTTGCGGCCGGCTTGTGCTCGACAATGTGGCGTTGCGGATTACGCCCGTGAATGGCGGCGGGCCGGTAGATCCCGGGCCGACCCCGATCCCGCTGCCGGCAGGCGGTTGGTTGATCCTCGCCGGGTTGGGCGCTCTGCGCGCGGTGGGTCGATCCCGGGAGTGATCCGCAGACTTATTCTGGGGCTAAACCGGGTGCTGTGGCCGTCGGGAACTGCACGAAACAGGCTCTAACAGGGCGTTTAGGCGCGTTTGGTGTGAGGGCTGGGCATGGTCCTCTACGGGCACTGGCCGTTGCGCCCCGTGCGCTTTGGTCAGCGGCGCGTGCCCCAGCGGGTGACAAGGGCCCGGGTCACGGCCAGCCCCACCAGCAGGCAGAGGCCGAGCTTGGTCAAAAGCTCCATCGTGCCGTCGATCAGCAGGGCATGGGCGATGGTGCCGCCCGCGATTAGCGCGGCGAGGGCGAGATGCGCGCGCCGCCAGAGCCGGGGATGCAGGTGCAGCCGCCGCCAAGTGACGGCGAGCAGGGCGTTGGCAAAGATCCCCCACATGGCGAGCACCCCCCAGATCGAGAAGGGCGTCGGCGAGGTGAAGGTCAGCGCGTCGATGACATCGGGAGGTGAGGTGATCCAGAGCCCGACCACATGCAGGATCACCGCCGCCACGAGGCTCGCTCCGGTCCAGCCATGGATCCGCCGGGCATGGGGCGCGCTCAGCCCGGGCAGCAGCCCCAGCGCCAGCAGCGGTTGCACCAGCAGCAGGCCGAGCCCGATCACCCCGGCGAAGCCCGCCGCGATATAGACCGGCTCGCGCCAGGCGAGCAGCGGGCTGAGGGCGGCTGCGCCGAGGGGCAGGGCGAGGGCGAGCCCCAGCCCGCCCCAGATCAGCGCCGCGCGCATGGGGGCTCAGGCAGGGGTGAGGACGAAATGCGCCTCGAGCGTGGTGGCGTCCCGGCGCGACATGACCGGGCGCAGGAAGACGGTTTTGAACTCGGGGCTGTCATAGGCGAGATGGCCGTGGGGCTGGCCGAAGGCGGGGACGATTTGCGGCATCTCGAGGCGGAAGACCCCGTTGGCATCGGTCAGGGTGGCGCCGTGGCTGTGCCAGTCGCGTTCGTGTCCCTCGGTGGTATGGGCCCAGATCTGGATCCGTTGGCCTTCGAGCGGGGCGCCATCGCCGGCGCGGCGGACCGTGCCGGTCATCCAGAAGCCGCCGCCGCCGATCCGGTCGACGATGGGGGCGCCGGGGCGGTAATTGTTGGATCCCCCGCGCATGGAGCGGGTGGGGGCAAGGCCGCTGGCCCGGGCCGGGCTGCGCAGACCGGTGGTGCTCGTGGCGAGGGTCGCGCCGGCGGCGGCGATGAGGGTGCGGCGGGTGAAGGGGGTGTGGGTCATGGCGGGTCTCCTGTCGCGGCTGCGGGTCGGGGGCCTGTGTTTGTGCAATGGTAGCCTGTTTCGCGTCGAAGGCCAAAGGGTTGGGACGGCGGATCGGCAGGCGGGTGCCCACATCTTCGTGAGGGCGAGGCAGGGGGTGGCATGGCGCGCGCGTTGCGCGCGCGGACGCGCCGGTGGCATCGAGGGGCCTGCGCCCCCGCGGGGTTTGCGCGGGTGGCCCGGGCGCCCAGCGGGTCCGCGCCCCTGCATGCAGGGGCGCCTGGTATGCCCGTGGTCAGGCGGTGCCTGCCGCCTGTGCGGTGGCCTCGGCGGCGCGGGTGATGGCGGTGAGCGTCCTGGACAGGTCGAGATCGCTCAGGGCGAGGCAGGGATACATCTTGCCGGGGGACTTGAAGACACCATTCTCGCGCAGCACCCGATTATAGGTGACGTTCCGGTTCGGATCCCCGTGGCGCGCGGAGCGGTAATCGAGCGGCTCGGCCTCGGTGAAGAGCACATCGAACAGGGTCGGATCCCCGCAAATCCGGTGCGCCAGCCCGACGGCCTGCAGGGCGGTGCTCTGCATCTCCTGCAAGCAGGTGCCGAGGGCGCGCAGCCGGTCATACTGACCGGGTCGGCGCAGCACCTCCATGGTCTTCAGCCCCGCCGCGGCGGCCACCGGGTTGCCCGAGAGCGTGCCCAGCTGCATCAGCCAGTTCTCGGCTCCCACGGCCTCCTTGTCGAAATGGGACATCACCTCGGCCGAGCCGCCGAGGGCTGCAAGCGGGAAGCCGCCGCCGATGATCTTGCCCAGGGTGCAGATATCGGGCGTCACCCCGTAGCGGCCCTGCGCGCCGCCATAGGCCAGGCGGAAGCCGGTGACGATCTCGTCGAAGATCAGCAGCACCCCGTGGCGGTCGCAGAGCGCCCTGAGCCCGCGCAGGAAATCCGGCCGGGGCGGGATGATGCGTTGCAGGGGTTCGACAATGATCGCGGCGATATCGCCGTGCTCGTCCATCAGCGAGGCCACCGCCTCGAGGTCGTTGAACGGCGCGATCAGCATCTCTTCGGCGACCGAGACGGGGATGCCCGCGCTGTCGGGCACGGCCTGGGGGAAGTTGACCTCGCGGGCGGGGGCGAGGCTCATCTGTGCTTCGGCGGACATGCCGTGATAGCCGCCTTCGAATTTCAGGATCTTGCTGCGTCCGGTATAGGCACGCGCGAGGCGCAGGGCGTACATGTCCGCCTCACCGCCGGAGGTCACGAAGCGCACCTGCTCGCAGCAGGGCACCGCGTTGCAGATCGCATCGGCCAGTTCGATCCCGCGGGCGTTGTTGGCAAAGAAGGTCATGCCCCGGGGGAGCTGTTCGAGCACGGCCTCCATCACCTCCGGATGGCCATGGCCGAGCAGCATCGGTCCCGAGCCGATTAGGTAATCCACGTAGTCGCGGCCATCCTCGTCCCAGACCCGGGCCCCGTCGCCCCGGGCGATCACGATGCCCGGGTCGAAATTGCCAAACCCGGCGGCGGGCAGAACCTCGCGCGCGCGGGCAATCCAGTCGGCTTGGGAATGGGTGCGGTGCATGGGATCACTCCAGGATGAGGTCGGGGGCGCCGAGCAGGTCGGGATCGGGGGCAAGGCCGAGGCCCGGCCCCTCGGGCGGCGCGATGCGCCCGGCGGCCCGCGCGGGCCCTGCCGGGGCGAGGCGCGGGGCCACATAGCCCGAGAGGTCGCAGACATTGAGCAGCCGCGCCGGGTCGGTCGCCGCGGCCAGATGCAGGGCGGCGGCCATGGCGATGTCGCTGCCCCAGGTGTCCTCGATGCACATGACCGGGCCGAGATGCAGGCAGAGATCCCGCGCCCGGCGCAGGGCCGAAAGCCCGCCGAATTTCGACAGTTTCAGGGCCACGGCGTCCAGAAGGCCAAGCTGATGCGCCGCCAGAAGAGACCCGGTATCCCAGGCCAGCTCGTCGAGCTTCATGGGCAGGCCGGTGCCATCCCGGACCCGGGCGCATTCGTCGAGGGTTTCGCAAGGCTGTTCGAGCATCACGTCGAGATCGGCCACCGCCCGCCCGACCCGGGTCGCGCTCAGGCTGGTGGTGCCGCAATTCCAATCCCCATAGAGCACCGGGCCCGGCCCGATGGCGGCACGCACGGCGCGCAGGCGGGCAACATCCTCGGCCCAGTCGCCCCCGGCGCCGAGCTTGGCCTGAAACTGGGTGATCCCTTGGGCCTGCGCTTCCTGGGCGATCCGAGCCATCTCGTCCGGATCGGTGCAGGTGATGGAGTGATAGAGCGGCAGGTCCGCCTGCTGCCGCCCGCCGAGCAGGGCGTAAAGCGGCAGCCCCGCCGCCTGCCCCGTGAGGTCCCAGAAGGCGATGTCCAGCGCCGAACGGGCATAGAGATGCCCGGGCAGCCAGCGTGCCACCTGCGCGGTCAGGGCCTCGGCCCCCAGCGGGTCGGCGCCGATCAAAACGGGCGCAAGCTCGGCCAGCGCGGGCCCGACGCCGCGCGCATAGGCGGGCAGGTAATGGGGGATCGGACAGACCTCGCCCCAACCCGTACGGCCGTCATCCGTGTCAACGCCGAGCACCACGGTCTCCACGGTCGCACAGCTTTTACCCGCCGCCATGTAATAGGTTTCATGGGAGGTGAGCGGCACATGCCAGAGGCGGATCCGGGTGATCTTCATCGCGGGACGGGGCAGGGCAGGGCCACGCGGCCTTTTGCGAGACGGGCGGCGGGACGGACGCGGCGGCAAAGGCGTTGCATCGGGCGGCTTGGGGGCCATCCCTCGGGGCCAAACCGCAGTCGGAGGTGGGCATGGGGGAGGGTGCGCCCACCCGGTGTGTACCCGTGCGCCCGAACTGGTCCGGGGGCAGCCGGGGCGAGGAACAGGCGCGGGGCGCTCATTCGGCGGCCTCCAGCGCGGCATCCGTGCGGGGCAGGCGGCTGTCGGGGTCATAGGCGGGCGCATCCAGCACCCGCGCGGCGCGGGGCGTGCCGTGGATCACCACCTCAAGCGCGGTGCCCGGCGCGGCGGCCTCGGGGGTGAGATAGGCGAAGGCGAGGATCTTGCCCACAGTCGGACCATAGGCGACCGAGGCCGTGGCGCCCACCACGCGGCCATCCCGCAGCACCGCCTCACCGCCATGGCCGTCGATCTGGCCATCTGGATCGATCTCCAGATAGGCGCAGCGCCAGCGGACGGTGTCGCGGTTCAGGGTCTTGTCGCGCCCGAGATAGTCCTTGTCCGTCCGGGCAAAGCGCAGCACATCCGTCTCGGCCAGGGTCACTTCGTTGGTCAGCTCGCCCGCGCCCTTGAAGCCCTTTTCCATGCGCATGGCGTTCATGGCAAAGCTGCCGTAATCGGCGATGCCATGGGGTGTTCCGGCCTGCCACAGAGCCTCATAGACCTGTAAAAGAGCCGCTTTTGGCATGTGCAGCTCCCATCCCAGCTCGCCCGCATAGGACATGCGCAGGGCCCAGAGCCGCTGGCCCGCCACCGCGATCTGCTGGGCCGAGAGCCAGCGGAAGGACGCATTGTCGAGCGGCGCATCGGTGCAGGCGGCGAGCACGTCGCGCGCCCGGGGGCCGTTCAGCGCCAGCGCGCCCCAGTCTTCGGACCGGGAGGTGATCGTCACCTCCGCCCCGTCGCGATGCTGGTCCAGATGGTCGATCAGGCGTTGCTCGAAAAACGCGGCGCAGACGAGGTAGAATCGATCCTCTGCAAGGCGGACGAGGGTGGTTTCGAGCTCGATGGTCCCGGCGCGGTTGAGCATATGGGTCAGGGTGATCGAGCCTGTTTTCCGGGGCATGCGGTTGGCGGTCAGCCGATCGAGCAGGGCCTCTGCATCGGGGCCCGCGACCTCCAGTTTGGTGAAGGCGGTGACATCCATGATCCCGACGCGCTCGCGCACGGCGCGGACCTCTTCGGCGATGATCTCGTCCACCTGAGTGCGGCGGAAGCTGTAGTGATCCACGGCGGGCACGTCGCCGCGCGCGAACCAGCGGGGGCGCTCAAACCCGTAGACCTCCTCATGGACGGCGCCCTTGGCGGCGAGGGTTGCGTGCAGGGGGGAGGGTTTGACGGGCCGTCCGGCGAGACGGTTGAAATGGGGAAAGGGGATCTCGTGGCGCAGGCAGTAATCCTCGCGCGCCTTGATCACCTGCCACTCTGGGGTGGCGTAAGGGCCGAAGCGGCGCGGGTCATAGTCCCGCATGGAGATCCCGGCGGCCCCATGGACCATCCAGCGCGCCAGTTCGCGGGTCAGGCCCGGCCCCCAGCCGATGCCGATCTGGGTGCCGCAGCAGCACCAGTAGTTGCGCACCCCCGGGGCCGGACCGATCAGCGGGTTGCCATCGGGCGGGTGGCTGATCGCGCCATGGACATCGCGGGTGATCCCAAGCTCGGCAAAGATCGGCATCCGGTTCAGGCTTTCCTCGAGATAGGGCATGACCCGGTCGTAATCGGCCTCAAACAGCCAGTTTTCATACTCCCACGGGCAGTGATCGTGCCAGACGGAGTTCGGGTTCTCCTTCTCGTAGATCCCGATCAGGCCCTTGTTCTGCTCCATCCGGATATAGCCCGAGACCTTCTTGTCATCGCGGATCACCGGCAGTTCGCGGTCGAGATCGCGGAACTGGGGCACCTCGTCGGTGACGAAATAGTGGTGGGTCATGGAGGTCATGGGCAGTTGCAGCCCGGACCATGCGCCCATCTGGCGGGCATAGGTGCCGCCCGCATTGACCACATGCTCGCAGCGGATCGTGCCGCGGGGCGTCTCGACCAGCCACGATCCGTCCCGGTCCTGGGTGATGTTCGTGGCCCGGCATTGGCGGATGATCCGGACGCCCTTGGCGCGCGCGCCGGCGGCCATGGCCATGGTGACATTGGTCGGGTCCACATGGCCGTCATCGGGGGTGTGCAGCGCGCCGCGCACCCCGTCGAGATTGTAGAACGGGTGCAGCGCGGCCACGCGATCCGGGCCGACAAGCTCGATATTGAACCCCAGCGCGCGCCCGACCGAAAGCGTGTGGCGCAGCCAGTCCATCTCGTCCTCGGTATAGGCCAGCCGGAACGATCCGCAGCCATGCCATGTCACGGCCTGACCGGTTTCAGCCTCCAGCGCGCCGGAATAGAGCCCGATATTGTAATCCACGCAGGTGCCGAGGCTGAAACTGCTGGTGGAGTGGGTGATCTGCCCCGCCGCGTGCCATGTGGAGCCCGAGGTCAGCTCGGCCTTTTCCAAGAGCACGGTCTCGGCGCCCCAGCCCTCATGTCCAAGGTGGTAGGCGAGGCCGACGCCCATGACGCCCCCTCCGACGATGACCACGCGGGCCTGGGTGGGAAAGACCTGTGTGGGGAATGCGGTCTCACTCATGGTCGCGTCCTTTTTCCGGCGCTCTGGCGAATTTCCTCGACAGGGCTAGAGAACATATGTACCAGAGTCAATCATGAATGGGACAGATGTATCATCCAGCGTGCTGGACCGCCTTTCCGCCGAATGGGACGCCCTGACGCCCGAAGCGCAGAAGGCCGCACGCTACGTGCTCGAGAACCCCGCCGATGTCGGGGTCTCGACCGTGCGCGAGATCGCCGAGGCGGCGAAGGTGAAACCGAACACCGTGGTGCGCATGGCGCGGCAGGTGGGATTCGAGGGCTACGAGGATTTCCGCGCCCCGTTCCGCGATGCAATCCGGCAGGGGGCGGTCAGCTTCCCGGACCGGGCGCGCTGGCTGCAGGAGATCCGCAAATCCGGGGATCTGGGCGGGCTCTATGCGGATATGGTCGAGGGGACGATGCGCAACCTCGAAGAGACCTTTGCCGGGATCCGGGCCGAGGATCTGAACCGCGCCGCCGAAGAGATTTGGAACTCGCGGCAGGTCTTCACCCTCGGGGTAGGCGTGAACAATGCCAATGCGCGCAACTTCACCTATCTCGCCTCCACGGGGATGACCGATTTCCACGCCATCCCGCGCCCGGGCTCGACCGCGGTCGATGATCTGGCCTGGGCCAATGGGCGCGATGTGCTGATCGCCATGACCTGCCGCCCTTACCGGACCGAGGTGATCGAGGCCGTGCGCATCGCCAAGGATCAGGGCGTGCGGGTCATCGCCCTGTCGGACAGCCCCGCCAGCCCGATCATCCGCGCCGCCGATCACGGCTTCGTGGTGGCGGCGGACACGCCGCAGTTTTTCCCGTCCTCGGTCTCGACCATCGCTCTGCTCGAAACCCTGCTGAGCTTCGTGATTGCCGTGGCCAGCGACGAGATCGTGGACCGGGTCGACCAGTTCCACCGCCGCCGCCACGAGCTGGGCATCTATGACGGGGAGGGGCCCGCATGACGCACGGCCCGGGGCCGACACGCTCGCTGGAGGCGCGGTATTACACGGATCCAGCCGTGTTCGAGCAGGAAAAGACCGGGGTTCTGGCCCGCACATGGCAGTTTGCGGGCCATGCCAGCCAGCTCGAGGCGGTCGGGGATTACTTCACCTTCGAGATGGCCGATGAGAGCCTGTTCTGCATCAAGGGGCGGGATGGGCAGATCCGGACCTTCTACAATGTCTGTCAGCATCGCGCGCATCAGCTGGTGCAGGGCGCGGGCCGCACGCGGGTGGTGGTCTGCCCCTATCACGCCTGGACCTATGAGCTGACCGGGGCCCTGCGCGCCGCGCCGAACGCGAAATCCGTGCCCGGCTTCGACGCCAGCAAGATCTGCCTGACCGAGATCCGCACGGAGGTCTTTCTTGGTTTCATCTTCGTCAATCTCGACCCCGAGGCCGCGCCCATGGAGGACTGGTTCCCCGGCGCGCGGGCCGAGCTGGAGGCGTTCATCCCCCATTGGGCGACCCTCAAGCCGCTGGAATGGGTCGAGATCCCGGAGAACTGCAACTGGAAGGTCTCGGTTGAGAATTACTCGGAATGCTACCATTGCAGCCTGAACCACCCGACCTTTGCCACCGGTGTGATCAAGCCCGAGACCTATGATATCCAGCCCCAGGGCCATTGCCTGCGCCACAGGACGGAATGCACCTCGCTCGACCAGCTGAGCTACGATATCGCGAGCGGCCACCCCAACCATGACAAGTATTCGAGCTGGTTCCTCTGGCCGATGTTCTCGTTTCAGGTCTATCCGGGGAACCTTTTGAACACCTATCACTGGCGGGCGCTGGGGCCGGAGCGGGTGGTGGTCTGGCGCGGCTGGTACTCGGTCGAGGGGCGCGATGATGAAACCGTGCGGCGCATGGCCCAGCAGGACCGCGCCACCACGGTCGAAGAGGATATCCATCTGGTCGAGAGCGTGCAGCGCGGGCTGAAATCCCGCGGCTATGTGCCGGGGCCGCTGGTGGTTGACCCGGCCTCGGGGGTCAATTCCGAGCATTCGATCCTGCATCTGCAACGCTGGATGCGGGAGGCGGTGGATGGCTGATCCCCAATTGGCGCCGCTCTGGGACAACTTCATCGACGGGCGCTGGTTGCCGGGCGGGGCAGGCCGGATCGTGGTCAGCGATCCGGCCACCGGTGCGCCTCTCGCCGAGCAGGCGCTGGCCGATGCGGGGGATGTGGACCGCGCGGTGCAGGCCGCGCGCCGGGTCCATCTGTCCCGCGCGCTCAGCGATCTGCGCCCGATCGCGCGCGGGCGCATGGTGCAGGCCATGGGCCGCTTCCTGCTCGCCCATCGCGACGAGATCGCCCGGGTTCTGACCCTCGAGCAGGGCAAACCCCTGTGGGAGGCCCGGATCGAGGTCGAGAGCGCGGCGCTCTATTTCGAGTATTACGGCAATCAGGCCAGCACGGTGGAGGGCCGCTCGGTCCCCCTCGGGGGCGGCTATTGCGACTGGACCGAGATGGAGCCTTACGGCGTCTCCGCCCAGATCATCCCGTGGAACTACCCGCTCGAGATGGCGGCACGCTCGCTCTCGGCGGCGCTGGCCACGGGCAATGCCTGCGTGGTCAAGACACCCGAGCTGACCCCGCTCTGCGCCACCTATCTCGCCCGCGCCGCCGAGGATGCGGGCCTGCCCCCCGGGGCGGTGAACATCCTTTGCGGGCGCGGGGCCGAGGCGGGGGCCGCGCTGGCGGCGCATCCTCAGGTCAACCAGATCGTCTTCACCGGCTCCGTGCCCACGGGCATCGCCATCGCCCGCGCGGCGGCAGAGAACGTGGTGCCCTGCGTGCTGGAGCTGGGCGGGAAATCCGCCGCCATCGTCCACGCGGATCACGACCTCGCGGCGTTCGAGACCGATCTGCGCTGGGGCATCTATTTCAATGCCGGGCAGGTCTGTTCCGCCATGAGCCGGGTGATCGTCCATGAAAGCCGCGCCGACGAGCTGATCGCGCGGGCCGAGGCGGTGGCGCAGTCGCTGTCCACCGGGCCGGGGATCGACCGGGCGGAGGCGGGGCCGAGCATGGGGGCCATGGTGTCCGAGCCTCAGCGCGACCGCGCCGTGGCCATGGTCGAAACCGCCCAGTCCGAAGGCGCGCGGGTTGTCACGGGCGGGCGGCCCCTGAACCGGCCGGGGGCCTTCATGGCGCCAACGGTGCTGGCGGATGTCCGCCCGGAGATGGAGATCGCGCAATCCGAGGTGTTCGGCCCGGTCCTGTCGGTGCTGACCTTCCGCGACGAGGCCGAGGCGCTGGAGATCGCCAATGGCACTGAATACGGGCTGGTGGCGGGGGTGTTTACCCGCGATCTCGACCGGGCCACGCGCGCCGCGCGCCAGCTGCGCGCCGGGCAGGTCTTTGTCAATGAATGGTATGCGGGCGGGGTCGAGACCCCCTTTGGCGGCGTAGGCAAATCCGGCTATGGCCGGGAAAAGGGCCGCGAGGCCTTGTGGAACTACGTCCAGACCAAGAATATCGCGATCAAGCGGGGCTGACCCCGCACCGCCCCTTTTCCCCAGATCCTCCGGAGACAGCATGGACGAAGACCTCTTCCTCAAGGGCCTCGAGCAGCGCAAGGCCACCCTTGGCGCGGCCTATGTCGAGAAAAACCTCGCCGCCGCCGATGACTTCACCCGCCCGTTTCAGGAGGCAATGACCGCCTGGTGCTGGGGCTTTGGCTGGGGCGACGAGGTGATCGACGCCAAGACGCGTTCGATGATGAACCTGTCGATGATCGGCGCGCTCGGCAAGATGACCGAATGGGAGATCCACTGCCGCGGCGCGCGCACCAATGGCGTCAGCCAGGACGAGATCCGCGCGATCATCCACGTGATCGGGATCTATTGCGGCGTGCCGCAGGCGCTGGAATGCTTCCGCGTGGCCCGCAAGGTGCTCGAAGAAGAGGCCGACGCGGCCCCCTGAGGTCCTTGCCCCCGGCCCCGGCACCCGCAAGACTGGGCATGACCACGCAGAGTTTGGGGTGCAGGATGAAATACGTGATCGCGATGCTGGCCTGTCTGGCGGCGCCGTTGCCGGCGCTGGCCGATGAGGTTCCGGCCGAAACCGTTGCCGAGATGGGCGAGATGCTGGACGCCTGCTGGCAGGATGAGACCTGCGCGCCGGACGGGGCGCTCAATTTCTGCGGCGAGGCGATCAATGCCGGGGGCTCGCCCAATGCCTGGGCCTTCTGTCAGCAGGTGGTCTATGAGTGGTGGGATGCCAAGCTGAACGCCACCTATCAGGCGCGCATGACCCAGCAGGAGGCGTATGACGCCGACCAGGACGGCACGCCCTATCAGGACGCCCTACGCGACATGCAGCGGGCCTGGATCCCGTTCCGCGATACCGCCTGTGAATTCGCCGCCCGGGGTCAGCCCGGAGGCTCTGGCGCGATCACCGACCATATGGAGTGCCTGATCCAGATGACGATCACGCAGCTCCAGTTCATCGACAGGCCCCTGACCTGCCTGATGGACCCCGCGCTCTGCACCACGCCGCACGAGATCCGGTTCTAGGGGCGCGCGCGCCCTTAGTGATTGAGGATCTTGGACAGGAAATCCTGTGCCCGCATGCTCTCGGGATTGCCAAAGAACGCTTCGGTGGCGCGATCCTCGACGATGGCGCCTTCATCCATGAAGACCACCCGGTCGGCCACCTTGCGGGCAAAGCCCATCTCATGGGTGACGACCATCATGGTCATGCCGTCCTGCGCAAGCTCGACCATCACGTCGAGCACCTCGTTGATCATCTCGGGATCGAGGGCTGAGGTCGGCTCGTCAAAGAGCATGGCAATCGGGTCCATGGCTAGCGCCCGGCTGATCGCGACGCGCTGCTGCTGACCGCCCGAAAGCTGGCCGGGGAACTTCTCGATATGCTCCTTGAGGCCGACGCGGTCGATCAGGGTCTCGGCCTTGGCATTGGCCTCGTCCGAGGACCGGCCCAGCACTTTCTCTTGCCCCAGACACAGGTTCGCGCGCACGGACATATGGGGGTAGAGCTCGAAATGCTGGAACACCATCCCGATGCGCGAGCGCAGTTTGGTCAGGTTGGTGCGCTTGGCGGTCACGTCGGTCTCTTCGACGCGGATCGTGCCCTTTTGCACCGGCTCCAGCCCGTTGACGCATTTGATCAGGGTGGATTTGCCGGACCCGGAGGGCCCGCAGACCACCACCACCTCGCCCGTGTCGACCTTGGTGGTGCAGTCGGTCAGGACCTGAAAATCCCCATACCATTTCGAGACGTTATCAATGGTAATCATGCGGTTTTGGCCTTTTGAAGCCGCCGGACGAACATGGACCCGGCGAAGCAGATAATGAAATAGACGATGGCGGCGAAGATATACATCTCGACCAGGCGCCCTTCGGTGCGGGCCACGATGGACGAGACGGTCATGAAGTCCCGCAGGGAGACGACGAAGACGAGGCTGGTGTCCTGAAACAGGATGATGCCTTGCGTGACGAGGATCGGGATCATGTTGCGGAAGGCCTGCGGCAGGACCACGTAGCGCTGGATCTGCCAGTAGTTCAGCCCGGTGGCCTGACCCGCATGGACCTGCCCCTGTTTCACCGACTGGATGCCCGCGCGGATAATCTCCGAGTAATAGGCGGCCTCGAACATCACGAAGGCAATGAGCGCCGAGTAGAACCCGCCAATGGGCCGCCCGATGGCCAGCGGCACCAGAAAGTAGAACCAGAAGATCACGAGGATCAGCGGCACGGACCGGATCAGGTTCACATATGTGGCCGCGAAGAGAGACAGCGGCAAAAACCCCGACAGGCGCATCAGCGCGAGCCCCGTGCCCAGCACGATCCCCCCGATGATCGCGAGGAAGGTCAGCCAGAGCGAGAGCTGCAACCCCTGCCAGAGAAACGGCAGGTTGTTCCAGATGACGGCATAATCAAAATCACCCATGGATCAGCCCTTTCCTACGAAGCCGGGGATCTGGGTGAACTTCTCCAGCGACTGGGCGATCACCGTCGCCATCAGGGCGATGCAGACATAGATCACCGTGGCCGCCGTGAAGGCCTCGAACCCCTGGAAAGTGAACTCCGCGATCTGTTGGGATTGCGCCGTCAGCTCCAAGAGGCCGATGGTCAGCGCGAGGGAGGAGTTCTTGAAGATCGTCAGGAATTCCGAGGTCATGGGCGGCACGATCAGCCGGAAGGAGATCGGCAGCAGCACATAGCGATAGGTTTGCGCGGTCGAGAACCCGTTGGCATAGGCCGCCGCGGTCAGCCCCTTGCCCACGGCCTGGATCCCGGCGCGGACCTGCTCGGCCACGCGGCTGGCGGTGTAAAGCCCCAGCGCCACGACCGCGGTCACGTATTCCGGGTTCGGCATGTCGCGCTTCATCCAGCGGCCGATATCGTCGGGCATGATTTCGGGCACGGCGAAGTACCAGATGAACATCTGCACCAGCAGCGGGACATTGCGGAACAGCTCCACATAGCAGGTGCAGATAAAGGCGATGGGCTTGTTCGGCAGGGTGCGGCCCACGCCGATCACGATGCCGAGGCTGAGCGCGATCACCCATGCGGCAAGGGCAACCGCGAAGGTCCATTGGACCCCTGAGATCAGCCAGCCGAGATAGGGATCAGCCCAGAGGACCGACCAGTTCCAGTTATATTCCATGGATGTGTTTCCGGGGCGAGGAAAAGAGCGAGGCGCACGCTGGGCGCGCCTCGCGACAGGGTCTTATTCCGGCAGGGCGTTCAGGGCGAAGGACGCCTGCAGCAGCGGGGTTGCGGGCACGCCGAGCGGGTCGAACCACTTGGAATAGATCTCCATGATCTCGCCGGTGCGGAACACTTCGGCCAGCGCGGCCTTGCCCACCAGTTCAAAGGCGCTGTCATTGCGGCGCACCATAAGACCGTAAGGGTCATAGGAGAGGAAATCGCCCACGACCGCGAAGTCTTCGGGGGTCTTGGACTTGGACATCAGACCATAGAGCAGGATGTGGTCGGTGGCGTAGACATCGACCCGGTCGGTTTCCAGCGAGAGCATCCCCTCGGCATGGTCCCGAACGGGCAGAACCTTGACGTCCTCAAGACCGAGCTCTTCGATGGCGGCCTTCACGGCCAGCTCATTGGTGGTGCCCTGCGCCAGAGCCACGGCCTTGCCGCCCAGATCCGCGACCGAGGAAATGCCGCTATCCTTGCGGACCATCAGCTTGGTGCCGGTCACGAAGGTGGTGGCGAGGTACTCGACCTGCTCCTGCCGGGACAGCTTGTTGGTGGTCGAGCCGCATTCCAGATCGATGGTCCCGTTCGCCATCAGCGCCAGGCGCGTCTTGGGGTTCACGGGGACGTAGCGGACCTCAAGCTCCTTGCCGACGGTCTCGGAGACCTTCTCGACGATCTTCATGCACAGATCGATGGAATAGCCGATCGGCTGCTGGTTCTCGTCGAGATAGGCAAAGGGCACCGAGCTTTCGCGGTGGCCCAGCGTGATCACGCCGCTCTCGGCGACCTTGGCCAGCGTGCCGGTGAAATCCTCCGCCGCGGCAGGGAGGCTGGCGGCAAGGCCGAGCGCCCCGGCCAGAGCGAGTTGCGTCAGTTTCATGGAGTATCTCCTTGTTGGATGAGGAAGGTCATGCCTGAGCCTCAGGCATATCGAAGGGGGGCGGGCCCCCGGTCTGGGCCGGGTGGCCGCCGGTGGGCAGAAAGAGGATGTCGGACAGGCCGTCGAACCGGCCCGCGCGGGACTGCGCGATCAGGCCTGCCAGGGCCGGGCCCGACGCCTCGGGGTCGAGGGTCAGACCCTCGAGCCGGGTCAGAAGCTGGCGCGCCTTGTGGCTGGCAAGCGCCGGCGGGGCCGGGTGGAGCCGCAGGGCCCGGCGCGGGATCACCACGCCCGCCCCCAGCAGATCCGCCGTGGCGGTGGCAAGCCCGTGGATCCGGTCTGTCTGTGTGTCCCGATGGGCCCGCACGCTGATCCCCTGCAGATCGATCTCGCTGCCAGTGGAGCACAACCCGACCAAGAGGCCAGCCTGACGCCCGCCGCTCTGCGTGGGATGGATCAGCGCGTCGAAGCGGATGCCCGAATCCTGGGCCTGTTTGCTGAGTTCCGCCGCACATGCCACATAGCCGAGCGCGCCCAGAGCGTTGGAACCGCCCTCGGGGATCAGGTAGGGCTGCGCGCCCTCGGCCCGCAGGCGGGCAACCAGTGCCGTCGCCTCGGTCGCGGTGGGGGCCGCGTGGCAGTCCAGCCCGAGCTGCGCCGAGGCCGCCTCGGTCTGGCGAAGATGGGCCGTCCGGGCCGCGCCATGGGTCACGACGCAGGACGCGCCGATCCGCAGGGCCTCGGCCAGCAGAAATTCGAGGGTGCGCGGCGCACCGCCGCCGCCTGGAACGGAACCCGCGCGATCCTCGCGCTTGATCCAGACCCGGGGCCCGCCGAGATGCTCGGATAGCCGGTCCAGCGGCAGGATCGGCGTCGGGAACTGCCCCAGCCGCACCCGGGGATGCACCTCCAGGGCGCGCTCCAGCATGGCGATCTGGGCCCGGGTCTCGGGACCTTTGGTGAGGTCTGCGACGGTCAATTCTGTTCCCAACTCGTACCTGCGAGAAGGCTAGACCGAGAATTCCCGCCGGAAAAAGTGCCGACTTGGCATAGTAGCCATACCATTGGTAAGGGTAGCCATGGATACCCGCCTGCTCGAAGACGCGCTCGCCCTGATCGAAGAGGGCACGATGAGCGCGGCCGCCCTCCGCCGCAATGTCACCCAGCCCGCCTTTTCGCGGCGGATCAAGGCGCTGGAGCACTGGCTCGGCGCGCCGCTGGTCGAACGGCATGTGAACAAGGTCGTGCTGACCGAGGCGCTGCTGGCACGCGAGGTCGAGATCCGCGCCATCCTCGAGACGCTGAACCAGTTTCGGCGCAGTTCGGGGAGCACGCGGCGGAGCTTCATCGCCGCGGCCCAGCATTCGCTCGCCACCTCGGTCTTCCCCGAGATCTATCCCCGCATCCAGGCGCTGGACGGGATCGACCGGGTGCGCCTGCGGACCCGCAATCAGGACGAGATCATCGCGCTCTTTCTGAAATTCGAAGTCGATCTGATCCTGAGCTACCAATATGAGGGCGCGCCGCGCCTGCCCTTTGACGAGACAGTGATCCGGCGCACCTGGCGGCGGGATTCCCTTGTGCCGGTGGTGGGCGGGGCGCTGCGCTTCCTGCTGGCCGAGGACCAGACCCTGACCGAGCCGGTTCCGGCCCTGCGTTATCCCGCCGAGAGCGAGTTCGGCCGCATCATCGGGGCCTATGCCCCGGCGCGGGACCTGCTGCGCGACGAGGTGGTCGTGGTCGAAAGCGCATTCGCCGCCAGTGTCGTCTCGCTGATCAAGCTCGGGGCCGGGGTGGGCTGGGTGCCGCAATCGCTGGTGCGGGACGAGATGCGGCGCGGCGAGGTGGTGCCGATCTCGGCGGCCTATGGCCGGATCCCGCTGGACGTGGAGCTCTCGACCCATCGCACGAATGCCATGGGACGGCTGGTGCTGGATACGCTTGTGCCCGCCTGAGGTCACGCGCGCCACGGGCCGCGTGGTCGGCGTCTAGGCGTCGGGCGCGGCGTCTGCCATCGCGCGCAGGGTGTGGTCGAGCCCGTTCATGATATGCGCCGTCAGCACGGATTTCGCCCGACCCGCGTCCCGGGCAAGGGCGGCGTCGAGCATGGCCTGATGCTCGGCCATGGCGGCTTCGCCCCGATTGGTCAGCACCAGCATCTGGTAGCGCAGGTACTTGTCATAGAGGATCGCGTGCAGGCTCAGCAGGTTGCGGGACTCGCAGGCCTCGATCAAGGCGAGGTGAAATTCCCAGTCATAGCGCTTCCAAAGCTCGGTCTTGGACAGATCCCCCGCGCCGATCTGTCGCTCGATCAGGTGCAGCTTGTGATGGGCGGCGACCAGACGCCCCTCCCATTCCGTGTCGCCCCGGGCGAGGGACTGTTCCAGTGCATCGCATTCCAGCAGCACCCTCAGATGCGCGATCTCTGCCAGATCCTCGGGGCTGACCGGGGTGACGAGGAACCCGCGCTGCGCGGGGGCGTCCACGAACCCCTCGCTGGCCAGCCGGTTCAGGGTCTCGCGCAGGGTCGAGAGGCTGGCGGCGTAATCCGCGCGCAGGCGTTCAAGCTTGAGCTTGGCCCCGGGGCGAAGCACGCCGAAGATGATGTCATGCTTGAGCCGTTGATAGGTGGTCGCGCCGACGGTGGCGGAGGTGGCGCCCATGCCCTGTCCCCTTCGCTGGAGGTCTTCTCGGAAACCTTAGGCAAAACGCGAAACATATTCAACTCGGCCAAAAATCGGCAAACTTTCAAAATATCATATAGAATTGCCAGACCCCGAGAATCCGGGTAGCGTCCTACCGGAGCCGCCAGACAGAGCCGCAAAGGCCGGGCGGAACAGGGAGGAACAGCGCCTATGCCGCAAGCCGTGCCGCTTGCCATAGCAGGCTTCGGTCTGGTCGGTCGCCGTCATGCGGAGGCCATCGCGCAATGCGGGACGGCGGCGCTCGTGGCGGTGATCGAGCCGGAGCCGGCGGCGCAGGATGCGGCCCGCGCGCTCGGCTGCGCGGTCTATGCGGATCTCGACGCGTTTCTGGCCGCCGGGGGCGCGGCGGGGCTGATCCTGGCGACGCCCAACCCGCTCCATGTGGCGCAGGGGCTGCGCGCGGTGGCGGCGGGGTGTCCGGTGCTGGTGGAAAAGCCCATCGCGACCCGGGCCGAAGACGCGGTGCAGCTTATCGCGGCGGCGGAGCAGGCGGGCGTGCCGCTCCTGGTGGGGCATCACCGGCGTTACAACCCGATCATTCAGGCCGCGCAAGAGGCGATTGCCCGGGGCGATCTGGGTGAGACCCGCGCGGTGCAGGCGACCTGCTGGTTCTACAAGCCCGATGCCTATTTCGACATCGCGGACTGGCGCAAGCGCCCCGGCGCCGGGCCGGTGGCAGTCAATCTCGTTCATGACATCGACCTGCTGCGCCATCTGTGCGGCGAGGTCGTCTCGCTGCGGGCGGTCGCGGCTCCGGCGCGCCGGGGCTATGAGAACGAGGATCTGTCCAGTGCGATCCTGACCTTTGCCAATGGCGCGATCGGCACGGTGAGCGTGTCGGACAGCATCGCCGCCCCGTGGAGCTGGGAGATGACGGCGCGCGAGCATCCGATCTATCCGCCCACCTCGGAGAGTTGCTATATGATCGGCGGGTCGCGCGGGGCGCTCTCGTTGCCGGATCTGCGGCTCTGGCATCACGGCGCGGGCGAGCCGGATTGGTGGGCGCCGATCTCGGCCACCAGCCTGATGCGCGCGGCCACGGACCCGCTGGTCAACCAGATCGCCCATTTTACCGATGTCATCGCCCATGGCGCGACCCCGCTTGTGTCGGGGCGCGAGGGGCTGCGCACGCTCGAAGTGATCGAGGCGATGCAGCTGTCCGCCGCCGAGGGACGGGACATCGCGCTTCAGCCCGCCGCGCCGAGGGAGGTGGCGCAGGCGGGCTGATCCGCGCGCGACGCGAAAGAGCTTGATGAAACGGGGGGATCGCAGATGATTGACCCCCACGGGACAATGAAAACGATAGGGAGGATATCATGTTTTCTGGGATCACGAGACGGGCGGCGCTGAGCGCGGCCCTTGCGGCGGGAATGGTCGCCGCGACCACGGGTGGCGGGCTGGCCGATGGCCACAAGATGACCTTTACCATGGCCACGGCAGGCTCTGAGACGGATCAGCGGTCGCAGGCCATGGCGCAGGTCTTTGCGCCCATGGTCGCCGAGTTTGCCGAGTTTCAGCCCGGTTATAACGCGACGCTCTTTGCGCAAGGTACCGAGCTTGAGGCGATCAGCCGGGGCAACCTGACCATGTCCATCGCTTCGGCGCAGGAGCTGGCGCAGTTCTTCCCCGAATTCTCGATCTTTGCCACGGGCTATGTCCATCAGGATGCCGCCCATCAGGTGCGCGTCTTCAACGACCCGCTGATGGATCCGTTCAAGAAGACGGTCGAGGACGAGCTGGGCGTCAAGCTTCTGTCGGTGATGTATCTCGGCAAGCGCCATGTGAACCTGCGCCAGACCCGCGAGGAGCTGGACGTGCAAACGCCCGAGGATCTGGCCGGGGTGAACCTGCGGATGCCGGGCACGGATGCGTGGCAGTTCCTCGGCAAAGCGCTGGGGGCGGCCCCCACACCCATGGCCTTCACCGAGGTCTATACAGGTCTTTCGACCGGCGCCGTGGATGGGCAGGACAACCCGCTGCCCACGGTGGTGGACGCCAAGTTCTATGAGGTGACCAAGCAGATCGCGCTGACCTCCCATCTGGTGGACCTGAACTACATCGCCTTCTCGAAAGAGGTCTGGGACGGGCTCTCGGCGGAGCAGCAGTTGCAGGTTCAGCGGGCCGCCGATGCCGCCGCCGCCTGGGGCCGGCTGAAGCAGCTCGACAAGGAAAACAACCTGGCCGACTTCATCCGCAGCAAGGGGGTCGAGATCTACACCCCGGATCTGGATGCGTTCCGCACCCATGTGCAGGCCCAGTATGTGGGCAGCGAAGTGGCGTCGAGCTGGCCCGATGGCGTGCTTGAGAAGATCAACGCGCTCGGCAACTAAGCGCCGCGCCCGACACACTCGCGGGAGGACCCCATGCGTTTCATCACAAGATGGTTCACCCGCGGGACAGAGTTCATCGCCGCCGCGCTTCTGGCGGCGATGTTCATCACCTTCCTGCTGCAGATCTTTTCGCGCTACGTGCTGGTGCAGCCCTTTGGCTGGACGCTGGAGCTCTGCCTGATCCTCTGGGTCTGGATCGTGTTCTTCGGCAATGCCTTTCTGGTGCGCGAGCGGGATCAGGTGACCTTCGACATTCTCTATCTCGCCGCCCCGCGCCGGATCCGCCGGGTGCTGGCCCTGATCGCGGCGGGGTCGATCGTGGCCGGGCTGGTCTGGTCGGCCTATCCGACCTGGGATTACGTGGACTGGATGAAGATCCGCAAGACCACCACCGTGCGCAACCCGTTCACCGGCGACAAGATCCCGATGCGGACGATCTTTTCCATCTATATCGTGTTCATGGCGGCGGTGGGCCTGCGCTATGCGTGGCGCTTCGTCGATGTCTGGCGCAACGGGCCCCCGGATGCGGATCACGAGCTGCCCGGCCACGAGCATGGCCCGCCCGCGATCCGGCAGGGGGATGAAGCGGTATGAGCCTCGAGCTCGCCCTGTGCCTGATCGCGCTGTTCGGCCTTGCGGGGATCGGGACGCCCATCGGCTATGCAATCATGCTGGCCTCGCTGGTCTATCTCGGCATGTCCGGCAAGGATCTGGCCCTGACGGGCGAGAAGATCCTGCAAGGGCTCTATGGCAGTTTCATCCTGCTGGCGGTCCCGCTTTTCATCGTGGCGGCCAATATCATGAATGCCGGCTCGATCAGCGACCGGCTGCTGAATTTCTGTATCGCCGTGGTCGGGCGGTTCCGGGGTGGGTTGGGCCATGTGAATGTCATGGCCTCGCTGATCTTTTCCGGCATGTCCGGCTCGGCGGTGGCCGATGCGGCGGGGCTGGGCAAGATCATCATCGGCATGATGACCAAGGAGGGCCGCTACAGCCGCGGCTATGCCGCCGCGATCACCGCCGCCACGGCGACCATCGGCCCGATCATCCCGCCCTCGATCCCCATGGTGCTCTATGCGCTGGTCTCCAACAGCTCGATCGGCGCGCTGTTTCTGGCAGGCATCGTGCCGGGGCTGGTGATGGGCGGGGTGCTGATGGGGATGAATTACCTGATCTCGACCCGGCGCGGCTTCGCCCGGGAAGAGCCCGTGCCCCTGCGCGATCTGCCCCGGGTGACGGGCAAGGCCTTTCCCGCGCTTTTGATGCCGGTGATCCTGCTCTACGGGATCTATGGCGGGGTGACGACACCCACCGAGGCCGCCGCCGTCGCCGCGTTCTATGCGCTGATCCTGGCGGCGTTCTTCTATCGGGCGCTCTCGATCAAGACGCTTTACGAGATCTTCGTGGACAGCGCCCGGTCCTCGGCGGCGGTGGGGATCGTGATCGGCGGGGCGCTGATCCTGAATTTCATCGTGATCTCGGAAAACATCCCCGCCATGCTCTCGGCGGCGCTGACCGGGCTCGAGATTCACCCGCTGATGTTTCTCTTGCTGGTCAATGTGCTGGTGCTGCTTCTGGGCTGCGTGCTGGATGCGACGACGATCATTCTGGTGATCGTGCCGCTCTTCATCCCGACCTGTCAGGCGCTGGGGATCGATCTGGTGCATTTCGGCGTGCTGGTGGTGGTGAACTCGATGATCGGGCTGATCACGCCGCCCTATGGCATCCTGCTCTTCGTGATCAACGCGGTCACGGGCATTCCTCTCAAAGAGATCATCGCCGAAATCTGGGCCTTCCTCGCGGTGCTGGTCGCAGCGCTCGTCTTCCTGATCCTGTCGCCGGATGTGGTGCTCTGGCTGCCGCGTGTCTTCGGCTATCAGGGCTAGGGCGCGGGGCTACGGGAACTGCGCGCGCAGGGCGGCGGTCGCCTCGGCCAGAAGGACCAGATCGACCCCCACGGCCGTGAACTGCGACCCGCCCGCGATGTAGCCCTGCGCGGCTTTCGGGTCGAGCGCCATGATCCCCTTGGGCACGCCAAGCTTGGCCAGCCGGGCAAAGGCGTCGTCGATCGCGGCCAGAACCTCCGGATGGTCGAACTGGCCCGGATAGCCGAGGCTCGCGCTCAGATCCGCAGGGCCAATGAAAACCGCGTCTACGCCCTCGGTCGTCGCGATCTCTTCCAACGCCGCGAGCCCCGCGACGGTCTCGACCTGCAGCACGAGGCAGAGCTCGGTCTCGGCCTCGGTGAAGTAGCGGTCCACCTGGCCATAGCGGGTCGCCCGGGTCATCCCGGCCATGCCGCGGATCCCGTGGGGACCATAGCGCATGGCGGATACCGCGTCCCGGGCCTGGGCGGCGGTCTCGATATAGGGCACCAGAAGGGTCTGCGCGCCCATGTCGAGCAGGCGTTTGAACAACACCGGGTCATTGGCCGCCGGGCGCACGATGGCCGAAACCTCCGGGGTCTGGCCGATGGCCTGCAGCGCCGGCAGGACCTCAACCGTTTCCACCGCCGCATGTTCGCAATCCACCAGCACCCAGTCGAACCCGGCCCCGGCCAGCATCTCGGGGATGGTATTGCCACCCACGGTGTTCCAGATCCCGAGCTGATGCGCCCCGGTGGTCAGGGCGGCTTTGAACCGGTTCTTCGGCATGTCCATGGGGCGTGGCCTTTCCTGAGACGGCGGAGCCCGACTGTAGACCCAAGGGGCGGGGCGTGACCAGCGCCTTGGTCCGGGCGGCAGCGACGGGCGGCGCGGGGAGGGCACTGGACTTGCCCCGGACCACCGCGTCAAATGCGGCCATGGCAGATGCGGATATCCTGACCCTTGGCGAACCCCTGATCGAGATGGTGCGCCTGCCCGGCCCGCCCTCGGATGCGCCCGATGCGCTGGGGCTCTTTCAGCAGGGGGTCGGGGGCGACACGCTGAACGCGGCGGTGGCGGCGGCGCGGGCGGGGGCCCGGGCCGGGCTGCTGGGGGCGGTCGGAGGCGATCTGCTGGGGGATGCGGTGCGCGGGTTCTGCGCCGAGGAGGGGGTCGCGACCACCCATCTTCTGTGCCGGACCGAGGATCCCACAGGGCTCAACGTGATCGATCCGGACCCGGCGGGGCGGCGGTTTGCCTATGCGCGGCGGGGCTCGGCAGCCAGCTTCTACGGGCCGGACGACCTGCCGGTTGCCGTAATCGAGGCGGCCCGGGTGCTGCACGTGTCGGCGGTGAGCCAGGCGATCAGCCGCCCCATGCGCGAGGCGGTGTGGCGCGCGGCACAGATCGCGCGATCGGCCGGGACGCTGGTCTCCTATGACCTGAACCTGCGGCTCAGCCTCTGGTCGCTGGAGGAGGCGCGGGCCTGCATGACGGCATTTCTGCCCATGGCGGATATCGTCTTGCCCTCCGAGGATGAGGCCGCGCTCTTTCTCGGCCATGAGGATCCGGAGGCGACGCTGGCCTATTTCGAGGCGCTGCCGGCCCGGCATGTGGTGTTCAAACGGGGCAGGGCGGGGGCGATCCTGTGCAGCGGCGGGGCGCGGCATGTGATCCCGGCCATCTCCGTGGAGGCTGTGGACAGCACCGGGGCCGGGGATTGCCTTGCGGGTACGTTCCTCGCCGGTCTGGTGGCCGGGTCGGATCCGGGCGCGGCGGCAGCGCAGGCGGTGCGGGCCGCCGCCGAGACGGTGCGCGCCTATGGCGCGACCGCCGGGCCCTTGGCATAGGGCGCCCCGGTACGGGGCGCGGGCCGGGGATCCGGACACTATATATATCCACGCCAAATACGGCGATGCCCGCCCCTGGGGTCGGATCAGATCAGCGGGCCGCCGAGACTGGTCCAGGCGTCCTTGGGCGGGGGCCATTGGCTGGCCTCCCAGCGCATGTGGAACGCATTGCCGCTGATCCCGGTGCAGACCACCTCGATATGGTCGCCATTGACCAATGCGGTGGGGCTGTCGATGACCTGCCCGCCCAGCGGGGCCCAGTCGCTCCAGCTCCCGCCAGTGCCCCGGATCGCGAAGACCCCGCCGGAAATCCCCGTGGCGAAGATCACCACGTGATCTCCCGTGCTGACGGCGCAGGGCGGGCCCATGATCTGGCCCCCGAGATCGGTCCAGCCCGTGGCCGATGGGCGCCACCCCCCGCTGCCCAGCGTCTTGGCAAAGAGCTTGCCGCTGATCCCGCGCCCGCAGACGAGGATCCCGCCATCATGGGCGCAGCCATGGGGATCGGCGCTGAGCTGTCCGCCGAGCTCGGTCCAGCTCGGCTGGCTCTGGGTGAGGGCGTCCTTGGGGATCAGGGCATGGACCGGCATGCCCGTCGCGCGGCGCGTCACCACATGGAGCCCGTCGGGACCGGGGATGCCATGGGGACGTCCCTCGAACGGGCCGCCCAGCCGGTGCCAGCCGAACAGGGACGGGGCCCAGCCGGTGCTGCGGCTCTGCTTGACGAAGATATCGCCCGAGATGCCACGCACCAGCGCCTCGTTGAACGCACCGCTCTTGCTGGGCGCGACCTCGCCGAGGATCTCGCCGCCCATATTCTGCCAACTGGCGGGCGACCATGTGCCATCGGCGGCCATGCGCTTGTGAAAGGGCGCGCCGCTGACCCCGCGCACCCAAACCGACAGCTCGTCGCCCGCCTGAGAGACCGTGGGGCGGTCGGTGATCTCGCCCCCCATATCCCACCATTCGGTGCGGGCAGGCAGCCATGTGCTCCCGGTTCGGCGCTTGTGGAGGGGCGATCCATCGGCCTTGCGCGCAAAGACATGCAGATCGCCGCCGCTTACCCGCGCCACATCAAGCCGGGGCGCCCGGTTCCAGCTGATGCGGATCCGCGCCTCCTGCCCGGTGATGTCGAGCACCTCGATCTCCAGCCCGTTCTCGTGCCCGCCGTAAAAGGCTGTGTCGCTGGCCTCCAGCTTCTGACCCGTCCGCAGGGAGCGCAGCTCGGTCGCCTCGCGCGGCTGGCCCGAGATCAGGGTGACCTGCGGCTCCGCCTCGCCCGGCGCGCCGCCTTTGATGTCGGTGCCGTTCACGTGATAGACGAAGACCCCGTTTTCCAGCGGATTGCGCAAGTTGCGGTCGAACCGGATCGCGCTGCCATCGGGTGTGCGACCATTCCGGGTGCGGTATTCAACGATGAAGAACTCGCCGGGGCGGCGGTTCTTTTCGGGCCGGATCACCAGCGCATTGCCCGGCGCTCCATAGGTCGGGCGCAGCGTGATCTCGCGGCTGGCAAAACTCGGCTCCACAAGCTGCGGGTCGGTCCAGTTGAGGAAGAACTTGAGAAACCCGTCGAAGTGGGGGCTGTCGAAATGCAGGGCCATGATGCTGGCATCGCCGAGATAGCCGAGCGCATCCTCCTGCGTCACGCGCGTGCCATCCACCCGGCGGTTGTAATAGTCGCCGATCCCGAAGAAGAGATGCCCAAGCTCATGGGCATGGAGCTGCGCCGAGGACGCGCCTGGGCCCTGCGAGCTGAGCACGATCTCCTGAAAGGGCATGCCGGGGGCCAGCTCGGTCGCCACGGGCAGGGTGCGTTTCACCGCGCGGTTGACCTGGCTTGAGCAGACATAGACCGAACCGCCGCCCCCGGTCGGAAAGGCCCAGTCGGCGATTTCGGTCAGGCTTTCGGCGTCGTCCCAGTCATGGTCCGGCCCCGCCTCGATCTCGGTGATGAGATCCGCGATGATGTTGCGGCGATGGATGTTGCCATACTCACGCAGCACGGGATTGCCGTTCCCGGTGCCGAAGCGGGCCGGGTCGCGGCCATGGATCCGGAAGGCGGCGTAGCCTGTGTAGCTCTCGGGGGACATGAAGTCCCCGGGATTCTCGAGCACCCCGCTCGCCGCGTTGTAACGCGGCTGGATCCCCTCGAGATTGCCGCGCCAGTCCCGCGGATTGGGCAGGATCCCCGAGCGGACGCGGTACTCGAAATCGAGGCGCTCAAAACTGTTTTCGCGGTAAAAGGCCCGGGCCAGATCCATGGAGGCGCGGGTCGATTGCACCAGCGTGCGAAGCGCGGTCAGCCCGCCCATCCCGTCGGCATAGAGATAGGTCAAAACGGGCAGGCGGATGAGACGGGTTTGCCCCTGCTGTGACAGCCGGTTGCGGCTGCGGTCATGGGCTTCTTTCTTGGAAAATCCGGCAATATCGGACTCGATAAGGCGCATAAGGCTCACCTTTCAAATTGGTACATATTTAAAATCGGCTCTCGTCGGGATCCCGGAAATATCGGGCCCGTGGCGGGACAGTGCCCGGTCCCGCATGGCTTGGCAACTGTTTCTGCATCCATAACAAAACCGTGAAAACGACCGGATCACACGCTACCTGCACCGGGCCTTGGAGGGGCCTGCCGCGATCAGCCGCGGCGACCCAGGCACCCACCGCGCCGGGGGGATCCGCAGGCCCGGCGCGATCCCCGGACTGGGGCGAATTGTGCCATCTAAGGTCTCTCGCTAAGGGGGATGCTTTGCTGTATTGCTGATCGGAACGGCGCCACCCAAGGCGCAGACTGCAAGATCCGTAAGGGCATATTATGAGCCACGGGGGCCCTCTCCTTTTCATTATCGCATTGCTGCCATTCATTGGCGCCCTCATGCCCGGGGTGATGATCCGGGCCGGGCGAACCGCATGCGCCTCTTTCACGGCCGTTCCCACGGCGCTCGCCTTTCTCATGCTGCTGTCGCTGGCGCCCCAGGTGCTCGACGGGCAGGTGATCCAGGCCGAGGTGCCATGGTTGCCCCAGCTGGGCCTTTCGGCGTCGTTCTTCCTTGACGGG
>NZ_JBNAGD010000014.1:0-61350 GCF_049801015.1 Dinoroseobacter sp. S124A | reverse complement strand
TTGAAGCCGCGCGCCTCGATGCTGGGATTGACCAGATCGGCCCATTGCTTCGAGTTCACCAGATTGACCGCCTGCTGGTTCTTGCCGCACCAGTAGGGAATGTTGACCAGATCGACGATCGGCGCGAAGGGCGCGAAATTGGCGAGCGAATGCTGCGCGGCCTGGATCGTGTTGGACTGCACGCTCTGGGCAAGGGAGCTGCCCACGCCGAGCTCACCGCCCGGGGCCAGCCGAACATAGACCTTGCCGTTGGTCATGTTCTGGATGTTTTCCTTGAAATCGAGCTGCATCAGCGGAACGCTCCGCGACGCGCCCAGGACATAGGGCGTGGCCACAATCATCGTATGCTCGGCGGCGGCTTTGCGTTCACGCTCTTCCGAGACCGATTGGGCCAGCGCCGCGCTCGACATATATGCCCCGGACGCGGTTGCCACCGCTGCGGCGGTGAACCCGTATCTGCTGACGAGCCGTAAGAACGCCCGGCGGTCCATACCGGCAGGCGGGTCGTGCGGAATTGATGATGTCATTGCTTCTCCTCCCAAGGCAGGCGATCAAATCCGATCGTTCAATCCGGCGCTTGACTGTGCCAGCTCCCTGCGTGCCGATCAGCATTCCACCACCGGACAACGCACTCAAAACCAAATGACTGCCCGACGGATTAACAAATTTGATCTGTCGGCGGGCGCGTGACGATGGTCGGGCCGGGTTTGTGACAGGCCAATCCGAGCGCCCCGCTGGGCGAGTGTCAGGCACGAAAACCTTCGGCAGACCGTCGTGGTGAGACCCTATGGCTTGGCCAGATTTGCCTTTGAAATGCCGAATCTCACGCCTTCGCAGCCGCAGCGTGCGCGCGCGGAACGGGGCGTCTGCTCTGGGTGCGATTTTGGTCGCAGCCCCGCCAACCAGTCGTCTTTGGAGACACCAGCGTCAGGCGTCTGGGCGCCAGGCCAGACATACTGATCCTTGGCGGCCCGCCATATCGACGCCTTCGATGCACCAAAGCCATCTCGGGTCTAGGCCATTTATAGATCCGAAAGAATTGCCTGCGGTTTCAACCAGAGCAGGCCCCACCGGAATCGCCGGTTCTCCTTTATGATCCTCGTGTGATCCGTGACTGCGAACCCTCGCGCCAGAAAATCTGATGGCAGGTTTGTCCGCATTGCCGACCTCTCAGTTCCTTGAGGTTATGCGGCGGCAGCGAAGGACGGCCCTGGCGGGCCACACCGCAGCAACGAACAAAGTGGCCGAACCGCAGCGTTGGGCCAATCTAGCCTTTGGTTGAAAAACAATACCTACCCGCGCTGTCATAGTTGGCGATACCGATCATTTGGAAGATGCCACTCAAACATCGTCGCCCGCCCACGATAGGGCATTCTTATTGTAAAAATCGTCAAGTGCTGCGCGGAGCTTTCCACCGCCTCTGCCAAGGGCAAGTTGAGGCGGGAAACCACGGCCCCAAGAACACCTAAACCAGCATTTGCGCCGCCCATGCCCTATCGGCGGCTGCGCCATCACCGGTCTCGCACAGGTCGTCGCGGCACTACCGCTTCCGACAAAAGAAAACGCCGCGCCTTGTGGCGCGACGCTGTGTGACCGATGGCCCGGGCGAGGTCCCCCTGCCCGGGTCCGTTTGGATCAGGCGACCAGATCGAACCGGTCGGCTTCCATGACCTTCGTCCAGGCCGCGACGAAATCCTTCACGAATTTCTCGCGGTTGTCGTCCTGGGCGTAGACCTCGGCATAGCTGCGCAGCACGGAGTTCGACCCGAAGACCAGATCGGCGCTGGTGGCCGTCCACTTCACCGCACCGGAGGCGCGGTCGCGGATCTCGTAGGTGCCATCGTCGAGCGGGTGCCAGCTGTTGGACATATCCGTCAGGTTGACGAAGAAATCCGAGGTCAGCGCGCCGACCGTGTCGGTGAAGACACCATGGGCGCTGCCGCCGTGATTGGCCCCCATGACCCGCAGGCCAGCGAGCAGGACCGACATCTCTGCCGCGGTCAGCCCCATGAGCTGCGCCCGGTCGAGCATCATCTCCTCGGCGGAGACCGCATAGGCCTCTTTCTGCCAGTTGCGGAACCCGTCGGCCACCGGCTCCAGCACGTCGAAGCTCTCGGCATCGGTCTGGGCGTCATCGGCATCGCCGCGACCCGGGGTGAAGGGCACGTCGACCGCATGGCCGCCCGCCTTGATGGCCTGTTCCAGACCCACGACCCCGCCAAGCACGATCACATCGGCGATGGAGGCGCCGGTTTCTGCGGCGATGGGCTCCAGAATGCCGAGCACCTTGGCCAGACGCTGGGGCTCGTTGCCGGCCCAGTCCTTCTGCGGAGCCAGACGGATGCGCGCGCCATTGGCCCCGCCCCGCTTGTCGGACCCGCGGAAGGTGCGGGCACTGTCCCAGGCCGTGGTGATCAGATCCGTGGCCGACAGGCCGCTCTCGGCGATCTTGGCTTTCACGGCGGCCACGTCATAGCCGGTGTTGCCGGCCGGGATCGGATCCTGCCAGATCAGGTCCTCGGCAGGGACATCGGGGCCGTAATAGTTGGCGCGCGGCCCCATATCGCGGTGGGTCAGCTTGAACCAGGCGCGGGCGAAGGTGTCCTTGAAATACTCCGGATCGGCCTGGAAGCGCTGGCAGATCGCGTTGTAGATCGGGTCCACTTTCATGGCCATGTCCGCATCGGTCATCATCGGCATCTTGGGGGTCGAGCCGTCGCCCGCATCCACCGGCTTCTCGCTGTCGGGCATGTCCACCGGGGCCCATTGCCATGCGCCTGCGGGGGATTTCACCAGCTCCCATTCATAGCCGAACAGGTAGTCGAAATAGCCCATGTCGAACTGCGTCGGATGCTTGGTCCATGCGCCTTCGATCCCCGAGGTGAAGGCGTCAGAGGCCGAACCGGTCTGGTTCGGGTTGCTCCAGCCGAAGCCCTGGGTCTCGTAGCCAGCCGCTTCGGGCTCGACGCCGATATCGTCACCGACCGTGGCACCATGGGCCTTGCCCACCGTGTGCCCGCCGCAGGTCAGGGCCGCGGTTTCCTCGTCATTCATCGCCATCCGGGCAAAGGTCTCGCGCACATGCATCGCGGTGCGGGCCGGGTCCGGCTGGCCGTTCACGCCCTCGGGGTTCACATAGATCAGGCCCATATGCACCGCCGCGAGCGGGTTCTCGAGGGTGGAGGCATTCTCCAGATCGCCATAGCGGTTTTCGGACGGGGCGAGCCATTCGCTCTCGGAGCCCCAGTAGACGTCCTTTTCCGGACCCCAGAGATCCTCGCGGCCAAAGCCGAAGCCAAAGGGTTTCAGACCCATGGATTCATAGGCCATGTTGCCCGACAGGATGATCAGATCGGCCCAGGACAGGGCGTTGCCGTATTTCTTCTTCACCGGCCAGAGCAGGCGGCGGGCCTTGTCGAGGCTCGCATTGTCCGGCCAGGAGTTCAGCGGAGCAAAGCGGATATTGCCGCCCCCCGCACCGCCGCGGCCATCCTGCATCCGGTAGGACCCGGCCGAGTGCCAGGCCAGACGGATCATCAGGCCACCGTAATGGCCCCAATCGGCCGGCCACCAGTCCTGGCTTTCGGTCAGCAGCGCTTTGACATCCGCCTTCACCGCCTCGAAATCGAGGCCCTTGACCGCCTCGCGGTGGTCATAATCGGCGTCCATCGGATTGGTCCGCGCGCCGTGCTGGTGCAGGATGTCGAGGTTGAGCGCATTCGGCCACCACTTGGTCACCGGCTTGTCCATGGAGGTGTTGCCACCGTGGTTCACGGGGCAACCACCCATCCCGTGCATGCTGTTTCCGTCCATCGTCTGATCTCCTCGCAGCTAGAAGGATTCTAAATCCACCTCCGGCATACACGGGCAATTTCATAACTACCAATTGGATATTCTTTGGCTTGTGATAAGTTGAAGTTATGATCAACGTGACACTCAAGCAATTCAGGTACTTCGACGCCCTCGCCCGGTTCGGACATTTCGGACGGGCCGCCGAGGCCTGCGCGATCTCGCAACCGGCCCTCTCGGCCCAGATCAAGGAGCTTGAGGCGATGCTCGGCGCGCCCCTGGTCGAACGGACCGCGCGCAAGATCCACCTGACCACGCTCGGCGAGGATTTCCTGCAACGGGCCCGCAAGATCCTCGCGGATGTGGAAGAGATGTCCGAGCTCGCCCGCTCCGCCGAGGGGCCACTGAAAGGGGCGCTGCGCATCGGGGTGATCCCGACCATCGCGCCCTATCTGCTGCCGACGATCATCAAGCGGCTCAGCGGCCACCTGCCCGATCTCGATCTGCTGCCGCGGGAATCCATCACCCAGTCGCTGATTGCGGACCTGCTCGAATCGCGGCTGGATTTCGTGGTGGCGGCCCTGCCGATCTCGGAACCCGCCTTGCGGGAATTCGCCCTGTTCGACGAGGAATTCGTGCTCGTCCGCCCGATCAAGGACGCGCAGAAACCCGTCCCGAGCCCCAGCAAATTGCAGGAGATGAAGCTCCTCTTGCTGGAAGAGGGCCATTGCTTCCGCGATCAGGCCCTGTCCTTTTGCGAGATGCGCCCCTCGGATCCCAGCCTCGTCATGGAGGGCTCGTCGCTGGCCACACTGGTGCAGATGGTCGATGCGGGGCTCGGGGTGACGGTGATCCCGGAAATGGCCGTGCCGCTGGAAACCAAGGCCGCCGGGCTCGACGTGGCGCGGTTCGCCCGCAACCAGCCCAAGCGCACCATCGGCATGGTCTGGCGCAAGACCAGCCCGCTCAGCAAACAGTTCATGGAAATCGGCGCCGTCATCCGGCAGGCCAGCCAAACCCGCCAGATCCCCGAGGCCAGCCCCGAACGCCCCCTGCCCCGCGCGCCGCGCTAGCCGGCGCGCACCGCCGCCACATGGCCCGCAAAGGCCGGATCCTGCATCAGGCTCTGGCACCGGGCGAACCGGCCCGTGGCATAGGCCCAGAAATCCTCGGCCGGGTTCTCATCGGCGAGCTGGATCAACCCCCAGAGGGTCCAGAGCAGGTCACACATCGCCTTGTAGATCACCATCCGACCCTGCTCGGCGGCGCTGGGGGCGCGGCCGAAATAGGCGGCCATCATCTCGGCATCCTGGGCCGCATCCATCCCGGCCTCGACCGACAGATCCCCCAGATCCCAGAGCGGGTCATTCATGCCCGAATATTCCCAATCGACGATCCACATCACCGTGCCATCATCGAGGAAATTCTCGCAAAGCGGGTCGCAATGGCAGGGCGCCAGCGGCAGGTTCGCCGCGTCCAGCGCCGCGCGCACCGGTTGGGCGGCGGCGACCACATCGTGATAGCCCTCGGGCAGGGCGACCTGCTTGGTCGAGAGGATCTTGAGGTAATCGTCGATCATCGCAAAGAGCTCGAACCGGAACTCGAAGACCTCGCCCGACCCGTGCAGCTTGGCCAGCGCCGCCCCCGCCCGCGCCGGGGATCCAGCGCGCGTGCGAAACAACTCCGGTGTCATGGTCTCGATATCCGGCACGGTTTCCGAGATCATCAGACCGCTCGCGGGATCCGCATGGATCACCTCAGCCGAGACCCCGGCCCGGGCCGCCGCGCGGGCGTTATGGGCCTCGACCGCGCGGTCGATATAGGCCTCGGTCCCCTCGCCGGGGATGCGCACGATCACCGAGCGCGCGCCCATATCCACCCGGTGCACCAGATTGGTCAGCCCGCCGAGCCGGGTGATGCTGTCCACCGCGCCAAGTGTTTCGAAGCCCGGCGCGCTGCGCAGCGCCGCCAGCACCTGTTCCTTGTGGTCCGTCATCGCGCGCCCCTCCTCTATCCTTTCAGCCTCGCATTGCCGGGATCATAGACCGGTCCCGGCACCTGTGTGATCCCGTGCCGGTCGCCGAACACCTCGAGCCCGAAATCGGTCTCGTCCCAATAGGCCCGGTCGAGATAGCCGCGCAGGATCGTCTTTTGCACCGTATGGCCGAACCCGACCGAGGTGGCGAGGGACACGACCGTGTCGCCCAGCAGGATGGCCTCTCCCCCGGTCAGTGGCAGGTCGGCATCGGTCACGAAGGTGCAGAGCCTGCGCGCCGGGCCGTCGCGCTTCTGCGCCTCCAGGGCGGCGCGGCCGTTGAACGCACCCTTGGACTTGAGATGCACGCGAAACCCGACCCCGGCCTCGATCGGGGTGTAATCGGGGGTCACATCCCCGGACCAGTAGATATAGCCCTTCTCCATGCGCAGGCTCTCGATCGCGCGATAGCCGACATTGGCGATCCCCGCCCCCTGCCCCGCCTGCCAGAGCCGGTCATAGACATGGGCGGCAAACTCCGTCGGGATATGCAGTTCATAGCCCAGCTCGCCCACATAGCCGATCCGCGCCGCCAGCACCGGGGCCGCGCCGAGGATGATCTCGCGCGCCGTGGCAAAGCTCAGGGCGGCATCGCTCACATCGCTTTCCGAGGCGGCGGCCAGCACCGCGCGCGCCTGCGGCCCGACAAGGTTGATCACCGCCTTGGCCGAGGTCACCTCGATCAGATGCACCGAGCCATCCCCGGGCATATGCCGCCGGATCCAGTCGCTGTCATGCACGCCAAAGCCCGAGCCGGTGACCATGTAGAACCGGTCCTCCGCCAGCCGGATGAAGGTCACATCCGCCTCGGTGCCGCCTGCGGCGTTGCACATCTGGGTGTAGATGACCGCGCCCACCGGCTTGTCCATGTTGGACACGCACAGCGTCTGGAGCAGGTCCAGCGCCCCGGGCCCGAGGATCTCGAATTTCGCGAACGAGGATTGGTCGATCAGCGCCACCCGGTCGCGCACGGCGCGGTGTTCCTCGGCGGCAAAGGGTTTCCAGCCGGGGCTCAGGAAGTCGAGCTGATCGACCGGCGGCACGCCGTCGGGGGCGAACCAAAGCGGACGCTCCCACCCGTTTTTCGAGCCGTAAACCGCCCCCGCCGCCTTCAGCCGCGCATAGAGCGGCGACAGCCGCAGCTGCCGGGCGCTCTCATGCTCCTGCCCGGGATAGCGCATCTTGTAATGGTGGGCGTAATGCTCCACCGCGCGGGGATACATGAAGGCGCGGGTGCCGTGATGGGGCCCGAAGCGGCGCACATCCAGCGGCCAGAGGTCGAGCGATGGCGCGCCCTCCACGACCCATTCCGCGATCATCTCGCCCGCCCCGCCGCCCGCGGCGATCCCGTAAAGGAACCCCGTGGCCAGCATCAGGTTGTCGATCCCCGGCTGCCAGCCCATGACGAAATCCCCGTCGGCGGAATAGGGGATCGGACCGTTGATCACCTGCCGGATGCCGACCTCGTTGACCACTGGCGTGACCTGCCCGGCGAGCTCCGCGAGGGGCAGAAACCGGTCGAGGTTCTCGGGCAGAAGCTGGCGCACGAAGGCGCCGGGGATCTCCGGGTCACCGAAGGGCAAGGTGCCCTCCTCATAGCCGCCGATCACCAGCCGACCGCCCACATCGGGCTTGTAATAGACCAGCCGTTCGGGGTCGCGCAGGGTCGGGTAGTGGCCGATCTCCTGCCCGGTGGATTCGGTGACGATATACTGGTGCTCCACCGCGCAGGCCGGCACGCGCAGGCCCAGCTTCGCGCCAAGCTCGCGGCTCCACATGCCGGTGGCGAGGATCACGGTCTCGGCCTCGTAGGAGCCCGCCGTGGTCTCGACCCCGGTGATCCGCCCGCCCCGCAGGGTGAAGTCGGTGACCTCGACCCCCTGCCGGATCTCGGCCCCCTGACGCCGCGCCGCGCCCGCAATCGCCTGACACAGAGAGGCCGGATCCACATAGCCATCGGACGGGATATAGGCCGCGCCCTCCAGCCCGCGTTCGTCGATCAGCGGAAAGAGCTCCTTGGCCTCGCCGGGGCTCAGGATCGCCATCTCGAGCCCGAAGCTGCGCGCCATGGTGGCCAGCCGCTTGGCCTCCAGCATCCGGTCGCGGGTCGCGGCCAGCCGCAGGGAGCCGGTCTTCTTCCAGTCGAACTGCAGCCCCTCTTCGTTTTGCAGCCGGTCATACATCTCGACCGATTTGCGCAGCATCCGCGTCGTGTTGCGCGACGAGCGCAGCTGCCCGACCAGACCGGCGGCATGCCATGTGGCCCCCTCGGTCAGGCTGGCGCGTTCCAGCAGGACCACATCCGTCTCGCCCCGGCGCGTCAGGTGATAGGCAATCGAGCAGCCGATGATGCCGCCGCCGATGATCAGGTGCCGGGCGGAATGGGTCGCCATCGGCCTAGCTCCGCACCCGGTCCATGCCCGGATCATAGAGCGGGCTGAGCGTCACTTGCGCGGGCACGCGCTCGGTCGCGACCTCCAGCTCGTAGTCCCCGCTCAGCACGTAATCCCGGTCGATCGGCTCGGTGGCGCGGACATAGCCCATGCCGATGGACTGGCCCAGCGTGTGGCCATAGCCCCCCGAGGACAGCCAGCCGCAGCGCGTGCCGTTGCGATAGATGGTCTCGCGCCCGGACAGGATCGTGTCCCCCGAGGCGGTGAAGGTCGCGAGGATCTTCTTCACGCCCGCTGCGCGCTGCGCAGCCACGGCCTCGCGGCCCTTGAAGGGGATGTTGGACTTCATCTTGACCGCCCAGCCGAGCCCGGCCTCGTCCGGGGTGTGATCCGGGCCGATATCCGAGGCCCAGGCGCGGTAGCCCTTTTCCAGCCGCAAGGTCTCGATCGCGCGGTACCCGGCATTGCGAAGCCCGTGCGCGGCCCCCGCCGCATGCAGGGCGTCATAGACCGTCAGGGCGTATTCCGTGGGCAGGTGCAGCTCCCAGCCCAGCTCGCCCACATAGGTGATCCGCAGGGCCAGCACCGGACAGCCCGCGATGCCGATCCGGCGCGCTGTGGCAAAGGGCTGTGCTGCGTCCGAGACATCCGCCGTGGTGACCTCCGACAGGATATCGCGGGCCCGGGGCCCGAACAGGGCCAGCACCGCGTTCGACGAGGTCACATCCACCAGCTGCGCGTTCAGCCCGGCGGGGATATTCCGGCGGATCCAGTCGAAATCATGGGTGGCAAAGCCGGTGCCGGTGACGATGTAATAGCTGTCATGGCCCGTGCGCACGCAGGTCAGATCGCACTCGATCCCGCCCCGATCGTTGAGCATCTGGGTGTAGATGATCGCCCCCACGGGCTTGTCCACGCGGTTCGCGGCGATCCATTGCAGGGCCTCTTCCGCATCGGGCCCCTGCAGGATGAACTTGGCGAACGAGCTCTGGTCAAAAAGCACCGCCGCCTCGCGCGCGGCCTTGTGATCGCGGCCCACCGGGGCGTGCCAGTTGGGCTGGTCAAAGGTGTAGATGTCCCGCGCCTCTTCGCCCGGGGCGGCGAACCAGTTCGGACGCTCCCAGCCGAGCTTTTCGCCGAACACCGCGCCCGAGGCCTTGAGCCGGTCATAGAGCGGCGAGCGGCGGCAGGGGCGGCCGCTTTCATGCTCTTCCGAGGGCCAGGCCATGGTGTAATGCTTGCCGTAGGCCTCCAATGTGCGGGTCCGGACCCAGTCCGTATCCGTGTGCGGACGCCCGAAACGGCGGATATCCACGGGCCACATGTCATAGGGCGGCGCGCCCTTGGCGACCCATTCGGCCAGCGCCATGCCCGCACCGCCGCCCGCCGCGATGCCAAAGGCGTTGAACCCGGCCCCGACAAAGACATTGGCCATCTCCGGCGCCTCGCCAAGGATGAAATTGCCGTCCGGGGTAAAGCTCTCGGGGCCATTGATCAGCTGCTTGACGCCGACCTCCTCCAGCTTCGGCACCCGGGGCAGGGCCAGCTCCACGAGTTGCTCGAAATGGTCGAAATTCGACTCCAGCAGCTGGAAATCGAACGGGTCGGGAATGCCGCCCTTGGCCCAGGGGATGCCATTGGGCTCATAACCGCCCATGACCAGCCCGCCGACCTCTTCCTTGTAATAGGTCAGCCGGTCCGGATCGCGCAGGGTCGGCAGGTCCGAGGGCACGCCAAAGGCCTCGGTCAGCATGTATTGATGCTCCACCGAGACGAGCGGCACGGTCACACCGATGGTCCGGGCCAGATCCCGGGTCCATTGCCCGCAGCACAGCACCAGCTTTTCGCAGGCAATGTCCCCTGCTGCGGTGCGCACGCCCACCATCTTGCCGCGCTCGGTCAGGATCTCGGTCACGGGGGTGTTCTCGTGGATCACCGCGCCCTTCGCCCGCGCGCCCTTGGCCAGGGCCTGGGTGATGTCCGAGGGGCTGGCCTGCCCGTCCGTGGGCAGGAAGGCCGCGCCGACAATGTCCGAGATATCCATCAGCGGCCACAGGTCCTGCGCCTCCTGCGGGGTCAGCAGCTGCATGTCGAGACCAAAGGAATGGGCGGTGGTGGCCTGCCGCTTGACCTCGGTCCAGCGCTCCTGGTTGCAGGCCAGCCGCAGCCCGCCATTCATCTTCCAGCCCGTGGCAAGCCCGGTCTCGGCCTCCAGCCGGTTATAGAGGTCAATGGAATAGCCCAGAAGCTGGGTGATATTGGCGTTCGAGCGCAGCTGCCCGACCAGCCCCGCCGCATGCCATGTGGACCCCGATGTCAGCGCCGCCTTTTCCAGCAGCACGACCTCCTCGCCCATCTGGGCCAGATGATACGCCGTCGAGCAGCCGATGATGCCGCCCCCGATGATGAGGGTCTTGGCCGAGGAAGGAAGCGTCATGGCGGGTCCTTACGCATTTTGGAACTCTTGCAGCGCAGCCCGGAGCCGCGACAGGTTTTCCGCCGTGTAGGCGGCATAGTCGAAATCGAGATCGGAATGGATTTCCGAGGTCATGGACCACAGGGCCTCACGCATGAGCGAGACGCATTTCATTGCCTGATAGGCCCGCCAATGGGTGGCGGCGGGGGCCTCGAAATACTGCTCGAGCATCCCGCGCTCCTGCGCCTCGGAGAACCCGTTATTGCCCGCCAGCCCCGCCAGATCGAAGAGCGGCGTGTTGAAGCCGCCATATTCCCAGTCGATCAGCCAGAGCCGCGCGCCGTCATCGAGGATATTGGCCGCCAGCAGGTCGTTATGCCCGATGACCAGCGTCACCGGCCCGGTGGCGGTCTCCAGCGTCTCCAGGGTCGCCATCAGCTCCGGCAGCGCGGCGGCATGGGCCGAGCCGTCGGCCCGCAGGCGCGTGGCATAGGTGCGGTTCACCTGAAACGGCCAGAAGGTCAGCACCGGCTGGGTCAGATGCGCCCCCAGCGCGTGGTGGCTCCGGCGCAGCAGGGCGACGATCCGGGGCACCTGCGCGGGATCGCGGGCCATCTCCTCGGTGAAGGTCCGGGCCTCGATGAAGTCGAGCACCAGCACCCCGGGCGCGTGGTAATGCACCCCGGGCGAGATCCCCGCCGCCTCGGCCGCGCGGCTCAGCGCCAGCTCGTTCCAGCGCAGCACCCCGTGCTCGGGGATATCCGCGCCCAGCCGCACCACGTAGCGCCGGTCCCCATCGGTCACCGCAAGGTTCACATTGGTGATCCCGCCGCTCAGCGGGACGATCTCGCCGGGCGCCTCGAAACAGGGCAGCCCTCGCGCAAGGGCAATCGCATCCTCGGTCACAGGCCCAACCTCCGTTTCTGACTGTCCGACAGGGCGTGGACGATCCGATCCGCGATGATCGCGATGAAGGCCACCGACAGGCCCGCAACGATCCCCTGCCCCGCATTGGCCTTGGTCAGGGCGATATAGACCTCCTGGCCCAGATCCCGGGTCCCCACCAACGCGGTGATCACCAGCATCGACAGCGCCAGCATGATCGTCTGGTTCAACCCCAGCAGAAGCTGCGGCACCGCCATGGGCAGCTTGACCCGCCACAACAGCTGGCGCGGCGTGCAGCCCGCCATCTTTCCCGCCTCCAGCAGTTCGCCCGGCACCTCGCGGATCCCGTGGGCCGCGTAGCGCACCGCCGGGGCCAGCGCATAGAGCACCACCGCGATCATCGCGCTGAAATCTCCGACCCGGAACAGCATCACCACCGGGATCAGATAGACGAAGGAGGGCAGCGTCTGCAGCGTGTCCATCAGGCCGAGGATGACCCGCCCGGCCCGGGGCCGCTGCGCCGCCCAGATCCCCAGCGGCGTGCCGATCAGCACCGCGATGAAGACCGACACCCCGCAGAGATAGAGCGTCACCATCGCCTTGGCCCACAGCCCCGAGGCCGCGATGAACGCCATCATCAGCGCCGCCGCCACGCCCAGTTGCCAGCCCGCCACGCGCCAGGCGATCAGCCCCGTGGCGATGATCCCCCAAGGCCAGGGGATGCCGGCAAAGAACTTCTTCACCGGCAAAAGCAGCCCCGTCAGCAGGACCGTCTTGATCGCCTCCAGCGTGTCAAAGAAATTGACATTGATCCATTCCATCCCGTCGGACCAGAAGGCCCCGGTGCTGATCTCCCAGGCCGGGGGATAGCTCTGCACCGCCGGGACCACCTGCCCCAAAAGGAACGTACCGACAATCACCGCAAGCGCGGTCATGCTCCAGGGATGACGCTGCAAGGCAGAGCCGGTCCGGCGATGGCGCACCCGCCGCTCGGCAAAGGCCTGACTGGCCCGGTCCAGCGCGATGGCCATGACGACAATCGCCAGCCCCGCCTCGATCCCGCCCCCGATATCCAGCTTGCGCAGGCTCGCCAGCACGTCAAAGCCGAGCCCCCCTGCCCCGATCATCGAGGCGATGATCACCATGTTGAGGGTCAGCATGATCACCTGATTGACCCCCACCATCAGGGTCGGCGTCGCCGCGGGCACCAGCACTTTCCACGTCATCTGGCGCGGGGTCGCCCCCATCATCCGCCCGGCCTCCAGCAGGTCCTCGGGCACCCCGCGCAGGGCGAGAATGGTCACCCGGATCATCGGCGGCATGGCATAGATCACCGTGGCCACAAGGGCGGCCACCGGGCCAAAACCGAACAGGATCAGGATCGGCACCAGATAGGCAAAGACCGGCACCGTCTGCATCAGGTCCAGAACGGGGCGCAGCAGCCGGTCGATCCACGGGCTGCGATAGGCCAGAATGCCCAGCCCCAGACCGCCCAGGGCGCCGATCGGCACCGCCACCAGCACCGAGGCCAGGGTGATCATCGCGCTGTCCCATTGCCCGAACACCGCGAGATAGAGAAAACACGCCCCGACCAGCGCGGCCAGCGCCCAGTCCCGGGCGTAATGCCCGACCGCCACCGCGATCACGATCACCGCGATCCAGCTCAGCGAGGGCGCGATCTGCACCGCCTCATTGCCGAGACCCGACTGGAACCCCTCGATCAGGATGTTGCGCAGGAACTGGTAGGGCAGCTCGATCAGCCAGGCGATGCCGCGCGTGAGGTCCCGAAAGGTAAAGAGCCCGAAATTCGCGACATTCACCAGCCAGTCGAGAAAGGCGCTGATATGGGTGTCGAGGTTCAGCTGAAACTGGGCCGGAAACCGGATGATCCAGCGCGCATCCAGCGCCTTGTAGATCTGGAACGAGTATTGCGACAGAAGCCAGGTGACCGCGAAAAGGCCCAGCCAGAAGAGCCGCGCGCCCTTGAAAAGACCCGTAAAGAGGCCCCTCAGATCCGCGGGCACGGATCCCGGCTTGCGTCCCGGCACGGGTCCGCGCACCTCTCCGGTCGCTGGGCGTCCGCGCTCCGGCATCAGCCGCGCCCCACCAGCACATCGATCACCGCCCGGGCCGAGATCTGGCCGATCACCGCGCCGTCCTTCATGACCTTGAACGGGGCCTCCGCGCGCTCCACCCGGTCGGCGATGGCGTCGATGGTCGCGTCATGGGGGACCTCGCCGGCAAAGTGGTCGGCGGTGGCGGGCTCCATCCGGCTGGCGGCCCGGATCACCTTGGCCCGGGTCACATGGCGGGTGAAATCGGCGACATACTCCGTGGCCGGGTTCTGCACGAGCTCTTCGGGGGAGGCGATCTGCTCGATCATGCCATCCTTCATCACCGCGATGCGGTCGGCCAGCCGGATCGCCTCGTCGAAATCATGGGTGATGAAAACGATGGTCTTTTTCAGCATGTCCTGCAGGCGGATGAACTCGTCCTGCATCTCGCGCCGGATCAGCGGGTCGAGCGCCGAGAAGGGCTCGTCGAGAAACCACAGGTCCGGCTCCACGATCAGGCTGCGGGCGATGCCCACGCGCTGCTGCTGCCCCCCGGAGAGCTCGCGCGGGTAGTACCCCTCCCGCCCCCGGAGGCCGACCAGCTCGATCACCTCATGGGCGCGGGCCTGACGGGTGGTGCGGTCCACGCCCTGGATCTCCAGCGGGAAGCCGACATTCTCCAGAACCGTGAGATGGGGCATCAGGGCAAATTGCTGGAACACCATGCCCATCTTCTTGCGGCGGATCTCGATCAGCTCTTCATCCGTGGCCCGCAACAGGTCCCGCCCGTCGAACTCGATCTCGCCCGCCGTGGGCTCGACCAGCCGCGACAGGCAGCGCACCAGCGTGGATTTGCCCGACCCCGACAGGCCCATGATCACAAAGATCTCGCCCTGCCGGATCTGGACATTCACATCGCGCACCGCCCCGATCACATTGGCCGCCGCCAGCGCGGCCGCATCGGGGGTCTGCCCCCCGGCCAACAGAGCCTCGGCCTGGGCGCCATACAGCTTCCAGACATGGCGGCAATCGAGAATAACGGAACTGTCCATGCGGACCTCAGGCGCAGGTTTCACGCGGGCACCGGGCGCGGTCGGCGTGAAACCCGTTCATGTCAGATGTCGGAAGTCCGGGTGCTGCGCGGCTCGCACAGCACCCGTCGAGACGGGGGGCACCTGCCCCGCAGGGCAGGGCCGTTCACGGGCCGCGCAGGGCCGTTTACTCGCCGATCCAGCCTTTCCAGGTGCTCTCGTTCTCGGCCATCCATGCGGCGACGACCTCCTCGACGGTTTTGCCGTTCAGGTCCACATCCGCGACCATCGCGCCCATGTCTTCGTTCGAGATGGTGAAGGCCTCGATCACCGAGGCGGCCTTCGGCCATGCCTCGGGCAGCCCGGCCCAGGCGGCTTTCCAGATCGGGCCGGTGGGCTTGCCGCAATCATAGGCCGCGTTCGGGTTGATGCCCGTCGACGGGTCGTTATAGCACTCCGGCGAATAGGCCGGGAATTCCACGAAGCTGCCTTCGTATTTCGCCGGCGCCCAATGGGGGGCATAAACCCAGAGCACGATGGGATCCTGCCGCTGATATGCGGCCTCAAGCTCGGCGAACAGCGCCGCATCCGTGCCCGCATGGACCACTTCGAAATCCATGCCGAGCGCCTCGACCCGCTCTTCGTCAAAGCCGCCCCATGTCACCGGGCCGCCCAGATAGCGCCCGAACGGAGCCGTCTCTGCCGTGGCGAATTCCGATGCGCAGGCATTCAGCGCCTCCCAATCGGGCAGCCCCGGGCAGCGCGCCTCCATATAGGCCGGATACCACCATTCCTCGATGGCGAGCATCCCGGTCTCGCCCATATTCACCACATTGCCCGAGCCCACCGCCTCGTCCAGCGCCTCGCGCCCCGTGGTCTCCCAGATCTCCATGGCCAGATGCAGATCCCCGGTCTTCAGCCCAGCAAATTGCGCGATGTAATCGGCCTGCACGTATTCCACGTTGTTGCCCGCCGCCTCCAGAACCTCGCCCATCAGCGTGGTGGTGATGAGCTGGCCGGACCAGTCATGCAGCGTCAGCTTGATCGGATCGCTGGAATCGGCGGCAAGCGCCGGGCTCGTCGCAAGGCAAAGGGCGGTCAGGGCGGACAGTTTTTTCATGAAATTACTCCGGTTGGATGCCGACGCTGCTGTTCCCGGGTCTAAAGCCCCGCACCGGCCTGATCCCTGCATTCAACAACAGTTCTGGCCAAAATCAACAAAAATCAACAAAACGGTTGCCCACTTGTTGTTTTTGATTGCGAAGTGATCTTTCAAGAGGCACATCAGATCAAAGCCCCTCTCTTGCGAAAGCGCCCATGACCGACCTGCACACCCGTCTCGCAGCCGCCCGGACCATCGCGGCAGACGCCTCCGCCGTGGCGATGGCGCGGTTTCGCAAACCGCTCGATGTGACGCAGAAATCCGATGACAGCCCGGTCACCATCGCCGATCAGACCACCGAGCGCGCGATCCGCGACGCCCTGCAGGCCGCCTATCCCGGCGAGACGATCTTCGGCGAGGAATACGGCCAGACCGGCACGCAAGAAGCGATGTGGATCGTGGATCCGATCGACGGCACCCGCTCCTTCATCGCGGGCCTGCCGCTCTTTGGTATGCTGATCGGCTATGTGGCCGCGCAGCGCCCGCAGCTCGGCATCATCAACATGCCCGCCCTGGGCGAGCTCTATGCCGGGGCGCGCGGCGTCGGGGCGACCCTCAACGGCGCGCCCATCGTGGCCTCCGACTGCCGCGAGCTGGCCACGGCGCGGCTTTGTCTCAATGAAATGGACCGGATGCTCGCCGATATCCCCGACACCGCCCTGCGGCTGGCCCGGGCGGGCGGGCTGCGCCGGCTGGGTGCTGACTGCTACCCCCATGCGCTGGTGGCCAGCGGCCATGCGGATGCGGTGGTGGATTACGGCCTGCAGCCCTATGATTACCTGCCCGTGGCCGCCGTGGTCGAGGCGGCGGGCGGCGTGATGACCGACTGGCAGGGCCGCCCCCTGTCGCTCGGCTCGGACGGGCGCACACTCACCGCGGCCACACCGGAGTTACACGCAGAGTTGCTGGAGCTTGTGCAGACATGACCGCGCCCACCTCGAAATACAGCGAAGAGATCCTGCGCCGGGTCGATATGCTCGGCACCGTGACCGTGCAGGAGCTGTCGCAGATCATGGGCGTCTCGGACCAGACCATCCGGCGCGTCACCCGCCCCATGGCCGAGCGCGGTGCCCTGCGCAAGGTGCACGGGGCGCTGGTGTCGAACAAATCCGCCCTCGACCCGCCCTTCCTGTCGCGCATGACCCTGAACCGCGAGGCCAAGGTCGCCATCGCCAATACGGTGGCCGAGATCGTGCAGGATGGCGACAGCCTCGTGATCGATACCGGCTCCACCTCGGCCTTCATCGCCCAGATGCTCCGCAACCGGCGCAACCTGACCATCGTCACGAACTCCGCCTTCGTCGCCAGCACGCTGGCCATGGTGCCCGGCAACAATGTCTCAATGGCCGGAACCCAGCTGCGCGACCATGACGGGGCATCCTTCGACCGCTCCGCCTTTCAGGTCGTGGAGCGGAGCCAAGTGGATTACTGCCTGCTCTCGGCCTCCATGGCCCATCCCGACAAGGGGTTCCTCGTCCATGAACAATGCGAGGTCGATATGGCCTTCGCCATGATGGACAGCGCCAGCCATTGCATCATGGCCGTGGATGCCTCAAAATTTCAGCCCGCCGAGCGCAAGCCCGCCCTGCGCCAGCCGGACCTGAAAGAGGGCGATATCCTCGTCACCGATGCCGAGCCCCCCGCCGCCTTTCGGCCCGGCCTGTCCCATCTGAGCATCCGGGTCGCCGGACGGCCCTGACCCCGGGGTCAGGGCGCGCCCCCCTGCCCTGCCCTGCCCGGCTCAGGCGCGCACGATGTCCATCAGCGGCTCGAACATGTAAAGCGCCCCGCGCCGCCCCCGCGCCGGACGCAGCTCGCGCAGCAGCCCGCCCTCATGCAAGAGCCGCGTGATCCGCACCGCCACATGTTTCGGCATGCCCGAGCGCTTGATCAGATGGCTGTTCTTGAACACCGGGTTCTCAAAGATCTGGTCCTGCGCCTCCACATGCCATTTCGACCCCGAGATTTCGCGGAACGGCGCTTTCATCTCTTCGTAAAGCGCCGTGATCTCCTGGGCCGTGGCAAGGTTCGCCGCCGCCTGGGCGGCAATCGCCTCAAGGAAAAACGCGACCCAGCCGGTCCAGTCCCCGTCCCGCGACACCCCGCGCATCAGCGCGATATAGGCGTCCTTATGGGTCTCGAAATAGGCGCTGACATAGAAATGCGGTTTGTGGATCAGCCCGAACTTCCACAAGAGCAGCGTGATCAGCAGCCGCCCGATCCGGCCATTGCCGTCATTGAACGGGTGCAGCGCCTCGAACTCCACATGGGCCACGCCGATCTTGAAGAGATGCAGCATGTCGCTGGTCTCGATGAAGCGGAGCAGCTCGGTCATGGCGGGCTGCAAGTGCAGCGGGCTGATCGGCTTGAAATGGAGGACCCGGCGGCGGTCATCCCCGATATAGTTCTGCTGGTCCTTATAGGCGCCGGGTCCCTTCCCTGCCCCGCGGCCATAGCTCAGCAGCACCCGGTGGGCATTCTTGATCAGCCCTTCATTGATCGGCTCGCCATGGGCCACCGCCTCCTGCGCCCGGCGCAGCACCTCCTTGTAGAGAAACACCTCGATCGCATCGCCCCGGGCCGCGGGCCTGCCATCCTCCCCGGCCTCCTCGCCCGCATCCGCCTCGTAGATCATGACCTCGTCCACGGTCGAGATCGTCCCCTCCATCCGGGACGAGATCACCGCCTCATTATGGCGCATGGGGGCCAGCAAAAGCTCGCTATTGGGCAGCGATAGCAGCATCTGATCATAGCGCGAGACCGCATCCTGCGCCCGCGCCAAAGGCCCGATCAACCGCCCCAGATCCAGCTCCGCCGGCGGGAAAGCGCCATAGTGATATTCCACCATGTCACTCTGATCATACCTGTCTATATGAGACACCATCCGCGATTTTTCTTTTCACAAGCGCCGTTGTGACTCACATTACACGCCAAACACAACACAAACCAGCTTATGACAGCTTCAAACACCACAACCCCGCTTGTGTTGCATTTCCCCCCATTTCCCGACCACAAACCCCGTTGCCGCACATAACCCCTCCACAACGCCAAATGCTTGCAGCCGCAAGCACCACATCGCAACGAGCGACAATAATACCGATCCAGCGCCGCGTACGAGGTGTTTTCACAAGAAATAACCCTATGTAACATTCCCATTCCACAGGGAAGGATTTGCTCATGGCGCGTCGCAAGGCCGTAACATCTGGATCGATATGGTGGCAGAAGGATGTTGATCGACTGCGGTCTACCTTCGCCCCACCAGACCTCCCCCTAACTCGTCTCTCGTTGTCTCGCACCGAAGCAAGTGAAGAGAAAAAATCGGAGTATCTTGACCGCGTGGTCTCCGCCTATCGTCAGTATTGGGTTGAAAAGGAACTGGCCAATCTTGCGTTGCCTGTGGAAGTCGCCAAGCAACGTGTGGAGACCTTCCTGATGAAAGGACGAGAGTTTGAGGAAGCCGCGAAAGCTCTGACGGATGCTTACCCCTTGGAAAAGACTTGCGAGAGCGCAGAACAAGCCGAGTCTGATGTTGTTCGGGAGATGGCCAGAGACCTCAATGGAGTTCAGCTCGCGACAGATGTAGAATTCTCTTACATGTTTCCGGGGAATAGCAACAAAACATCAGGCTCGCGGATGAGCCACCCGCGTACCGTGCAGGTTTGCTTTAAGGACACCGTCGAGGGAGAGTTGCGGCGGTTGCTCTTCAACGTCGAAGACCTTCTGCGCTCGCGACGCCCCGACGAAGAGATTTACCACACCCCGGAAGAGCGGCGAGATGGCCTGCTCAAGAAACTTGTAGCGATCGCCAAGGAGCTTGGCCTACCGGTAAAGGGTGCGAGCAGTCCAGTGGCTTACACTGCATTGGAGCTGTTTTATACTGACGACGTCAACTCCGATGGCGAAGAGACGCGTCGGAAAAGGCTCTCAGATCAGATCACTAAGCTCAGGAAAGAAGACGCCTGACGCATTATTGCGAGGTCGCAGACATCTCCTCTCGCTGGCGCTTCTCAATCACGTCATTGATTGTCTCCGCTCGAGATTCGATACGCTCATACATATCCTGCATCAACGCACGAAACCGCGTGTCTGGATCCTCCACAGCGCAGGGTTTTCCGTATCCTCGATCCAGCAAGGCTATGGATGCACTGACACGCGCAGCGTCGCTTTTGCTGTTTTGCGCCACGTCAGCCAGAGCTTCCAAGGCAACCGTCGCAAAGGATTGCGCCGCAGTCGATATCTCGCGTATTTCCGCAAGTGAGTGCATGTTCTTGGATCCAACCGGGCGTCCTGCGCCGCGACGCTTCCCACCTCTCGGCATGTTTGCTCCTTTTCTTTGATTGCTTTTCAAAGACGCCGATCCTTTGAAAGGACGCATCGATATTGCCTGCCAGCGCACCATGTCAGCCAAAGCGCGCTCGTTTCTCTAGAAACCCAGTCTCGTCCATACCGCCCTCCTCAACGCGGTGTTCGAAGCAAAGAGTCTCTGATGTGTGATCTGACTCTCTTTGTGACCGACAAACCTGTCCGACAGGGGCGTCAAACCTGTCGCTCTTGGCGTCTTCAACCTCTGAGCCATCGAGTTGGCGCAGATACCAGTGCGCAAGCGGCGACAGGTCAAACCCCGAAAAAACGACCGCTTCGCCCCGCGCATTGCGGCGAGCGTAGCGGCGGCTATGCGCCGGACCAACCTTGGCCATGAGGCCTTGGTCCAAGAGCGAACTCAAGCGTCTTTGAACCGTTCGTTCGGTTTTCGCAATTCGTTCAGCCAGAACCCGGTTAGATGCATAGATAGTAGGCCGGTTTCCTGCCATCCAATCCTCAGGACGCGTAAGCCGTATCAAAAGCCTTAAGAAATCCAGGTCTTGGACTGAGAGTCCGCAACTTGGACCATAACGCTCCAGCTTCCTCAGAACACTCCACTTGTCTATGTCGCAAGGCAATCCCGCGATCAGGATCTGGGCGGTTTCAGTCTTGTGTAACTTCATATCGCGTCTCCTAGGCTTTTGCTCACTAGGACAACCGACCGACAGAAAAGCCAGCGCGGCGCTCCGAGAGAATTTTGGCGCGACGGCAGAAATTCTCTCGGAAAAAACTTGGGGACAGTTAGCCATTGGACACGGTGTTTTTCTCAGACGAACATGCGGGAGAGATGGGTCTGCCCGTTCCGCAGAGATCTCCGGCATTCGAACGACATCCTTCGCGCTGCCCTTTCACTGAGAACCAATCTTCGGTGAATTGCGGTCCAGTTCCACGCTTAGGAGATCCGACAGCATCCCACGGGAGCGAGTTCACAGCTGTGAACTCTTTACGCCGCCGCCTTTCGGGTCAGGCTCATGATCATTGGGCCGCAGGAAAACTGGCCGGCTGCGGCCTTCATCGTCAAGGATCTCAGATACCCACCCGGAGACCGGATCTCCGACGCGCGTTCCAGCATCGCGGCCAGAACCACGGCGGCTTGTTCCGGACCCATGCTGTCGCGGGCGGCGTGCCAGGCGGAGGGGGAGATCCCCATCATCGGCCGCAGGGTTTCCGCAATCCTAACGAATTCGTGCCAATGGCGGATCCGATCCGGGGCGTAGCTCTGGATTTCGGGGCAGGAGGCAAGAACCAGCCCCAACGGCAGGTTGCAACTTGGCGGCTCTGTCAGTTCGGTATCTGTCTCACCCGTTCCGCTCTGCGGGTCATCAGACATCCGCGCGCATTCGACCTCCGCCTTTCGCTTTTCTAAGCGGAGTTCAAGATCATGAGGATCTGTATTTGAATTCTGATAGTGCTGCTCATTCTGGATATCATTGCTGCTCAAATCTTCTGTAACAGGGGGATCCAAAACGTCCCGCGCGTCGCGCAATGCGGTCTCCAGAACGGCTGCCAAATCGCCGAGATCCTCCAGAGAGAGTTTGCGCCGCAGGTCGCGGCCCGTGAGCGTGGCGAGATCCGAAAGACGGTCCCAGAGGCTCAGATCCGGGCGGATCTCGGCGCCGTAGGTCACCAGCCCCACAAGATCGCGCCGCATGAGGCTGACGCTCTCCCGCAGGCGGCGATGGGCCTCTGCGGCGGCGCGGGCGGCCTCGGCTTCCGCGCAGATCTCGGCGAAGCGCTGGACCAGCGGGGTGAGGTCGAAGCCGAAGGCGATCTTCTCATCGCCGTAACGGCGAGCGTAGCGCTTGCCATTGGGGCTGTCCTTGCGGCGCAGGAGCCCCGCGGCAACCAGATGCCCCAGATGCCGGCGCATGGTGGAGCAGGGCATGCCGTTGAGCCGCTCGCAGATCGATCTGTTGGAGGGGTGAACCACGAGCGCTTCGGCCTCCGCCGCGAGATCCGCGCCGGGATGGAAGCTCAGCAAGGCCTGGAGCACGGTCAGATCCCGGTCCGACAGGCCGAAGGCCACGCGGGCCGCGCCCAGCTCGCGCAGGACTTCCCATTTGTTGACCGCCTCGACGGGCAGGGGGGTCGGACCCGGGTCCACGGGTTTGAGATGCGCAGCCGAAACGGCGCGCCGAAACGAGGTGATCGGCGTGTAGTGCATTTTGATTGTCACGAAGACAACAGAACAGGGCCCGCGAATCACTTAGGACTTGCGAAGAAAAGGCGGCGAGACTACCTTGAAGGTGCTAGAAACAAGTTGGGTCTCGTGGGGTCAGTCCTTGCGGGACCTTTCTTTTTGTCTGGGTCGTGCCTCCTGTTTTGTTACTGCTCGGGGTCTTCCGCGCGCGTTTGCCAGCGTGCGTGAAGGTCGGCCAAAAGGGTGTCTGCCTGGTCTTCGAGCCAGTCGGCAAACGCCCCTTCGGATATGTCGAACCGCAGGCCCTTGGCCGTGCGGGTCACGGTGGCGCGCTGCGCGGGATCCAGTTGAACCCGGCGCGCCTGTTTTCTCTTTACCTGTTTTTTCTCAATGGGTTGCGCCGGAACAAGCGCCTGTGCCTCGGCCAGAACCGCCTCGAACGCCGCGACGGAGGGGTCATCCGAGGGCGGGGCGGCTTCGCCCAGCACATCGGACCATTCCGCCCGGGTGAAACTGCGCGTGGCCACATCCACGAGATCCGTACGGGACAGGTGGTGATCGGTGATCAGCTTGCCCAATGCCTCCCACCGGGGGCGCCCGATGCCATGGGCGGGACCGATGGCGAGGACCAGATCCTCGCCCACCATGTCGAGAATGCCGAAGGCCATGGAGATCGAGGATTTCGCCACGGTCAGCACCTCGGCCACCTCGGTCTGACTGCCGAAGCCACCTTCGACCAGTTGCCGGGCGAAGCGCGCCTTTTCGATATAGGACAGGTCGCGCCGGGCCATGTTCTCGGAGATCTGGGCCTGTTGCGCCGCCCGGTCATCCAGCGTCGCGATCAGGGCCCGAACCTTGTCGACCTTGTCCGATTGCTGGATCGCCACGAGGCGGCGATAGCCATAGACCAGCAAATAGCGGTCGGGATCCTCCGGGTGGCGGCGCACGAGGATCGGCACGGTCTGGCCATTCGCCTCGATCGCATCCTGCAGGTCGGCCACGTCGCTCATATCGAGGCGATCCTGCATGCGGCCCGTGGTGTCGATGCTGGCCGGGTCGAGATCCCAGACCTTGTGCCCATCCACCGCATCGCGGGCCGAGCGCAGGGCCCGGTTGGTGGACAGCATCGAGCTCGGCGGGGCAGGGGCCCCGGCCGCCGCGAGGTTGTCCAGCATGGACATGCGTTTCTTCTTGCCGCTCATCCGCGCCCCCATGTGGTCTGGATCAGGGCCGCGATCTCGTCATTCACGGCGTTCAGGCTTTCGATCGCCCGGTCATAGGTGGACCGTGTGAAGGCACTGCGTTCGACCTCGTAGAGGGTCTGTTTCGTCAGCCCCGCATCGGAGATCGCGGTGGATTTGAGCTGCGTCGCGTTGAGGACCTTGTCGCCATACATGGTGCGCAGGAAGGCCGCGATCCGGTTCTGGGGCGCGTCGGTCGGCTCGAACCGCGTCAGCAGGTAGCGCATCCAGTCATGGGACAGGTCCGCGCCGCTCTCGGCGATCACATCCATCAGGTCAGCGGTCATGCGCAGGAATTGCGACATGGACATCACGTCGAGCATCTCCGGATGGATCGTCACCAGCACCCCGGTGGAGGCCGAGAGCGCCGACATGGTCAGAAAGCCCAGCTGCGGCGGGCAGTCGATCACCACCACGTCATAGCGGTCTTCGACCTGGGCCAGGGCCTCGCGCACCCGGAAGAAGAACAGACCGGCACCGCCCTGGGCGAGGGCGCGGGGGGTCTCATGCTCGAACTCCATCAGTTCGAGATTGCCCGGGATGATGTCGAGATTGGGGATATAGGTCGGGCGGATGATCTCGGTGATGGGGCAGGGGGCTTCGTAGCGGATCGCGTCATAGAGCGTGCCGCCATCGGGCAGGTCGATCTCGGGCTGCACCCCGTGGAGCGCGGTCAGAGAGGCCTGCGGGTCGAGGTCGATGGCCAGCACCCGGAAGCCCTTGAGCGCGAGGCGTTGGGCGAGATGGGCGGCGGTGGTCGTCTTGCCCGAGCCGCCCTTGAAGTTCATCACGCCGATGACCTGCATATGGTCGCCCTCGCGGCGCCCGGGCAGGTAGTCGCCGGGTTTGCGGGCGGTCTGCTGCAGGAGCACGCGCAGGGCCTGAATATCCTCGGCGGAGTATTGGCGGCGATTGCCCGGGGTCAGCTGGGGCGAGGGGCCTTTGCCATCCAGGTGGAGCTTGCGCAGGTAGCTGTCATTCACGCCCAGCAGGCTGGCCGCCTCGCCGGAGGTGAACTTGCGCATGGTCTTGGCGGCATCCGGGGGAAAGAGGTTCTCCCGCTGGGCGTGCAACTGGGTTGCCAGCCATTCGGAATGCTGTCTAATGACCGCATTGAGGGTGTCTGTGTCCTGCATCTGCTCTCATATCCGCGACGTGTTCACGGTTGGCGGCGTTTTCCCGCGATTTTTCGTGACTATTGGGCAAGGATCGGATTCGCGCAAGGGTTTTCTAGATCTTGCGGTGGGTCCGGGCATGGCCACAAGCGGCCCGTGCCGAGGGTCGGTGTCGTGGCCCGTGCCTAGAAACTATCGCGAAGGGCTGCGGGTTTGCTAGGCTGCAGGCCAAGCGCAGCGACAGGAGCCCAGCACCGCCATGACCGAAGACACAGCCCTCGATCGCGCGCGCAAGCGCAGTTTGCACGGACGCCAGCAGGATGAGGGCGTGCTCGTGATCCGCACCGTGGCCATGCCCGCGGATACCAACCCGGCGGGGGATGTGTTCGGCGGCTGGCTGATGTCGCAGATGGATCTGGCCGCCGGGAACATGGCCGGGCGCGTCTCGCAGGGCAGGGGGGCGACGGTCGCGGTGGAAGCGATGCAGTTTCTGCAGCCGGTGAAGGTCGGGGATGAGGTGACGCTCTATGCGACGCTGAAGAAGGTGGGGCGCACCTCGATGCGGATCCATGTGGATGTCTGGGCGCGGCCACGCTTTGGCAAGGAGGCGCAGAAGGTGACCGATGCGGATTTCGTCTTCGTCGCCCTGGATGAGCATGGCCAGCCGCGCAAACTGCCGGACGCCACCTAGGCCGCGCACCTGCGCCACGCGCACCGCTTTGGGGTGGCGCGTTTGGGGACGCGGTGCCGGGCGGGAGCGGGGCAAGAGAGTCGCGGGTAATCGGTCTTATGGTAACTTAGAGGCGGCTGGAGCTGCGGGCAGGGCGGGTCTGGCCTTGGGTCAGAAAGGTTTGGATGCCGTCTTTCGCGGGACCGCGTGCGGGTCGGATCGGGTGCTGTCCTTGGCCGAGGGCGCTTTTATACGGGTTTCACGAATTCTGAAATCCCTTCACCCCCATTTATACCGCTCTACGGGTGCAATAGCTGCAGATCAGACGACATATGACTGATCACGGAGAGCCTCATGACACAATCAGTTCTGGACCGGGCCCGCAGGGTTGCCCGCCCCAGCCGGGAGGAGATGCTGCAGCGCGCGCCGTCCGTGCAGGACTTCTGGACCCGCAACGACGCGCTGTTCGAAGCGGCCTGGGCGGAATGGGACGCGACCGCGGCGCCCGGGGATCTGCCCCTGGATGACAGCCTCTATGCCCCCGCGCTGCGGCGGGCCGTGAACGCCGCCTGGCACACACCCGCGCGGGAAACGGAGGTGCGGACGCTCTGGACCGAGGTCTTTCCCGGCGTCTACAAGGCGCAGTTCCTCGATCCCGAGACCCTGCCCGTCCTGCGCGCCTATCTGGACAAGGCCGCGCGGGCGGAGATCCCCCTGCGGCCGCCCTATGGCATCTCGCTCAACCGGGCGGGCGCCATGCTCGACCCGCGCTCTGAGGGCCATCTCGGCGCGCCCGGGTTCCAAGCCTTCTATGGCGGGCTGATGAACCGTTACACGCGCCCGATCTCGCGGATGCTCTTCCCGGATGTGATGGGGTATGACAGCCAGACTTTCGGCTTTTCGATCCAGTGGCAGGCGGATACGGACACCTCCCTGCGGCCCCATACGGATGCCTCGTCGGTGACGCTGAACATCAACCTGAACCTGCCGGGCGAAAGCTTCTCGGGCTCTGCCGTCAGCTTCATCGATCCGGCGTCGCGCCGGGTGGAAAAGCTGACCTTCGAGCCGGGCACCGCGCTGATCCACCATGGCAGCGTGCCCCATGCCTCGGAGCCGATCACCGAGGGGTCGCGGTCGAATTTCGTGCTCTGGCTCTATGGGGCGCAGGGGCAGGTGCCGCACCCGCAAGCCCCCCGGCCCGAGATCCCGCCGGAGCAGCGCTGGACCGCCGCGACCGCGCCATCGGACGGGTTTGCGCCCTTCTGACCCGGCGGATCCGCACACAGGGCGCGCACGGCCCGGGCGGGGATCCCTGCCCGGGGCCGCGCGCAAAGGCAACGCGCCGTTTCTAGGCGTCGCGCCAGCCGAGCACAGCGCAGGAGCCGATCTGCGCAATCAGGAAATCCATGAAGGCGCGCACTTTCGGCGACAGGACATTCGTCTTGGGATAGACCAGCCAGAGCGCCGCCGCGTCATCGACCTCGAAGGTCGGCAGGACCCGGACGAGCCGCCCGTCAGCGAGCTCGTCACTGACATTCCACAGGGAATTCATCGAGATCCCCGCCCCCGCCAGCGTCGCCATCTTCTGGGTCATGCCGTCATCGGTGATGATCTGGCAATGGCCGGTCTGGGGGTCGAACTGCCCCCGCTGCCCGTCGGGCCCGGCCAACGCGCGGGCGGTCTGGTCCTTGAAGGCCACAAGCTTGTGCCCGGCCAGCGCCTCGGGGCTGTCCGGAACGCCATGGGCGTCCAGATAGGCCGGGGCGGCGCAGAGGATCCGCGTATCCTCGGCCAGCTTGCGGCCCTTGAGGCTGGTATCCTCCATCGCGAAATTGCGGATCGCCAGATCGAAACTGCCATCGATCAGATCATAGCGCGCGTCGGACAGCCGGAGATCGAGGGTCACTTTCGGGTGGCGCTGGGTGAAGGCGGGCAGGACCGGCGCCACATAGCGCTGCGCGAAACTGCTGGGCGCGGTGAAGCGGATCGTGCCGGTGATATCGAGGCTCTTTTGCCCCAGCGCCGCGCGGGCGGCGTCCTCCTGGGCGATGATCTCGCGGGCGAAGGGAAGGAATTCGGAGCCCTCCAGCGAGATCGAGACCTTGCGGGTCGAGCGGTGCAGCAGGTCCGCCCCCATGGATTTCTCGAGCTTGGCGAGCCGGGCACTGGCCACGGCGGGCACCATCCCGAGCGCGCGGCCCGCGGCGCTGATATTGAGCTTCTCGGCGGCCAGCACGAAGAGGCGCAGGCTGTCAGTGTCCATGATTATATCCGTTTCGCGAATTCATAACCCGAGTTTCGCCCATTTTATTCGCGATTTGGAAGTGTAAATGACAAGACAAGCGGCCCTGCCCGCCCCCGGCGCGGATCAGGATCCGTCGCGCGGGGGCCGCGCGGGCCACGCCTCAGGGGTCTGAGCCCCGCCGAAAAGGAGACCGCGATGCCGCGCATGGGATATGTCAATTACCACGTTCACAAGCCGCACCGGCAGGCGTTCCATATCGATGCAGGCGGTGTCGCCGGCGAGATGATCTGGCCCGAGATTGCCCGGACCGCGATTGCCCTGCGCGATCTGCGCGCGGGTGAGGCGACGGTCGGGTTTGCCGAGGACGGGCTGAGCTTTGTCACCCGGCCCTCGGCGGTGACCGATTTCCGCGATGGGACCGGGTGGCAGGCGACCTATGACGCCGAGCTCACCGACCTCTTGCAGGAGACGGTCGGCGCACGGGAGGTGATCGTCTTTGACCACACGTTGCGGGTGGATGACCCGAGCTCTGCGCGCAAACCCGCCCGCAATGTGCACAGCGATTACAGCCCCGAGGGCGCGGCGCAGCGTCTGGTCGATCTGCTCGGCCCGGATCGGGCGGCGGACTGGCGGGCGGGGCATTACGCCTTCCTCAATATCTGGCGGCCCGTGGGGGCCCCGGTCAACTCCGCGCCTCTGGGCTTTCTGCGCCCGGCCAGCGTGCCGCGCGAGGACTGGCTGCTGCTCGATCTGATCTATCCGGATCGCAAGGGTCAGATCATGGGGATTGTCGGCAGCGCGGGCCATGAATGGCTCTATCGCTCGAAGATGACCTCGGACGAGGTGGCGGTGTTCAACATCCATGACAATCGCGGCCGCCCCTCGGTCCCCCATAGCGCGGTCGACCTGATCGAGGATGCGAGCGTCACCACCCTGCGCCAGAGCCTCGAAAGCCGGACGCTGGTGCGCTACGCGGACTGACCGCGCCTGTTTGACAGTTCACGGGCGGACCCGCCGGGCCGCCGGAGCCGGGAAAGGACCCCTGCCATGACCAAGACCATCCTCATCACTGGTGCCACCGACGGGATCGGGCGGCTGACCGCCGAGAAGCTCGCCGCCGCGGGGCATCATGTTCTGCTGCACGGGCGCAGCACCGCCAAGCTCGAGACCGCGGCGCGCGAGATCGGCGGGCGGGTGGCGACCTATGCCGCCGATCTGTCGGATCTGGCGCAGACCGCAGCACTGGCCGAGGCGATCCGGGCCGATCACGGCACGCTGGATGTGGTGATCAACAATGCGGGCGTGCTGAAGGCGCCCGAGACGCGCACGGCCGAGGGGCTCGACCTGCGTTTCGTGGTCAACACGCTGGCGCCCTATCTGCTGACCCGGCGGCTGCTGCCGATCATTCCGCAGACCGGGCGGATCGTGAACCTGTCCTCGGCGGCCCAGGCCCCGGTGGAGATCGCGGCGATGATGGGCGAGACGCGGCTCGATGACATGGCCGCCTATGCCCAGAGCAAGCTGGCCCTCACCATCTGGACCCGCGCGCTGGCCGAGACCCTGCCCGGCGGTCCGCTGGTCGTGGCGGTCAATCCGGGATCGCTGCTGGCCTCCAAGATGGTCATGGAGGGGTTCGGCGTCGCAGGCAGTGACCTGTCCATCGGGGCTGATATCCTGATCGAGGCCAGCCTCGGCGCGCGCTTTGCCGGCATGTCCGGGCGGTATTTCGACAATGATGCCGGGGCCTTTGCCGCCCCCCACCGGGCCGCGGACAATCCCGAACACCGCAAGGCGGTGATGCAGGCGATCAAAACGCTGATCGCCTGACGCGATCCCTCCGGGGCGGGGTCGGGCGCAGCGGGCCGACCCCGGGGGGCCTCAGCCGTCGAGGTCAAAATCCACGTGGATATGGTTTCCGTCCGGATCCCAGACATTGAACGCCGCCGTGCGGGTCGCGGCCAGATCGATCCGGCGGAACGGCTCTCCGGCGGCGGTCAGCCGGGCCTCGAACGCCGCGACGCCTGTGGCACGAAAGGCGAAATGCTCCAGCTTGAGCGGGACCTCGGAGCCCACGAGCTCCGGATCCTCCACGGCGATCAGATACACCATGACCGTCTCACCAGCCGCAAGCCACGCGCCGGGAAAGGCGAAATCCGGGCGCGCGGCCTCGGTGAAGCCCAGCATATCGCGATACCAGGCGACCATCACGTCCAACTGGCGCGTGCGGAGATTGACATGGTCGAGTTTCGTAATCTGCATCTGTCACCTCATCCCCTGGACGCGCCGCCCCTGCCGCACAGATCCCCCGGGACCCCCACCTTGCCTGTGATAGCCCCGGTTGCAATCCCGGCATGGACCCGGACAGGCGATCCGCCCGCGCATAAGCGCCCTACGCGTCGCGCCCGTCCCCGGAGGCCGCCCTGTCCCGAACCCCTGAGACCTGCCCCGAAGCGCCTATCCGCATTGAACCGACGCGGTCCTCTGAACAACACCGCTGCGCAGTCCTGGTCAGACTGCGACCCGGGCGTTGCACGCGACGGATCAGAGAAGGCAAGACGCGTGGAGCCTCCGTCGATCGCAGCAGTTCTCTCCCTCTGAGTAAAGGGCGCTTGGCTTGGAGGGCGGGAAGCGGACCTTCGCTGCGCTCCGCAGCAAAGGCAGCTATGCGTTGGAAACGGACTTTTTAAAGTCTCGTTCCATAAAGACTTTGAACCTAACTTAACCAAACGATTAACAGGATACCGCGTACAGACTAAGCGCCAACTAATAGAATGGAACTTCTGCAATCTCCGACTCTTTGACGTGAAACTCATAGCCAAACCGGGATACTGTCTCTTTTACAACCTGCAGAAACCACGGCGGAGCAAACGGTGAAACAACGACACTTTCAACAAGCTCGTTTAGGTCGCTATGGACAAGACGATATCCAAGTGGACCTTCCCTATCATTGGGCAAAACGGCTCTAACCTCACACTCATGTGCAAGTGACGAACGCTTGCAATAAATCCGTTGATCTCCTGAGGCAAATCCCTTTTTAAAATCGATGTATTGAACTCTTCCGACATTTGCGCCCACCTCATTCTCCAGCGCACTCCACAACTTGGCTACATCGGTTTGAATCGCCACTCCAGGAGCGCCTGGAGTGCAATAAATTCTCCATAAAGCTTCTGACTCAACGTGGTTCATATGCCAGCAACTTACGAGCAAATCCCTCGCTCTTGCATATGCCGACTTAATATCCCCTAGGAGGCGCTCTGCCTCCTCTACTACTTCATTTTCTGTCTTATTTGCAGATGGGTAGCCCGGCGGTGTTGTTTTCACCACTTCCTTGAAGAACTCTAAATAGTGATTATCCCAGGATGCTTCTTTGGACGCCATTCTCGCAGCAGCTTCAAACCGATCATCGAAGTCAGACGCGCGTGTGAAGTGAAGCCCACCTTGCTGCATCATGGCCGCGAACTTGGAGAAATCCATGTATCGCCAGAGCCGTTGGTTCTCATCAACAGAAAGATCATATGTATCTGTCCAATAGACTGGGGTTGCGAGTTCCTTCAGCCTTACAGAGCATTTCGCACAAACTACAAGCGGTTCATTTGCATTTTCGTAACCAGCAAACATTGGTCGTCCAGCCTCAGCAACTTCGCCACAAGAATTGCATCGGTTGTACTGCTGCGTCATTGCTTGGCGCAGAGCATTCGAAATTCGACCTGTCGAACTCAGTCGACAAAAAACATCTTTGTCAGCATTTTTGAGCCTGATTTCACTCATACTGACTCCTCTGGCTTAACCTATTTGCGCAGCAAAATCTGCGACTACTCCGATGAACTTGCATCGAAGAGATCAAAAGGTCTACATTCACTCTACCCAGTGCGCTGCAACGTGAGCTATTGGAAACTTTTTCCTTAGCTTGGGTGCTAAAACTTTAGCGTTCAATGTCCGCTTCGGGCCGGGAGCTGCCGTTAGACGGGTTTGGCGCCAACGTTCGCTTTGGGCCGTCCTCGTTGGCTACATGCACTTGATCCGCGAACGTGCTGGGAACGATCCTAAGGCAGGGAAGAGCCTATGGCGTCCCGTGATGCCGTCGCTCGCAATATCTGCTGACGTGCAGCAGCTCATGTTGGTACTTCGGAACTCGATACGCGATTCTGATTGCTTGCGTGGCCCTGCGATCCGGACGAGGCGCGATTTTCCGCGCGCGCAAAGGCGCGATCATGGCGGTCAAGGCTCCCCTCCGGAGAGCGTTGACGCGAGCGGATTGCTCTTATCGAAAGAAAGGCAAATACGCCGCGCGAAATCGGGCGACGCGGTTGCCTTCAGCATCCATGAGTCTGAGGGTGCGACCACCGATCTCGTAGCGCGTTACGCTGGACAGAATGCCTCCCAGCTGCGCTTCCAAAGCGGCGAGCGGATCTGGGCACGCCATCATCGTGCTCGACATCGGCTGCGCGAAGGACAGGTTCAACCCGGCCTCCGAAACGCCGCCACGGATCGTGTTGCACCCGACAGACGCAAGAAACATATCCTCACTTGGACTGAACGACATGAACGGCTCGCGAGACCCGATCGAGGGATCGAGCTCGGTGTCGCCGAGTGCGGTCATTCTCCATACCGCGTCCTGCAAATCCAGAGACCTGTTTCCGAGGCTGCAATCCTCTCCGGGGAATGCCCCTGTGAACGCCATCGGCACAACCGTCAGTCGTTCGGGGCCTTCCATTTGCGCGCGCATCTCGATCACCGCGTCCATGGTCACGAATAATGGTTCTGCAGGGCCCGGACGATCTGCCAGATACGCGCGCTCCAGCGTCAGGTAGTCTTCGTCCTGCGCGACCGGATAAAGCTTCCCCGTGGCGCAGTGCACGATCGTCGCCGCATCGGCGAAATAGGTGAGCATGCCCGAGATCGGCAAATTCAGTGTTGCCGGAGAGAAGGAGTCCGACAACTCGAAGTCCTGCGATGCGTCTTCTTGTGCCGCGACAGGGCGCAGGCGCTGAGCATTCCGGACGTCAAAGGCAAGGCTGCTCGTCCCGAGGTCGAGAACGACGGCACCCTGGCCCGGGTCGGCGTGCCAACGACCTGCATGAGCTTGCCCGTCCGAGATGAAATGGAAACTCTGATCTGGCCAAAGATCAAGCTGTTCGGTCAAATCACCATCCACCCGCATGTAAGAGCCCGGTGTCATGGCGCCATGGGCCCCAACGAACGATCTGCCCTCCTGTGCTGCGACACCGAAGGGCAGCGACAGCAGGAGCGCCCCCGCGAGAGTGGATGCGATTGCCTTGGACCGAGAAGTCACGTGAGCCATCAGAGTGTCTCCTTGAATACGCGGCCGGCCTTCATCCCGAGCCGCAGGTTCGTCTCTGGGTCCTGGATGAAATCAATGCTGGTTTCGGGGTCTCCGTCCCATACGAGCAGATCGGCATGCGCGCCCTCCTCGAGAACGCCAAGGCGGCCCTGATACGGATCACGAGGTCCCGACAGGGCAAGCAACTCTCCGGCTGCGCCCGTTGCCATGCGCAATGCCTCAAGCGGCGCCATGAAACGCGCAAGCTTGGTCAATTGCCGCCCTTGGCTTTGCGATCCTCCGGGATTCAACAAAATGTCCGTCCCGAACGCCATGTTCACCCCTTCCGCGCGACCTTCTTCGAAGGCGCGGATCGTCCCCTCGGCCACTTGCTTTTGCTTGGCTTGCTGGATCGGGTCGGATTTCGGGTTTGCATCCTCGTCGGCAAGGAAGGGCTGGATCGACCACCACGCGCCTTCCTCCCGCATCATCTTGATGGTCTCGGTATCGGCCAGTTGCCCATGCTCAATAGACTTCACCCCGGCGCGCAGAGACCGCTGGATACCTTCCGGGGTGTAGACATGCGCGCAGACATACGTGCCCCAGTCGGCGGCTGCCCGCACGGCGGCGTCCATTTCTTCCTCCAGAAACTGGGCGGTATCCAAAGGATCATAAAGCGAGGACACGCCTCCACCCGCCATGATCTTGATCTGGCTCGCGCCTTTCATGAGCTGCTCACGGGTGCGGCGCAGCACCTCGTCGCGCCCGTCTGCGATCGCCGCAACTCCGGTGCGCTCCGTGTGATCCGCCGGATCCCCCGGCATGCGCGGCAGCGTGTTGAGAAAGCGAAAATCGCCGTGTCCCGATGTCTGCGAAATCATTGCGCCAGACGGAAAGACCCGGGGTCCCGGCAGCACGCCGCGATCAATGGCCGTTTTTAGACCGAAGACCGGCCCGCCCGTATCGCGGACCGTCGTGAAACCGCGCCGCAGCGTCGCCCCTGCTTCCTGCCCGGAAATAAGATGGATCAAGGCGATGTCCTGCGTCAGGGCGGCGGTCTGGCTCACGCTTGCGAGCGTTGCATGCCAGTGGCAATCGATCAGACCCGGTGTGACCGTACGGGCACCGCAGTCGATGATGTCCGCGTCACCCGGACCCGTTCCCGCGGGGAGGATCGCGGCGATGCGGCCGCCATCGACAAGAATGTCCCGGCCGGTTTGTACCGACAAGGTCTGGCCATCAAAGAACCGAAGGTTTGTAAGGAGTGTCGGGCGACCGGGTGATTGCGCCCGTACCTCGGTAGGTGCAAGCCCGAACCCCGCGAACATGCCAACGACGGCGGACATGCCACCAATCAGTTGACGCCGTGTAATGTCAGCTTCAATTCTGTCCATCGCGGCTTGCGTCTCTGGTGCACCGCACAGGCACGGGTTGATCCACCCGGCTTCAGTCAGAACCGCTTCGCAGCATTTCATACACATGGCAAAAAACCCTCAAAAACTGGCATGGATGACGGACCATCACCCCGCATCTTTTAAAGGATGCGGCGCTTTCTGAACTCGATCAAGGACCTCCTTGCCGTCCAGGCCGAGTCGTCGCCGCCAGACAGGGGAAGCGCCGGACCAACATCGGGCGCTTCTGACCAAGGTCTCCCGCGTTTCGGACCGCCGGTGCCCTCGGCTCAGAAGAATGCCGAATGTCGCTCAAGCAACTGCAAACGCAGAATCTTGAAAAAGGATCAAGGGTCCGGAATGGGCCACCAGCGACCACGGCGCGAGGTTTTTGGAGTTCAATGGCCTCGGTGTTTGCCTGCGCGCCTTCGGGATCCACGCCCATGTATCGGACTGTGCTGTCGATCTTGATGTGCCCAAGCAGAAGCTGGAACCGCCCGTAAGTTGCCGGTCGTCTTGAAGATCCGGGTTCCTTTTGTTCGCCGCATCGAATGCGTGCCGCAGGCACTCGCCTCCAATGCGATCCGCCGTGCCCTCCATTGCATCAACCCGATGTTGACGAGGGACCTTATCACAGAATTGCGGCGCGGCCTCTGAGGTCGGCGTTGCGCCCATAGCTTCCAGATGCTGCGTCGTGCAAAGGCGTCGCATATGCTCGGAACAGAGACATGAACTGCAGACACCCGACAGTTCATGATGATTGCCGCTGAGGACATTCTGCGTCTTCTCGACGAGAGCCGGGGTTTGATCGTTCTCAAAGTCTCAGTCTGTCAGGTCTTGAAACCCCTGGTAGCAAACAGGCCGTAACCATCGCCTGATTGCGATGGTGCCAACGCTGCTGTGTCCGAAATTGGTCGACGCAGGATATGGCCCGCCGTGCACCATGGCCTCAGCAACATCCACACCAGTTGGAAATCCATTCGCCAGAATTCGTCCTGCCTTGCGCTCCAGAACCGGAAGAAGTGCTTCGACCAGAGCCTTGTCGCTGGCGTCCATTTGCAAGGTGCAGGTTAACTGACCCTCAATATGGCGGGCAACGCGCATAAGCTCACTGTCGTCCTGAACACGGACCACAAGGCCGAAGGGGCCAAACACTTCATGATGCAACTGTGACGTCTCGATGAACACGTCACTCGTCGTTTCAGCGAGCCCGGGAAGGACCATGCGATCCGTCGACGTCCCGTGCGAGTGCAGTTGAACGCCGGGCTGGTTTTGCACCGTGGCCAGCCCATCGCGGTAGGTCGACGCGATGCTGTCGGTCAGCATGGTTTGCGGTTCAGTGTGTTTGAGAAGCGATGTTGCGCGTTCGAGGAACCGATCCCCGTCCGCGCCTTTCGGCACGATGACGAGGCCCGGGTTTGTGCAAAACTGCCCGACCCCCATGGTCAGCGATGCGACCCAATCGCGCGCGATGTCTTCGCCGCGTTTGGCGAGGGCTCCGGGCAGTATGAACACCGGGTTGATTGAGCCCAGTTCACCGAAGAATGGAATGGGTACCGGACGCGCAGCACACAGATCGAAAAGCGCCCGTCCTGCCGCCAGAGAGCCGGTAAAGCCCACCGCCGCAGTCAGCGGGTGCGTGACAAGGGCATGACCCAGAGCATGCGACGTGCCTTGGATCATGGAGAAGATGCCCGGAGGCAATGCGCAGTCCGACACGCTCTCGGAAATTGCGCTTGCGACCACTTCCCCGGTTCCCGGATGCGCGGGATGGCCTTTCACGACAACCGGACACCCTGCCGCCAAGGCCGACGCCGTATCGCCACCTGCGACGGAGAAGGCGAGCGGAAAGTTCGACGCGCCGAACACGGCAACTGGGCCTACGGGGCGCATCTTCAGTCGCAAGTCGGGGCGCGGCAAAGGCTCCCTGTCCGGCAGCGCCGGGTCGTGGCGGACCTCCAACTCTCGACCGGCTTCCACGAAATCAGCGAACATGCGGAGTTGGCCCGTGGTCCGGCCCGTTTCGCCACGCAGCCTTGCTTCTGGCAGGCCAGTTTCTTCGGTTCCGATTTCGGCAATGTCATCTGCACGCGCTTCGATCTTGTCGGCTATCCTGCGCAGCAGCGTTGCGCGCGTCGCACCATCGGTCGCTGCAAACGCGATAAAAGCATCCTCGGCGGCGTTCAACGCAAGGTCGACTTCGTCGCTGCCGCCTTCAGAAACAGACAACGACCGGCCCGACAAAGTCTTGGATTGAAAGTTCCCGGCACCCGTCTTGCTGCTTTTACCGGCGATGAAGTGCGCACCCGTGAGCGCCATCACCCCGCCTCCAGGACCTTGGCGAGAAACTCTTTGGTGCGCGGGTGTTCCGGGTTGGCAAAGAACTCGTCCGGCTTGCCCTGCTCGACAAATTTCCCGCTTTCAAAAAACAGGATCCGGTCTGATACCTCTTTCGCAAAGCCCATCTGGTGCGTGACCAAAAGCATGGTGTAGCTGTGCTCGGACGCGAGCGACCGGATCACGGACAGCACTTCACCGACCATTTCGGGATCAAGCGCAGAGGTGGGTTCATCAAAGAGCAGGATTTCCGGGCGCATGGCCAAGGCACGAGCGATTGCCACGCGCTGTTGCTGGCCACCTGACAGCTGCGAGGGGTAGTGGTCTTCCTTGTCGCTCATACCGACCATGCCAAGCAGCTCGCGCGCCCGCTCCACCGCTTCGTCCTTTTTAAGTCCAAGCGACTGGACCGGCGCCTCGATGCAATTCTGAAGCGTCGTCATATGCGGGAAGAGATTGAAGTTCTGAAAGACCATCCCGATTTTCGAGCGCATCTTGCGGATGTGCGATGGTTTTGCCGGAATAAATCCATCGCCCTTTCGGACATGCGTGAAAGGTTCACCGTCCAGCGAGATAACGCCTTCCTGGATTTCCTCCAAAGTCATGAGAACGCGCAGCACCGTGGTCTTGCCTGACCCGGACGGTCCAATGATCGAAACAACCTCGCCTTCCTCGATTTCGAGGTTGAGCCCATCCAGAACGGTCAGGGTTCCATAGCGCTTGGTGACATTGTCGAAGGTGATCTTGGGGGCCATCAGTGATAGACCTTTCTGTTGACATAACGCTCGACCATGCCGACGAGTGCGGCGGCGATAAGGCTCAGAATGAGGAACAGGATCCCGGCCACGGTGATCGCTTCGGTAAAGCGGTAGGTTTCGATGCCGATGCCTTTGGCCACCTGCATGATCTCGGCCACGGCCACGAAGGAAAGCAGGGGTGTTTCCTTGAAAATCGCAATGAGGAAGTTGCCGAGCGCAGGCACAATAGGGGGTAAGGACTGCGGAATAATGATCCCGGTAAGGGTCCTGACCGGGCTCAGGTTCAGGGCCCGCGCCGCTTCCCATTGTCCACGTGGCACGGCATCAAAACCAGCGCGAAACACCTCCGAGCAGAGCGCACTGTAGTATATGCCGATGGCGAGAATACCGGTCGTCAGTGGCGGCAATGTCAAACCGAATTCAGGCAGCACGAAAAACAGAAAGAATATCTGCACCAGAAGCGGCGTGCCGCGAATGAACTCGATGATTTCGCCAACGACAAGCGCGACGATCCTGATGGGGCTCTTGCGAAGAAGCATCAAAGGAAGCCCGAGCGCGACCGCAAGCAGGAAAGAAAAAACGGTCGCCTGGATCGTCACCGGCAGGGCTTGCAGCAAGGCCGGCAGAACGCGGTCGAATGTGAATTCCCATGACCAGTCCATCAGATCGTCCTCCCCCGATATCGCGCAGCCCGAACCTCAAGCGCACCGAAACTGAATCGAACGATCTGGCTGAGAATGTAGTAGAGCAGCATCGTGATCGTGAAGATTTCAACGGTGCGGTAGTGGATGTTGTTCTGCAAAACCGAGGCATACGTGATGTCGACCAGCGTGACCGCCGACACCAGCGCTGTCGACTTGATCAACTCGATCGTCAGGTTGCCCATGCCAGGCAGCATGATGAGTGCAGCTTGGGGGAAGATGACGCGGACAAAGCGTTTCCATGGCGGCAGGTTGAGTGCAAGCGCGGCTTCTTTCTGGCCCTTTGGAACGGACCGCAGGGCACCGCGCACCACCTCGGCACCATAGGCACCATAGTTCAAACCGATGGCCAGCACGCCCGCCAGCATCGGTGACAGCGTGATGCCAAATTCCGGCAAAACGAAAAACAGCCAGAACAATTGCACCAGCAGGGAGGTGCCACGAAAGACCTCGACGTAGATCGCGCAGAACCATCGAAGGGGCCGGAAAGAATGCGCCCTGCCCGCGCCCGCCAGCACGGACGCCACAAAGAACACAACCAGGGAAAGGACGGCCACCTGTATGGTGACCACCGCGCCTTGCAACAGCGCGGGAAGGAATACGCGCAGTTCTGAAAACGTGGCGAAAACCATACCCGCGACGAAGGCGAGTAACACCACGATGGCGGCCATTCTGATCGAGGTCGATGTCATCGTTCTGCCTTTCGCGCGTCACCCATGTGACTGCACTCGGTCCGAAACCATGCGTTTTGCACAGGATGTGCTACCTGTATGGTGGGGCATTCGCTGCCCCAGCGGTTGGCGGGAATGCTGCGGCCAACAAGCTGATGGGCCGCAGCAGAACGGATCACTCGCTGCAGAGTTCCGCAGTTGTGAGTTTGGGCATTTCAGTTGCTTCCATGCCGTGGGCTTCAAGCGTGGCGACATGCGCACCGCTCTCGATCCGTTCCTTCAAGGCAACATTGAAAGCATCGACAAAGGCCTGGTCCTCGGGGCGGAATGCAAAGGCCCCATGGGCCATGGCGGGTTTGCCCGCGATGTCACCAAAGGGCTCGACAATGATGAAGTCCTGTTCGGGCACGCCCGCGACCAGTGCGCGCGCGCCCGGTGCGTCAAGTGCATATGCATCAGCGCGACCCGCCCGCACCGCCGCGATCGCGGTGGGGTTATCGGGGATTTGCATGATGTTCGCATCGGCAATGCCGCTGTCGCGCGCATATCCAACCTGTGCCGAGCCGCTGAGCGCGGCAACCTTCAGACCTTTTTCGGCGATATCGTCATAGGTTGCGATGCCATTCGGGTTGTCCGCCGGAACCACCAGTGTCTGTGGGATACCGAAGATCGGCTCCGAAAAGGACACCACTGCGCAACGTTCAGGTGTGACAAACATACCGGCGGCAACAACGTCGAACCGGCCTGCTTTCAAGCCGGGAATGAGAGCACCCCACTCCGTTGCCTGCGCCGTGTCGATAGAGCCGCCCATGTCCTCGAGCACGGCTTTGAGAGTGTCGACATCCGTACCGGTCAACTCGCCGCCATCTGCGTTGTAGGAAAACGGCTGGAAATTAAAAAAGGCGACCTTGAGCCCGTCGCCTTTCGCAGTTTCGAGAAGATCAGCGGTGGCGGGCAAAGCGAGGCCACAGGCAGCAACAGCGCTGATCATGATCCGATGCAATTTCATTGAAAAACTCCCCTTTGGTTGAGGGCCGTCGGTGTCAGATGCCGCGTTCCACTGTCGCCCCCACGTCGAGAGCTGGGTGACAGAAGTGCCCACTTTGTCGATGTCTGGACGTTACCCAGCTCTGATATTCTGTCAACAACTTTTGGGATCATGTTTGTATATTATAAATAGACGAAGCTGAAATTTTGTGCTGATCTCCGCAGAGCAGCTGGATTGGAGGGCTCTCATGCCGCGTGATTTTGGATTGAGTGATCGCCTGAGGGGCGTCGAATGGTCAGGCATCCGAAAGATGCACGCGATGGCCGACGGAATGGATGACGTGATCAATCTCGGGATAGGTCAGCCGGACTTTGATACGCCTTCACATATTATCCAGGCCGCCAAAGACGCATTGGATGCGGGCTACACGCGGTATCCACCGGCGCGGGGTTTCGCCGACCTCCGTGCGGCCATTGCCGAAAAGCTGAAGCGGCAGAATGCGTTGAATGTCGATCCGGCCAAGCACGTCATGGTCACGGTCGGTGCAATGCAGGTCGTGTTCAATACGATGCTCAATCACGTCGAGCCGGGAGCCGAGGTCATCGTGATGGATCCCGGATATGACTACTTCAGTCAGATCAGGTTATTCGGCGGGACGCCTGTATCCGTGCCGCTATACGAAGAAAACGGCTTCCGATTGAACCCCGACGACCTGCGCGCCGCTATTACCGAGCGAACCGTGATGATCGTTGTCAATTCACCCTCAAACCCAACTGGGGCGGTGTTTGATCGCGAGACATTGGAGGCCATCGCGGCCATCGCGACGGATCACGATTTGCTGGTGTTCTCGGATGAGCCTTATGAGGATCTATGCTTCGATGATCGCGCGCATGTCTCCATTGCGTCGCTTCCGGGCATGTTCGAACGAACCATGACTGCGTTCACCCTATCCAAGACTTACGCCATGACCGGCTGGCGGGTCGGGTATGTCGTCGGGCCCGAGCGGATTGTCGATGAGATGGAAAAACTCATGGAGCATCTCGTCTCCGGGGTAACGGCGGTTTCCCAACGTGCGGCGCTGGCGGCAATCACGGGGTCGCAAGACTGCGTCGCCGACATGATGGCCGCCTACGCCCGCCGCCGAGACATTGTTGACACGGGGTTGAATGCGATCCCCCGGCTGTCCTGCGTACGGCCCGAAGCCACCTTTTACGCCTTCCCGAACATCAAGGCGACCGGCTTGTCGTCTTGGGATCTCGCGGAACATTTGCTGCAGAGCCAACGGGTCATCACCATTCCTGGCCCGATCTTCGGCCCTGCCGGAGAGGGGTACATCCGGATCTCCTTCGCCGTTCCCGACGATCAACTGAAGGATGCGATTGATCGCATTGCTGCCGGCATCGCGGCCCTCCCCGCCTAATTTACCAGAGGAAGAACACCATGCCCCGCGATCTCAGAAGCCGTGTGAGCGAACTGGAGCCGGAGTTGATCGCGCTTCGACGCGACTTTCATCAGCACCCTGAACTTGGTCTGGAGGAACACCGCACGTCAGGCATCATCGAGGACTATCTCAAAGACCTCGGGCTGGAAGTCTCGCGCATGGGGGAGACAGGCGTGATCGGTCTTTTGCGTGGCGGCCAGCCGGGCAAGACGTTGATGATGCGCGCCGACATCGACGCGCTGCCAATCGTTGAGGACACCGGGCTGGAGCATGCCAGCAAGGTTCACGGCAAGATGCATGCCTGCGGTCATGACGGACATACCGCGATGATGATGGTCGCGGCGAAGGTATTGGCGGAACAGCGTGATGACCTGAAGGGCGACATAAAATTCGTGTTTCAGCCGAACGAAGAACTCGGGTTCGCGGCGAACATGGTCGAGGCGGGTGTCCTGCACAATCCCACGGTAGACGCGGTCATCGGCACGCATCTGATGACAGACCTGCCGACTGGCTCTCTATCCGCGCAGGATGGCGCGGTGATGGCGGAAGCAAACGTCTTTAAACTGACGTTGAAGGGGCGTGGGGGTCATACGGCGATCCCGGACGATGCGGTCGATCCGATTTCAGCGGCAGCCGCAGTCGTTCAGCAGGCGCAGCTGCTTCTTGCGCGCGAGATCAGCCCGCACCGGGCCTGCGCCATCGTCTTCGGTTCGATCCATTCCGGAAGCGCTGCAAACATCATTCCGGAGCAAGCCGAACTGACAGGCACCGTCCGTTGCCTGTTCGAATCGCGGGCAGACAAGGGCGAAACGGTCTTGGAACGGTTTGAGCGGATCGTGCGCAACGTCTGCGCAGCGCATCGCGTCGACGTCGAGATCGAATGGACAGCCTTTGACCCGCCCACCGTGAACGACCCCCTCCTGACAGCCACCATGCGCGAGGCCGCTGCCACGGTGATTGCAGGCACCGACCGTCAGCTTGTTCCCTACGTCACGATGATCGGCGAGGACTTTGGGGAATTCGCCATGCACGTGCCGGGAACCTTCTATTTCATTGGCGTTGGCAATCCCGACAAGGGCACCGACTGGCCCCATCACCACCCGAAATTCGACATCGACGAAGACGCGTTGGCCATCGGTGTAGAGATGCACGTCTCTGGCGCACTCGCCTATCTCGACAGTCAATTGAGCAACGAAACGCGCTGAGGCGCAGAGCAGGGAGGGCGCAGTCTTGCCAAGGCGCAATTACAATCCAAAAAACTTCGAACTCGACGTTGACCATCCTTGGACGATGGCAATGCACACCAATGACATGATCGTCTTGAACCCGCAGCTTGACCTTGATCATCCCGACGATCTGGACACTCAGACTGTGGTCGCATGTGGCCATATCGGTCCATTGCTGGCCGAGTTTGGAGCTCGCCCTGCGGACATCGTTCATCTGCGTGTGTCCTATGTAAACACCGGCGAGGTCGACGAAGATGTTTATCGCGCGCGGGTGCTAGAGCTGATGCCCGGGCTTGATGGTGCCGTCATCGACATGGTGCCGTTCGACCGTTTGGTCCTGCCGGAACTGCTGGTCGAAATCTGCACCTATGCCATGAAGGCGCAAGACGGCCACCGACTGCCCCGCAAGGCGGTCACACAAGATACGCTTTACGCGCCCGAACGCCCCTTGGCGCACGGCCTGCGTGTCGGCAGCATGGTCTACACTGGGCTGCAATCTGCGCGCAGCACTGATGGCGCCGTTCTGCATGCGGGCGACGCACCAGCGCAGCTTGCCGTTCTGCTGGACCACCTTGCGGCGACGCTGGACGCACTCGGGGCCGACCTTGCAGATGTGGTGCGGTTGAACCTCCACTACGATGTCACCTTGTCAGACGACACCTGGCAGAGCTGCCTGCGCCTGTTGGCAGAGCGGATACCAGGTGGGGGTCCCGCACTGACGGCGATTCCCTTGCCGAGAGTGTTCCCTGACGGTTGCGCGATTAACCTGTGTGCCTGGGCCATGCGCGGCGACGATGGCACCCGGTTTCCCATGCAGCGACATCCGGAGGGACGCACGACGCCCGGGCCACTGCTATGGCGTCAAACTCTGGTCTGTGAGGATATGGTTTTCGCCGGTGGATTGGCAGCCTTGGCAGCGGACGGCACGGTCGCGGCCCCTGGCGATCATATCGCGCAGACTCGCGGCACGCTCGACGCGATGGAAGCTTCCTTGGACGCTTGCGGCACCAGCCTTCGGGACGTTCACAAGACCAATTCCTACTATGTCCTGAACACCGTTCAGGGGTTCAACGATAACCTGCAACTGCGCAGCGACCGTTTTACCAAACCGGGGCCAGCCTCTGTCGGGCTGCCCTTGGACGCGCTGAGCCTGCCCGGACAATCAATCGAAATGGAAGCAATCAGCATATTGGACAAGGACGCGCCCCAATGACGTACAGGCTCTCTCAGGTCGATCTGGCAGACGGATCGCGCGTCGTCACCGCTCGGCGGGGCGAGGACGCGGCAAGGGTTCTGTCGGGTACCACAAATCTGCGCGATCTGGCTTTGGACGCAATCAATGCCGGTCGCAGCTTGCCGGACCTTATCGCCGAAAGGATGACAAGCGATACGGTGTCGCTCGAAGACGCCCTGGCACAGGGCCGTATTCGCGTTCCTATCGACCACCCGGACCCCGCCCATGTTTTGGTCGCGGGTTCAGGCTTGTCGCATCGCTCGTGGTACGAGGCGCAACCCGACCACGGACCGGACCCGGAAAAATGGCCGGATTACTACAAGATCTTGCGGCTCGGGGACGAAGGCGGGCGACCTGCCGAGGGTGAAATCGGCGCGCAGCCGGAATGGTTTTACAAGGGCAACGGGAGCATTCTGGTGCGCCCCGGCGGTGCTGTTGAACATCCCTTCTATGGTGTTGGCCCGGGTGAAGAGGCCGAAATCGCAGGACTTTATGTCGTTGGTGCAGACCTGAAACCATACCGGATCGGCTTCTCATTGGGGAACGAGTTTTCGGACGAAGAGATGTATTTTCGCAATGTCTACCATCTGGCTCAGTCAAAGCGTCGGCAGGTGTCCCTTGGTCCCGAGGTGCTGATCGGCGCTCCGCCGTCGGATCTTCGGGCACATATCGCCCTGAGACGCGGCGAGGACGTGATCTGGGATGCACATTTCGGCACCGGCGAAGACAACATGTTGCACAGCTTTGCCAATATCGAGGCGCACACGTTCAAATATCGCGACGGCCTTAGCGAAGGGGATGTTTTTGTCCTCTACTTTGGCAACGCGGTGATGAGCACCGAAGAGGGGCAAAAGATTGAAGACGGGGATGTGTTCGAGCTTCGTGCAGAGCCTTTCGGTCTGCCTCTGATAAACTCCGTGCGCTTCGGCGCCCCGTTCGACGTGGGCCCCGCAAAAGACCTGTGGTGAGGTCAGTATATCTTGCGACCCCCAGCACATCACTGATATGCTGGGGGCTCTCAGAGAGGCTGTTCCCGTGTCAGACACTATACACAACAAGTTGCGCGAAAAAATCCTGAACGGGAGTTACAGCACAGGCGCGATCCTGAAGGAAAAGGATCTCGCAGAGGAGTTCGGCGTCAGCAGGACACCGGTGCGCGAAAGTCTTGCCCGGTTGGAGTGGGAGCGTCTTGTGACGATTATCCCTCGCGCGGGCGCACTGGTTGCGCCGATTGAGATCGCTCTAGTCAAGGAAGCGTACAAGGTTCGCTACGTGCTTGACGGACAGCTAGGCCGGGAGGCGGCGAAACGCGTCACGGCCCAGCAGATTGCCGACATGAAAGAGCTGCGCGAAGAATGTGCAGGTCTCGTCGCGTCAGGCTCGCAGTCCGAACTCAACAGCGTGACCCGTCGCTTTCGTGGCGTGCTCGGAGAGGCTTGCGGTAACCGGATACTGGCCGAGCTTACCGAACAATTATTCAACGTTTCCGTTCGGGTCTGGCAAGGTTTGCACGATCCGGATTCACATTCTGAACTCGCAAACGCGCTGCTGTCCGAAATGGATTCCACCATCGCCGCGATGTCAGCCCGCGACCCGGATGACGCCGAAAAAATCATGCAGGACGCCATCGATTACTATACGGCACGCCTACGGGAGATGTTTTGAAGGCTCGTTCCTTGGACTGATTGCAACTGCGCAAGCGTCCAATTGGAACAGCGGATTACGACCTTCTTCGAAAGACCGCCCCAAACAGACGTCTTGGCGAAATCGTTGAGAACAAGAGCAGCAAGGCGCCAATAGCCAGGAGCACCGCGCTGCCAGGCCGTTCGAGGAAGACCATCGGGTCCCCGCGGGACAACAGCATCGCGCGCCGAAAGAACTCTTCCATCATTGGTCCGAGAACGAACCCGATCAGCATCGGAGCGGGTTCGAACCTGAAAAGCCGCAGGACGTAGCCGATCACGCCAAATGCGAGTGTCGCCCAGACATCCGTCAGCGAGTTCGAGATGCCGTAGACACCGACGCAGATCATCATGATGACCGTCGGATAAAGGTAGTAATGGGGCACGCGCAAAAGCCGGACCCAAAGGCCGATCAGGGGGATGTTCAGGATCAGCAGGAACAGGTTTCCAAACAGGAAACTCACAATCAGCCCCCAAAACAGATCCGGATGGTCCGAGATCAGACGCGGCCCCGGGGTGATGCCATGGATCATCAGGGCGCCAATCATCAACGCCATCGTGGTAGACCCGGGGATACCCAGTGTCAGCGTCGGGATGAACGCGGTCTGCGCGGCGGCGTTGTTGGCGGCCTCTGGCACGACCACGCCTTCGATCGCGCCGTTTCCGAACTCTGCCTTGTTCTTGTTGATCCGCTTTTCCAGGGCATAGCCGACGAAACTTGCCACGGTTTGCCCCGTCCCCGGGAGGGTGCCAAAGAACGACCCGGTCGCCGAGCCGCGCAAGGCGGGAAAGACACTGCGCAGCCATTCGGCGCGCGTCGGGAAGAACCCCCGCCATGAGAGTTTCGCGCCGGCATAGCTTTGGGTTGCGCCACGCAGCGAGACCATCACTTCGGACACGCCAAAAAGCCCCATGGCAACCACGACCAGCGAGACGCCGTCTCGCAACTCGGGGATGCCGCCCGTGAACCGGGTTTCGCCGGAATTCACGTCAACGCCGATTGTCCCCAGAAGGACGCCCAGGCACACCATCATCAGACCCCGGAGCGCACCTGTGGAGCTGACGATGGAGGCCGCGATCAGGCCAAGCACCATGACCGAAAAATACTCGGCGGGTTGGAACAAAAGGGCAAATTCTGCCAACCTGGGGGCAAGCAGCACGATGACGATGACACCCACGATCGCCCCGAAGAAGGACGCCACGGATGTCGCGAAAAGCGCGAGGCCCGCGCGCCCCTGACGTGCCATCGGATAGCCGTCGATGCACGTGACCGAGGAAGACGGCGTTCCGGGAATATTCAACAGGATCGAGGCGATGGACCCGCCATACTCCGCCCCATAGTAGACGCCCGCCAGCATCACCAAGGCCGTCGACGGCTCCAGGTAGAAGGAAACGGGCAGCAGCATGGCAACGGCGGCCAAGGGCCCGACGCCGGGCAGGACCCCGATAAAGGTTCCGAGCAAGACACCGACAAAGCAGTAAAAAAGGTTTGTCGGCGTGGCAGCCGTTTCGAGCCCAAGCGCGATATTTGCCAGAAGGTCCATATCAGGGCCACCGAACCGCGACGAAGGGCATCCCAAGCCCCTGCACAAAGATCAGCCAGACCCCGACCGCCACTCCCAGCGCCAGCGCCAGCCGCGGCAGCCAGCGAAAGCCCGGAATGGCTGATCCCGTGGCGAAGACGGCGATCGCGGTGGCGGGCAGCACCCCGAAGAGCGGGGTCAGAAACGCAAAGGCCCCTACCCCGGCGAACACGCCCAGAACGGCGATAGGATCGGCGCGCTCTGTCTCGACCGGTGCGCGCAGGTCCTGAAAGATGCTGATGATGGCGAGGGCCACCAGAATGCCGCCCACAAGCATCGGGAATGCTCCGGGCCCCATGCGCCGGAAGGAGCCGAGATCAAGCGTGGCCACGGCCCCTATGGTAAATGTCAGGCCCGCCGCCAGCATGATGAGCGGTCCGATCAAAGACATCACTGTGTCGCGTCGCATGGTACCTCATCCGGATTGAACTCGTCGCCAGTATACTCTTTCGGTACGACGATCCGGCCCGTGCGAATGCCCTCGGCGAAATCCTCGATTTCGTCAGAGACCGCCTGCGGAACCTCGCGACCGAGGGACAGGCTTATGAAATCCCCCTCTGCCAAACCGAACTCGACCACATGGTCCGGAACCTGGCCGTCCACCATGTCCCGAATGGCATGACGCACCCCGGTATCTATCCTCGCGATGGCTGACGCAACGAACACAGCCGGGTCGCGCGCGACCCAATCCAAGGCGTTTCCGATTTGCCGGGTGCCGTTTTCGCGGCATGCGCGGATCGCACCGCCGCGCGCGCCGTTCAGCATTGTAAACAGGATGTCGGCCCCCGCAGCGATCTGTGCCGAGGCCCATCGATAGGTCACGTCACCATCGTCCTGAGTGCCACAGAACCCGGTCAGCACGCCCACGGACGGATCGGCATGCGCCACACCGGCCGCAAAGGCGGCGCGTCCCTTCAGCCCGGGCGGCACGCGGTGCCCGGACAGATGGGCGACGGTGCCGCTTTGCGTCAGGCGCGCGGCGAGGCAGCCCGCGAGAAAGGCCGAGTCTTCCTGCCGCACGTCATAGGATGCCAGGTTCGGCCCGGTCTGGTTGCCTTGAACGATGGCAAACCGCTTGTCGGGATAGGCCCTGGCCAGTTCCGGCGTCGCCAGATTGCCCTGCCCCCCGATGAAGACCAGCCCGTCATGGTCTGGCAGAATGGCCGCCATCCTGTTTCGGATCTCGGGCTGGTCATAGCTGACGCCAGAGACGATGCTGATATCTGCAAGGCCCTCGGCAGACGCCGCCTGAGCTCCGGCCAGAGCGCTGGCATTGAAGCCAGCGTCCTCGACCTCTCCGACGAAAAAGACAGCGATCTTCATGGGTTATTTGAGCGCCGATTGCACAAGCGGCGTCCATTGCTCAAGCTGGCTGGCTACGTAATCCGAGAACTCCGCGCTCTCCTTCGGTGCGCGCACCAGACCCCAGCTGTCGAATTGCGCAACCACATCTTCGGAGGCCATGGCTTCTACGAGCGCGGCATCGAGTTTCGCCTTGATCTCGTCCGGCACACCGGCCGGTGCACTGACACCGAGCCAGTTCTCGGCGACGACGTCATAGCCCAACTCGCTAAATGTCGGGACGTCTGGCAGCGAGGACAAACGCTCCGTTGCACTGACGGCGAGCGCCACGGCGGTTCCTTCCTGAACCGAGGGCAAGTTCTGCGGCACGGCGTCGAAAATGGCCGGCACGACGCCGCTCCGGAAATCGAGCCGCATCGGGCCTGACCCTTTGTAAGGGACATGGAAGAGCTCTGTGTCAGTCACATTCTGGAAGTGCTCAGCCATGACATGGCCCCAGGACCCAACGCCCGAGCTGCCGTATTCATATTTTTCCGGCTCGGCCTGCGCGGCATCGATCATCGCCTCGAGCGTGTCGATGTTCAGCTCGGGCGACACGAACAGCGCGAGATTGACCGTGCCGATATAGGTGATGTGATCAAAATCCGCGATGGGATCATAGGGCGTGTCGGGAAAGCGGATTGGTGCCACATTGAACGGCGTGAGGTTCGACAACATGAAGGTGTGCCCGTCGGGCTCCGCCGTCTGCAGCGCAGTCGCCGCAACCGTTCCGGCGGCGCCGGGTTTGTTCTCGACAACGAATTGCTGTCCCAGCGCGTCGGACAGTTTCTCGGACAGAAGCCGGGCCACCAGATCGCTCGATCCACCGGGCGGGAAGGACACGAGGATCCGAACCGGCCGTTCGGGCCAGCTTGTTTCGGCGAGTGTCGGGGTCGCGAGGGCGGCGATCGACGCCGCCGTGACGGCAAGGAGTGTTCTACGTTTCATCTGTATTCTCCCGAGTTGGATATGAAACCACGGTACCATCCGATCCCGGGATCGGCGTAAAAAGAAACCACAGTTTCTTAGCTGAAAGCCCGCCGCCTTCAATTATCGCCTGTTTTTCGGGCGGATTTCCCGCGCTAATGGTGGATCTTCACTCAGCGCCGCCATTGAAAATAAGCCCTCCCCGCGCATCCGTCCCTCGAATCAAGTGGTTCGGGCTTGCCTGAAATCGTGCGGCGACGCATTCTCGCGGAATGAAATTTGAGTTTCACGAAGATGCATCCTTCCTGAGCAGGATCAAAACCGCGCTGCCGGAGTTGAACCGCGCAGAACGGACCTTGGGGACCTTTCTTCTCGAGTTTCCGGGGGATCTTGCCTCCTACGACGCGCAGGAACTGGCGAGGCTGAGCGGCGTCTCCAAATCAACGGTGTCGCGCTTTGTCCGGCGGTTGGGCTTCGAGAACTACGAAAGTGCCCGCCGTGCGGCCCGCGCGGAAAGCCAGCGCGGATCGCGGTATTTCCTTGCGCATTCGGAGCATGTCCCCCCCGAGGAACAGCTCGCCACCAGTCTGGAGGAAGAGTTGGAGAATGTGTCGCGGACGTTCGAGCGCATCGACATGGCCGAGCTCGATGCACTGGCGACGGCCATCGCGACGTCGCGCAAGGTCTGGGTCGCCGGATACCGGATCAGCCACAGCTTTGCGTCCTATGTCTATTGGCAACTGATCAAGGTGGTTCCCGAAGCCGCCCTGATCCCGCAGGCCGGGGAAAGTCTGGGCGAGCATTTTGCGGCCATGCAACCGGACGACGTTGTGATCTGGATCGCCCTTCGCCAAAAGATGGGCAACACGGACGCCGCGCTCCTGCAACTGGATCGGCTGGGCATTCCGACCGCCTTGATCACGGATGATGGCACCGAACCGAACCACCGCATGAAATGGCATTTCCGCTGCCGGATCGAAACCTCAAGCCCCCAGTTCAACCACGCCTCCGTCACCTCCCTGTGCCATCAGATCGTCACGCGCGCGACGCTGAGAGCCGGGCTGGACGCCCGCACCCGACTGCGCCGGATTGACGAGTTCAACACGGAATTGGGCGAGGTCTAGCCACCGCGATCAGCCCAGGATCCCGGCCATCCATGGCCTTCGCGCCAGCGCTCAAACCCGACCGGAAAGCCCCGGATCACACCGGCGCTGAGGGCGCTTAGGCCAGAAGCCCTGACGACATTGGAGACCGGCTCAAGACACGCTCTGAACCGGGACGCCTGTCTGGTGGGCATCCACAGAATTGTCCGGCGTTTGGATCGCGCTGTCTGTGTTTCCACTCTTGCGATACTGCGAAGGCGTGACCCCAAACTCACGTTTGAATGCCGTGTAGAACGAAGATCGCGAGTTAAACCCGACCTCGTAGGCGATGGTCAGGATCGTCGCCTTGCTCGTGCGGAGCTGGTTTGCGGCCGCGCGAACGCGCCAGCGGTTGACATAGTCGAAGAACCGCTCACCGAGTTTCTCGTTCAGGGCCTGGGATGCGTAATGGGTCGTCACGCCGGTCCGCCCGGCCAGATCCCACAAGGACAGATCCGGTTCGAGATAGAGTTTCTGCTCTGCCATCAGCGCTTCGATCTTGGTGGCAATCCTGTCGAGACGGACGTCATCCAAGTTGGATTTGCCGTATTTTCGAACCGGCACCGTCGGCTGGACCTGTGCAATATCTTGCGGGGGCGGCAGCGTTATCCCGGGACTTTGCCGCATCCCCCAAAGGGCAATGCTCCAGATCAGGATGTAATTGACAGCGATCGCCGGGAGGAGCGAGCCAAAGCTATCTGCACCCGGCTCCTCCAGGTCGAACAGGGACGCAACAATCGAGATCAGGTTGAAGCCCCAGAACACCAATACGGCGGCTGCAAGCCACCAGACCCAAGCCATTTCCCGTGCCTCGGTACTGGCAAAGAAGTCCTTCAGGCGGCGTCGATACTGTTTCAGCCGCCTGAGGATCAGGATGGCGTAGATCGGGAGCAATCCGTAGAAAAGCACTGTCGAAAGATAGAGCCCGATCAGCGCCAGTGTCTGCCAGACAACCATATCCTCTGCACCCGGCTGGAGCCCGTCCTGCAAGGCGCGGGGCAAGAGCAGGATGTAGATGGACACGACACAGGCAAATCCGACGGGAAGACTGTGCCAGACCAAGCGCGGCCGCGTGGGTTCCCGCGTCGGATCATCGGTCAACCGAATGACGAACAGCCAGAGCAGCACGGGCTGGACCATGGTCAGGGGGATCTCGACCAACTCGAGGGCGATGTGCAGGAAAGTCGGGTCCGCCGCGCCGCGCAAGGCACTGGCAGGCAGGCTCAACAACTCAATCGCATTGGCCCAAAAGAACAGCGCCAGGGGCAGGCGAACCTGCCGATGCTTGTCCGGCAACAGCAGCAGATGTCCGCAAAACGCACACAGCACCAGCAACCCGGTCCCGGTCGCCAGACGCAGGGTTTCGACATCGAGGTTCAGATATGTGGGATCCATACGAAACCCGCAGTTAATGGTGGGCGCATACTCGCATATGCGCCCCTTGGTTTCGGTCGCGCGGTCAGAAGATGAAGCAGTCTTCCGTCAACACCTCTCCGCCGGTTCCAAAGACGGTCAGGTCCGAGTCGCCGTAGCTGATATGCGCGTAATTCCCGTGGGACTTGATCTCCAGGTCTTCGAAACGCAAGCCGGTTTCGGAGAAATCGAGCTGATCCTCCTCTGTGTTGAAGCCAAAGATGCGATCCTGACCGGAATCTTCGCGGAACACAAAACTGTCCGCGCCCTCGCCGCCCCACATGAAATCGCGCCCTGTGCCACCGTCGATGACGTCGTCGCCGTCGCCTCCACGGATCCTGTCATCGCCATGTCCACCGGACAGCATGTCGTCGCCCTGACCGCCACGGACAAGGTCGCTTCCGTCGCCGCCATCGATCCTGTCATTGCCAACTTCTCCGCGCAGGAAGTCATCTCCGGCGCCACCGGAAATGCTGTCATCACCGTCGCGTCCTCGGATGACGTCGCGCCCCTCGCCGCCGTCGATCTTGTCATTGCCATAGCCCCCTCGCAGCAGGTCATTGCCATCGCCGCCGATCAGTTGATTGTCGCCATGGGCTGCATCCGGAGCGTGACGAAGCACATCGATCAGGTCCTGACCATCGGTGCCGATGGACAAGGTCGACCCGTCCGAAAAGGTGAAGCGACCTGTGTCGAGATCCCCCAGGCCGCCTTCAAATGTCAGGCTGGCATTGCCCAGTTCAAACACAGTGACCGGCCCGCCCGGCGCATCTTCATCCTCCGTCAACGAGATCTCGGCGGCCGTGCCCGCAATCGTAAAGCTCTCATCGGACGGGTCGAAATTGGCCCAGCTCTCGTCGTTGAAGATTTCGGCGAAGGCCGCGACCAGCAGCTCCGTAGGTTCCGCATTCGAATGGGTCGCCGCGATGGAGTAGATGGTGCCAGACTCGACATGCAGGAACGTTGCGGTGTTTGTCCCCAGCGTCCCCCCCGCGAACCCGATGAACTGTTGCCCATACGCGGTGCCCGATGACAGGCCGAGGCTCTCCCCGTCCAGACTGGGGGTGCCATCCGCGGCACGGAAGTCCAGCATTTCTTCCAGTTGCTCGGGCGGCAGCAGCGTGCGCGAGACAAGCAGCGCGTCCATGAACCGGATCATGTCCGACGTGGTCGAGACCGCCCCGCCAGCCGCGCCAAAATCGATGGGGACATCCGTGACGTCCAGAACCTCTCCGGGGAACAGCTCCGCATAGGATCGCAGCATACCGTCGGTTTGGCCGTCGGATCTCATGGAGCTGTCATCCATGCCCGCGACCGAGAAGACGCGCTCGGACATCACGTCTGCAAAACTGTCGCCCGTCGTTTGTTCGATCAGCTTCTGCAGCAGCAGGTAGTTCGTGTTTGAGTAGCCATAGGAGTCCCCTGGCGCAAAGTCGGCGGGCTGATCTGACACAAGCGCCAACATGTTGTCGGGCCCAAAGGGTTGCGTGGGATCGTCCAGCAGCTGTTCGATGAAGGCCGGCAAACCCGCCTGCCCCGGGATCGCATTGAAATCGGGGATACCGGACCGGTTTTCCAGCAATTCGCGCACGGTGACATCGTTGATGTTGGGGATGTCTTCGAGGCCGGTGAGGTCCATCTGCTCGGCCAGGGGCGCGTCGAAATCGATCGCACCTTCGCCGACCAGTTGTTGCACGATCACGGAGGTCATCATCTTGGTCTGCGACCCAACCTCGAACGTGTTGTCGGTGCTGGCGGCTGTGTCTCCGTCCAGCGCCGTGGTTCCGGCAGCGTTCTGCACCGACAAACCGCCGCGCGCGATTTCAAGGAGCACCGCAGGTGCCGGGTTGCTGTCTGCAAACTCCTGCAAGGCCTCTGCAGGGCCGGAGTTCAGGGCGTCAGGGTCGAATAGGGACATGGTGTCTATCCTCGTCGGGGTCAAAAACAGGACGGGCCACGTGGCCCGCTGCTCTGCACTAGGTGGATCTGACGAGTTCATGCGTCCGGATGGGTCGGCACGGACAAATCATCCGGACGGACAGCCGAACCCTGGCGAGACACCCGCCCGACACGGACACTGTTGTCATCGGAGGGGCGAAACGCCCGCCTTGGCGCGCGCACAACGCCGTACTCCGCAGGATGCGACGGCAGCGAATGTCGCCTGTGACGGGCTACACTCCGGTGACGATGCTCACCTGACACCGTCAGCTCCGGGTCGTTCGCCTCGATAAGGACCTCAGGCTGAGGGTCCTGTGCTACACTTGCTCCGGGGTCGGCCACGCGGCCAAACGGTCGAATGCTCAGCCTTGCAGGAAGGGCCGTTCATCCAGTGGCCGGATTTTTGAGAAAGCATATGGTGTCTGCACGCACGGGTGACGCGATCGAAGGACACAAGTCCTGGATTGCTTGCGCTCAGGAGCCAAACACTCCGCTGAACGGAGAAGGCTTGGACGGCTCGGCGGACATGGGGCGTCGACGACGTGGACTGGATTTGAATTTTGGGGGGAGCTGTCGTCTTGGTCTCCCCCCACCATGTAGCGCCCCGGGAGGCAGGCGCCGTCATTTCGCGGTAAAGCCTCCATCGGCCATCAGCAGCTGCCCGGTGACGAAGTTCGACGCCGGCGCGCACAGAAACACCAACGGCCCGTCGAGATCACCGTCCCGCCCATTCCGTCCGATGCAGGTCTGGGCGGCATTCCGGGCGGCCCGGTCCGGGTCGGCAAAGACCGCCTCGGTCAGTTCCGTCTCGAAAAAGCCCGGTCCGAGCGCGTTCGCGTTGATGCCGTAACGGGACCAGGCCTCGGCCATGGCGCGCGTGAGCTGGACGATGCCCCCCTTGCTCGCGCCATAGGCGATGCCCCCGGGGAAGGCCCTTGTGCTTTGGGCCGAGGCGTAGTTCACGATCCGCCCCCAGCCGCGCGCCTTCATGGCGGGCACCAGACGCTGGGACAGTGCAAAGGGCGCTGTGAGGTTCACCGCGAGGGTCTGGTCCCACCCCTCATCGGTGACGTCGTCTGCGATCTGGCGCAAGTTCAGCCCCGCCGCATGAACGACGATGTCCGGCGCGCCGAAAGGCGCCGTGAGCCGCGAGACCAGCGCGTCGAGGCCAGCTCGATCTGCCACATCCCCGGGGACGGCGCGGATACGCTCCCCCTCGAGACTGCGCAGAGGGTCGGCCCGCCGGGCCACCGCCAGCACCTTCGCCCCCCGTCGCGCCAGGGCCAGTGCGCCCTGGCGACCGAGGCCCGAGGACGCCCCGGTCACCACGGCGACCTTGCCCGTCAGATCGAAGGGATCAGCCATCGGCGCAGATCCGCACCCGCCGGGCGGTCCGGTGGGTGACAGCTTGCGCCTCAGACACGGACAAAGACCACGCCATCGCGCACATCGACCTCATAGGTCGCCAGATCCTCACAGACCGGTGCCGAGAGCGCCTTGCCGGTGATCAGGTTGAAACGCCCCTGATGGAGCGGGCACTCGATCACATCGTCGATCACCAGCCCCTCTTCGAGATGCTGCGCTTCATGGGTGCACATCCCATCGGTGCAGAAAAACCCCTTTGGGGTGTTGTAGATCGCGTAAGTTTTCTCGCCGTGATCCCAGCGGATCAGGTCCTCTTCATCAATCTCCGACGTGTGACACGCCTGGATCCATTCCGACATTCTGTGACCCTTGTTTTTTTATGGAAGGTTGCTGCGGGCGCGCGCACCAGCCGACGGGGTCGCCGGCTGGTGCGGGGGCGGGCCCTAGGACGAGGTCTGGGGGTGTTCCCAGGTGACGCCCTGCTTGTTCGAGATCTTCTCGAGGATTTCGCCATGCACCTTGGGGTAGCTTTCGCCCACCGGGTGCAGCTTGTCCTTCACCGCCTCATGCATCCGCCCCAGCGCGTGGAAGGGGACCATCGGGCAGAGATGGTGCTCGGCGTGATAGGGCATGTTCCAGAACAGGAAGTAGACCAGCCGCGAGGTTTTGGTGGTGCGGGTATTGGTCCGCAGATCCGGGCCTTCCTCGCATTCGCCATGCTCCGACAAACGGATCCAGCGCATCAGCGGTTCCCCCACCAGGCGCGGTACGATCCACAGCCACAGGGCCAGCAGGCTCTGGAAGTAGATCGAGGCGACAAACACGGCGAAATAGATGGCCAGAATGATCCGGGCTTCGCGGGTGGCACGGGGCACTTCGCTCTCGGGGATGAAGTATTTCTGGGATTCCGCGATCTTGCCGAACGGGTGCTTGAACATCCAGATCAGGCCGCGTTTCCAGAACGCATAGGCGGACACATAGACCATGTAATCCACGACCGTCATCCGCTCGGGCAGCATGTCCGGATCCTTGCCGCGGATCTGCGTATAGGTGTGGTGGGTCGCGTGGTAGTAGCGAAAGAAGGTCGGCGGCACCATGTAGATCAGGCACACCACCCAGTAGACTGCCTCGTTCAGCCACCGGGTCCGGAACGGCGTGCCGTGGCTGCATTCATGGCAAGGGGCAAAGAGGAACGCGAGCACTGCCGCATGCATCGCCATGGTGGGCACGACCCACCATGTTCCGAGGGTCTGATAGACGAGAAACCCCGTGAAGATCATCACACCCATATGGCCGAAGAAGTTGATCAGACCCGGCAGGTCGGATCGTTTCATGTATTGCTTGAGCTCTTTCTTCGAGATCACCTGATCCCGGCCGAAAGCCAGCCCTGACTCTGGAGTGGCAGATGACATGTCCAGGCCTCCTTTTCGTTGTCTGTCTCAGTTGCGATGGCTCAAGGTTTCACGGGCCAGCACAGCGATCAAAGTCAAAACGCGGCTTGATGGATCAAGGAATTAAATCTATAAAACGGCATGGGTGGGCACGTTCCTTCGATCAACAATTTGCGGGCTTTCGAGGCCGCCGGACGTCTGGGAAGTTTCAACCTCGCGGCGGATGAGCTGAACCTCAGCCAGCCAACGGTCAGCTACCGGATTGCAAAACTTGAAAGCGATCTCGGTGTGTTGTTGTTCCAGCGGCTGACCCGCCGCATTGCACTGACCAAGGACGGCGAAGAGTTCCTGCCCGTGGTCGCGGCGGCGCTGAAACAGCTACAGGAGGGGGTCGACAAGCTTGGCATCGGCGCGAAACGCACGATTTCGGTGACCCTCAGCAGCTATCTCGCGCTGCGCTGGCTGTCGCCCCGTTTGTCCAGTTGGTCGGCGCGGAATCCGAATGTCGGCATCCATCTCGACCACGACATGCGCAAGGGCGCCGAAGACAGTGATGTGGTCATTTACTGGAGCAAGAACGCGGCTGCGCAACAGGCCGCGCAATTGCTGTTCCCCACGGATATGACCGTCCATTGCACGCCCGAGATCGCCGCGACCCTGAACCGGCCCGAGGATGTGCTCAAATACCCGCTGTTGAAGCTGGCCCCCCATCTGGATCCCTGGTCGGACTGGTTGGCCCTGGCCGGGGTGGCTGAGCCCGAAACCATCCAGAGCCTGTGCATGACCGATTCCAACGTTCGGATCAAAGCCGCGGCGGATGGGCTGGGCGTCGTGCTCGCCAATCGGTTCGCCAAGCCCGAGCGGGACGCGGGCCTTCTGGTGCAGCCGTTTGATATCGCGCTGAAGGGGCCCGGCTTCTACTACCGGACGCAGTCATCCTCGCCCGATCTGGCGGACCGGTTCATTCGCTGGTTGAAGTCGATGGCCGCGAAGGACGCGTAAACTACGCGAGCTGCGCCATCAGCTTGGCGTATTCCGCGTCCGAGATCCGCACCAGATTGCCCGGCCCCGGAAACGCGCCGGACTGCACATCCTGTGCGAACTCCTGATAGGCGGCGATGCGCTCCTGCTGGAGCCGGTCATACTCCGCCTTGAAATCGCGATAAACCTTGGCGTGGCGCGGCACGCGCGGGCCAGCCTCGCCGAGGATATCGCTCGAAAAGAGATACTGGATATCGCAACCTGTGCCCGCGCCCATGGAAATCGTGACCAGCGACGAGCGCCGCGCGATCTCATCCGCCACGCGGTCCGGCACCACCTCAAGCTCGACGGCGAAGGCCCCCGCATTCTCCAGATCCTTGATCTGCTGGAACAGCGTCAGGGCCTGATCGGCCGTCTTGCCCACAGCGCGGAACCCGCCTGTCCAACTGGCCTTGGGGGGCACCAGCCCCAGATGCCCGCAGACCGCGATGCCCTGTTTGGCCATCGCCTCGACGAATTCGAGGCTCTGGGCGGTGTAGATGATATCCGCCCCACATTCGAGCGCGTCAAACGCCGCGCGCAGGCATTGATCGGCCGAGACATACTGCCCGTATTTCAGACCGAACCGATACATCGTGTTCGGCGCTGCCGCCGGGAACGTCCGCGTCTGGGGCAGGAAGGGCCCACATAGCATATCGATCCCGGCGGCCTCTGCCGCCTCGGCCTGTTCGGCCGAGGAGACGTGCACCATGGTGAGTTGAGGGGCCGAGCCCCGGTTTTTCAGCTCCAGCAGCGTCTGCTTTGCCATGGTGATGATCCCTGATCTGTTAAGTCTTCGGTCAAACCGCGCGGCCATGCGCGCTCAGGCCCGCAGCGCCGCCATCACGGTCTTTTTCAGCGGCTGCTCCGGATCCGTCAGGCTGTCGGCGTCCACGGGGCATCCGGCCTTGAGCAGTTTGCGCATCAAGAGCATGTCTTTTTTCGCATTCACCCCGATCGCGCCTGTCACCTGCCGACCGTCCGTCTGGATCAGCAAAAGAGACCCCTCTGCCATGCGACCTCGGGACATGGCGCCGTCCCAGTTTGCCGGGGTGCCGGCAATCTGCAGGTTGAGATCCCCCTGATCGGACCAGAACCAGGGCGGTTCGGTTTCGGGCGCCGGGCCTCCCATGAGGGCCGCGGCGACCCGTGTCGCCTGCTGCTCGGCATTCTGCCAGCTTTCCACCGGCCGGGCGGCGCGCGCTCTGTGGCAGGCCACATCGCCGATGGCAAAGATCGCCGGATCCGAGGTCCGGCACTGGTCATCAACGAGAATGCCATGGGCGGTCTCAAGACCCGCCTGTTCGGCCAATCCGGTTTCCGGCGCGATCCCGATACCGACCACCACGAGATCTGCCGCGAGTCTCTGGCCATCCGTCAGAACAACAGTGTTCACTGCGGTCTCTCCGATCAGGGCCTGCACCCCGCATCCCAACCTCACTGTCGTACCGCGCGCCTCGTGGACCGCCGCCACACGCGCACCGATCTCTTGTGGCACGGCGCGGCCCATCAGCCGCTCGGTTGCCTCCACGACCGTGACCTCGCAGCCCAGAGCGCGCGCGCTGGCCGCCACTTCGAGCCCGATGAACCCGCCACCAATCACCACCAGCCGCTGCGCGATGTCGAGCCGGGCGCGGAGCGCTACTGCATCCGCCATCGTCTTGAGGGACAGCACATTGTCCAGATCTGCCCCCGGCACGGGCAAGTCGCGAAGCCGCCCGCCCGTTGCGATTACGAGCCGGGAATAGGGCAGCGTCTCGCCATCCAGCAGGAAGACCTTGCGCGCGTCCCGGTCGATCCGCGTGACCAGTTGGCCCAGGCGCAAGGTGACCCGGTTCTCCGCGTACCATGCAAGGTCCTGCAAATACGTGTCCGCTTCGGATCCCGACTGCAACAGAACCGATTTCGACAAGGGCGGGCGCTCATAGGGCGCGACGTCTTCCTTGCCGACCAGAGTGATCCCACCCGCGAACCCGTGAGCGCGCAGTCGCTCTGCCGCGCGCCCCCCGGCGTGACCGGCGCCGATGATCACGACACGGTCCTGCTCGGTCAAAGGGGCCATCATGACCATGGCATTCTTGCAATCTCACGGATCTCGAAACGGGAGCCACAGACCGCGCGGGTCCTGCAGCTCCCGACGTGTTCAAACGTCGTGGACAACGTATTTCCCACGGGTGTTCGCCGCCTCGTTGAGGGTTTCGAAATTCGCGATGGATCCTGCGAGCTCGATCTTGAACGGGTCCCAATCCGGCAGCTGATGTCCGCCCCGGGCGACCCATTCGCCCATCTCGTCATCATTGGGCACGTAGAACTGCACCCCCGCTTGGCTGAGGTCCCACATGGAAAAGGCGCGCGCCGCCGGCACCTTGGACAGGTTCTGATGCGCGGTCACTTCCGAGGCAAAGAGGATCCCCTCCTGCACGTCGCCGGGCAGAGCATTGAACCAGTCGAGGTTGCAGGAATAGACCTGCGTGTTCGGCACGGTCTGGGCAAAGGTGACCCAGGACAGGATCGCGTCAAAGCCAAAGATCTGCAGCCCCTGCACCGAGGGGTCCAGCGCATCGGCCACGCCCTGCGTGATCGCGCTCGGGGTCTCACCCCAGGCAATCGGCGTCGGGTTCGCGCCGAGCAGACGGTAGAGCTGCGACAGGATCTCGGAACCCGGGATCCGCATCTTGACCCCGGCAAGATCATCCGGCGTCCGGATCGGCTGGTCAAAGCCTCGGCGCAGCGCAATCGTGCGCGGATCGATGGTGACATACCACAGGGCCTTGAAGCCGCGCGCCTCGATGCTGGGATTGACCAGATCGGCCCATTGCTTCGAGTTCACCAGATTGACCGCCTGCTGGTTCTTGCCGCACCAGTAGGGAATGTTGACCAGATCGACGATCGGCGCGAAGGGCGCGAAATTGGCGAGCGAATGCTGCGCGGCCTGGATCGTGTTGGACTGCACGCTCTGGGCAAGGGAGCTGCCCACGCCGAGCTCACCGCCCGGGGCCAGCCGAACATAGACCTTGCCGTTGGTCATGTTCTGGATGTTTTCCTTGAAATCGAGCTGCATCAGCGGAACGCTCCGCGACGCGCCCAGGACATAGGGCGTGGCCACAATCATCGTATGCTCGGCGGCGGCTTTGCGTTCACGCTCTTCCGAGACCGATTGGGCCAGCGCCGCGCTCGACATATATGCCCCGGACGCGGTTGCCACCGCTGCGGCGGTGAACCCGTATCTGCTGACGAGCCGTAAGAACGCCCGGCGGTCCATACCGGCAGGCGGGTCGTGCGGAATTGATGATGTCATTGCTTCTCCTCCCAAGGCAGGCGATCAAATCCGATCGTTCAATCCGGCGCTTGACTGTGCCAGCTCCCTGCGTGCCGATCAGCATTCCACCACCGGACAACGCACTCAAAACCAAATGACTGCCCGACGGATTAACAAATTTGATCTGTCGGCGGGCGCGTGACGATGGTCGGGCCGGGTTTGTGACAGGCCAATCCGAGCGCCCCGCTGGGCGAGTGTCAGGCACGAAAACCTTCGGCAGACCGTCGTGGTGAGACCCTATGGCTTGGCCAGATTTGCCTTTGAAATGCCGAATCTCACGCCTTCGCAGCCGCAGCGTGCGCGCGCGGAACGGGGCGTCTGCTCTGGGTGCGATTTTGGTCGCAGCCCCGCCAACCAGTCGTCTTTGGAGACACCAGCGTCAGGCGTCTGGGCGCCAGGCCAGACATACTGATCCTTGGCGGCCCGCCATATCGACGCCTTCGATGCACCAAAGCCATCTCGGGTCTAGGCCATTTATAGATCCGAAAGAATTGCCTGCGGTTTCAACCAGAGCAGGCCCCACCGGAATCGCCGGTTCTCCTTTATGATCCTCGTGTGATCCGTGACTGCGAACCCTCGCGCCAGAAAATCTGATGGCAGGTTTGTCCGCATTGCCGACCTCTCAGTTCCTTGAGGTTATGCGGCGGCAGCGAAGGACGGCCC
>NZ_JBNAGD010000013.1:0-64486 GCF_049801015.1 Dinoroseobacter sp. S124A | reverse complement strand
CATCATGGCTAAGGAAAAGTTTGAGCGTTCTAAACCGCATGTTAACATCGGCACGATCGGGCATGTTGACCACGGCAAGACGACGCTGACGGCTGCGATCACCAAGCAGTTTGGCGACTTCAAAGCCTATGACGAGATTGACGGCGCGCCGGAAGAGAAGGCCCGCGGGATCACGATCTCGACCGCGCATGTGGAATACGAGACCGACGCGCGTCACTACGCCCATGTGGACTGCCCGGGTCACGCTGACTACGTCAAGAACATGATCACCGGCGCGGCCCAGATGGACGGCGCGATCCTCGTGGTGAACGCGGCCGATGGCCCGATGCCCCAGACCCGCGAGCACATCCTGCTCGGCCGTCAGGTGGGCATCCCCTACATGGTCGTCTTCATGAACAAGGTGGACCAGGTCGACGACGAAGAGCTCCTGGAGCTGGTCGAGATGGAAATCCGCGAGCTTCTGGACAGCTACGAGTACCCGGGCGACGACATTCCGATCGTTGCGGGCTCCGCCCTGGCGGCTCTCGAGGGCCGTGACGACGCGATCGGCACCGAGAAGATCGCCGAGCTGATGGCGGCTGTGGATGACTACATCCCGACCCCGGCGCGCGCCGTGGACCAGCCCTTCCTGATGCCGATCGAGGACGTGTTCTCGATCTCCGGCCGCGGCACGGTTGTGACCGGTCGTGTGGAGCGTGGCGTGATCAATGTGGGCGACGAGATCGAAATCGTCGGCATCCGCGACACCACCAAGACGACCTGCACCGGTGTGGAAATGTTCCGCAAGCTGCTGGATCGCGGTGAAGCGGGCGACAATATCGGCGCCCTGTTGCGCGGTGTGGACCGTGAAGGTGTCGAGCGTGGTCAGGTTCTCTGCAAGCCGGGCTCCGTGACGCCGCACACCAAGTTCGAAGCCGAAGCCTATATCCTGACCAAGGATGAAGGTGGCCGTCACACGCCGTTCTTCGCGAACTACCGTCCGCAGTTCTACTTCCGGACGACGGATGTGACCGGGACCGTGACGCTGCCGGAAGGCACCGAGATGGTGATGCCGGGCGACAACCTGAAATTCGGTGTCGAGCTGATCGCCCCGATCGCCATGGAAGACGGCCTCCGCTTCGCCATCCGCGAAGGCGGCCGCACCGTCGGCGCCGGCGTCGTCTCCAAAATCATCGAGTAAGCCGGTTTCAACCACAAGGCTTTCGAAGGGGCGCTTCAGAGCGCCCCTTTTTCGTTATGCCGGGCGGCTTACGGCCCCGGTGTCCGGGGGCGATGTCTGGTGCGGTGCCGGGACGGACTGGCCCCTCCAAACGACGCAAAAGCGGAGCCGCCTCTGCGGCACCGCTTGGGGTACGCCTATTTCAGGGTGGTCTGCGTCTGAGCACCGTTAAATGCGCCGGTGCAAATCCAGGCAGGACATGGATCTCGGGCATCGGGCGCGCGCTGTGATCGTAGGGGTCAGGCGGCGGCCTGCCGTTTCCGGCGCAGGCGACCGAGGCCCATCAACCCGCCCGCAGCGGAGCCGAGCAGCAAGGCAGCAGGCGGGAGTGGCACGGGGGCAGGCGCACCCGGATCGCGGACAGAGGTGAAGATGACGTTGTCCATGCCGAATCCGTCGAGGTTTTGGCTCGGCAGGCGCGCAAAGAGCGAGAAGGTCATGTAGCTCGCGCTTTCGCCTTCGAAGTCCACACCGATGAAGGTCTTTTCAAGCTCGCCCTGATCTGCGGCGACATACTCGAAGAGCAGCTGGTCCGCATCGTCATAGAACTTGAGGGCGGTCTCGCGTCCCTGGTCGCCCATATCCGAGAAATCCGCGCCCCAGGCCGAGACATCGGTCAGGAAATCGAGGCGCACTTGTGCGTGGTCAGACACACCGACACATGCGTGACGCGAGCCGTCAATGGAATGATATCCCTCGCAAAATCCGACGGGGGAGATCACGTTCCAGGTCTCGTTGCCCGGGGTCACACCGCCCGAGAAGCGCATGGGTCCGACGCTCAATTCCTGCCCGGAGAAGGAAGACCCGTCGGGGAGATCCTCGAAATCGATCGCGCCCTTGGGCGCCGTGTCCGCCTCAAATGCGGCGCGGTCGGCGTAGAGCGTTGCGGCGCTGACAGCGCTGGCCTGTGCGAGGGCCGCGCCCGCGAGAAGGGCGGCGGCAATCAGTTGGGGGGGGGGGCAACATGGGGAAGGTCCTTTATCTCTCTTCGAATTGCGCCCCTTCTAGGGATGAGTCGTGTCCGCAGGATTTCGCCTGTCGTATCAGTTATGTCCGGGAGCTGAGCGCCGGACATGTTTTGTGCTTTTCCGGGAAGGTCGGCTTGGATAACTCGGGGACAGTCTCTTCCGGAGGTTCCCATGCCCTTTCCCCCGCCGGACACCCGGCACCCGATCGTCTTTCCCGATGGCACGGCCTATGAGGGCACCGTCTTTCTCAACGCGGTGCTCGACGCGCCGGGGCTGCGCATCGGCGACTACACCTATTACAGTGATGACGAGATGCCCGAGCCGGACCTCCTCCGGCGCCGGCTCTTTCCCTATCTGTACGGCGACCAGCAGATTGAGATCGGCAAGTTCTGCTCTCTGGCCATGGGGGTGTCCTTTGTCACCGACAGTGCCAATCACCGCTATGACGGGTTCAGTGCCTTTCCCTTTGCGATTTTCGACGGGATGTCGCCGGATCGCCCCTCGATGCCCGGGCGCGCGCCGCGTCCGACGATTGTGGGCCATGATTGCTGGTTCGGGCGCAATGCGATGGTGTTGCCCGGGGCGCGGCTGGGCCATGGCGTGATCGTCGGTGCCGGGGCCGTGGTCGGGGGTGAGATCCCCGATTACAGCATCGTGGCGGGCAATCCCGGGCGGGTGATCCGCCAGAGATTCGCCCCCGAGATCGTCGCCCGGCTGCTGGAGCTGGCTTGGTGGGACTGGCCAATCGACCGGATCCTTGCCGCCGAGGCCGAGATCTGCGGCGGCGATATTGCCGCGCTGGAGGCGCGCGCAGCGGCGGTTTAGGGGGCTGGGGCGGGCGGCGGCTGCATCTGCCAGGCGATCCGCACCCCGGGATTGGTGCGCAGGGCCGCGACGGTCTTGCGGATCCGCGCGTTGAGCCCCCAAGCCGCCGGGAGCGCGTCGCGCATGGCCCGGATATCCGCCAGAAGCTCTGCATCGCTGGCCTGCGAGATCCGGCCCGCCTCGATGATCTCGGGCGTTACCGGAGCCGTGCAGAGGAAGGCGACCGTGTCCCGGGGGGCATGGGCCACGGGCGCGAAGGCGCGGCGCATGCGCCACATCTGTGCGGCGAGCCAGGGCTGGGACCAGTGCAGGAAATCCTGCTGGATGAGCAGGCTGCGCCCGGGGATCAGCGCCGGAAAGAACTGCGCCGCGATCAGGTCCGTGGTCGTCGCGATTTTGGCGGCATCCACCGCCAGCAGCTCGATCTTGCCGCCGGGCCAGCCCAGATCCGGGATATGCCCCACATGGTAGCGCATCTGTGCTGCCCAGGGCGTGAGGAAGGATTGCGCCAGCGGCAGGATGTCCCGCCCCTCGAACGGTGCCACGCCCGCCGCATAGAGCACATTCTGCTTGGTCTGTTCCTTTGCGGTAAAGCGGTCATAGGCATGGATGATCGCGCCATGCCCTGCGGCTTGCGCCCCGGCGGCGAACCGCGCCGTCGAGCCTCCGGCAAAGGCCCCGAGATCCACCTGCGCCCCCGCGCCGCGCGCCCAGTCCCGCGCGGCCCAGTAGTAGAACTGTCTTTCCTGCGGGGCGAGCATGGTGGGCACGGTGATCCGGGCCTCGGCGGCCACGATCTCGGGCGCGCGCCAGGGCTTGGTGTCAAAGACGGCGCACGCCTCCGGAAGGGGCGGCGCGACAGGGACAGAGGACGGGGTCGACATCGCCGCGCAAGATGCGGCTGGCCGGATCCATATGCAAGACACCCCGCGCAGGGCGCAGACAAAATCAGTGGGAAAAGCGCCTTGATTTCCTCTGCCGAAACACATACCCCTCGCCTTGGTCTTAGGGGTTTAGCTCAGTTGGTAGAGCATCGGTCTCCAAAACCGAGGGTCGTGGGTTCGAGTCCCTCAGCCCCTGCCAAGACCAGTTTCCGCACAATTGCACAGACGAGCACGCGTTGAGCGCGGGCTTCGGCGTTGGTGTGCGATGTCGCTTGTCCGAGTAGATCCAGACTTTCAAAGCCTATCCTGATTGTCCCACTAGTGGGCCGCGCTCCCGGGCGAAGGCGATGGGGTCGCATCCGAGCCGCATGTGAGGCGGTAGCGAGGTTGTCCGACTGCGGGGCTCGTTCCTTCTCGAAGCATGTCGCCATCTTCCAAAGAAACTCTGGGTCGCGATACGCTGGCCACGCGCTTCGACGGCACCCGGATCAATAGCACTCGCGTATCTCCTCCGACCCGCCAAGGGGTCGCAACCCCTTCACAGGGCCAGCCACCGCGCTTACCTCGGATCACGACAGATGCGTCGTGCCCCTGACAAGGCCCATACCCGTCCGGCGGAACTCCTCATGGGAACCGTCACAGGGTCCTGACGGGAGCCCACAGGATTGGCGCAGGGCCCCACCCTCCCTGTTGCGCCGCAGCGACGGAGGGGCCATAAGGCGCAGCAAGACAGCCGGAGGGGTTGATGCAGAACTATCTCGATTTCGAAAAGCCGCTCGCAGAGATTGAGGGCAAGGCCGAGGAATTGCGGGCCGTGGCGCGCACATCGGGCACCATGGATATCGAGAAGGAGGTCTCGGCCCTCGACCGCAAGGCCGAGCAGCTTCTGGCGGATCTCTATGCCGATCTCTCGCCCTGGCAGAAATGCCTTGTGGCGCGGCATCCCGGGCGGCCCCATTGCATGGATTACATCAATGGTCTGTTCGAGGAATACACGCCCCTCGCCGGGGACCGGAACTTCGCCGATGACCATGCGGTGATGGGCGGGCTGGCGCGGTTCAATGACCGTCCCGTTGTGGTGATCGGCCATGAGAAGGGCCATGACACCAAGACCCGGATCGAGCGGAATTTCGGCATGGCGCGCCCCGAGGGATACCGCAAGGCGATCCGTCTGATGGATATGGCCCATCGCTTTGGCCTGCCGGTGTTGACGCTGGTCGACACGCCCGGCGCCTATCCCGGCAAGGGTGCCGAGGAGCGCGGCCAATCCGAGGCCATCGCGCGCGCCACCGAGAAATGCCTGCAGATCGGCGTGCCGCTGGTTTCGGTCGTGGTGGGCGAGGGCGGCTCGGGCGGGGCCGTGGCCTTCGCCACGGCGAACCGCGTGGCGATGCTCGAGCATTCGATCTATTCGGTGATTTCACCCGAGGGCTGCGCCTCCATCCTGTGGAAGGATGCCGAGAAGATGAAAGAGGCCGCCGAGGCCCTGCGTCTGACGGCGCAGGATCTGCACACGCTGGGCGTGGTGGACCGCATCATCCCCGAGCCCGTGGGCGGCGCACAGCGTCACAAGGACGACACGATTGTCCGGGTCGGCAAGGCGCTCGAAGGCATGCTGGCCGAGCTCGTCGACCGCTCGCCCGAGGCCCTGATCAAGGACCGCCGGTCGAAGTTTCTGGCCATGGGCTCGCGCGGGCTGGCCGCCTGAGGATACCGCGACGGAGGGACGGCGATGGCAGTGGGACGTCTGGTGTGGATCGGCCTTCTGGCGCTGCTGGCCAGTGTCGGCATGAGCCGCGCCGAGATGCAGACCCTGACCGTCAAAGCGGCCTATCTCGAACGGATCGCCCTGCCGCCGGACGCGCAGCTCGAAATCGAGCTGCTGGACACCTCGCGCATGGATGTCTCCGCGATCCGGATCGCCAGTCAGCGGGTGGTGATGACCGGCATGCCCATGACCCTCGCGCTGCCCTATGATCCGGCGGTGATCGACCCGCGTCTGACCTATACGGTCGCCGCGCGGATCCATTCCGAGGGGCGGGTGGTGTTTCGCACGACCCAAGCCTACCGGGTTCTGACCGGCGGCGCGGGGCAGAGCGTGGAGCTGATCCTGCAACGCTCCGTTGCCAGCCCCGGCCCGGCGGCGATGCCGCGCCTGACCGGTCTTTCCTGGCAGCTCGTCGCACTCGCGGGCGCGCCGGTCGCAACGGAGCCTGCGCCGACCCTCGAGCTGCGCGCCGATGGGACCGTGCTTGTCTTTGCCGGATGCAACCGGTTTTCGGGCAGGGCGGAGATTGGCACCGACACGCTCCGCTTTCCGCCCCCCATGGCCGGGACCAAGATGGCCTGTCCCCCACCGCGCGATGCCCTTGAGCAGGGGGTGATCCGGGCGTTGGAGGCCACAACCCGGTTTGAGATGTCCAGCGACCGCGGCAGCCCGACCCTGCGACTTCTGGATGATCAGGGCACGGACGTCGCGCGCTTCGAGGCGGCGCCCCGCTAGCGGTCAGACGCTCGGTGCGGTCCCGCAGGCCTCGAACTTGGCGACCTCTGGCGCCGCCCCGTCCAGCGAGAAGCTCAGCATCCCGGGCCCTGTCAGCCCGATCGCTTGCCGGTTTTCCGCCAGCCCGCGCAGCACATTGCCAAAGCCCCGATCGATCACCGTGAGCGACCGCCCATCGGGCGAGAGGATATGCCGGTCGGTGCTGATGGCCAGACCCGGCCCGCCCTCGAAGCGCAGGGTGAACACCGGTTGCCGTGGCCAGGGGGTCGGGGCGGTCAGGGTGATCGTGTATTCCGGCCCGCGCGAATCGTAGGTCAGGCGGATCTCGGCCCCGGGTTCGCTATGGGTCAGGGTGCAGAGGGGGCCTTGGGTGCCGGCCTCCCACGCGGAGACGGGCAGGGGGATGAGGCAAGCGGCGAGGAGGGGAATGATCAGGCGCATATCCCGGATATAGAGGTCCGCGCGGGCTTGGCGATGCCCTTGGCGGCGCGGCCTCGTCATGGCGCCGCCGTCGCGGGGGCACGACCCTGGCCGCCGTATCCGCGCCTTGCCCCTATGCGCTGGGCCGGGGGGCACAGGCGCCGCGCGCCCATGGCGGCAGACTGGGCCCTGATGTCGCCGATCGCAACTCGGCGCTTGACCCGGTCGCGCCCGCCCCGCCATATCGCCGGAACCACGCGTCACCCCGGAGGATCCCATGAGCCGCATTGTCTATGTCAACGGAGACTACGTGCCCGAAGAAGAGGCCAAGATCTCGGTCTTTGACAGGGGGTTTCTCTTTGCGGATGGCGTTTATGAGGTGACCAGCGTGCTTGAGGGCAAGCTGGTGGATTTCGAGGGCCATGCCAAGCGGCTGGAGCGGTCTCTGGCCGAGCTGGAGATGCCCGCGCCCTGCACCATGGATGAGTTGCTGGAGATCCATCGCGAGCTTGTGGCCCGTAACGAGGTCACCGAGGGCATGGTTTACCTGCAGGTGACGCGCGGGGCGGCGGACCGGGATTTCGCCTATCCTGCCGAGCCAGTGCCGTCGCTGGTGCTGTTTACCCAGACCAAGACGCTGGCCGATGCGCCTGCTGTGCAAAGCGGCATCAAGGTGATCTCGATCGAGGATGCGCGCTGGGGTCGTCGCGATATCAAGACCGTGCAGCTGCTCTACCCGTCCATGGGCAAGATGATGGCCAAGGCCGCCGGGGTCGATGACGCCTGGATGGTTGAGGATGGGGCGGTGACCGAGGGCACCTCGAACAACGCCTATATCGTCACGCAGGAGGGCACGATCGTGACCCGCCATCTGGGCACCGAGATCCTGCACGGGATCACCCGCGCGGCGGTGCTGCGCTTCGCCCGTGAGGCGCAGATGAAGGTCGAAGAGCGTCCCTTCACCATCGAAGAGGCGCAGAATGCCCGCGAGGCGTTCATCACCTCGGCGTCGACCTTTGTGATGCCCGTCGTTGAAGTGGATGGCGCACAGGTGGGCGAGGGCACCCCGGGCCCCGTGGCCCTGCGCCTGCGCGAGATCTATCTTGAGGAAAGCCGCGCCAAGGCGGTCTGACGGGCGCTAGCCGCGCGGGGCGTCGCGCGCGATCAACGCATCGAAATGCCCGCGTAGCTCGTCTGCCGGGCGCACCCCCTGCAGGATCTGCTGCACCGCGCCCGCCCCATCGAGCAGCACCAGTGTGACATGGGACTGCCCGTGCCGATGGGCAAAGGCGGTCCCGTCCGGGGTGCGGATGCTCGCGATCCGGTAGGCGACCATGTCGCTGTCAAACCCTTCCAGAGCCTTGCGGGTCTCGCGCTGCAATTCGATGCAGAGCGTGCATTGCGGGTCGTGGATCTGCACGATGGTGGGCAGCCCCGTTCCGATCACGCTCAGATCCTGCTCGGCGATGGTGGCGCGCACCGCATTCACCGAAAACACCCCGATCCCACCCAGCACCAGCGCGCCGAGCGCGCCGTTGCGAAAGGTCCTCAGGGTCTCGCGCCGCGTCGGCATCTCGGTCGCGGCGGGTGTCTTGGCAGATTTCGAGCGGGTCTTGGAGGATTTGCGCGGCATGGCGGACCTTCGGCAGACGGGGATCCCCAAGTCCTAGCCGGTTTGGCGATCACGCAGGGTCACGCTTGTGTCAGTGCGAGGGCGTGCGTGCGCGACCGGTTGTGTTAGGCTCGGGCACCCACCGAAAGGACCCGCGATGACAGATCCGCAGACCCATGTCATGCCCGCCGAGGAGGCCCCGCATCAGGCGACCTTCATGCAATGGCCGGTCCATCCCAAGGTCTATCGCGACCGGATCTTTCGCGAGATGGTCCAGCAAACCATCACCGACATCGCCAACGCGATCGCAGAGTTCGAGCCGGTCTATCTGCTGGCCGATGGGGCCGAGCATCGCCGCGCGCGGCGGGGGCTGTCGGACGGGGTGACGCTTTGGGACATCCCGACCGATGACCTCTGGTGCCGGGATGCCGGGCCGATCTTCGTTCAAGGCAGTGACGGAACGCTCGCCCAGCGGCAGATCCAGTTCAACGGTTGGGGCAGGCGGCAGCCTCACAGGAATGACGCTGCCATTGCGGCGCGGGTGGCCGAGCGGCTCGACCTGCCGCTTCTGCCCTCCGGGCTGGTCGGAGAGGGCGGCGGGGTGGAACAGAGCGGCCATGGCCTGCTCATGGCGCATGAGAGCTCCTGGGTGAACCCGAACCGCAATCCCGGCCTGTCGCGCGACGAGATCGGTGCGCGGCTCTGCACGGCGCTCGGGGCGGAGCGGATCATCTGGAGCCCGGGACTCGTCGGCGAGGACATCACCGATTACCACATCGACAGCCTCGCGCGCTTTACCGGACCCGAGCGGGTTCTTATTACCCTGCCGGACAGGCCCGACCCCCGGGACCCGTTCCACAAGGCCGCACTGGAAACCCATGACATCCTTGCCGCGGCCGGGCTCGAGATCGAGGTGATCCCCGAGCCGACCCGCGCCCGGATCGAGCATCCGGACTTCGTGGCCTCCTACGCGAATTACTATGTCTGCAACGGTGCGGTGATCGCCCCCTACTTCGGTGATGCAGAGACAGATGAGATCGCGGCGCAGGCATTGGCGCGGCACTATCCCGGGCGCGAGATCGTCATGCTCAATGTCGATCCGCTGGGCGAGCTGGGGGGTGGGATCCACTGCGCCACCCAGCAGATGCCCGCGGGCTGAGCCCTGCCGCGCGCGGGGTCGGGGCGGGTTCGGCCTTGAAACCCGGTCGCGGAGCCTGCACCCCTTGGGCAGATGCGCGACGGAAAAGGACAGGCCATGGGCTGGTGGACGAAACATGCAAGCGGGATCGAGGCGATGGCCGCGCTGGTCACCGCCTGCGTGGCGATTGCGGCCCTGGTTGGGGCCAAGATCCAGCTGGATCACGCCGACCTGGTTCAGCGAGAGCAATCGGCCCGCGACGCCTATCGCGCCCATCTGGCGCTGGCGGCGACCCGGCCGGAGTTTGCGCGACCAATCGATGCCTGCCAGTTGGTCCAGTCCGATGAGGGCGGGGCCTATATCGCCTTTGTCGATCACCTTCTCTATTCCGCCGAGCAGATGTTGGCGGTGGAGGAAGGCTGGTCCCTGACCTTTCTGGATCAGCTAGCGCCCCATCAGGACTACTTGTGTTCACTTGAGGGGATCTTGCCCCTCGAGGACGGGGTGGCGGCGCTGATGGATCGGTTCACCGACGCCTATTGTCCGGTTGAGCCCGTCTGCGGGCCCGGCGGTTAAAGCGTTACGATGCAGTGATCCTGATGCGGGTCCGCGAAATGCGCGCGGCAGGCCTCGACCACATGCTGTACCAGACGGCGGGGGCGGGAGGTGTCATAGGCGATCGCGAGACTCAGCGCCGGGAGCGGGTCCGAGATCGGCAGGGCGACAAGCCCGTCGCCGCCATAGCTTGTGGCGCTGCGGGGGCGCATGTTCAGGATCGCGCTGCCATGGCCCGCGCCCACGAGGCTACGCACCATCTCGGTCGAACTGGCATAGGCCGCGATATGCGGGGGCGTCGCCTGAGCCTTGAGGATCCGGGCGTAATAGGCCGCCGCAACCGGACGGTTCAGCACCACCAGCGGCCCTTGCGCGATCTCCGCGAGGGAGATCTCGGCCCGCCCGGCCAGCGGATGATCGCGTGGCATCAGGCAATAGGCCGGAGCCTCCACCAGCATCTCGTAAGAGATCATCGGGCGGACATCCTCGCTGACGAACAGGATGATGTCATAGGTCCCGTTCAGCAGGCCGTCCTGCGCGCTGATATTGTCGCATTCCTCCAGCTCCAGCTGGACAGCGCCCGGGTCCGCTAGGCTCTCATGCAGGATCCGGGGCAGAAAGGCGGGTGCGATGGGCGCGTAATACCCGATCCGCAAACGGCCGCCGAGCGCCTGTTTGAGATCCTCGGTCTCGGTCAGGATCGCGCGGTAATCCTCCAGCAGCCGCTCGAACTTGCGCGCGATGGCCAGACCGTTTGCCGTGCCCTGAATGCCCCGCGCCCGCTGACGAGTCACGAGGGTCAGGTCAAACTCCGCCTCGATCTGGTCAATCGCCGCCGAGACCGCCGAGGCCGCGATGTTCAGCTCGCCTGCCGCGCGCGCGATATTGCCATGCCGGAGGGCGGTCACGAAATAGGACATCGCACGCAAGGAGATTGCCATCGTAACCTCGGAAAATCAGCGGTTATTGATCCGTTAAATCTCTTTTTCATGCGAAACCCGATCTGTCAAACTCGGGAAAACCCCATGTCGATCCCCGAGGTGCCCATGTCTGATGCTCCGCTCAAGGGCTGGAACCATGTTCCGAATGTCCCGATCAAGGTGTCCCCCTTCTTCAGCTGGCCCCTGCGCCCGGCCGAAATGCTGCGCTGGGTCTGGAACTCGTGGTTCCTGATCACCGAGAAGCTGATCATTCTCGGCATCGCCTGCGCCTCGTTCTATTGGTTCCAGCCGCCGCTGTCGGAAACCAAGACGCTCGCCTTTGGCTGGATCGCCGAGATGTGGCTGCGCAACATGGTTCTGATGAGCGTGGTGGCCGGGGGGCTGCATCTCTATTTCTATACCTTCACCAAGCAGGGGCAGCGGCTGAAATACGACCCGCGTCCGCTGATGAAGAACGGGCGTCAGTTCACCCTCGGCGGGCAGATCCGGGATAACATGTTCTGGACGCTGGCGAGCGGGGTGACGATCTGGACGGCCTATGAGGTGCTGATGTTCTGGGCCATGGCCAATGGCTATGCGCCGATGCTGACATGGGCGGCCAACCCGGTCTGGTTCATCGCGCTCTTCCTGCTCATCCCGGTCTGGGAGAGCTTTTACTTCTACTGGATCCACCGGTTGCTGCATGTGCCGTTTCTCTACAAGCATGTGCACTCGCTGCATCACCGCAACATCAATGTCGGACCGTGGTCGGGTATGTCCATGCATCCGGTGGAGCATGTGATCTATCTCGGGACCGTGCTGATCCACTGGGTCGTCGCGGCCCATCCGGTGCATATCCTGTTCCACATGCAGTATTACACCCTGACGGCGGCCACGACCCATACGGGGTTTGAGGGGCTGGTGGTCAAGGATGAGAACCGCCTCGCGCTGGGCACCTTTCACCACCAGATGCACCACCGGTATTTCGAGTGCAATTACGGCTCGCTCGAGATCCCGTGGGACAAGCTCTTCGGGTCCTTCCACGACGGGACGGTCGAGGCGGATGCCCGCATGAAAGAGCGCCGCAAGCGCATTATGGGTAGCTGAGCAATGGGGGGACTGACGGTCATGGACCTGCTGGCCGCCAAGGGTCAGCGCAAGCTCGCCTATGTCCAGGTCGCCCGCGAGGAAGAGGCGCGCGCCGCCGCCGAGGCCGGAATGGACATGATCGGCACGGCCTTCGTGCCGGAGCGGGCGCAGTTCGCCCGGGCTGTGCCGGACACCCATTTCCAGTACGGCCTGCCCTGGGGCAGCCATGCTTCGGCGACCGAGGCGCTGCGCACGGCCATGGCCGCCATGGGGGCCGGGGCGCAGTCGGTCTATTGCGGGATGAGCCCCGCCGTGGTCGAAGTGCTGGCGCGCGAAGGCGTGCCGGTGATCTGCCATGTGGGGCTGGTGCCGCCCAAGGCGACCTGGACCGGCGGGTTCCGCGCCGTGGGCAAGACCGCGGATCAGGCCCGCATGGTCTGGCAGCAGGTCCGGGATTTCGAGGCTGCCGGGGCCTTCGCCGTCGAGTTGGAGGTTGTCGCCGCCCCGCTCGCCCGCGAGGTCACCGCGCGGACAAGCATGCTGACGATCTCGCTCGGGTCGGGGCCCGATTGTGACGCGCAATACCTGTTCTCGGCGGATCTGCTTGGCGAGACCACCGGCCATATCCCGCGCCACGCCAAGACCTATCGCAACTTCGCCGCCGAGCGCGCCCGCCTGCAGGCGGAGCGGATCGCGGCCTATCGCGAATACATCGCCGATGTCACCGGCGGCACGTTTCCGGAGCCCGGCCATTCCGTCGGCATGGCGGAGGAGGTGCTGGAAGAGGTGTTTGACGCGCCTTAGCGGCCCGGTCGGGGGACCTGATCTGGCGTGGCCGCGACGGAAACCGCGCCATGGCACGTATTACTCTCTGCATAGCCAAGCGGAGCATCTGATGATCAAGCCCTTTTCCCTCATGGCCTGTCTGGTGGCCTGTCCGCCAGCCTACGCCGCAGAGCCCTTTTTCGCCGATATCTGGGCGGATAACTGGTTCGAGATGCGCGTGAACGGCGTTTCTGTGGCCGAAGACAGCGTTCCGATCACCACCGAACGATCCTTCAACGCCGAAAGCTTCGGGTTCGAGGCCACGCGCCCCTTCGTGATCGGGCTCGTCGCCAAGGACTTCATCGAGAATGATACTGGTCTCGAATACATCGGATCCCGGCGGCAACAGATGGGCGATGGGGGCGTCATCGCCCAGATCACCAATGGCGCGGGCGAGGTTGTCGCCGTCAGCAGCGCGGCGTGGCGATGCCTCGTGATCCATACCGCACCGCTGGACAAAAGCTGCGAGGCCGAGCCGAACCCGGTCGCGGGCGAGGGGGCGTGTGCGTTCGAGATCTCGGAGGAGCCCGCAGGCTGGGACGCCCCCGGCTTCGACGCATCCGATTGGGCCCCGGCCACGGTCTATTCCGCCCGGCAGGTCTCGCCCAAAGGGGGGTATAACCGGATCGACTGGCATCCCGACGCCGCCTTCGTCTGGGGGCCGGATCTGGAGCAGAGCAACACCATCCTCTGCCGGGGGATCGTGGAGTAAAACCGCAATTGGGCGCGCGCAGATCGAAGGGCCGTCAGGGATGCCCGCGCCACATGGGCCGCGCTGAGGACCCGCGGCGCGCCCTAGCTGCGCGGCGGGTGCGGTCGGCATCGCCACTCGCGCTGCGGTCGGCCTCGCTCTGACATTGGTGCGGCGGGACAGCGAAGTGTCCCGGGGCTGACCCTGCAGTCTGCCCCGGGGGTGTTCAGCCCTGCTTGTCGGTCACGTTTTCCTTGAAGGCCACGTCAAACTCGGCCTTCTGCGCCGCGTTGGCCTCGGTCTGGTAATTGGCTTTCCATTCGGACATGGGCATGCCGTAGAAGATCTCGCGTGCTTCTTCCTTGCCCAGCGTGATGCCCTTTTCTGCGGCGGCTTCCTGATACCAGCGGCTCAGGCAGTTCCGACAGAACCCGGCAAGGTTCATCATGTCGATGTTCTGCACATCGGTGCGCTCTTCCATCAGGTGCTTGCGCAGGGTGCGAAAGGCGGCGGCCTCGAGCTCGATCTGGGTCTGCGGGTCGATATCTGCCAAGTCAGGTCTCCTCCATCTGGGATTTTGCCACCTGCAGCAGCCCGGCAAGGCGGCGTCCCCAGGCGGATTGCGTCTCTGGGGTTGAAATGAGGTCGTTGCGCAGCTCGATCAAGACATGGGGGCGTCCGGGCTGCACGCCGTGGCGGTCCATCGTGTCGCCGGGCAGGTGACCGGAATAGGGTTTGTTATCCCCGACGCAGAGATCGGTCTCGCCCTCGGCGGCGGCGATGAAGGGCCGCGCGAGCCGCGCATCCTCGGCATAAAGCACGCCGATATGCCAAGGCCGCGGAGCGCGTCCGCGCAGCTGCGGTGTGAAAGAGTGGATCGAGACCAGCAGGGCCTCGGGATGCCGCAGCAGCATCGCGCCCACTGCGTCGTGGTAGGGCCGGTGCCAATCGGCGATCCGGCGGGCGCGCTCGGTGGCATCCGCATGGCGGTTACCGGGTATGATCGTCCCGTCATAGAGCCGCATCAGCAGCGTGGGATCGTCCTCGGACCTGTTCGGATCGATCACCAGCCGCGAGAAGGTCGAGATCACCGCAGGCGCGCCCAGTTCGGCCGCCAAGGCCCGTGTCACGCCCTCGGCCCCGGGGTCAAAGGCGATATGACGGGCCATATCCTCGGCGGGCAGGCCCAGATCGCCTCCGGCGACCGTGATCGGCACGCGGTTGCGGGCGTGATCGCAGACCAGCACCCAGTCTGACTGCGCGGGGCCGGCAACCTCGAGAAAGGCGGGGCCATCCGTCTGTAATCCTGTCGTCATGCGCCTAGGCCATAGCCTCCTTTGCGGGCCGGGACCAGACCTCTGCCTGCTGCAACTGCAAAACGCCATGGAAAGCCGCTGGGCGACGTGATACCGCTAACGGCGACGGGACCGTCCGGACCGAGGGAGCCGATTGTGAGACGCCATAGAAACCTGAAAATTGTTGCAACGCTGGGCCCGAGCTCCAGTGATTATGAGACCATTCGAGAATTGTTCGAGACGGGCGCAGATGTTTTCCGCCTGAATATGAGCCATGGCAGCCACGAAGATGTGGCCGCGCGGCATGAGATTATCCGGCAGGTTGAGAAAGACACCGGGCGCCCCATCGCGATCCTCGCGGATCTGCAGGGTCCGAAGCTGCGGGTCGGGGCCTTTGCCGATGGACCGCATCAGCTGGAACTGGGACAGGCCTTCCGTCTGGATCTCGATCCGGCCGAGGGGGATGCGACCCGCGTCTGCCTGCCCCACAAGGAGATTTTCGACGCGCTGGAACCCGGCGCGCGGCTTCTGGTCAATGACGGCAAGGTCGTGCTGAAGGTCACCGATTGCGGGGCCGACTTCGCCGAGACCGAAGTGACCGTCGCGGGCGAGATTTCCGACCGCAAGGGCGTGAACGTGCCCGATGTGGTGCTGCCGTTGGCGGCGCTGTCGGACAAGGACCGGGCGGATCTGGATTTTGTCTGCACCCTGGGTGTGGAATGGCTGGCGCTGTCCTTCGTGCAGCGCGCCGAGGACGTGCAGGAGGCGCGCAAGCTGGCCGGGGGCCGGGCGGCGATTTTGTCCAAGATCGAGAAACCCGCCGCCGTCGAGGCCTATGAAGAAATCCTCGCGGCCTCGGACGGGATCATGGTCGCGCGCGGCGATCTCGGGGTCGAGCTGCCGGTGCAGAAGGTCCCGCCGATCCAGAAGCGCCTCGTGCGCGGAGCGCGGCGCGAGGCCAAGCCGGTCATCGTGGCGACCCAGATGCTCGAGAGCATGATCACCTCGCCCATGCCGACCCGTGCCGAGGTGTCGGACGTGGCCGCGGCCATTTATGAGGGCGCGGATGCGGTGATGCTCAGTGCGGAATCCGCCGCTGGCCAGTTCCCGATCGAGGCCGTGCGGACGATGAACAACGTGGCCATCGAGGTCGAGAGTGACCCGACCTACCGTCAGGTGATCGAGGCCTCGCGCCCCGGGGCCCGCTCCACCGTGGCGGACGGGATCGTTTCGGCGGCCCGCGAGATCGCCGAGACCACCTCGGGGATCAAGGCGATCTGCTGCTTCTCGGAATCCGGAACCACCGTGTCCAAGGTCAGCCGCGAGAAACCGCGCGTGCCGATCATTGCCCTGACCAGCCGTCTTGGTACGGCGCGCAAGCTCTGCCTGACATGGGGGGCCCATTGCGTGATGGTCACCGAGATCTCGCGCTTCAAGATGGCGGTGGTCGCCGCGGCTCGGGCCGCGCGAACCGAAGAGTTCGCCACCGAGGCCGATCAGATCCTCGTCGTGGCGGGTGTCCCCTTCAACCAGGCGGGCAGCACCAACATTCTGCGTGTGGCGCCCTGTGAGGAACGGCTGATCTTCTCGACCGAACCGGGCTGAGGCGTCCATGCTGACGGAGCTGACACTGGTCTGCGGACTGCTCTGTGTCGTGTTCTCCGTAACGCGCAGCCTCGTGGCCTCCATCGAGGAGCGGTCGCTCTGGCCGACCCTCGCCCTGGGCGGGGTCGGTCTGCTTTTGCTGGGGATTGCCTGGTATACCGATCCGGATGGCCTCCGGATCGAGGATGTGCCCATCGCGGTGGTCAAGCTTTTCCGGGTGATGTCCGACTGAGGGGACGCGGTGGCGCAGATCCGAGATCTGCGCGGGCGCCTTGCATCGGCCGGGGGGCATGGCCACGTCTGGTGCATGACGCATCCCCCTTCCGACCCCCCGAAACCCGAAACGCCGCGCGCTGACATTGTGGTGCGCGCCGGTTTCCCCGAGGCGCAGCGCGACCGCGCCGCCGCCCTGTACTGGCAGGCTTTCCAAGGCAAATTGCATCGGCTCATGGACCCGGAGGCCAAGGCGCTGAGCTTCCTTCGGCAGGTGGCCGACCCGGATTTCGCGATCAGCGCCCTGGGACCGGATGGGCGGCTTCTGGGGGTGGCAGGGTTCAAGACCGCCGAGGGCGGGTTCATGGGCGGCGAGATGGCGGATCTGCGCGCAGTTTATGGCGGGTTCGGCGCGTGGTGGCGGGGTCTCGGGCTGTCGGTGCTGGAGCGTCCGGTGACGCCGGGCATTCTGTTGATGGACGGGATCATGGTCGAGGCCTCGGGGCGCGGGCAGGGGATTGGCCGTGCGCTCTTGACCGCGATCAAGCAGACCGCGCGCGGGTAGGTGCGGCTCGATGTGATCGACACCAATCCAAGGGCCCGCGCTCTGTATGAACGCGAGGGGTTCGTGGCGGGGGATACCATGCATCTCGGCCCGTTCCGGGCGCTGTCCGGGTTTCGCAGTGCGACAACGATGATCTGCCCCCTCTAGCCTCTGCGCGGCGATACTCGACAGCGGGATCCTGCTCTGACAGGCTCGCGGCCATGGATCAGGGAGGGATCGATGACCACGCAAGACACGCTCGATGCACTGGCCGAGGCCTATACGGCCGCATGGAATTCCGGCGACCCGAATGCGGTCGCGGCGTTTTATGCCGAGGGCGGCGGGATCACCATCAATCGCGGCACCCCGTGGGAGGGGCGCGCAAAGGTGGCCGAAATGGCAGCGGGCTTCTTCGCGGATGTGCCGGACCTGCGGCTGAGCTGCGATGCGATCCGAGGGGCGGGCGCGCATGTGATCTATGTCTGGACCTTCACCGGACATGACGCCACGTCCGGGCGTCCGCTCAATGTGCGCGGCTGGGAGGAATGGGAGCTCGACGCGGATCTCAAGGTCCAGAAATCCCTTGGCTGGTTCGATGCCGAGGACTACGCCCGTCAGGCCGGGGGCTGACCGCGTCCTTCTGCCCTTTGCGCGCAAAGGGCTTGCCAATTCCCGGCACCTGTCCTACACGCGCACGCTCAAGCCCGAGACCGGCCCAAGTGGCATGCCGAGTCGCGGGATCAAGCGTAGACGACAGGAGACGCAAATGCCCAAGATGAAGACGAAGTCGAGCGCCAAGAAGCGCTTCAAGATGACGGCCAGTGGCAAGGTCAAAGCCGGTCAAGCCGGCAAGCGCCACGGCATGATCAAGCGGACCACGAAGTTCATTCGCACCGCGCGGGGCACCACGACCCTCAGCGCGCCCGATGCGAAGATCGTCAAGTCCTACATGCCCTACTCGCGCTAAGGAGACCGGAATATGTCCCGTACCAAAGGTGGAACCGTCACCCACGCCCGTCACAAGAAGGTCACCGATGCCGCCAAAGGCTATTACGGTCGCCGCAAGAACACCTTCAAGGTCGCCCGTCAGGCGGTTGACAAGGCCAACCAATACGCCACGCGCGACCGCAAGGCCCGCAAGCGTCAGTTCCGCGCCCTGTGGATCCAGCGGATCAATGCTGCCGTGCGCGCCCATGACGAGGCGCTGACATATTCGCGCTTCATCAATGGCCTGTCGCTGGCCGGGATCGAAGTGGACCGCAAGGTTCTGGCCGATCTGGCCGTGCATGAGCCCGACGCGTTCAACGCGATCGTGGACCAGGCGAAAGCCGCGCTGCCCGCGTAACGGGCCGCAGCGTTCGAGATCACGAGACCGCGCCTTTCAGGCGCGGTTTTTTTGTGCGCATCTGGGCGCGAAAATCTCGGTTTCCGAGCATGGGATCCGGTTTTGTTCTCTTTTTGTTTACCTAAATGCGGCGAGGATAGTGCCAAAGGCAGGGCAGCCCGACACAGGACCGTCACGCGGGGCCCGGCCAGGTAGACAGGCAGCAAGGCGGAGATCCCCGAACCGTGGCGCGTATCAGCGAAATGCACTACTCGAACGCCTATGCCAAGAAATCCGGCGTATCGGAGTTTCTGGAGGTTTCGCTCGATCCGTCCGAGGATCCGGGCGATTTCACGGTCAGTTTCTACAATCACAATGGCACCTCGGTGATGGAGGTGGATCTCGACCATGAAGATGTGCGCGTGTCCTATGACCCGGACTCGGGTGAGAATGTCTATGTGATCTCGCAGGAAGCGTTTGGGATCCAGCTCACGGATCCGGATGGTGGCGGCAAGTACAATTCCGAGGCCTTTGCCCTGACCGATACGTCCAGTGGTGACGTCATCGACTTCTATGACATCGGGGGCGGCACCAAGAATATCGAGGCGGTGGAAGGGGCGGCTGCCGGAGCCGTGTCCACCAACATTCCCCTGCCAACCAGTGCCAATGCGTCGACCTATTCCATACAATTCAACCAGCCCGACCCGACCACGCCGGTCTTCATGGCGGTGAATGCAGGCGATAGCGGCGTGTGTTTCACGCCCGGCACGATGATCGACATGGAATTTGGCGCGCGCGCGGTAGAGGATCTGGTGCCCGGGGATCGCATCTGGACCCGCGATGCCGGGATCCAGACCCTGCGTTGGGTCAGTGCGCGGACCGTGCCTGCGGCGGGGGTGCTGACCCCGGTGCGGATCCCGGCGGGGATGTTCGGACTGACCCGGCCGCTGCTGGTGTCGCCCCAGCATCGGATGCTGCTGACCGGTTGGCAGGCGGAGCTTCTGACCGGGCGGGATGAGGTGCTGGTCGCCGCGCGTCATCTGGTGGATGGCGACCGTGTGGTGCGCTGGCCCGGGGGGATGGTGCGCTACATTCACCTGCTCTTTGACACCCATCAGCTGGTCTGCGCAAATGGCGCATGGTCCGAGAGCTTTCATCCCGGACAGCAAGCGCTGGACACGCTCGATCCCGCCGCCCGGGCCGAGCTGTCGCGGCTCTTTCCGGGGCTTGTCGCGGATGCGGCCAGCTATGGTCACAGCGCCCGGATGACCCTCCGCGCCCATGAAGCGCAGCTTTTGCGGCAAGACGGGGCGGTCTGAGCGGTTGCATTCGGCCTCCGGGCTCGCTACCTCCGGGCGCGACGCAGGACGAGGCGAAAGACCATGGACGATCTCAAAGCGAAATACCTAACGGCGATTGCCGAGGCGGCGGACGAGTCGGCGCTGGAGAGTTTGCGCGTGGCCGCCGTGGGCAAGAAAGGCGAGGTCAGCCTCAAGATGCGCGAGCTGGGCAAGATGACGCCCGAGGAGCGGCAGGTCGCCGGTCCCGCGCTCAACGCCCTGAAGGATGAAATCAACTCTGCGCTGGCGGCCAAGAAAGCCGCCCTTGCGGATGCGGCGCTGGATGAGCGGCTGCGCTCGGAATGGCTCGACGTGACCCTGCCCGGGCGGCAGCGGCCTGCGGGCTCGCTGCATCCGATCAGCCAGGTCTCCGAAGAAGTTGCGGCGATCTTTGCCGATATGGGCTTCGCCGTGGCCGAAGGGCCGCGGATCGAGAGCGATTGGTACAATTTCGACGCGCTCAACATCCCCGGCCACCACCCGGCCCGCGCCGAGATGGACACGTTTTACATGAAGCGCGCCGAGGGCGATGACCGCCCGCCCCATGTGCTGCGGACCCATACCTCGCCGGTGCAGATCCGTTCCATGCAGGAGCAGGGCGCCCCGCTGCGGGTGATCTGCCCGGGCGGCGTGTATCGCTGTGACTACGACCAGACCCACACGCCAATGTTCCATCAGGTCGAAGGGCTGGCGATCGACCGCGACATCTCCATGGCGAACCTGAAATGGGTGCTCGAGGAGTTCGTGCGCAGCTATTTCGAGGTCGACGACGTGGAGCTGCGCTTCCGCGCCTCGCACTTCCCCTTCACCGAGCCCTCGGCAGAGGTCGATATCCGCTGCTCGTGGGAGGGTGGTCAGCTCAAGGTCGGCGAGGGCGATGACTGGCTCGAGATCCTTGGCTCCGGCATGGTGCATCCCAAAGTGCTCGAGGCGGGCGGGATCGACCCGGCGGAATGGCAGGGCTTTGCCTTCGGCATGGGGATCGACCGGATCGCGATGCTGAAATACGGCATCCCGGACCTGCGCGCCTTCTTCGATTCGGACCTGCGCTGGCTGCGGAACTACGGCTTCCGCGCGCTGGACGTGCCGACGATCAATGCGGGCCTGAGCCGCTAATCATCTCACGCATGTTGCAGCATAGGAGCGCCCTTCCTCAAAGGCGGGCGCTCTCAGGGTGGTGGCCGAAGCCAATCGCGGCCTTGGTCGGGATGCTCCGCGTCTCGCCAAGCGCGCCGCAGCGAAGCAGGCAGGCTCTCAGCATCTCCGCAATACAGCCAGTCAAGAGATGTGCCATAGACAAGTCGTAGTCTCATGGCAGCGTCTATGGACACGCGTTTGTCGCCTGTTTCCCAATTTGAGAGCGCAGTCCGGCCGATGCCGGCCTTCGCTGCGTACTCGGCCTGTTGCAACCCCTCGAATTCCACGCGGTGCCATCTCAGCCGCGCAGCGATGTCTGCGAAAGGGCGCTTGGATACATCGAGTGTGTGTCGTTGTCTTTTGCTCATTCCGAAGCCTCTCATTGAGGCCAAAACAGTTCAAGTCAGCGCAGATGGTCTGTTGTCAGCGATTGCAGGCTGCAAATGCTCGCCGAGCAAGAGCGGTTCCACACACCCGCCGCTGCACTACTTCTCATACATGAAAACACGTCTTGCGCTTGGCGCGCTCATGACCCTGATCATCCTCGCCCATATCGGGCTTTGGACCTCGGACGGCTGGCCCGTGGAGCTGAAGCTGCGACTGACGCTGCTTAATGCGCTGGGCTGGGCGGTGATCCTGCTGCCGGCCTACGGCGTGTCGCGCTGGCTTGCGGCGCGGGAGCGGCGTGAGGACCGCGATCCCTAGTTGAGCGGTGCCGTCCATTCGGACTTGCGCGAGGTGTCGAGCTCCGCGCCCATCTCCGCGCGCGCCTCGCCCAGGAGCCCGGCCGTCAGGCCGAGGACCAGGACAAAGGCCACGCTCATGGCAAGCGTTTCAAACCGGAGGGCGCGGGGCACGGGTGCGGTGGGGATCGTCATGGGAATGTCTCTCTGGGCGGGGTTGGCCGTTAACTGGGTGTTAACTACCGACGCCCCGTGGCGGGAATGTGGCACGGGCCGGGTTGTCTCGCGGCATGGGGCCCCTTGGCGCGGGGAATTCTCGGCCCGGCCTCTTTCCCGCGCGCATCCCTTCGGATAAGAGCAGCGGGACGTTTTACCCATGCAGGACCGGCCCGATGAAATTCACGCTTTCCTGGCTCAAGGATCACCTCGAGACCGAGGCCTCCCTTGACGACATCCTTTATGCCCTGACCGATCTCGGGCTGGAGGTGGAGGGGGTCGAGAACCCCGCCGCGACGCTGTCGGAGTTTATCGTGGGCAAGGTGATCTCGGCCGAGAAACACCCCGAGGCCGACCGGCTGAAGGTTTGTCAGGTGGAGTATGGCGAGGGCCCGACCCAGATCATCTGCGGCGCGCCGAATGCGCGCGAGGGCATCACCGTCGTCGTGGCCCGCCCGGGGGTCTATGTGCCGGGCATCGACACGACCATCGGCGTTGGCAAGATCCGCGGGATCGAGAGCTATGGCATGATGGCCTCCGAGCGCGAGCTCGAGATGTCGGACGAGCATACGGGTATCATCGAGCTGCCCGAGGGCGAGATCGGCCAGAGCTTCCCGGACTGGCTGGCGGCGCATGATCCCGCGCGCGTCGATCCGGTGATCGAGATTGCGATCACGCCGAACCGTCCGGACGCTCTGGGCGTGCGGGGCATCGCGCTCGACCTCGCGGCGCGCGGGCTCGGGACGATGAAGGCGCGCGATACGGACCCTGTGCAAGGCAGCTTCCCCTGTCCGATCTCGGTCAGCATCGACGAAGACGCCCTTGGCGCGGCGCCGGTCTTCTATGGCCGCCTGATCCGCGGTGTGAAAAACGGCCCCTCGCCGGACTGGCTGCAGGCGGCCCTGCGGGCCATCGGCTTGCGCCCGATCTCGACCCTCGTGGATATCACCAATTTCTTCACCTATGACCGCAACCGGCCCCTGCATGTCTTCGATGCAGACAAGGTCAAGGGGGGGCTGCGGGTCCATGCGGCCAAGGGTGGCGAGACCTTCACCGGTCTCGACGAGAAGGAGTATGTGCTCGAACCCGGTATGACCGCGATCTCGGATGAGAACGGCGTCGAGAGCCTTGGCGGGATCATGGGCGGGCTGGCCTCGGGCTGTACCGATGAGACCGTGAATGTCTTTGTCGAGGCGGCCTATTTCGACCCGATCCGGACCGCCTATACGGGGCGCGCGCTGAAGATCAATTCGGACGCGCGCTATCGGTTCGAGCGCGGGATCGACCCGGCCTGGACCCCCACGGGCATGGAACACGCGACGCGGATGATCCTCGATCTCTGCGGCGGGGAGGCCTCGGACGTGGTCATGGCGGGGGCGATGCCGGATGTGAGCCGGGCCTATAAGCTCGATACTGACCGGGTGCAGAGCCTTGTGGGTATGGAGATCGCGCCCGAGACCCAGCGCGCGACGCTGGAGGCGCTGGGCTTCACGCTTGAGGGCGACATGGCCCATGTGCCGAGCTGGCGCCCGGATGTGATGGGCGAGGCGGATCTGGTCGAGGAAGTCGCGCGGATCGCATCCTTGACCAAGCTCGAAGGGCGGCCCTTGCCGCGCTCGGAGACCGGCGTGCCCAAGCCCGTGGTGACCCCGGGCCAGCGGCGGCAGGCCATGGCGCGCCGCATGGCTGCGGGGCTCGGCTACAATGAATGCGTGACCTATTCCTTCATCGATCAGCCGACCGCGGCACTGTTCGGGGGGGGCACCGAGGCCACGGAGCTTGAGAACCCGATCAGTTCCGAGATGAGCCATATGCGGCCCGCGCTTCTGCCCGGGCTGATGCAGGCGGCGGCGCGCAACCAGGCGCGGGGCATGATGGATCTGGCCCTGTTCGAGGTCGGCCCGGCCTTTCATGGCGGCGAGCCGGGCGAGCAGCATACGCTGATCTCGGGCCTGCTGGTCGGGCGCACGGGGCCCAAGGATGTGCGCGGCGAGAGCCGGCCGGTCGATATCTATGACGTGAAGGCCGATGCGGAGGCCGTGCTGGCCGCGATTGGCGCGCCCGCCAAGGTGCAGATTCTGCGCGGGGCGCAGGAATGGTGGCATCCCGGGCGGCACGGCAAGATCTGCCTCGGTCCCAAGAAGGTCCTTGGTGTGTTTGGCGAATTGCACCCCAAGGTCGTTGCGGCGCTGGACCTCAAGGGGCCGGTCATGGGCTTCACCATCTGGCCGGACGAGATCCCGATGCCGCGCAAGTCGAGCGCAACCCGCCCGGCTTTGGAGGCCAAAGACCTGCAGGCGGTGGAGCGGGACTTTGCCTTTGTCGTGGATGCGGGCGTTGAGGCGCTGAACCTGACCAACGCGGCCGCAGGAGCGGACAAGGCGCTGATCGAAGAGGTGCGCGTCTTTGACGAGTTCATCGGTGGGGCGTTGGGCGAGGGGAAGAAGTCGCTCGCGATCACCGTGCGGCTGCAGCCGAAGGATGCGACCCTGACCGAGAAGGATATCGAGGCCGTCGCGGCCAAGATCATTGCCAAGGTCGAAAAGGCCACGGGCGGGGTTCTGCGCGGCTGATCTCGCGCGCTGCTGCGTGCGGCGCGTGGCCTGAGCGGTTGATCTTGTCTCCGGCGGGGATATTTCCTGACTTAAGATGGGGGCGGGGTGCCCCCGTTCCTGCGAACGGAGGGTGCCATGGGGCTGAACATTTATCTTTCGGGTGAGATCCACACGGATTGGCGCGAGCAGATCGTCGATGGGGCGGCGGGGCTTGATGTAAGTTTCAACGCGCCGGTGACCGATCACGCGGCGAGCGATGATTGCGGTGTCGCCATCCTCGGGGCGGAGCCGAACAAATACTGGCATGACCACAAGGGCGCGATGGTCAACGCGATCCGCACCCGCAAAGGCATCGCCGATGCGGATATCGTCGTGGTGCGGTTTGGTGAGAAGTACAAGCAGTGGAACGCGGCCTTCGATGCGGGCTACGCGGCGGCGCTGGGCAAATCGATCATTGTTCTGAACCCGCCAGAGCATCAGCACGCCTTGAAAGAGGTTCATGCAGCGGCTCTGGCCGTGGCTGAGACCCCGGCGCAGGTCGTCGAAGTGTTGCGCTATGTGCTGACCGGGGCTTTGCCTGCAGGGACCGCCGCGGCGGCCGAGTAAGGGTTCAGATCACCAATGCTGCGTCGCGGTTCCGGATCGCGCGCAGCAGGCTGAAGGCGGTGGTTGCCGAAGTTCCGGGCGTTGCCGAGGGTTTCGCGGTCACCGCGAACGACATCTCGGCCGCCTCGGATGCGACGGTATAGGCGTGGCTGTTGCCGGTCGCAGCCGGGTCCGCGATCAGTCGCGCGTCGGTTTCGTCAAACCCCAGCCCGGCCAGCGCCAGTGTCGCGGCAACATTGGCGTTCTTGGGAAACCGCAACGCCGCCTCGCGGGCGGTGCCCTCGAACAGCAGCCTGGGGCGCGTCAGGGCCTCCAGGTCATGCCCTTCGGCTGCCGGGCTTCCGGCCCAGGCGCGGGGCGGTTTGGTCCCGGTATAGGTCACCGAATGCAGGGTGGATTTCGGCAAGGCGGCCACCATGTCCAGCCCGCCGAGCGCGCCTGCGGGGATCAGCAATTGCGCGCCCTTCTGCGGGGCGGCCCGAAACCTGTCCTCGGTCTCGGGATCCGCGAGCGCGCCGACAGAGGCAAGCAGGACTGACATCCCGTCGGCGAGAAGGGCCGGGGCATAGCTGCGCGCGGCGGCATGTCCTGCCGCCTCCACCACCAGATCCGGCGCGAAGTCGCGCAGTGCGTCCAGGGTGCCAAGGGCGGAAACCTCTGGGGCGGTCGCACCCTGCCGTGTCAGCGCGGCCATGGTGGCGGGCTGCGCGCCCTCCCTCAGTCCGGCAGCGACGGCGCGGTTGATTGCGCCGAGCCCGATGAAGGCGATCCTCATCCGTTGCGATCTGGAATGTTGAGGCCGGTCTGCACGGCAGGGCGGGCGAGAAACCGGTCCAGATAGGCGACGAGGTTCTTGTGTTCGGACCAGCCCAGAAGCTCGCGCGTGCCGTAAAACTCGAGCGCGCGGAGCCAGGGAGCGATCGCGATATCGGCGATGGAATATGTGCCTGCGATCCAGTCCTTGCCCTCCAGAGCCCCTTCGAGAACGGCGAGGAGCCGTTTGGCCTCGGCGATGTAGCGCTCTCGCGGGCGGGGGTCCTCGATCTCGCTGCCTGCGAATTTCACGAAATAGCCCAGCTGACCCAGCATCGGCCCGAGCCCGCCCATCTGAAACATCAGCCATTGCGTGATCACGGCTTTCTCTGCCGGGCTGTTGCCGATCAGCTTGCCGGTCTTCTCGCCGAGATAGAGCAGGATGGCTCCCGATTCGAAAAGTGCGACGGGGCCGTCCGGGCCATCGGGATCGATGATGGCCGGGATCTTGTTATTGGGGTTGAGCGAGAGGAACTCCGGGCTTTTCACATCCGCGTCCGAGAGGGTCACCTTATGTGGCTCATAGGGCAGGCCGAGCTCTTCGAGCGCGATCGAGACCTTGATCCCGTTCGGTGTCGGGAAGGAGTAGAGCTGCAGCACCCCGGGGTTTTCAGCGGGCCATTTTCGGGTGATCGGAAAGTCAGAGAGGTCGGTCATCGGGGGCTCCTTCGGCGTTGTTCTGCACAGGTAAGCCAGATGCAGTAGGAAAACAGGGGACCGGCTGTTAACCTCGCCGCGCAGACCATGTGCACCCATGCAGGGGCCGTGTCTGGGTCAAGAGTATTCAAGGAGAGCTTTGCGCAATGCTCAACGAGTTCAAGGAATTTATCGCCAAGGGCAATGTCATGGACATGGCCGTCGGGATCATTATCGGCGCGGCCTTCACGGCCATTGTCACATCACTGGTTCAGGACCTTATTAACCCGATTATCAGCCTGTTTACCGGAGGTTTGGATTTCTCCGGGCTCGGGATCGCCCTGACCGAGGGTGAAGAGGCGGCCATCTTCGCCTATGGCAACTTCATCATGGCCGTGATCAATTTTCTGATCATTGCCTGGGTCGTGTTTCTTCTTGTGAAGATGGTGAACCGGGTGAAAACCATGGCGGAAGAGCCCAAGGAGGAGGCCCCCGCCGAGGACCCGGGCCCCACGGAAAAAGAGCTGCTGATGCAGATCCGGGATGCGCTCGCCAAGTCCTGAGGCGGCGCTAACCCGATAGAAATCTCTCTCCATCATGCTTGTCGCAAGGACAGGTGTGATGGATCTGGTTTACGCGTATATTCGGGACTTGCTGGCGGCGCCGTTCAATATGAACCTGCGGATATCGCTGGTGTATCTTGGCTGCACGCTATGTCTGGCGGCGTCGATCTGGCTCTGGCGTGGGCGACCGGGGGGCTTTCTGGCATGGCTCTTGCCGGCCAAGGTCTATCGTCACCGCTCCAACCTTCTGGATATCAAGCTGTTTTTTACCAATCGGCTGGTCGATGTTTCTGGTTTGGCCGGGGCGTTGTTCTTTCCGCCACTGGTGGCGAGCGGGGTGCTCAGCCTGTGGGCGGATTTTGCTGGCTATGCGCCGCCGCCCGAAAGCTGGCTTCGCGTGCTGGCCGCCACCGTGATCATCGTGATGGCTTCGGATTTCTGCAAGTATTGGGCGCATCGATGGCACCATGAATGGCCGATCCTCTGGCCGTTCCATGCGGTTCATCATTCAGCCGAGGTGCTGACGCCGCTCACCGTGATGCGCGCGCATCCGGTGGAGACATTGCTGCGCAACCTGCTGATGACATTGATCGTGGGGCTGGTGCAGGCGGTTGTGCTGATCGTTCTGCTCGGGCGGATCGATATCGTGACCATTGGCGGGGCGAATGCGCTCTACGTGGTGTTCAACGCCCTGGGGGCGAACCTGCGGCACAGCCATATCTGGCTGAGCTATGGGCGCGTGATGGAGCATGTGTTCATCTCTCCGGCGCAGCATCAGATCCACCACTCCATGGCTGTCGAGCATCACGACAGGAATTACGGATCGATCTTCGCCCTGTGGGACTGGGCCTTTGGCACGCTCTACATCCCCGAACGGCAGGAGGATCTCACTTTCGGGATCTCGGAGGCTGACGGTACTCCCATTCCGCAACCACATCGGACGCTCGGCGCAGCGTTGGTCGGGCCTTTCCGCAACAGCTTCGCCGTGCTGCGGGAGAAATCTCCCGAAGCCTCGAGACAGGCATTGGATCCGTGACCAGTCCTGCACCGGGGGGTATGACGCCGGGGTTCTCTCTCTGGCTGGATCTGTTGCGCGCGGGCGCGGCGCTGACGGTGCTCTTGGGGCATATGGCGCATCTCCGGTTCACCCGGGGCGATTACTATGTCCTGCGCGAGTGGAACGTGGCGAGCGACGCGGTGATCGTTTTTTTCGTGCTTTCGGGCCTTGTGATCGCCGCGGCGGCGGCGCGTGACGGCAGTCTCGGGCGGTTTGCCTTCAAGCGGGTCACGCGCATCTATGGGGTCCTGATCCCGGCCTTGCTGCTGACGGTGGTTTTCGATGCCCTGGGGCGCTGGGTCGATCCCGCTGCCTATCAGGCCCCGTTTTTTGAGCCTGTCTCCGGCGCTGATATGCTGTTGCGCGGGCTCACCGTGACGAGCGAATGGCAAGGGCTCTGGCCGCGTTTGCGGCTCGGCAGCAATGGCCCTTTGTGGTCCCTCAGTTATGAGGTTGCCTTTTACATGCTGTTCGCCACTTGCGTGTTTCTGCACGGGCTGGTGCGGGTGATCCTCGTGCTTTTGCTGGGTCTTCTCGCTGGACTTCCGATTCTCGCGCTGTTGCCGTGCTGGTGGCTCGGCGTCCTGGTATGGTGGCGGATGGACCAGAAGGCTGCCCCATCCCTCAGTATGGCCTGGCTTTGCGCGATTGGAGGCCCGGTTTGCGCGCTGGTGCTGAAGATCTCGGGCCTGCCGGACCTGTTATCCCAACGAACGGCAGAGGCGCTCGCACCGTTCAACCATCATCTTGTGCTGGGCTATTCGGACGAGGCGCTTTGGAGCTTTGTGCTCGCGAGCTGCATCGCGCTGCATCTTTGGGGGGTCTACGGATTGGCGTCCCGGCGCCCCAGTCTAGAGCAGACCGCCCATGCGCGCGCCATTCGCTGGATCGCTGGCGGCAGTTTTTCGATCTATGTGGTGCATTATCCGAGCCTGCATTTGCTCGACGCGGTCCTGCCGAATGACCTGCCGGGTCATGATCTGTGGATGTTCGGGCTAACGCTGACCATCTGCTTCGCCTTTGCCCGCATGTTCGAGCGCCCGCTTGCCTGGCAACGGGGCTGGCTCATCGGTGTCTGGCAGCGCCTCTCGCCGGGGGCGGCGGCGGCCAAGCTTGAGATGGAATAAGGGCGGCGCAGGGTCTGCACCGCCCGTTCTTGGTTCGTTGCCGCGGCAAGCGTGGGCTCAAGCGGCGAGCAGTTCCGCTTCGGTGACCGGAAGGCCGAGCGCTTCGCCCACGGCGCGGTAGGTCAGCTTGCCCGCATGCACGTTCAGACCGGCCCGCAGGTGGGGGTCGGCGGCGATGGCCGCGCGCCAGCCCTTGTCGGCAATGTCGAGCATGTAGGGCAGGGTCGCGTTGCCGAGCGCGATGGTCGAGGTCCGGGCCACGGCGCCGGGCATGTTCGCCACGCAGTAATGCATGATCCCGTCCACATCATAGATCGGATCCTGGTGGGTGGTTGCGCGCGAGGTCTCGAAGCAGCCGCCCTGATCGATGGCGACATCGACGATGGCCGCCCCGGGCTTCATGCTGCCGAGCTGCGCACGGCTGACGAGCTTGGGGGCCGCGGCCCCGGGCACCAGCACCGCGCCGATCACCATATCGGCGCTGGCCACCAGTTCGGCCGTCGCGGCGGAGGAGGCGTAGCGGTTCGCAAACGTGCGGCCATGCACCTCGTCGAGGTAGCGCAGACGCGTGAGCGAGCGGTCAAGAACGGTCACTTTCGCGCCCATCCCGGCGGCCACGCGCGCGGCATGGGTTCCCACGACCCCGCCGCCGATTACGACCACTTCGGCCGCGCCAACCCCGGGCACGCCGCCCATCAGAACACCGCGGCCCCCATTGGCCTTCTGCAGGGTCCAGGCCCCCACCTGCGGGGCGAGACGACCGGCCACTTCGGACATCGGCGCGAGCAGCGGCAGCGTGCCGTCCGGCGCGGTCACGGTCTCGTAGGCGATGGCGGTCACGCCGGAGGCCAGCAGGTCACGGGTCTGGTCGGGATCGGGTGCCAGGTGGAGATAGGTGAAGAGGACCTGACCCTCGCGCAGCATGGCGCGCTCGATGGCCTGAGGCTCTTTCACTTTCACGATCATATCCGCGGTTGCGAAGATCTCGGCGGCTGTGTCGAGGATCGCAGCGCCCGCGGCCACGTAATCGGTATCGTCGAAGCCTGCGCCAACACCGGCACCGGCCTGCACGACGACCTCATGGCCATGGGCGATGGCCTCGGCGGCGGCGGCGGGCGTCAGACCGACGCGATATTCCTGGGGTTTGATTTCTGTCGGGCAACCGATGCGCATGAGAGCCTCCCTCGTGAGATGTGAACGCGATGGACCGAAGCTGTCACGGTTTGTCCGGGAATGCTTTGAAAAGTGATGTGTGAAACCGTTCCGATGTGATAGAATGTTGCGCAATTACGAAAATTCTGGGAAAATTTTGCAAGATGACTGTCCTTGACGACAAGGATCTCCGAATCCTCGCGGCCCTTCAGACCTCCGGGCGTATGTCCAATGCGGAGCTCTCTGATCTGGCGCATCTGTCGCCCTCGGCCTGTCATCGCCGTGTGGCCCGAATGGAGGCAGCGGGTGTGATCCGGGACTATGTCGCGTTGCTGGATCCCCCTGCCGTGGATCGCAAGACGACCGTATTTGTCGAAGTGACCCTGTCGGGGCAGGCCGATGAGGTCCTCGCGGCCTTTGAAAAGGCGGTGCAAACCGTGCCGGAGGTGCTGGAATGCCATCTGATGGCGGGCAAGGCGGACTACCTTCTGAAGGTCGTGGCGCAGGATACGGAGGCCTTTGCCGCGCTCCATCGCAGCCGTTTGGCCACTTTGCCCGGCGTCGCACAGATCCAGTCCAGCTTTGCCCTGCGCACCGTGTTCAAGACGACGGCGCTCCCGCTCTAGAGCTTCTGCGGGGGCTGAACGGTCGGCGCCCCATCCCTGGTCCGTCCACGGCCTGGTCTCAGGTAGGATGCGCCGGGCGAGACCGACCCGAAACCGACCCGACCCGGTGGATTTTGCATTTTCCTGACAGTTTCTTGCAAAGCGCTCACGCATTGCGCGCCCATTGCCGATCCAATGGCGGCATCAAAACTGGAGGACTATATGCGCACAGTCTTATTGACCGCTTTGCTTTGCCTGGGCAGTGCTGCCCTTGCTGATCAACCGACCCCGCGCGAGATGATGATCGAGGATCATGGCACCCATAACCCCGAGGAGCTGTCCCTGCGCGGCGCGCTGGCCCGGCTCAAGATCGGCGAGGCCACCCCTATGGACAGTGCGCTCGGCTATGGCGCAGCCAAGGCCGGCCTGCATGAGGAGGCCCGCGCGCTGTTCGAGGACAGTGCCGCGCGGGGCAATGTGCAGGGCATGACCTGGCTCAGCTGGATGGAGGATAACGGGCTTGCCGGGCCCGAGAACCCGCAAGCCGCCGCCGAGTGGGATCGCCGCGCCGCCGAGCTTGGCAGCGAGGTCGCCATGTTCAATTACGGGCTCGATCTCCTGCGGGGGCGTGGTGTGCCCCGCGACGAGGCCGAGGGGCGTCGGGTGATTGCACGGGCCGCCGAGCTGGGCGAGCCCTCGGCACAGCATCTGATCGACAATGATTACGATCTCGACAGTGTCACGCCCGATGCGGATGCCTGGAAATACGCGCCGCATCTCTTCTGAGCGGCCCCTGAAAAACAACAAACCCCCGGGCAAGGCCTCGGGGGTCGTCGTTTTCAGCGAAAGCTGAGCGAGTTGGGCTTAGAGCCCCCCTTCGCGCTGGGCTTTCTTGCGTGCGAGTTTACGGGCACGGCGAATGGCCTCGGCCTTCTCGCGTGCTTTCTTCTCGGAGGGCTTTTCGTAATGTTGCTTGAGCTTCATTTCCCGAAACACACCCTCGCGCTGCAGCTTCTTCTTGAGAGCCCGCAGTGCCTGATCGACGTTGTTGTCGCGTACGCTGACCTGCATGTGGTTGTCACCACCTTCCTAAGTTTGTGTTGCGTCAGATTGCAGGAGGTGGCCGTATAGCAAGGGCTGGGCTAGATGTCCAGCATGCCTGATCGCCCGTTGATCCGCCGCCGTTGGAGACCCTGATGACCGATACCCGTACCACCCCGGAATTGCGTGACGCGCTGCTCGATGCCGCGCTGATCCATGTGGCGTTCGATGGCTGGTCGCCTGCGACCTTCGAGGCGGCCTGCGCCGATGCCGGGGTTGAGCCCGGTCTGGCCGAGAGTCTTTACCCCCGCCGCCATGTGGACCTGGCGCTGGCATTTCATGCCCGGGGGGATGCCGAAATGGTCGCCCGTCTCCGGCGCGAGCCGCTGGACGGGTTGCGGTTTCGCGACAAGGTCGCGGCGGCCGTGCGCTATCGTCTCGAGGCGGTAGACGACAAGGAGGCCGTGCGCCGGGGCACGACCCTCTTTGCGCTGCCGCAATACGCGGCGGATGGGGCGAAGGCGATCTGGGGGACCTGCGATCTGATCTGGGACACCCTTGGGGACAGTTCCAATGATTTCAACTGGTACTCCAAGCGCGCGACGCTGGCCGGGGTCTATGGCGCGACGGTGCTCTACTGGCTGGGGGACAGCTCCGAAGGGGATGCGGCCACCTGGGCCTTCCTTGACCGCCGGATTGACGATGTGATGAAAATCGAAGAGGTCAAAGGGGCCGTGAACAAGAACCCGCTGCTGCGCGGTCTGATGAGCGGCCCCAACTGGGTGCTGAGCCAGATCAAGCCGCCCTCGAAACTGCCCCGCGCGGATCTTCCCGGATCCTACCGGCCGAAATAGGACGACCCTCATGGACCTGCCCCAGACGATGCGCGCCGTAGAGATCACGGAACCCGGCGGACCCGAGGTTCTGCGCCCCTGTGAGCGGCCCGTGCCCGTGCCCGGGGCTGGTCAGATCCTGATCAAGGTGGCTTTTGCCGGGGTGAACCGCCCCGACGCGTTGCAGCGTGCGGGCAGCTATGCGCCGCCCCCGACGGCGAGCGATCTGCCGGGGCTGGAGGTTTCGGGTACGGTCGTGGCCACGGGCCCGGATGTGGCGCGCTGGGCCGAGGGCGATGCGGTCTGCGCGCTGACCCCGGGCGGTGGGTATGCGGAATACGTGGTGTGCCCTGCCGCCCACGCCCTGCCGATCCCTGAGGGCATGCCCATGGATCAGGCGGCAGCGCTCTGTGAAAACCATTACACGGTCTGGTCCAATGTGGTGACACGCGGCGGTTTGGTCGGGGGTGAGCGGTTTCTGGTCCATGGCGGCTCGTCCGGCATCGGGACCGTGGCGATCCAGCTGGCCCATGCCCGCGGGGCCCGGGTCTTTGCCACCGCCGGCTCGGCGGAGAAATGCGCGGCCTGCACCGAGCTCGGGGCAGAGCGCGCGATCAACTATCGCGAGGAGGATTTCGTGCCAATCCTCAAGGCCGAGGGGGGCGCGGATGTGATCCTCGATATGGTCGGCGGCGACTACATCCTCCGCAACCTCAAGAGCCTGGCTGAGGATGGCCGCCTCGTGCAGATCGCGTTTCTGCAGGGGCCGAAGATGGCGGTGAACTTTGCGCCGCTGATGATGCGGCGGCTGACGATCACCGGGTCGACCCTGAGACCTCAGTCGGATCTGGCAAAGGCCCGGATCGCCGAGGATCTGGAGCGGGAGGTCTGGCCGCTTTTGTCCTCGGGGCGCATCAAGGTGGTGATGGACAGCACCTTCACGCTGGAGGATGCCGAGCAGGCGCATGCGCGGATGGAAAGCTCGGCCCATATCGGAAAGATCGTGCTGTCGGTCTGATCCGGCGGGCGGAGGCGCCTATGGTGGGGGGCGGAGCCTCCGGCGGGGATATTTGGAGACTTAAGAGATCCGGTGCCGCGTGAGAGCCCGCGCGGCCCGCGACGGTGAGGTCGCGGGCCGGACGCTTGCGGTCATTCGGCTGCGATCTTGAGCGCGACGGACCCGCTGGGCGCGTCCGCGGCCTCGGCCCCCGAGGCCGCCCTGGATCTCCGGGGGCGGATGAGGGCGAAGAGCGGTGGGGTAAAATAGAAGCTCACCACGGTCGACAGCAGCACCCCTCCGGCCACCGCCATGGCGAAAGGCGGCCAGAACCCTCCGCCGGCAAGGATCAGCGGCAGGAACCCCCCGAAGGTGGTCAGCGTCGTCGACAGGATATGGCGCGAGCCGTTCATCACGACTTGAGCCATGGCGTCGCGATCCCCGGCCGCCGCCGCTTTATCCTGTTGCAAACCGGTCAGGATGATGATCGCTGCGTTGATGGACACCCCGATGGAGCCGATCACCCCGATGATCGCCGTGATGCCGAACGGGTATTGGAACACCGCCAGGGACAGGATGCTGAGCCCGGCGGACAGCACGGCCACCACCATGGTCACCGCCGAAAGCCGGAAGGAGCCGAAGGTCAGCACGATCGTTGCAAGCGACAGGGTCACGATCAGGCCAAGCGGCGCCATCAGCCGGTTCACCGTGTCGTTGCGTGCATCCGCGTCCCCGCCAATCGCGAGGTCGTACCCGGCCGGAAGGGCGAACCCGGCCGCATCGATGGCCGCCTGCGCGCGGACCAGCGCCTCTTGTGGCAACAGATCGGGCGCGATGAAGGCCTGCACCGTGTTCACCCGTGTCCCGTCGCGCCGCGCGATGGGGCTGTCCGAGGGCACGAGCGCGATTTCTGCGATGGCGGATAGGGGGAACGCGGGCAGGGTCTGGCTCTGACGGCCGGTCCCCGGTGGTGGTACGATGAGCATCTGTGAAATCCGCTCCAGATCGTCCCGCGTTCCCGCCCCCAGCTGCACCCTCACGGGGAGCTGTTCTGATGCCTCGATCAGGGACCCGCCGGTCACGCCATCAAGGCCTGTCTGCAACTGGCGCGCGACATCGGCGAGGCTGAGCCCGGCGAGCTGGGCTGCGGCCTCATCCACATCGACCTGAACCTTGGGCGCGCCGCCTTCGTAGCTCGCGCGCACGGTCGTGATCCCTTCGACACCCAGCAGAATGGCGCGCAGCCGTTCCCCCTCGGCGCGCAGCACCTCAAGCGTTGGGCCCTCGAGCCGAAACTCCACCGGGGCATCCACGGGCGGGCCCTGTATCAGGCCGCGCACGAGGATACGGGCCTCGGGATAGGCTTCGGTCAGGCGGGTTTGCAACGGCTCCAGAAGCGCGGCCGTATCATCCGGCGATCGCGTGGTGATCAGCGCCTGGGCAAAGCTCGGCTCGCTCTGGCGGGAGCCTACGATATTGTAATAGAAGGCGGGCGCGCTTTCCCCGAGGGTCCAGGCAACTCGGGTGATCCCGTCCGTGGCGCGCAGCTCGGCATCCATCGCCTCGACCAGGTCATGGGTCTCGGACAGGGCCGTGCCCTTGGCCAGATCCACTTCGATATGAAACTGGTCGCGATCCACGCCCGGGAAGAACTGCGCCGTCAGGGTGGGAAAGCTGACAAAGCCCATCACTGGCAGGACCAGCGCGAGCGCGACCGACCGGATCGGGTTGTGCACGGACCAGCGCAGGCTTGCGTGGAACACCCGGCCCGGCAGCCCCGAGGGCAGCCCCGCGCCCCGCCCGCCCTCGGGCAGGAGCCAGCCCGCAAGGGCCGGGGTGATGGTCAGGGCGATGATGAAGGACCAGACCAGCATCAGCACCACGGCAATCGCAATTGCGCCAACGAAATCCCCCGCCCCGCCGGGCAGCAGGATCATCGGCACGAAGCTCAGCGCCGTGGTCACGGTCGAGGCCAGAAGCGGCGCGGCCAGACGGCGGATCGCCGTATCCACGGCCTCTAGCCGGGTGGCCCCCTTGGCGAGGCGTTGGCGAATGTCGTCGGTCATCACGATCGCCGCATCGACCAGCAGCCCCAGCGCCACGATCAGGCCGGTCACGCTCATCTGGTGGATCGGCAGGCCGATGAAGTTCATCGAGGCAATCGTCGCGAGGCTCACCAGGGGCAGGACTGCGGCCACGATCAGTGCTGCCCGCACTCCGAGCGTCACCAGCAGCACCAGCACCACGAGGCCAACGCCGATGGCCATGTTCACGGCGACCTCGGTCAGCCGGTCCGCCGTATAGACGGCCTGATCGAAGAGTTGTTCGACCACGAGGGAATTCGGCAGGAGCGTTTCAAAATCCGCGACCTCCTCCTGCACCCAGCCCATCCAGACATCGATCTGCAGCCCTTCATTGGCCTGCACGCCAAGAAGCACGGCGTCCTGGCCATCAACCAGTGCGAGGGCCGCAGCGGGCGTGCGCGGCGTGCGCGAGATTTCGGCCACGTCGCCCAGCCGGGTCACCTGTCCTTCGGCGCCGGTGACCAGCACGATCTGGCGCAGGCGGTCCAGCGCCTCGATATCGCCCTGCACGTCGAGCAGGATGTCGGTGCTGCCACTGACCAGCCGCCCGGACTGGACCTTGGCGTCGGCGCGCTGCACCGCGCCCGAGATGGCCTCTGGCGTCAGTCCGAGGGCGGCGATCCGGGCCGGATCCAGAGTGACGAGGACCTCTTCTTCGGGGGTGCCGAAGCTCTCGACGCTTTTGGTGCCGGGCACATTGCGCAGGCGTTCGGCCAATTCCTCGGCGGTGCGGGCGAGGACCGCGGGGTTGGCGGGCTCGGCGCTGGGCTTGACCGCAAAGATCGCGCCAAAGGCGGCGATTCCGTCGCTATCGAATTCCGGCGGCAATGCGCCGCCGGGGAAGGTGCGGGCGACATCTGTGACGCCGTCGCGGGCCTTGGACCAGATCTCTTCGATCTTGGCGGGGTCCGTGGTCTCGTTCAGCTCGAGGCTGATCACCGAGATCCCCGTGGCCGAGGTGGAGGAGATCGTGTTCATATCCGCTAGGGTGCGCATCTCCTCCTCGAGGGGCTGCGAGATCAGCGCCTCGATCCGGCTGGGCTCGGCCCCCGGGTAGAGGGTCGTGATGGTGGCGTTGAGGTTGGTGATGGTCGGGTCTTCCTGCCGTCCGAGGGACAGGAAGGCCGAGGCCCCGGCCGAGATGATCACCAGCAGCGCAAGGATCACCAGTCGCGGGTTGCGAAAGGGGAGGGTGAACATGGCTCAGCCCTCCGCCGCTATGGGGGTCACGCGCTGGCCGGGGGCCACGCGGTGGGCGCCCGCAGGCACATAGCGCGCGCCATGGGGGAAGGTTCCGGCGACAAAGGCCCGGCTGCCCGTGGCGTGCAGAACCTCGACCGATTCCCGACGCAGGGTGTTGCTGTCATCCAGCAGGTAGAGCGTCCAGAGGCCCTGGATCCCCTCGCTCAGCGCCGAGAGCGGAACCCAGGCTCCGGTTCCGGGCACCTCGCGGGCAAGCTCCAGCGAGACCAGCGTGCCCGAGGGCGCAGGCTGGTCGAGGGTAAAGAGCACGGCGCGGGTCCGGGTCGCCGGGTCGAGATCCGGGCGCAACCGGTCCAGCCGCGCCGTGCCGGTGCCCCGGGGCAGGGTCACAGTGACTTCGGTCTGCGGGGGCAGGGCGCTGGCCAGAGCATCGGGCAGGCCGACGCGCAGATGGGGCGCATCGGTTTCCTCCAGCCGCAGCACCGGCGTGCCGCTGCCAAGGCGCGCGCCCTCGTCCCGCAGCCGGTCCGACACCGTGCCCGGGAAGGGTGCGGTGATCTCGGATTTCGTCAGGGCGATGTCGATGGTCAGCAGGGCCGCGTCGAGCTGGGCGATCTCCGCCTCGGCTTCGGCAAGCCGGAAGCGGGCCTCATCCGCGCGCTGGGTCGAGGAGAAATCCGAGGCGGCCAGCCGTTTCTGCCGCTCGGCGGTCAGCTTGGCGAGATCCCGGCGGGCAATGGCGGCGTCCCGGGCGGCGCTCTGGGCGGCCCGCTCTGCCTGCAGGCTGCGAATGTCGAGCCGTGCCAGCACGTCGCCCGTGACCACCCGGTCGCCCTCATCCACCAGCACCTCCGCCAGAGTGCCGCCGGTCTCAAATCCCAAATCCGCGCTGCGGGCGGCCTCAACCTGCCCGGTAAAGGCGGCGGTGACCGCGTAGCTGTCCTGCACCACCAGCGGTGCGACCTCGACCGGCAGCACCGGGTCCTGCACCGGCGTGCTGTCCCCGGCTGCCCGTGCCGCGATCAACCCAGAGCCGCTCACCACCAGTCCCACGGCCAGCGCGATGGTCAGGCCCGTGCCGGTCAGGATCCCCAGGCGTCGCAGGGTGCGGCGCAGAAGGGACGGGCGGGGTGCGTCGTTGGAGGCGGGCGGGGCGGTGATGGCCATGGCGGGTTCCTTGCAGATGGGCGACAAAGAAGTTAGAAGGTCTTACATCCGTCCTATGTAGGGCGCGAGTGTTAGAAAGTCTAACATTAATTCTTCCCATGCGCGGCGCAGACCGGGCACAAGCGCGAAGGCGCTTGGAAAACAAGGCAGTTCGCTCGTGAAACAGGCAACGAAAGTGACGGGAAAGGCGGGGTACCATCACGGCGATCTCCGCCAGCAGCTTGTCACCGCGACTCGGGAACTGGTCGAGGAAAAGGGCCCCGAAGGCTTCTCGGTCTCCGAGGCCTGCCGCCGGGCCGGGGTCTCGACCGCGGCGCCCTATCGGCATTTTTCCGACAAGACGGATATGCTGGCGGCGGTGATCCTCGAAGGGATGACGCAGATGACCGCCGCGCTGCATGCGGCGGCGGCACCCTTCCCGCATGGTTCTGTCGAGGGGATCATCGCCTCGGGTGTCGCCTATGTGGATTTCGCCGAGGCCCATCCCGGGGTGTTCCGGGTGATGTTTTCCGAAGACTACAAGCGCGACGACCTCGAGGAGGCCGGGCAAGACTGCTATGCGGGCCTGTTGCTGCAGGTCGCGGCTTATCTCGGCAAGACCGAGGTGGACGAGGACGTTCTGAAGGCGTCTTTCCCGCTCTGGACCTTTGTCCATGGCATGTCTTTCCTGCGGATCGACGGCAAGGCAGAGTTTGCCAAGATGCAGACCCCGGTCGAGGATCTGGTGGCGGATGCCACGCGCCGGCTGCTGACCGGGCGTTGAGCGGAAGGTACTCGCTTCGGCGTCAAAGCCTGCTAGGCTCGACGCGGGAGGAGACACCATGACGATCTACAAAAGCGGCTACCGTGACACGCCCTTGCGCGATGTCTCGATCACCGAGGCCCTGTTCGAAGGGCTAGCCATTTCGGGGGACAATCCGGCGCTGATTGACGGGCCCAGCGGCGCGATCATGACCGGCACCCAGCTTGAGGCGCGGATCCGTGCCTTTGCGGGCGGGTTGCAGGCGCGGGGCATCGGCCCCGGCGACGTGATTGCCATCATGGCCCCTAACACGCCGGATTACGCGACCGCCTTTCACGGGGTGGCCTTTGCCGGGGCGACGGTCACCACGCTCAACCCCACCTACACCGCCGAGGAGGCCGCCCATCAGCTGGGCGACAGCGGCGCGAAAATGCTCATCACCGTGCCGCCCTTTGCCGAGCTCGCACAGGCGGCGGCTCAGGCTGCCGATGTCTCTGAGATCGTGATGATCGGGGTCGCGGGGCCCGGCGGGCTCGAGGCGCTGTTCGGCCCGCCGCTGGCGCAGCAGGTGCCCGTGGATCTGGAGACGTATCCTGTCGTGCTGCCCTATTCCTCGGGGACGACGGGCCTGCCCAAGGGGGTGATGCTGAGCCATCGCAATCTGGTGGTGAATGTCGATCAATGTCTGGACGTCATCGAAATCCGGCCGGGTGATGTGACCCTCGGGTTCCTGCCGTTCTTTCACATCTATGGGATGACGGTTCTGATGAACCTCTATCTGGCGCAGGGAGCTGTGGTGGTGACCATGCCGCGCTTCGATCTGGAGCAGTTCCTGTCGCTCTGCCAGACCCACAAGCCCCGGCAGCTCTATATCGCGCCCCCGGTCGCTCTGGCGCTGGCCAAACACCCGCTGGTGGATCAGTACGACCTGTCGAGCCTGGAATACATCGTGTCCGGTGCCGCGCCGCTGGGTGGGGATGTCGCCGACGCGGTGGCGGCGCGGTTGGGCTGCGAGATGGTGCAGGCCTATGGCATGACCGAGATGAGCCCGGTGTCCCATATCACGCCGCAGGGGCGGAATGTGACCGGCTCGGTCGGCCAGATCGTTGGCCGGACCGAATGCCGGATCGTGGAGCCCGAGACCGGTCAGGACGCGGAGGAGGGCGAGCTATGGGTGCGGGGGCCGCAGGTGATGCTCGGCTATCTCAACCGGCCCGACGCCACGGCTGAGACCATGGCCGACGGGGGCTGGTTGCGGACCGGCGATCTTGGCCGGTTTGACGATGCGGGCAATCTCTTCATCACCGACCGGGTGAAAGAGCTGATCAAGGTGAAGGGGTTTCAGGTGGCGCCTGCTGAGCTGGAGGCTGTGCTGCTGACCCATGACGGGATCAGCGATGCTGCGGTGATCGGCGTGCCGGATGACGAGGCGGGCGAGCGGCCCATCGCCTTTGTGGTCAGAACCCGCGACGATCTGGACGCCGAGGCGGTGATCGCCCATGGCGCGGCCCATCTGGCCCATTACAAGCAATTGGCGAAAGTGATCTTTGTCGAGGCTGTGCCGAAATCAGCCTCTGGCAAGATCCTGCGGCGGCTGTTGCGGGATCAGGTCGCAGCGGAGGGGTAACCAGGCTCCGCCGCGACCTGTGGGGTCGGTCTGCGGGGTCAGGCCTTGCGGCGCATGAGCCCCAGACCGCCGAGACCGGCAAGCAGCAGGAGTGCCGGCGCAGGCAGCGGAACCGGTGGGATGACCAGCGGGTCCTGTTCCTTGATCGACAGGCGCAGATCGATGCCCAGGCAGGTGATCGATCCGCCCGTGGCGCAATCCGCCTGATTGTAGTTGCCCAGATCGCCCCATAGGCTGATCTGGGTCAGATCGGTGCCGTTGGCTTCGGGGTTATGGAACGTGTCCGCGAAGACGAAGGTCTGGGTCGTCGCGCCGAACATGCTGTCAGCGCTGAACGAGAAGTCGAGGCTTCCGGCCAGGCTCTGATATCCGATGGAGCTCGTCGCGGTGCCGGTCAGGTCGAGCGTGCCCGAGGCCGTCCCGCCCCCGCCGCCCGCGAGGTCGAAGCTGAACCCGATATCGCCGGTCACGCTGTCCCAGGTGTTGAGGCCAAGCGGCGACGGTATCGCGAGGCTGGGCGTGTCGAGCACGCCGCCGGACATCTGCCCCGCTGTTTGGTCGTGGAACACCGAGCTGCCGAACCCGTTCGGATAGGGATCGGCCGTGCCGATCGTCTGGACAATGCCGGTAATGGAATAGGTGGTTGCTGCGGCGGCGAGTGGCGCGCAGAGCGCGGCGGCTGCGACACAAGCGCCGACGAGGGAACTACGAAACATGAGTGGGGCACCTCTTATACTCACAGGGTCTACAAGGCCCGATTTTAACATGATTTTCATAAACTGAACAGAAAATCGGCAAAGTCCCGCGATTTTAGTGAAATTTTGAGCGAAATCTTGACATTAACATGAGCCGATTTGGCGCAAAAAGCCGAATCGGAGCCAAAACTGCTGCAATAGGGTCGATTATCTCAGTGGTGCGAACAATGCGTCGTCGAGCTGACATTCGCGCAAAACATCCGCTCCGCAGCGCCGCAGTGACAGGTCCCGGGTCAGGCAAATCCGCGCTTCCTGAATGCGGCGGTCGCGGCAGGTGATGGTGATCATATCCGGCTGCAGGTCGGGGTTTTCGCGCAGGAAGGCCTCTTCGACCACAGCGGCCGGCAGGGCGACCTCGCGATCAAGTTTGCGGAGGATCTCGGGGCGGGTGATCTGGCCATAAGCCTTGCGCGAGGCGTCGAAATACCCCTCCGCCGAGAGGCCCGAGCACCGCCCGTGCTTCTTCCACTGGTGCCAGGCGAGACCGCTCGATCCCATGATGTCGACCATATCTCCGGTCATGCGCCGGGACGGGTCCCGCGCGGAGGTCCGGCAATAGCTCGGCCAGCCGCGCTCGTATTGCGGCCAGAGCCCGTGCAGGGTCCAGCCCCGCGCCGCGCCCGGGGCGCATTCCGCCGCCTCGCGGGCATCGCCTTCGCGCAGGCACCAGTTGGGCGACCAGCTCAGCGCAAGGACGTAATAGTCGAACGCCCCGGCTTTTTCGCCATCCGCATGCGCCTGTCCGGGACCGAGTGCGGCCAGCAACAGACCGATCCAAAGCGTTACTATGCGGGGGCATGGGCGCATTTCGGGCTTCCCTCAGAATGGTTCCCAGACTATATACCCGGCAAGTTCCCCCAAAGCGAGAACCTGCACCACGGTCGGTGCCGCCGGTTTCCGGCACGGGGGAAGGTATGTCTGCGGCCCTCGACCGGCCCAGGATTTGAGGAGATGCATGCAATGGCAAAACCATTGATGACGAAGGCGACCGCGGTCTGGCTGGTCGACAACACGACTCTGAGCTTCAAGCAGATCGCCGATTTCTGTGAGCTCCACGAGCTTGAGGTGCAGGGCATCGCCGATGGTGATGTGGCGACGGGCGTGAAGGGGTTCGACCCGATCGCGAACAACCAGCTCGACCAAGTCGAGATCGATCGCGGCGAGAAGAGCCCGAGCTACAAGCTCAAGCTGAAATACAACCCTGCTGCCACCGGTGAGGAAAAGCGCCGTGGACCGCGCTACACCCCGCTGTCCAAGCGGCAGGACCGTCCGGCCTCGATCCTGTGGCTGGTGAAGTTCCACCCGGAGCTCAGCGATGGTCAGATCTCCAAGCTCGTAGGCACCACCAAGCCGACCATCCAGGCGATCCGCGAGCGTACCCATTGGAACATCCAGAACATCCAGCCCATCGACCCGGTGGCACTGGGGCTCTGCAAGCAGACCGAGCTGGACGCCGCCGTGCAGAAGGCCGCGGCCAAGAAGGCCCGCGATGGCGAACTGATGAGCGATGACGAGCGTCGCAAATTGGTATCGACCGAGCAGTCGCTCGAGATGGAGCCGGAGCCGCGGATGCCCACGGCGATCTCGGGGCTCGAGAGCTTCACCCTGCTCGGTGGAGATGACGAGGAAGAAGAGGACAAGAGCACCCTCGTGGATGCCGATAGCCTCTTCAACCTGCCCGATACAAACGACGACGAAGACGAGCAGCCCTGATCCGGGGCGCGCGGTCTCGGCTTGCGGCGGATCAAACCGCCGCGCGCCGAGGTCTCAGGGCGTGCAATGCGCCTTGAAATCCGGGCACCGACCGCGTATCTGCACCAAATCCAACAGCGTCAGGCGATAGAGTTCCATGGCTACCACCAATCCGTTCCAGTTCCTTCAGCAGGTGCGCGCCGAAGTCTCCAAGGTCACTTGGCCGACCCGCAAAGAGGTCCTGGTCACATCGACCATGGTCTTCGTCATGGCGGTCCTGACGGCGATCTTCTTCTTCTTTGTGGACTGGACGATCCGCACGGGTCTGCAGGCGGTCCTGAACTTCTTCGGAAGTTGATCCCGGGCGCTGCCCAGCCGAAAGGCGGGGTCGCGCAGAACCCGGTTGAATTCGACCAGTAACGGGGCTAAACGCCAGCGCATCCCCTGAAATAGCGTGCTGCGATTCGTGCTGCACGCTGTTTTTTGTAAGGGGGACCCGCCGGAGGTTGGTCCGGCAGACAGGAATTCTCCGGACATTGCGTCCGGCAAGCGCCTCAAGGGCAGGGAAACGAGCGACATGGCCAAGCGGTGGTATTCGGTGAGCGTCCTCTCGAATTTCGAGAAGAAGATTGCCGAGCAGATCCGTCATTCTGTCGAGGAGGCGGGCCTCGAGGACGATATCGAGGAAGTGCTGGTTCCGACGGAAGAGGTCATCGAGGTTCGGCGCGGCAAGAAGGTCACCGCCGAGCGGCGCTTCATGCCCGGCTATGTTCTGGTGCGCATGGAGATGACCGACCAGGGCTATCACCTTATCAACTCGATCAACCGCGTCACCGGATTTCTCGGGCCTCAGGGCCGCCCCATGGCCATGCGCGATGAAGAGGTGAACCAGATCCTCAACCGCGTCGAGGAAGGTGCCGAGGCGCCGCGCAGCCTGATCACCTTCGACATCGGCGAAGAGGTCAACGTGACCGACGGACCCTTCGAAGGCTTCTCGGGCAGCGTCGAGGAAGTGGATGACGAGAACAGCCGCCTGAAGGTGACTGTTTCGATCTTTGGCCGGGCCACCCCGGTCGAGCTGGAATTCACGCAGGTCTCGAAAACGGCCTGAGTGCAAACGTGGGAGGCGCGGCGGTCGCGATCGCCAACCCGGACCACGGCAACCCGAACGGGTCCGCCCGTTCATGAAGCCCACCGGACGCGTCCGGCCGGGTGTTGACAAGAAGGAGAGGCCAGATGGCCAAGAAACTCGCAGGCACGATGAAGTTGCAGGTGCCCGCCGGACAAGCGAACCCGTCCCCGCCCGTGGGCCCGGCGCTCGGTCAGCGTGGCATCAACATCATGGAATTCTGCAAGGCGTTCAACGCCAAGACCCAGGATCTCGAGCCCGGCGCGCCGTGCCCGACCGTGATCACCTACTATCAGGACAAGTCCTTCACCATGGACATCAAGACGCCGCCCGCGTCTTACTACCTGAAGAAGGCCGCCAAGGTGAAATCCGGCGCCAACACCCCCTCCCGTCAGGTTGTGGGCACGGTGACCGCCGCGCAGGTGCGCGAGATTGCCGAAGCGAAGATGAAAGATCTGAACGCCAACGATATCGATGGCGCCATGCAGATCATCCTGGGCTCTGCCCGCTCCATGGGCATCGAGGTGAAGTAAGATGGCTAAGCTTGGAAAACGCACCCGCGCCGCCCGTGAAGCTCTGGTTGGCAAGACCGATGTGACCGTGGAAGAGGCCGTCTCCCTGATCAAGGGCAACGCCACCTCGAAATTCGACGAGACCATCGAGATCGCCATGTGCCTCGGCGTTGACCCGCGCCACGCAGACCAGATGGTCCGCGGTGTGGTCAGCCTGCCCAACGGCACCGGCAAGACCGTCCGCGTGGCCGTCTTCGCCCGTGGTCCGAAGGCCGAAGAGGCGCAGGCCGCTGGCGCCGACATCGTCGGTGCCGAGGACTTGATGGAGACCATCCAGTCCGGCAAGATCGAGTTCGACCGCTGCATCGCGACGCCGGACATGATGCCGATCGTTGGCCGCCTGGGTAAGATCCTCGGCCCGCGCAACCTGATGCCGAACCCCAAGGTCGGTACGGTAACCATGGACGTCAAAGCTGCCGTTGAAGCCGCCAAGGGCGGTGAAGTGCAGTTCAAGGCCGAGAAGGCCGGTGTTGTGCATGCTGGCGTCGGCAAAGCGTCCTTCGATGAGGCCAAGCTGATCGAGAACGTGCGCGCCTTCGTGGACGCCGTCTCCAAGGCCAAGCCGTCCGGCGCCAAGGGCGCTTACATGAAAAAGATCGCGCTGAGCTCCACCATGGGCCCGGGCGTGACCATCGCCGTGGACAGCGCCACCGGCAACTGAGCCAGCCTCAGGTAGATTTCCAAAGGGCGGCCCTCGGGTCGCCCTTTTTCTTTGCGAGGCTGCGCATCGCGCGACCGGGTTTAGCCTCGGGCAGATACGTAAGGCTAGTACGGGCCCGCCCCGGACCGCCCACCGTGTTCGCGGAGGCCACTGCCCGGTCGAACCTGTCCACTCATGTTGATGCCCAACTCGAAACATGCGTGACGGGTGTCCGGGCCGGACAAGGCCCTGATCGGGATGACCCTAGGATAACCGGACCTTAGGACCTTTCTGACAAGGCTTTGTGAAACCGCGAGGCCGATCCATGAGTGTCTTCGACGACAAGATAGACAATTACAGCAATGGGGCGACGGGATCGATGACGATGCCCGATGGCTCCAGCGTGGGTTACTCCGTTTCCTCCAACGCGCGGACCCGTGACTGGGGCGACGTCGATGACGGGGCGCAGATCCAGCAATCAAACGGCTTCGTCGAGGTGACGTTCGACGCTCCGGTGGCGAATACGGCAATCTACATTTCCAGCTCGAATGTCGGCGAGGAATATGTGGTGGAGGTGGACGGGCAGCCCACGGATCTCAACGCGATGATTGCTTCGGGGCAGGCCAGCTTTCATGATCTCGGCGGCAATCAGATCATCAATGCCGATGGTGAGCTTACAGCGTCGGGCAGCTGGCAGGGCATGGATACGGCGGTGCTGCAGTTTCACGTGCCGGTCACAAGCCTCAGGGTATCGGGGGATGGTTCCGGCGGGGGCTGGGACATCTTCGATATCGGTCTGGCGGGCAGCGACCTGCCCTGCTTTGCCGGCGGTACCCTGATCGAAACGCCCATCGGGCCTTGCCCGGTCGAGGATATCGTGGCCGGAGATCTGGTTGTTACGCGGGATCATGGGGCGCAGCCTGTGTTGTGGACGGGGCGGCGTCTGTGTTCCGAGGAAAGACTGCGCGTCTTCGAGCGGCAGCGCCCGATCGTGATTGCGCCAGGGGCGCTCGGCAAGGGTCTGCCGCGGCGCCAATTGGTGGTGTCGCGCCAGCACCGGGTGCTTTTGCATGCGGCTGGTGAAGAGATTCTCGTCCCCGCGATCAAGCTGGCGGACCGGCCGGGCATTGACGTGGCCACGCCGAAGGGCGCGATCACCTATCATCACCTGCTGCTGCAGGGCCACGAAGTGCTCCTGGCAGAGGGGGCAGGTTGCGAGAGCCTGTTCTGGGGGCCGCGCAGTCCGGCGCTGTTTCCCGAAGCGTTCCGCGCTGTCCCGCCACCGGCCCGGCTGCGGCTCTTGGGGATGACCCCGGCGCGCCGCTTTGTCGAGCGGAAGGCGGCTTTGCGCGCTCTCTTGCGCCCGGCCTGAGCGGGCTCCACCCGAAGCCACGCATGCGCCGACGCCACCCGGAAGGGTCATTTGCCTGCATCCATCGGTCGAACCTGAAAACGGGCCTTGCCGTGCGCGGCGTTTCGGTCTACTCCGCCCTTCGCTGGAGTTGCGTGGATTCGCGGCTCTTTGCAGTCGTCCAAGACGGTGGGTGACCCTCGAGGTCATAATTCCTGCCCGAGACGGGATCAGACGTACCTCTGACGCGCCCACACTGTAGAGCGCCTGGTGGTGTTGGTTCCGTAGAAAAGGACCAAAACCGCCGGAGCGATCCGGTAAAACTGAGCCGGGGTTCCCCAAGCGATTGGGCCCCCAAGTTGGAGTGAAACTGTGGATAGAGCCCAGAAAGAAAAACTGGTCGAGGAACTCGGCCAGATCTTCGAAAGCTCTGGCGTTGTGGTCGTAGCCCATTACGCAGGTCTCACGGTTGCCGAGATGCAGGATTTCCGGGCGCGCATGCGCGACGCCGGTGGATCCGTTCGTGTCGCCAAGAACAGGCTCGCCAAGATTGCCCTTGAAGGGAAGCCGAACGAAAAGATCGGTGAACTTCTCACGGGCATGACCGTTCTCGCCTATTCCGAAGACCCCGTGGCAGCAGCCAAGGTCGCGGAGGCGTATGCCAAGGACAACACCAAGTACCAAATTCTTGGTGGTGCCATGGGCGAGGACTATCTGGACCCTGCGGGTGTCAAAGCTGTGGCCTCCATGCCGTCGCGCGAAGAGCTTATTGCTCAGATCGCGTCCTGCATCGGTGCCCCCGCTTCGAACATCGCAGGTGCCATTGGCGCCCCTGCTTCGAACATCGCGAGCATCCTGTCGACCATCGAGGAGAAGGCCGAAGCGGCCTGATCCCGTGGCGGAGATCTGCGTGGGGTTTAGCACCACGCGTTGGAACACATTTATACAGACGGAAACAGTAAAATGGCTGATCTGAAGAAACTTGCAGAAGAGATCGTTGGTCTGACGCTTCTCGAAGCACAAGAACTGAAAACCATCCTCAAGGATGAGTACGGCATCGAGCCCGCCGCTGGCGGCGCAGTGATGATGGCAGGCCCGGCAGGCGGCGACGCCGGCGGCGCAGCCGAAGAGCAGACCGAATTTGACGTGATCCTGAAGGCCGCTGGCGGTCAGAAGATCAACGTCATCAAAGAGGTCCGCGCGATCACCGGTCTTGGCCTGAAAGAAGCCAAGGAGCTGGTCGAAGCTGGCGGCAAAGCTGTCAAAGAAGGCGTCGACAAAGCCGAAGCCGAAGAGATCAAAGGCAAGCTGGAAGCAGCTGGCGCCGAGGTCGAGCTCAAGTAATCCGGACCTGTTCCGAATTACAAAAGGGTCGCGGGTTCCGCGGCCCTTTTTCTTTGCGCGGATGCCGGTTCCGGATGGGTCTGCCCGCCGCGCCGACGGGCCGTGTCGGACAGGGGGGACGATCCGATTGCCGCTCCGAACGGTCCCCGTTTGGGGGACGTTATTCCGGGATTGAAAAGCTGCGCTGCACCGGATCCCAAAGCAGGCCGGCACGCTGGGCGAAGACCGCGAACTGCTTCTCCAGCGACCGCGCGTTCAGCCGGGCGGACATGCTTCGAAGGGGGATCAGGTTACGCTCGCCATAGCCGTCGACCAGGAAGCAGCCCATGGTGCCGTCCCGCGTGCCATAGACGATGTTCGAGCCGTTGATGTCGCGGGCCACGATGTGCAGGTCGAACATCCTCTTCACAAAGCTGTTCAGCGCGCTCAGCAGTGTCTCATCGATCTTGCGATCCCGGAGAACCCGGCCGATCTGCAGGGCGAGCTCCCCATCCGGGCCAGCAATCCGTTCGACGACGACACCGGGGCCGCGATTGGTCTGAACAATTCCCATCATTCGGGAAATCGGCAAATGCCGGATTTCCTTATCCAGCCGTAGCGTGGCCAGAAACTCGCAATTCAACTCATTCAGCATGCTGCGGAATTTCATTGTCGGAAACAGCTTCCAGGCAAATCGCTTGAGCGGCTTTCTTGGGGATCTGTTTTCCGGCGTATGGAACACCTTTATCAAAAGCTCAGGCTGTCCGGGAAACGTGTAGACAGAGCGCACTGTGCCGCTGGCGACCCTCTGTGGTTCGGAAAGCTCAATGACCTCTGCGGTAAAAAGCATAGCTGCCCTGCTGTGTTATCGGGGTCCCCGGTATGGGTCTCGGGGGCGTAGAGTTGTTGTAATGACAGCAAAGCTCAAGCGGAGAAAGGGCCGTCTCACGGAGCGCTGCTGTCGCTGGCGATGTGGGTGGGCTGCGTTCCGCGCACCCCGGAGCCATGCGCGCGTCTGCCATCCGGGTCGGCGGAATTTCTGGCACGACAATAAATTGCACGTGACACAGTTGCACTCCGCCATGGCCTGACCTAGATAGCTAATTCTGAGCAAGCGCGCGATTCGGGCGCTTTTTCGGCGTTTTCAGACAGAAGGAGCAACATTTTCCCGGTCACGTGAAACGCCCTTCACAGAAAGTCGCTGAAAATGCCGCCTCGCGCAAGGGGGTCAAGGTCGCAGCGCTTTTCTATGAGAGGCAAGGTCGAGCTGACATAGCATTTCATTCGGCCCCGAGAGGGCCCCAGAGACGCCGGGTTCGGAGTGTTCCGTGTCCGGCAAAACCTGTCTTGGTAAGCCGCTTGCTGCAACTGCAGGGGCCAGCGGTTTTCCCAGATGAGGTTTCCGGTTCGGGCGCGCGCCAGTGGGACGGTGCGCAAGGATAGGACCGGTCTTCATCCGACCCGGCGCGGCGAGCTTTCCCCCCAAGGCTCGCGGTGCTGCGATGCAAGAGGATACAGCGCGCATGGCTCAAACCGTTCTCGGCCAAAAACGGTTCCGCAAGTATTATGGCAAGATCCGCGAAGTTCTGGAGATGCCGAACCTGATCGAGGTGCAGAAGAGCTCCTACGATCTCTTCCTGAAATCCGGCGACCAGCTCCAGCCACTTGATGGCGAGGGGATCATGGGCGTGTTCCAGTCGGTCTTCCCGATCAAGGACTTCAACGAGACGGCTGTGCTGGAGTTCGTGAAATACGAGCTCGAGAAGCCGAAATACGACGTCGAAGAATGCCAGCAGCGCGACATGACCTATTCGGCGCCGCTGAAGGTGACCCTGCGTCTGATCGTGTTCGATGTGGACGAGGATACCGGTGCGAAGTCGGTCAAGGACATCAAGGAACAGGACGTCTTCATGGGCGACATGCCCCTGATGACCCCGAACGGGACGTTCATCGTGAACGGCACCGAGCGTGTGATCGTGAGCCAGATGCACCGCTCCCCGGGCGTGTTCTTCGACCATGACAAGGGCAAGACCCATTCCTCGGGCAAGCTGCTCTTTGCCTGCCGGATCATTCCCTATCGCGGCTCCTGGCTCGATTTCGAATTCGACGCCAAGGACCTCGTCTTCGCGCGCATCGACCGTCGCCGGAAGCTGCCGGTCACCACGCTCCTGTATTCGCTGGGTCTCGACCAGCAGGATATCATGGATGCCTATTACGAGACGGTGAACTACACCTATCGCAAGGGCGAGGGCTGGGTGACCAAGTTCTTCCCCGAGCGGATCCGCGGCACCCGTCCCACACAGGATGTCGTTGATGCCGCCACGGGCGAGGTGATTGCTGAGGCCGGCAAGAAAGTCACCCCGCGCGCGGTCAAGAAACTGATCGACGAAGGCGCGGTCACCGAGATGCTGGTGCCCTTCGACGGGATTGTCGGCAAATTCGCTGCCAAGGACATCATCAACGAAGAGAACGGCGCGATCTATGTCGAGGCTGGCGACGAGCTGACCTGGGAAGTCGACAAGGATGGCGCGGTCACCGGGGGCTCCCTGAAGGAGCTGCTGGATGCGGGCGTCGAAGACATCCCCGTGCTCGACATCGATAATGTCACCGTGGGCGCGTATATGCGCAACACCATGGCGGCGGACAAGAACATGAACCGCGACACCGCGCTCATGGATATCTACCGCGTCATGCGTCCGGGCGAGCCGCCCACCGTCGAGGCCGCCTCGGCGCTCTTCGACACGCTGTTCTTCGACAGCGAGCGCTATGACCTGTCGGCCGTGGGCCGGGTGAAGATGAACATGCGTCTGGCTCTCGATGCGCCGGACACCATGCGCACCCTGCGCAAGGAAGACATCATCTCCTGCATCAAGGCTCTGGTGGATCTGCGCGACGGGCGCGGCGATATCGACGATATTGACCACCTCGGCAACCGCCGGGTGCGCTCGGTCGGCGAGCTGATGGAGAACCAGTATCGCGTGGGTCTCCTGCGCATGGAGCGCGCCATCAAGGAGCGGATGTCCAGCGTCGAGATCGACACGGTGATGCCGCAGGACCTGATCAACGCCAAGCCGGCCGCCGCGGCCGTGCGCGAGTTCTTCGGGTCCAGCCAGCTGTCGCAGTTCATGGACCAGACCAACCCGCTGTCCGAAGTGACGCATAAACGCCGTCTCTCGGCGCTTGGGCCGGGCGGTCTGACCCGCGAGCGCGCAGGCTTCGAGGTGCGCGACGTGCACCCGACCCACTATGGTCGGATGTGCCCGATCGAGACGCCGGAAGGACCGAATATCGGTCTGATCAACTCGCTGGCCACCTTCGCCCGCGTGAACAAGTACGGCTTCATCGAAACCCCCTATCGCAAGGTTGAGGGCGGCAAGGTCACCGATGAGGTGAACTACATGTCCGCAACCGAAGAGATGCGCCACACCGTGGCGCAGGCGAACGCCAATCTCGATGATGCGGGCGGCTTCGTGAACGAGATGGTCAACACGCGTCAGTCCGGTGAATACACGCTGGCCGCGCGGGAAAGCGTGGACCTGATCGACGTGTCGCCCAAGCAGCTGGTGTCCGTCGCGGCCTCGCTCATTCCGTTCCTTGAGAATGACGACGCGAACCGGGCTCTGATGGGCTCGAACATGCAACGTCAGGCCGTGCCGCTTCTGCAGGCGGATGCGCCGTTCGTTGGCACTGGTATCGAGGGCGTGGTTGCGCGCGACTCCGGTGCGGCCATCATGGCCCGTCGCGGTGGCTTCATCGACCAGGTGGACGCCACCCGGATCGTGATCCGCGCGACCGAGGATCTGGAACCGGGCGATCCGGGCGTCGACATCTACCGTCTGCGCAAGTTCCAGCGGTCGAACCAGAACACCTGCATCAACCAGCGTCCGCTGGTGAAGGTGGGTGACAAGGTCGGCAAGAACGACGTGATCGCCGATGGCCCCTCCACCGATCTCGGGGAACTGGCGCTCGGCAAGAACGTTGTCGTCGCCTTCATGCCTTGGAATGGCTACAACTACGAGGACTCCATCCTCATCTCCGAGCGCGTGGCGCGGGACGACGTCTTCACCTCGATCCATATCGAAGAATTCGAAGTCGCTGCCCGGGACACCAAGCTTGGGCCGGAAGAGATCACCCGCGACATCCCGAATGTCGGCGAGGAAGCCCTGCGCAACCTCGACGAGGCGGGGATCGTCTATATCGGCGCCGATGTCGGGCCGGGCGATATCCTCGTGGGCAAGATCACGCCTAAGGGCGAGAGCCCGATGACGCCGGAAGAGAAGCTTCTGCGCGCCATCTTCGGGGAGAAGGCCTCGGATGTCCGTGACACCTCCATGCGCCTGCCGCCGGGGGATTTCGGGACCGTCGTGGAAGTGCGCGTCTTCAACCGCCACGGGGTGGAAAAAGACGAGCGCGCCCTGCAGATCGAGCGGGAAGAGGTCGAAAGCCTCGCGCGCGACCGGGATGACGAGATGGTCATCCTCGAGCGCAACATCTACGCCCGTCTCAAGGACATGATCCTCGGCAAGGCCGCGGTGAAAGGTCCCAAGGGCATCAAGGCCGGGTCCGAGATCACCGAGGAGCTGCTCGGCACGCTCAGCCGTGGCCAGTGGTGGCAGCTCGCCCTCGAGGACGAGGCCGAAGCCCAGATGGTCGAGGCCTTGAACGCTCAGTACGAAGCCCAGAAGCGGGCTCTGACCGCGCGGTTCGAGGACAAGGTCGAGAAGGTCCGTCGTGGCGACGATCTGCCCCCGGGCGTGATGAAGATGGTCAAGGTCTTCATCGCGGTGAAGCGCAAGCTGCAGCCGGGCGACAAGATGGCCGGCCGTCACGGGAACAAGGGTGTGATCTCGAAAGTGGTGCCGATGGAGGACATGCCGTTCCTCGCCGACGGGACCCCGGTCGATTTCGTGCTCAACCCGCTCGGCGTGCCCTCGCGGATGAACGTCGGTCAGATCCTTGAAACCCATATGGGTTGGGCCGCGCGTGGCATGGGTCTGCAGATCGACGAGGCTCTGGGTGAGTATCGTCGTTCCGGCGACATGACCCCGGTGCGCGAGGCGATGCGCCTGGCCTATGGCGACGAAGCCTATGAGGATGCGATTGCCGGTCTCGATCAGGATGACCTTCTGGAGCGTGCAGGCAACGTGACACGCGGTGTTCCGATCGCTACGCCGGTCTTCGACGGTGCGAAAGAGGCGGATGTCAACGACGCGCTCACCCGCGCCGGTTTTGACACCTCGGGTCAGTCGGATCTCTTCGATGGTCGTTCGGGCGAGAAATTCGCGCGGAAGGTCACGGTCGGGGTCAAGTACCTGCTCAAGCTGCACCACCTGGTGGACGACAAGATCCACGCGCGGTCGACCGGGCCGTACTCGCTCGTCACCCAGCAGCCGCTCGGTGGTAAGGCGCAGTTCGGCGGCCAGCGCTTCGGGGAGATGGAGGTCTGGGCGCTCGAAGCGTACGGCGCCGCCTACACCCTGCAGGAAATGCTGACCGTGAAGTCGGATGACGTTGCGGGCCGGACCAAGGTCTATGAGAGCATCGTCAAGGGCGAGGACAACTTCGAGGCCGGCGTGCCGGAGAGCTTCAACGTGCTCGTCAAAGAAGTCCGCGGCCTCGGCCTCAACATGGAACTCCTGGATGCGGAGGGCGAAGAGTGAGCGAGACAGCAAGACATATCTTGCTTGTCACAGGCTGTCCGCGAAGCGGAACCACAGCACTTGTTCGTCTGTTGAACACGCACCCTTCGGTGGCCATCGGCATGGAACGCTACACGCGCCGCCTGCTCGATGAGCACCACCTGGAGGCAGACCTGTTCACGCCTGATCGGTTCGCAACTTTTGTCGAAGGAGACTGCAATCGCGTTTCCTTCGATGCGCGCGCGACGCAGGCGGCTTGCGCTAAGGCCCAGACCGCAACAGTGATAGGCGACAAGTCTCCAAACCCGGTGGAGGTGTTCGAAGCGGCCGAAGCAATGGACGGCGAAGTGTCGGTGATCATGATCCTTCGGAGCCCGCGAGCTGTCGCGCGCAGCTTTCAGGTCCGTGCGGAGCGAGCAAAGACCGATCCCGCGGCAGCTCAGTATTGGCCCGCGAGCCGTGACTACAAGCGTGGCATTAAGGCGTTCAATCGATCTGTAGAGGCAACTCTAGAGTTCGCCAACCGTCTGCGGGGGGATGCCGATCTGTCGCGCCGCGTGCGGTTCAAGGTGGTGTCCTACGAGGACCTGTTCCGGAATCGCGATGAAGCCGACAGTCTATTCGCTTTTTTGGGCATCCGCTCGGACGATGCCGATGGTATTGCCGCCATATATGAAGAATCCGCTGTGCTTTCCGGTATGAGGAAAGCGCCGCTTATTGATCTCGCAGTCGCCCTGTGGGCGAAACGTCGCGACTACGCAAGAGCGCTCGACCTCGCTCAGATGGCCGCGTGAAGGAGACACTGATGAACCAGGAACTGACAACCAACCCGTTCAACCCGGTCGCGCCGGTCAAGACCTTTGACGAGATCAAGGTGTCGTTGGCGAGCCCGGAACGGATCCTCTCGTGGTCCTTTGGCGAGATCAAGAAGCCCGAGACGATCAACTACCGGACGTTCAAGCCTGAGCGTGACGGTCTCTTCTGTGCGCGGATCTTTGGCCCGATCAAGGATTACGAATGCCTCTGCGGCAAGTATAAGCGCATGAAATATCGCGGGGTTATCTGCGAGAAATGCGGGGTGGAAGTCACCCTGCAGAAGGTCCGGCGCGAGCGCATGGGCCATATTGAGCTGGCCGCCCCGGTCGCCCATATCTGGTTCCTGAAATCGCTGCCGTCCCGGATCGGCACGATGCTGGACATGACCCTGCGCGATCTCGAGCGGATCCTCTATTTCGAGAACTACGTTGTGATCGAGCCGGGTCTCACGGACCTCACCTATGGTCAGCTGATGACCGAGGAAGAATTCCTCGATGCTCAGGACGCCTATGGCATGGACGCCTTCACCGCCAATATCGGCGCGGAAGCCATCCGTGAGATGCTCTCGGCGATCGATCTGGAAACCGAGGCCGAGCAGCTGCGCGCGGATCTGGCCGAGGCGACCGGTGAACTGAAGCCGAAGAAGATCATCAAACGTCTGAAGCTGGTCGAGAACTTCCTCGAATCCGGCAACCGTCCTGAGTGGATGGTTCTGACGGTCGTGCCGGTGATCCCGCCAGAGCTGCGCCCGCTGGTGCCGCTGGACGGGGGCCGTTTCGCGACCTCGGACCTCAACGATCTCTATCGCCGGGTGATCAACCGGAACAACCGCCTCAAGCGGCTCATCGAGCTGCGCGCACCGGATATCATCATCCGGAACGAGAAGCGGATGTTGCAGGAATCCGTCGACGCCCTGTTCGACAATGGCCGTCGTGGCCGCGTGATCACGGGCGCCAACAAGCGTCCGCTGAAATCGCTTTCGGACATGCTCAAGGGCAAGCAGGGTCGCTTCCGTCAGAACCTGCTCGGCAAGCGGGTCGACTTCTCGGGGCGTTCGGTCATCGTGACCGGCCCGGAGCTCAAGCTGCATCAATGCGGTCTGCCCAAGAAGATGGCGCTCGAGCTCTTCAAGCCGTTCATCTATTCGCGGCTGGAGGCCAAGGGCCTGTCTTCGACGGTCAAGCAGGCCAAGAAGCTGGTCGAAAAAGAGCGTCCCGAAGTGTGGGATATCCTCGACGAGGTGATCCGCGAACACCCGGTCATGCTGAACCGTGCGCCGACGCTGCACCGTTTGGGCATTCAGGCGTTCGAACCGGTGCTGATTGAAGGCAAGGCGATCCAGCTGCACCCGCTCGTGTGTTCGGCCTTCAACGCCGACTTCGACGGCGACCAGATGGCCGTGCACGTGCCGCTCTCGCTGGAGGCGCAGCTCGAGGCGCGCGTCCTGATGATGTCCACGAACAACGTTCTGTCGCCCGCCAACGGCGCGCCGATCATCGTGCCGTCGCAGGATATGATCCTCGGTCTCTACTACATCACGCTGGAGCGTGAAGGCCTGCCCGGTCAGGGCATGGTGTTCGGCTCGGTCGAAGAGGTGGAGCACGCGCTCAATGCGGGCGAAGTGCACTTGCACACCAAGATCCAGGCGCGGGTCAAGCAGATCGACGGAGAAGGCAACGAGATCTATCAGCGGTTCGAGACCACGCCGGGCCGTGTCCGTCTCGGTGCGCTGCTGCCGTTGAATGCCAAGGCGCCCTTCGAGCTGGTCAACCGTCTTCTGCGGAAAAAGGAAGTGCAGCAGGTCATCGACACCGTTTACCGCTATTGCGGTCAGAAGGAGTCGGTCATCTTCTGCGACCAGATCATGACGATGGGCTTCCGCGAGGCGTTCAAGGCGGGCATCTCGTTCGGCAAGGATGACATGCTGATCCCCGACACCAAGTGGAACATCGTCGAAGGTGTCCGCAACCAGGTGAAGGAATTCGAGCAGCAGTATATGGACGGTCTGATCACCCAGGGTGAGAAGTACAACAAGGTCGTCGATGCCTGGTCGAAATGCTCGGATGAAGTCGCCGGCGAGATGATGGACGAGATCTCCAAGGATCGCTTCGATCCCGAGACCACCGAACAGATGGAGCCAAACTCGGTCTACATGATGGCCCATTCCGGTGCCCGTGGTTCGCCGGCCCAGATGAAGCAGCTTGGCGGGATGCGCGGTCTGATGGCCAAGCCGTCGGGCGAGATCATCGAGACGCCGATCATCTCGAACTTCAAGGAAGGCCTGACCGTTCTGGAGTACTTCAACTCCACCCACGGGGCCCGGAAGGGTCTGGCGGACACCGCGCTCAAGACTGCGAACTCGGGTTATCTGACCCGTCGTCTCGTGGACGTGGCGCAGGACTGCATCGTGCGGATGAACGATTGCGGCACCGAGAACTCGATCACCGCGACCGCCGCCGTCAATGATGGGGAGGTTGTGGCCAGCCTGGGCGAACGTGTTCTGGGTCGCGTGGCGGCTGAGGACGTGCTCGACCCGGCAACGGGCGATGTCATCGTCGCGTTGGGTGAGCTGATCGACGAGCGCAAGGCCGACCTGATCGAACAGGCCGACATTGCCTCCATGCGGATCCGCAGCCCGCTGACCTGTGAAGCGGATGAAGGCGTCTGCGCCCAGTGCTATGGCCGGGATCTCGCGCGCGGGACCAAGGTCAATGTGGGCGAGGCCGTCGGCATCATCGCGGCACAGTCCATCGGCGAGCCCGGCACGCAGCTGACGATGCGGACCTTCCACATCGGCGGCATCGCGCAGGGTGGTCAGCAGTCCTTCCAGGAAGCGGGTCAGGAGGGCAAGGTTGTCTTCCGCAACCCGAACCTGCTGGCCAATGCTGCGGGCGAGAACATCGTCATGGGCCGCAACATGCAGCTCGCGATTGTCGATGGCGAGGGCAACGAGCGGGCGAGCTTCAAACTGGGCTACGGCACCAAGGTCCATGTGGCCGAGGGCACGGATGTGGCCCGGGGCGACAAGCTCTATGAATGGGACCCGTACACCCTGCCGATCATCGCCGAGAAATCGGGGATGGTCCGCTTCGTCGACCTCGTCTCGGGCATCTCGGTGCGCGAAGAGACCGACGATGCCACCGGCATGACCCAGAAGATCGTGTCCGACTGGCGCGCGGCTCCGAAGGGCAACGAGCTCAAGCCCGAGGTCCTCATCGCGGATCCGGAAACCGGCGAGCCTGTGCGCAATGATGCGGGCAACCCGGTGACCTACCCGATGTCCGTGGACGCGATCCTCTCGATCGAGGATGGCACCAACGTGACGGCTGGTGACGTGGTCGCCCGGATCCCGCGCGAAGGGGCCAAGACCAAGGACATCACCGGTGGTCTGCCGCGTGTGGCCGAACTCTTCGAGGCGCGGCGTCCCAAGGATCACGCGATCATCGCCGAGATCGATGGCTATGTCCGGTTCGGGCGCGACTACAAGAACAAGCGTCGCATCTCGATCGAGCCGTCGGATGACACGATGGAGCCCGTGGAATACATGGTGCCCAAGGGCAAGCACATCCCTGTGGCCGAAGGCGACTTCGTCCAGAAGGGGGATTACATCATGGATGGCAACCCTGCCCCCCATGACATCCTCCGGATCATGGGGATCGAGGCGCTCGCGGATTACCTGATCGACGAGGTTCAGGACGTCTACCGACTGCAGGGTGTGAAGATCAACGATAAGCATATCGAAGTGATCGTCCGCCAGATGCTGCAGAAATGGGAGATCCTCGACAGTGGCGAGACCACGCTGCTCAAGGGCGAGCATGTGGACAAGCTCCAGTTCGAGGCAGCCAACGAGAAGGCGGTTGCCGAAGGGCGCCGTCCGGCACAGGGCGAGCCGATCCTTCTGGGGATCACCAAGGCGAGCCTGCAGACCCGGTCCTTCATCTCGGCGGCCTCCTTCCAGGAGACGACCAAGGTGCTGACCGAGGCCTCGACCATGGGCAAGCGCGACAAGCTGATCGGCCTGAAGGAGAACGTCATCGTGGGTCGCCTGATCCCGGCGGGCACCGGAGGTGCGACCCAGCAGATGCGCCGCATCGCCCAGGATCGCGACCAGAAGGTGCTGGAACAGCGTCAGGCAGAGGCCGAGGAGGCCGCCGCCCTCGCCGCGCCGGCTCCGGAGGATGTGTTCGACTCCGGGGGCGATATGGACATGTCCGATATCGCCATGCCGGAGAGCCGCGAGTAAGCCGCGGCCCGATCCCAAGACTTGAAACCCCCGCATCCAGATGCGGGGGTTTTGCTTTGCCGCCCCGCGGTTCTTCCTGAGACCCAGCCATGCCCCAGCCCCTTGCCACCTCGCCCCGCGCCGCGGGCAATCTGCGTGGTGCCGCCTATATGCTGCTCGTCACGGCGAGCTTCACGGTGGGCGACGCACTGATCCGGTCCGCCGCCGAGCAGATGCCCCTGTTCCAGGTGGTGTTCCTGCGCGGGTTGGTCGCCATGGCCCTGCTGGGCGGCATGGCCTGGCGGAGCGGGGCCTTTGCCCTCCGGATCGCGCCCCGGGACCGGCGTCTGATCGGGCTGCGCAGCGGGGCCGAGATCTGCGCCATGATCCCCTTCTTCATCGCGCTGGCCAATATGCCCTTCGCGAATGTCAGTGCTCTGCTGCAGGCTCTGCCGCTGACCCTGACCCTCGCCGGGGCGCTGTTTCTCGGCGAGCACGTGGGCTGGCGGCGGCTCGCAGCGATCGGTGTGGGCCTTGTCGGGGTTCTGTGCATCGTGCAGCCGGGCGGAGCCGGGTTCAGCGCCTATGCGCTGCTGGTGCTGCTGGCGGTGGGGTTCGTGACCTTCCGGGATCTTTCCACCCGCCGGATCGACCCGGGGATCCCCGCCGTGTTCCTGGGCTTCGTCATGGCGGTATTCGTGACCGTGGCGGCCGGGGGGCTGTCGCTGCTGACGCCCTGGGCGCCGGTGACGGGGGTAGGGGCACTGCTGCTGGTCGGGGCCGGGGTGTTCATTGCGTCGGGCTACACTTTTGCCGCGCTGGCCATGCGCTATGGCGAGATCGGATTCGTCACGCCGTTCCGTTATATGGCGCTGATCTGGGCGGTGCTGATCGGCTTTTTCGTCTTCGGCGAATGGCCGGATCCGCTGACATGGATCGGGGCGGGAATCGTGGTGGCCACGGGGCTTTACACCCTGTACCGGGAACAGGTCGTGCGCCGCCGGAGCCGGGCGCGGTAGCGCCCTGCGCGAAAAGCCCGAAGGCGCCTTCGGGGCGTGTTGACAACCCTCCCGACTCCCCCTATACCCCGCGCCACTTGAGGTGCCGGAACGCCGGTCCTCGGGCATCACAATTCGAAGTGGTCACGATCCGGGTTCACGCCCCGATCCTCTGGAATTCCACCGCGCCGGGCTCGCGAAGGGTCCGTCCGCGGTTTTGCGCTTTGCGGACGCGTGAAGTGCCTAACGCAATCCGCGCGACCGTCGCGCGATGTCATGACGAGCTAAACGGGGAACCGGAATGCCAACGATTCAACAGCTGATCCGCAAGCCGCGGCAGCCCAAAGTAAAACGCTCCAAGTCTCAGCACCTGGAAGGTTGCCCGCAAAAGCGCGGCGTCTGCACGCGGGTCTACACGACCACGCCGAAGAAGCCGAACTCGGCCATGCGGAAGGTCGCCAAAGTGCGCCTGACCAACGGCTTCGAGGTGATCAGCTACATCCCGGGTGAAAGCCACAACCTGCAGGAACACTCCGTGGTCCTCATCCGCGGCGGTCGTGTCAAAGACCTTCCCGGTGTGCGCTATCACATCCTGCGTGGTGTTCTGGATACCCAGGGCGTCAAAGACCGTAAGCAACGCCGTTCGAAGTACGGCGCGAAGCGTCCGAAGTAAGAGGAAGAGTAGATGTCTCGCCGTCACGCCGCCGAAAAACGCGAAGTTCTGCCGGACGCCAAATTTGGCGACCGCGTTCTGACCAAGTTCATGAACAACCTGATGATCGACGGCAAGAAGTCCGCCGCTGAGAAGATCGTCTACAACGCGTTTGATCGCGTTGAGGGTAAGCTGAAGCGCTCGCCGCTCGAAGTGTTCCACGAATGCCTCGACAACATCAAACCGTCGGTCGAGGTTCGCTCCCGCCGGGTTGGTGGTGCCACCTACCAGGTGCCGGTCGAAGTGCGTCCCGAGCGCCGCGAAGCCCTGGCCATCCGCTGGTTGATCAACGCCTCCCGCGCGCGCAACGAGAACACCATGGAAGAGCGTCTCGCCGGCGAGCTGGTCGATGCCGTGAACTCCCGTGGTTCCGCCGTTAAAAAGCGCGAAGACACGCACAAGATGGCCGAAGCCAACAAAGCTTTCAGCCATTACCGCTGGTAACATTCCTTCAGCCTAGGACCGAACCCAATGGCACGCGACTATCCCCTCGACCGCTACCGTAACTTCGGGATCATGGCGCATATCGATGCAGGCAAAACCACCTGCTCCGAGCGCATCCTGTATTACACCGGCAAGTCCCACAACATCGGCGAAGTTCATGATGGCGCGGCCACCATGGACTGGATGGAGCAGGAGCAGGAGCGTGGCATCACGATCACCTCTGCTGCGACCACCACCTTCTGGGAGCGCACCGAAGACGGCGCGACGGCTCAGACGGAAAAGCACCGGATGAACATCATCGACACGCCGGGTCACGTGGACTTCACCATCGAGGTGGAGCGTTCGCTCGCCGTTCTCGACGGTGCGGTTGCCGTGCTCGACGCAAACGCTGGTGTGGAGCCCCAGACCGAGACCGTGTGGCGTCAGGCTGACCGCTACAAGGTTCCGCGGATCGTCTTCGTCAACAAGATGGACAAGATCGGCGCAGATTTCTTCAACTGCGTCGAGATGATCCAGGACCGCACCGGGGCCATCCCCGCACCCATTCAGATCCCGATCGGGGCGGAGAACGAGCTCGAAGGCATCGTCGACCTGATCACCATGGAAGAGTGGGTCTGGGCCGGTGAAGACCTGGGCGCTTCCTGGGAGCGTCGCCCGATCCGCGACAGCCTGAAGGAAACTGCCGACGAATGGCGTGCCAAGCTCATCGAGACTGCGGTCGAGATGGATGACGACGCCATGATGGAATACCTCGAAGGCAACGAGCCCGACGTGGACACGCTGCGCGCGCTGATCCGCAAGGGCACCCTCGAGATCGCTTTCATCCCCGTGCTGTGCGGCTCCGCGTTCAAGAACAAGGGTGTTCAGCCCCTGCTCAACGCTGTGATCGACTTCCTGCCGAGCCCGGTCGACGTGGTCGACTACATGGGCTTCAAGCCGGGCGACGAGACAGAAACCCGCGATATTGCACGTCGTGCGGATGACAACATGCCGTTCTCGGGCCTCGCGTTCAAAATCATGAACGACCCCTATATGGGCACGCTGACCTTCACGCGGATCTATTCGGGCACCCTGGCAAAGGGTGACAGCCTGATGAACACCACGAAGGGCAAGAAAGAGCGCATCGGCCGGATGGTGATGATGCACTCCAACAAGCAGGATGAGATCACTGAGGCATTTGCCGGTGACATTATTGCGCTTGCGGGCCTGAAGGACACCACAACCGGTGATACGCTGTCGGATGAGAAGGACCAGGTTGTTCTCGAAACCATGACCTTCCCCGATCCGGTGATCGAGATCGCCGTCGAGCCGAAGACCAAAGCCGACCAGGAGAAGATGTCTCAGGGTCTGCAGCGTCTCGCAGCCGAGGATCCGTCCTTCCGGGTTGAGACCGACCTCGAGTCCGGTCAGACCATCATGAAGGGCATGGGCGAACTTCACCTGGACATCCTGGTGGATCGCCTGAAGCGCGAGTTCAAGGTTGAGGCGAATATTGGTGCGCCGCAGGTGGCCTATCGCGAGACCATCGGTCACGAGGTCGAGCATACCTACACCCACAAGAAGCAGTCGGGTGGGTCCGGTCAGTTCGCCGAAGTGAAGATGATCATCACACCGACGGAGCCGGGCGAAGGTTATTCCTTCGAGTCCAAGATCGTTGGTGGTGCTGTGCCCAAGGAATATATCCCGGGCGTGGAAAAAGGCATCAACTCGGTGATGGATAGCGGCCCGCTGGCTGGCTTCCCGGTCATCGACTTCAAGGTTGCTCTGATCGACGGCAAGTTCCACGACGTGGACTCCAGCGTTCTGGCCTTCGAAATCGCCGCTCGTATGGGCATGCGCGAAGGCATGAAGAAAGCGGGCGCCAAGCTGCTTGAGCCGGTGATGAAGGTCGAGGTGGTGACACCCGAAGACTACACCGGTGGCATCATCGGCGACCTGACCTCCCGTCGCGGGCAGGTCACCGGGCAGGAGCCGCGCGGCAACGCCGTGGCAATCAACGCCTTCGTCCCGCTGGCCAACATGTTCGGCTACATCAACACCCTGCGCTCCATGTCTTCGGGCCGGGCGCAGTTTACGATGCAGTTCGATCACTATGATCCGGTTCCGGCGAATATCAGCCAGGAAATCCAAGAGAAATTTGCATAACCGGGACGGCGGGGGGATCCCCGCCCTACCCAACACCGTAGGGCGGGGCCGACCCCGCCACCCCGACAAGAGACAAGGAGGCCATCATGGCTAAGGAAAAGTTTGAGCGTTCTAAACCGCATGTTAACATCGGCACGATCGGGCATGTTGACCACGGCAAGACGACGCTGACGGCTGCGATCACCAAGCAGTTTGGCGACTTCAAAGCCTATGACGAGATTGACGGCGCGCCGGAAGAGAAGGCCCGCGGGATCACGATCTCGACCGCGCATGTGGAATACGAGACCGACGCGCGTCACTACGCCCATGTGGACTGCCCGGGTCACGCTGACTACGTCAAGAACATGATCACCGGCGCGGCCCAGATGGACGGCGCGATCCTCGTGGTGAACGCGGCCGATGGCCCGATGCCCCAGACCCGCGAGCACATCCTGCTCGGCCGTCAGGTGGGCATCCCCTACATGGTCGTCTTCATGAACAAGGTGGACCAGGTCGACGACGAAGAGCTCCTGGAGCTGGTCGAGATGGAAATCCGCGAGCTTCTGGACAGCTACGAGTACCCGGGCGACGACATTCCGATCGTTGCGGGCTCCGCCCTGGCGGCTCTCGAGGGCCGTGACGACGCGATCGGCACCGAGAAGATCGCCGAGCTGATGGCGGCTGTGGATGACTACATCCCGACCCCGGCGCGCGCCGTGGACCAGCCCTTCCTGATGCCGATCGAGGACGTGTTCTCGATCTCCGGCCGCGGCACGGTTGTGACCGGTCGTGTGGAGCGTGGCGTGATCAATGTGGGCGACGAGATCGAAATCGTCGGCATCCGCGACACCACCAAGACGACCTGCACCGGTGTGGAAATGTTCCGCAAGCTGCTGGATCGCGGTGAAGCGGGCGACAATATCGGCGCCCTGTTGCGCGGTGTGGACCGTGAAGGTGTCGAGCGTGGTCAGGTTCTCTGCAAGCCGGGCTCCGTGACGCCGCACACCAAGTTCGAAGCCGAAGCCTATATCCTGACCAAGGATGAAGGTGGCCGTCACACGCCGTTCTTCGCGAACTACCGTCCGCAGTTCTACTTCCGGACGACGGATGTGACCGGGACCGTGACGCTGCCGGAAGGCACCGAGATGGTGATGCCGGGCGACAACCTGAAATTCGGTGTCGAGCTGATCGCCCCGATCGCCATGGAAGACGGCCTCCGCTTCGCCATCCGCGAAGGCGGCCGCACCGTCGGCGC
>NZ_JBNAGD010000012.1:0-67582 GCF_049801015.1 Dinoroseobacter sp. S124A | reverse complement strand
GGGCGCAGCGAAACGGCCGGTGGCGCGAAATGGTTCACCCTCGATGAGGTGCTGCGCCTGCGGGCGTTCTTTGCCGAGGGGGGATCGAAGGCCAAGGAGTACCGCCCCTACCGCCCCGAAGGCCTGCCTGCGAAACTCGTGGCGGTGGCGAATTTCAAGGGCGGGGTCGGCAAGACCTCCACCTGTGCCCATCTGGCCATGTCCGCCGCCCTGGACGGCTACAAGGTGCTGGTGCTCGATCTGGATAGCCAGGGCTCCATGACATCGATCTTCGGCGGGCAGGTGGCCGATGAATGGGCCACGGTCTTTCCCCTCCTCGCCCGCCATTATGCGCGGCATCTGCGGACCGAGAACCAGCGCCGGCTAGACCGCAACGAAGCGCCCATTCCGCTGGATGAGACCCTCGGGGACGCGCTGGACGTCACGGCGCAGAGCCTGATCCAGCCCACCCATTGGCCCAATATCGACCTGATCGGCGCGCAGCTGAACCTCTATTGGGCCGAGTTCCAGATCCCCGTCTGGCGGATGCAGGCGCGCTCCTGGAAGCTCTGGGATGCGCTCACCGAAAGCCTTGAGGCGGACGGGATCCTCGACGCCTATGACCTCGTCTTCATCGATACGCCCCCAGCGCTCGGCTATCTCACGATCAACGGGCTCGCGGCCTCGGACATCCTGCTTGTGCCCATGGGGGCCTCCTTTTTGGAGTTTGACAGCACGGGGCGGTTCTTTGACATGCTGCACTCGACCTTTCACTCCATCGAGGAGGGGGAGAACATGGCCGCCCGGGCGCTGGGGCGCGAGGAGCTGGCCTTTGAATGGGATGCGGTCCGCGCGGTGGTGACCCGCTATGACGGCGCTCAGCAGGCCGAACTGGCCGGGCTGATGCAGGCCTATCTCGGGCGAACCCTCAGCCCCCACCGGCAGGATTTCACCGCGCTGATCGGGCAGGCCGGCGAGCAGGTCTCGGGCATCTACGAGGCCGATTACCGGGATTTCAACCGCGAGACCTATGTCCGGGGGCGCGAGACCTTTGACGCGACCTATGCAGCGTTCAAACGGCTTCTGCTCGGGGTCTGGCGGCGGGAGGAACTCGCAGCCAAGGACGCCGCCGCGTGACCAAAATAGGCTCTAAACCCCCATTTAGGGCCTGTATGCGTCAGGCACCGACACCTCCCCTGCCCCCATCCACGCGCCCCTGAGCCCGCTGTCACGGAGGACATCATGGCCAAACGCAAACGCCTTACCCCCGCCCAACCCGGCTATCTTGATACGGGCAGCGCAAGTCTGTCCCCGGGCTTTGCCGCCCCTGCCCCGGCAGAGCCCGCGACCGGGCCCGCGTCGATCCCCCCTATCGCCCAGGTGGCACGGGACAGTGCCGCCTCGGCCGCCCTGGCCGAGGTCACGGCCGAGCTTGAGACGGCCCGGGCCGAAGGACGCCTGATCCAGGCCCTGCCCCTCGCCGCCATCCAGCGGGACCATCTGGTCCGGGACCGGTTGATCGTTGAGGCGGACGAAATGGCCGTGCTCAAGGACAGCCTGCGCAGCCGCGGCCAGCAGACCCCGATCGAAGTGGTGGATCTGGGCGATGGGCAATTCGGGCTGATCTCGGGGTGGCGCCGGGTGACCGCCCTGGGCGAGCTCCATGCGGAGACCGGCGAGGAGCGTTTCGCCCGGGTGCAGGCCCTCCTGCGGACGCCCGAGACCTCCGAGGCGGCCTATACGGCCATGGTCGAGGAAAACGAGATCCGCGTCGGGCTCAGCCCCTATGAGCGGGCGCGCATCGTCGCCAAGGCGGTGGAGCAGGGCGTGTTTCCGACCCATAAACGCGCGCTGCAGAGCCTGTTTGCGTCGGCCTCCCGGGCCAAACGCTCCAAGATCGGCTCATTCCTCACCGTGGTGGCTGCGCTGGATGGCGCGTTGCGCTTCCCCGGCAGTCTGACGGAACGGCTGGGCCTGCGCCTGTCCAAGGCGCTGGAGGCAGATCCGGAGCTGGCCCGCACCTTGCGGACCCGCCTGCGCAAGGCCGGGGTCGAGGATCCTGACGCCGAAGCCGCCCTGTTGGAGGCCGCTCTGCGCCCGACTGCGGAGCCTCGCCCCGTGACGGCCCGGCCCTCTACCCCGTCAGGGGGGCGTGGGACACCGGCGCCCGAGGGGGAGGAGATTCTTCCGGGTCTTTATCTGGCGCATAGCTCTGCCGGGGGCTCTGCGGCACTGACCTTGTCCGGGCCGCAGGTCACGCCGGAGCTGCGCGCGCGGCTGACGGCCTGGCTTCGGCATGAGGGCGGATCCTGACCTTCCCGGCACATGTTTCGCAGTGGGTTCAGGGGTGCGAAACGTTTCGCATGCGAAACAAATTTCTGTAACACATTGATTTTAAAGAGAACAAGACTCTAGAGATTCTTGGCTGACTGCGGGCAGTGCGTGCTGGCACCTCACCAGGTCCGCCGCCCGCCCAATCCTGCTGCGGGCTGCCTGAGATTTGGGCGTTCAGGCCGGATCGGCGTTTTCCAGCGGATGCGTCACCTACCCCCTTGTGGCCATATCCGGCGATCCGCTACACAATCTGTGGTGGAATTAGGCAGTTGATGAAATTGGGAGCAGTCGGATGGGGTCCGATATCTCCGGTTTTAGGTAATTGAGCAGATCTCGAGCGGATGGCGTGGATCCGCGCGACAGATCAGGGGCATGGGCTGAGCGACGTGTTGAATTTCGTCAAATCACTGACATTGGGTCAGAAGGCTATCACGTTGCTGACCGTGGATCTCTTGCTGATCCCGATGGCGCTTCTGGTGACCTTTGCCCTGCAGCCCGAACCCCTGCCCCTGCGCGAGACGCTGTTTCTGATCCTGCCGATCCTGCCTTACCTGCTGGCGGCCAGCGCGCTGGTCTCCTTCTGGATGGGCATCCCCTATGTACGCCTGAATGCCTATGAGAGCCGCGCGGTCGGCAAGACGGCCCAATACGCGGTGGCCAACGGGATCATCGCGCTGGTGCTGGGCAAGATTGCCGGGCTTGGCCTGCCGGGCGGGCTCTATGTGATCTTTGCGGGCTGCTTTTTCCTGTTTTCTTCCGCCAGCCGGGTGGTGATGCTGCAGATCCTGACCGCGATCTATCGCCGGGATGAGGGCCATACCCGGGTGCTGATCTACGGGGCGGGCACCACGGGCACGCAGCTGGTCTCGGCGCTCAATGCGCATAAGACGATCTATCCGGTGGCCTTTGTCGACGACAATACCGCGCTGCATGGGCTGACCGTGGCCGGGTTGCCGGTGCATTCGCCGGTCCGGATCCGCGAGCTGGCCAATGCCAAGCAGATCGACCGCCTGCTGCTGGCGGTGCCGTCTCTGAGCCAGCCGAAGCAGGCACAACTGGCCCGCCGGTTGCAGAAGATGGGGCTCGACGTGCAGGCCCTGCCCTCCTTCTCGCAGCTCATCGGCGAGGAGCAACTGGTCGAGAAGCTCAAGCCGGTCGAAAGCCATACCTTCCTCGGGCGTCAGCAGGTCTGCGACGAGCTCGAGCGCGGCTGCGAGAGCTATGCGGGCCGGGTGGCGCTGATCTCCGGGGCCGGGGGCTCCATCGGGTCCGAGCTCTGCCGTCAGATCCTCGCCTGTCGCCCTGCGAAACTCGTGCTCTACGAGCTCAATGAACTGGCCCTCTACAACGTGGAGATGGAGCTGCGCAGCCTCGCCGAGGTCACGGGCACCGAGCTGGTGCCGGTGCTGGGCTCGGTCACCGATCCGCGTCAGGTGCGCGGCGTGCTGGCCGAGCACGGGGTGCAGGTTGTCCTCCATGCGGCGGCCTACAAGCATGTGCCCCTGGTCGAGGCCAATCCGCTGGCCGGGCTCGCCAATAATGTCTTCGGCACCCAGACCCTGGCCCGCGAGGCCGCCGAGAGCGGGGTCGAACGCTTCATCCTGATCTCGTCGGACAAGGCCGTGCGGCCGACCAATGTCATGGGGGCTTCCAAGCGGCTGGCCGAGCTGGTGATCCAGGATCTTGCCACGCGCAGCCCGGGCACGGTCTTCACCATGGTGCGCTTCGGCAATGTGCTGGGCTCGTCCGGTTCGGTCGTGCCGCTCTTTCAGGAGCAGATCCGCCGGGGCGGACCGGTGACCGTCACAGACCCGCATGTGACCCGCTATTTCATGACCGTGCAGGAGGCAGTCCGGCTGGTCCTGACCGCGGGCTCCATGGCCCGGGGAGGCGAGGTGTTCGTGCTGGATATGGGGCGGCCCGTGCCCATCGTGCAACTGGCCCGCCAGGTGATCGAGAGCGCGGGCTACACCGTGCGCGACAGCGATGCGCCGGATGGCGATATCGAGATCGTCTTCACCGGGCTGCGCCCGGGCGAGAAGATGTACGAAGAGCTGACCCTCACGGATGATCATATTGGCACCCGGCATCCCAAGCTGTTCTGTGCCCGCGAGCAGAGCGTTTCCGAGATCGAGGTGGCCAGCATCCTGCGCGCCCTGCGCCATGCGGTGGCCTCCAGCGATCCGGTGGCGGGCCGCGCGGTCATCGACCGCTGGGTCGAGGGCTATGTCGCGGCCCCCCAGCGGGTCCAGTCGTGACCCCCGGACAAGGCTGCGCCCCCGGTGCGGGCCCCGAAACCGAGCCTGATACAGGCGCTCTGACAAAGGCCGCTGCGCCTGCGCCGGGGCATGCCGGGGCAGGGGGGACACAGCCCCCCGCCCATCTCGCCCCGGGCCGGGAAAACGCCTTGAAGGCGGGGGCGCAGGCATGGTCTCACTGCACCAACGGGTGGGACGGTCTCACCCGCTCCGTGAGAACTCTCGTGAGATCCCCTGTGAGATCCTTTGCCATGTGCCTGCTGCCCGTTTCTGCCCCGCGCGTCCCTGCCCCCGCCTCCGTTGCCGCAGGGCGCCGGTCGCGGATGTCCGGGCGGATCACGGCACTGCTCTGCGGGACGGCCCTGTGCGCCGGCTCCCTCGCGCCACAGATCGCCCGGGCGCAGGAAGGGCTGGCCCCCGCCCCGTTCCTTGTGACCGAGGGCGAAGCCCGGGCCGCAGCGCAACAGCCCGATTACGCTTTCCGGCCCACGCCCGAGGCGGTGCTCTCGCCGCCCAGCCTGAACTTCTACGGCGCGCCGGGGCTGATCGACATGCCCTCGGGCGAGGCCCTGCCCGATGGGCAGATCGCCGTGGGCGTGTCGAATTTCGCGGGCCAGACCCGCACCACCCTGACCTTTCAGCTCGCGCCGCGCCTGTCGGGCAGCTTCCGCTACACGGCCATTCAGGACTGGGATTCAGACGGGTTCGATACCTATTACGACCGCAGCTTCGATGTGCGCCTCCTCGCTCTTGAAGAGAGCCAGTATTTGCCCGCAGTCACCATCGGTCTGCAGGATTTCGTCGGCACCGGCATCTATGCGGGCGAGTATATCGTGGCCACCAAGACCCTGACGCCGCGGATCAAGGGGACCGTGGGTCTGGGCTGGGGCCGTCTGGGCAGTGCGAATAACTTCGGGGGCATCGTCTCCGATGACCGGCCGGGCTTCGACGTGGACAGCCGTGGCGGCGAGCTTGGGACGGATCAGTGGTTCCGCGGGCCGCAATCGGTCTTTGGCGGCCTGGAATGGCAGGTCACGGATCAGCTGGGGGTCAAGCTCGAGTATTCCAGCGATGCCTATGAGCCCGAGGCCGGGCAGCGCGATGTGTTCGACCGCAAGTCCGACTGGAATTTCGGCCTCGAATACCAGGTCAACGACGCCATGCGGCTGGGGGCCTATTACCTCTATGGGGCCGAGCTGGGCGTGATGGCCCAGTTCCAGTTCAACCCCAAGGGCCCGCCCCAGGCCATGCGCGTGCCCGCCCCCGAGCCCGTGGCCCTGCGCCCGGACCGGGCCGCCAATCCCGCGCTCTGGAGCGCCGATTGGAGCGCGCGGCCCGATGCCCAGCAGATCCTGCGCGATGCCCTCGCCCCGGCCCTGGCCGAGGAGGGGCTCGAGCTGCGCGGCCTGTCCGCCACGGGCAGCAGCATCGACCTGCGCTATACCAACAACCGCTACCTGTCCTCGGCCAATGGGGTGGGGCGGGCGGCCCGGGTGCTGGCCCAGATCCTGCCGCCCTCCATCGAGACCTTCCATCTGACCCCTGTGGTCGGCGGCATGCCCGCGAGCCAGGTCACCCTGCGCCGCTCGGATCTCGAGACCCTGGAATTCGCGCCTCAGGCGGGCGCGCGGCTCCTGGCGGCGGCCGAGATCTCCGAGGCGGCGGAGCTGCCGCCCGAGGCGCTCCTGACCGACGAGGTGGTCCAGCCCCTGACCTGGGGGATCGGACCCTATCTTGAGCAGAGCTTCTTTGATCCCGATGATCCCTGGCGTTTCGAGATCGGGATCGAGGCCACGGCGGCCTATCGTTTCAGCCCGAACCTCACCCTGTCCGGCACGGTCAGCAAGGAGATCGTGGGCACGATCGCCGATAGCGACCGGGAATCGAACTCGGTTCTGCCGCGGGTCCGGACGGATCAGTTCCGCTATGCCCAGGAGGGGGATCCGGGGATCGAGGATCTGGTTCTGGCCTATACGTTCCGCCCGGGCGAGGACATCTACGGTCGGGTGACCGCAGGCTATCTCGAGGCGATGTTCGGCGGGGTCTCGGCGGAGCTTCTGTGGAAGCCCGTGGACAGCCGTCTCGGCCTCGGGGTCGAGTTGAACTATGCCCGCCAGCGCGATTTCGACCAGCGGTTCGGGTTCCAGGATTATGACGTGGTGACCGGCCATGCCTCGGCCTATTACGAGTTCGGCGATGGCTATCTGGGTCAGGTCGATGTGGGCCGCTACCTGGCCGGGGATACGGGCGCGACCTTCACCCTGTCGCGGGAATTCGACAATGGCTGGGAGCTGGGGGCCTTCTTCACCCTGACGGATGTCTCTTCCGAGGATTTCGGCGAAGGGTCCTTTGACAAGGGCATCCTGCTGTCGATCCCCGTGGGCTGGCTTCTGGGCAGCCCGAGCAAGGCGGGCCTGTCCACCACGATCCGCCCGGTGCAGCGCGACGGCGGCCAGCGTCTCTCGGTGCCGGGACGGCTTTATGATCCGGTGCGCGCGCAGCATGCCCGCGCCCTCACGCGGCAATGGGAGCGGGTATGGCAATGATCCCTACAGATCGGATCCGGGACCGCGCCGCGGCCATGCGCGGGGCATTTCCCCTGATACAGAGCCTGATTGCGGCCCGGTCATCCCGGGGATCGGGACATGTCCTGCGCGGGCTTGGCGCCTTGCTGTGCTGTGGCGGGTTGGTGGCCTGTACCTCCACCGGGCCGGGCGGAGAGGACAATGTCTGGTCCGAGATCCGAGATACCGGACGCATCCTGATCGCGCAGCGCGGGCCCACACCCCAGGCGCCGGAGCTGACGCCTGAACTTCTGGCGGGGGTCGATTTTCCGCTGATCCGGACGCGGAACCTGTCGGTCGGGTCCAGCGCGACCCTGGCCGGGGTCAGCCGCCGGGGCACGGCCAGCGCGCCGGTCATGGTCTGGCGCGGCGCGGATGGAGCGACCTTCACCACCCGCAGCGGCCTGCTCGTGGCGACCCGGGGGACCGGGGATGACCTGATGTCGGCGGATGTGCGCGGGACCGAGGCCGCGCTGCGCAGCGGCGGCGGGAGCTATGCGCGCTCCTATGTGGTGTTGCAGGGCAATACCCGTGGCCGGACCCTGAATTTTGACTGCACGCTGCAGGCTGCGGGGGCGGAGACCCTGACCCTGGTGGGCCAGCGCCGGGACACCACCCGGCTGGAAGAGAGCTGCAGCGGGCTCGAGGGCGCGTTTCGCAACACCTATTGGCGCGGCGGGGATGGCACCTTGTGGCAATCCCGGCAGTGGTCCGGGCCCGAGATCGGCCATCTGGTTATCGAGCTGCTCAAAAAATAGGCAGTTCTGCCCCGTGTCTGGCCGGGCCTGTGACTTGCAGGCCTCTGTCGCTGCAAAGCCGCGAAAACCCGCGTATCACCGGGGCCTGCCCGGCTTTGTTCATTGTCTCGCCACAGTGCAGCACATATGTTGAAACCAATTGCGAATCCCATTCGAGGTATCCGATATGAAGACCTTTACTGCTCTTGCATCCGGCCTGGTTCTGGCAGCTGCCGCCGCAGCGCCTGCTCTGGCCACGTCCGAAGTTCCGCTGAACGTGGCTGTTTCCAGCCAGGCAGCGACGGGAAGCACCGTCGTGATCGCCGGCACCACCGTGCCCGCAGCCGCCGTGGGCGTCACCGCCTTTGGCGCCGTGATCGTGGCTGGCGCCAGCGGCAGCAGCGACAGCACCACAACCACGGCACCTGACGCGGACTGATCCTCGGGATCGGTTGCGACTGATCTGCTGTGACAGATCGGGTCCATTGCTGGAGGATCTCCAGCCTCTGAGCGAACCCGCCCGGGTTCGCTTTTCGCTTTCTGCGGGCAGGGGGGCCGCAGAATGTCGCGTCAGGGCCGCACCCATCTGCGGGTCTCCTCTGTCGCGGTGACGTGCCCTGGGCGTGCCGCTAAAGTCCCGGCAAGCTCGACTGTTATAGGTTTCCCAAGATGAAAATTGCTGTTGCTGGAATCGGCTATGTTGGCCTGTCCCTGAGCGTTCTGCTGGCCCAACGCCATGAGGTGGTCGCCCTCGACATCTCCGAAGACCGGGTGGCCCGGCTCAATGCCGGTGAGGCCCCGATCGCCGACCCCGAGATCGAGCGCTATCTGGCCGAGGAAAGCCTGACCCTGCGGGCCACCACCGATGCGGCCGAGGCATTTGACGGGGCCCGCTACATCGTGGTCGCGACCCCCACCAGCTATGACCCGCAAACCAACCGCTTCGATACCAGCTCCGTGGAGGCGGTGATCGAGAGCGCGCTCAAGCTGGCCCCCGAGGCCACCATCGTCATCAAGTCCACCATCCCTGTGGGCTATACCGAAGGCCTGCGCAGCAAGCTCGGGGTCCAGAACATCCTCTTCAGCCCGGAATTCCTGCGCGAGGGCAAGGCGCTCTGGGATAACCTGCACCCCTCGCGGATCGTGGTCGGGGCGAAAACAGAAGAGGCCCGGGTCTTTGCCGATCTGCTGGTCGAGGGGTCGCTCGATGCGGATGTGCCGGTGCTTTTCACCCAGCCGACCGAGGCCGAGGCGATCAAGCTCTTTGCCAATACCTTCCTCGCCATGCGCGTGGCCTATTTCAACGAGCTCGACAGCTACGCCCTGGCCCATGGGCTGGACAGCCGCTCGGTGATCGAGGGGGTCTGCCATGACCCGCGGGTGGGCAGCCACTATAACAACCCCTCCTTCGGCTATGGCGGCTATTGCCTGCCCAAGGACACCAAGCAACTGCTGGCGAATTACGCCACTGTGCCCCAGAACATGATCTCGGCCATCGTCGATGCGAATACCACCCGCAAGGATTTCATCGCCGAACAGATCCTCGCCCAGCAACCCGCCACGGTCGGCATCTACCGGCTGGTGATGAAGGCCGGCTCGGACAATTTCCGCGACAGCTCGATCCAGGGGATCATGAAGCGGCTCAAGGCCAAGGGCATCGAGGTCACCGTCTACGAGCCCGAACTGCCCGATGACACCTTCTTCAACAGCCCCGTGGAGCGGGATCTGGAGGCGTTCAAATCCGGTGTGGATGTGATCGTCGCCAACCGCATGGATGACCTGATCCAGGATGTGGAAGACAAGGTCTTCACCCGGGACCTGTTCGGCGAGAGCTGAGCCCGGCAGGGGCAGAGATCACGGAGACGGGCAGGGCGCACCGCCCAGAGGCGCCGGTCCTGCTCCTCCATATCGGGGGCCGAATTGCGGCTCCACCGCCCTGCAGCGCTCTCTCTTCCATGGCCGTTGCGGGCTCGCGCGCCCGGACATCCACTATACCGATCAGGCGTTCGGCATCGATCCGGACCGGGCGGTGTCCCACAACCAGATGATGCCGCGCTTGGCCCGGGCTGCGACCCGCGCCCGGTTCGAAACCCTGCAGATCTCGTCTTGTACCCCGCCCGCTCCCACCCGTCTGCCGGCCGCGCGGGCGGCGGGGACTGCGCGTCTCGCGGGGATCGACCTGCAGAGGCTGCCCGGGCGCAGCCAACAGCTGTGAGCGCCCTGGAACGGCTCTGAAACAGGCTCTTTTCAAGGGTTATACACCGCCTTCAGGCGATCGCGTCGTCCATCAGCCGGGCCCGGAGGGCCAAGGCAAGAGGCCGGTCCTGCCCGGGTAGATCAAAGACTTCGCTCAGGATGCGATGGGCGCGGCGCAGGATCTGCGCCTCGGACATCTCGCCATAGGCGAGCCCCTCCGGGATCTGTCCGAACTCCGCCATCACGAAGTGCTCGGGGTCCTCATCGTCCAGAAACCCGCTGGCCAGGGCGAAATTCTCGTTCAGGAAGTGATCCCGGATCCGCCGCGCCTGATCCGCCGACAGCATCCGGGCATTGGGCCGCTGATAGGCCGGGGGCAGGGCCCGGGTCAGCCGATGGGCAAAGCGCGCGTCATGGCGGCTGTCGAAGAACACGTCATGGTGGCGCATCATGAAATGCATCAGGGCGAAATCGACGCTGGGATTGCTGGCCTCGGTAAAGACCGCCGCGGCCCCGGCGGGCCAGTCAAACAGCGCGAAGAAGTCATAAGCCGGCTGGCCGCGCATCATCCGGCGCGGCAGGAAGGGCCGCAGCCGGATCCGCGCGCCGGGCAGGGCGGCGCGCCAGGCCCGCATGATGCGCAGGTAATTGGGCTGGTTGACCCGCAGATGCCGCTGCACGCTGGCCTCCAGCGTCAGCCCGTCCTTGAGATCCCATTGCTTCCACGCCGAGGGGATCCAGTCGATCTGGGGCCGGATATAGGCCACCACGGTCACGTCGCAGGCCCGGTCGAGCCCGGCAAAGAGCCGGGCGGGCGCGCGCAGATCGGCCAGGTTTTCCGAGGACAGGATCAGCGTCTCGTCGGGGCCTGCGGCGGTGATCTGGCCGCGCAGGCGGGCCTGAAAGGCGACCCCGGCCTCGGGGCTCTCCATGGCCTGTTGCAGGGGCCAGAGCGGCGGTTGCAGCTGCGCTGGATCCTCGGGCAGGTCGAGATCGCGGTTGAAGACCCGCACCCCGCGGGCCCGCAGGGCCGGAAGCTGGGCCACCATCGCATTGAAGATCGAGGTGCTGCCGCATTTCGGGAAGCCCGCATGGAGGATCAGGGATGTCACCGCCGCCTCCGGGCTAGGGGGCCGGGACGCGCGCTGCGCCGAGACAGGGCCGGACAGAAGGGCGGGACCCGGGGCAGGGTGCCGTGGGGGAAACGGGGCGGGATCGCATGGCCTCCAGTTCTACAGGGCCGCCCCGGGAAGGCAAGCTGCGGGCGCGGGGCCGCAGCGGGGGACGCGGGGGTCAGACCCGGTGAAACACCCCGATCTCGGCCCAGTCAAAGCGCAGCACCGCCGAGGAGGGCCGCTTGCGCGCCTCCAGGGCAAAGCCGGCGGCGGTGATCTCGGGGATCAGTGCTGCGAGCGGGGTGTCCCCCACCACGAAGAGCGGCGCGCCGGGGGCCAGCAGCCGCGCCACCTCGGCCAGGGCGGGGCCCCGCAGCCCTGGATCGTCGAGCGTTTCGTTCAGGCAGGCCAGCTGCAAGGCGCCGCCCTCATGGGCAAGCCGCCCTTCGGCGCTGCCAAGCGCCTCGGCAAGGCCCTCGGGGGGCAGCATGGGGCCGCGGAACTGCGCGTCCCAGAAGCCCTGCAGGGCGGCGGGGATGTTCACCCCCAGCCCCGGCAGGCGCCGATAGAGCAGGATCGTCTCGGCCAGCACCCGGTGCAGGCTGCGCGCCCGGCGGTCCGAGCCGCATTGGCCACAGCGCGCCGCCACATCGCCGCCCTCGAAATCCGGGGCCTGATGGCCGCAGATATTGCAATGGCGCCCCTCGCGCCGGGCGATCCGGTCGAGCCAGCCCAGATCCACCAGGTTCGGCGGATGCAGCGCGCCGTGATGTTCATCCACCCGGGCAGCCAGCCCGGGCCGGGTCCTGTTGAACAGGGAGATCAGCCCGGGCACCTCGCCCAGTTTCCAGCCGCAGCTCTCCACGTAGAAGGAGTATTCCACATCCGTATAGGCATGGGGCACCGCCTCGGAGAACCCGCCGATCGTCTCGTACATGGCCCGGCGCAGGGCGAAGAACCCGCCCTGCACATGGGAAAAGGCCCGGTCTGGATTGTCGGTGGCGAATGCGGGATTGCGGAAATCGTCAAAGAGCGCGATCCGCGACGGGTAGTCCCGGCCATGCAGATAGCTCGGCGAATAGCACAAGGTCCCCGCCAGCCCGACCTCCGGATGCGCGTCGAGATAGGTGACAAAGGGCCGTTCCCAGCCCTGGCGGGAGGTCATGCCTTCCTTGCCGCAGACATAGATCATGTAATCCGACGACCCGTGGGCCATGCACAGATTGGTGCCGGGCCCCACCAGCGCATTCGCGCGGTTCAGGATCAGGGTCATGTTGTCCCGCGCCCCATAGACCGACAGCAGATGGGCCAGGGCCGGGGCGTCCGAGCCATTGTCGCAGACCACCAGATGGAAGGGCAGATCCGTATTGGCATAGAGCCGCCGGATCACCTCGCGGGTCTGGGCGAGGTTGTTCCAGGACACCACCATCAGGTCGAGCGTCTCGCCCGCCCAGAAGCGCAGCAGCGTGTTGACCAGATCCGCCCCGTTATGGTTGCGCCGCAGATGGGCCTCGGCATCCTCGATCATGGTCGCGACCGCGATCTCGGGCAGGGCGTAATAGGCGCGGATCTTCTCGGCCAGCGCCTCGGGCGTGACATCCTCCGACAGCATGCCCGTGATCCCGTCATGGACCAGATCCGGGATCCCCGCGATGGGGGTGGTCAGCACCGGCAGCCCGGCGGCCATGGCCTCCATCAGGGTGGTGGGGATGCCGTCCATATCCCCATCCGCCGCGCGCACCGAGGGCACGGCAAACAGGTCATGGGCCCGGAACACCTCCATCAGGGCCTCGCGGCCTTTCACCGGGCCATGGAGGGTGACATTGGTGATCTCGAGGTCCTCGATGATCTGGCGATAGAGATCCTCCAGCGGGCCATAGCCATGGATGTTGATTGTGATCCCGTCGCGCTCCAGCAGCTTGCCCGCCCGGACCAGCACATCCAGCCCCTTCTTCTCGGCAAAGCGCGACACGGCGGCCACGGCCTTGTGGCGGCGCGCGGGGCGATCCGGGGTCTTGCCGCCGGCAAAGAGATCCGGGTCGATGCAGTTGGAGTTGATCGTGATTTTCTCGGCCCGCACGCCCCGGTCCACCAGATAGTCCCGGTGAAAGCGCGACAGGGTGAAGATCTGCAAACACAGCGGGTCGGCGCTGATCTCGTCGAGCCGGTTGGCCACCACGTTCTTGTAGCGGAAGATATCCTGGGCATGGGCGATGCAGGTGAAGGGGATGGCGGCCTTGCGCGCGGCGGGCCAGACCATGTCGGTCACCGTGGGATAGATGAAATGGCCATGGACCATGGTGCGCCCGGTCTCGGTCAGACGCGCGGCCAGATGGTCGGCATCCTGCACCTGTTCCCAGGTGATGTCGAAATCCGGGGCGAAATCGGGAAAGGGCGAGGCCCGGCAGAAGACCTGCACATCGATGCCCTGATCCTTCAGAAGGCGCAGCTCATTGAGCACGAAGGTCTCGGAGGGGACCGGGAAATGGGTGCAGTAATAGGCCAGTTTCAGATCCGCGCGCGGGATCTGCCGGGGCAGGGCGCGGGCCGGCAGCACCATGGGGGCAGGGGCCCTCCCGGCGGCCAGATCCGCCAGCAGCGGCGCATAGGCCTCGGCCATGGCCGCGTTATAGGCCGCCCGGCCAAAGGCGGTCTCTGCATGGGCCGCGGCGCGCAGCCCGTCCACCAGCAGCTGCTTGCGGTCCGCGCCGTAGGCCCGGATCCGGGCGGCCACGGCCTCGGTATCGCCCGCAGGCACCACATGGCCCGTCTCACCCGGGATCAGCAGTTCGGGCGGCCCGCCATGGTCATAGACGATCGCCGGACGCCCGGCGGCCATCCCCTCGAGCACTGTGCGCCCGAAGCTTTCCTGAAACTGGGACAGGCTGAGCACGAGGTCGAGCTCGGCCATGGCCTCGGCGGGGGTGTCGCGATAGCCCGCGATGCGCAGGCTGCGGGGCAGCTCCCCGGCATCGATCCGCGCCTGCAGCGCCGCCGTATGGCTATGCTCGGGCCCGATCAGCAGGAATTCCGCGTCGGGCAGGTCTGGGGCGACCTGTCGGGCGATCTCGGCGAAATCGGCAATGCCCTTCTTGGGCATGTTCGAGCTGATCATGCCAATCCGCAGGGGGCCGTCCACGGGTGGCGGCGGCAGGCTCTGCAGCGCGCTCATATCGGCGGTGTTATAGACCACCGCGGCGCGGCGCCCGGGCCGGTCGAAACAGGCGGCCGTGGCCCGGGAATTGGCGATGATCCGGTCGCAATGGCCCCATAGCGCGGCGATGATCCGGTCGGCATCCGCGCCCAGCATCTCCTGCAGGGAGGTGTCATGGGTGATCAGTTCGCGCGCCTGCACCACGCCGGGCCGCCCCATGCGCCGGGCCGCGATCAGCGGCTCGCGCAGGGTGATCGTATTGGCATGGACGATATCGATCCGCTCTTCGGCGATCAGCTGGGCAAAGCTGGTCACCGCTGCCTCATCCACCGGGCTGTCCAGCTGCCACCACTCATAGGCCAGCACGGCCAGGGCACAGGCCCGGCTGCGCAACAGCTCGATATAGGCCCTGTTGCCATCCCCGGGCACGGCCACGATCACGTTGATCTCCATGGCCGTCAGCGCATCGAGCATGTCCAGCAGGCTGCGTTCGGAGCCATAGAGCTGATCGCCCACCGTATGGGCCACCAGCAGCACCGTGGGCCGCATGGGCTGCCGCTCCCGGTGGCCGGGCAGGCGGGTGATCTCCGCCCGCAGCCCCGCACTGCGCGCCGGCGGCAGGACCGGGCGGGTCGGGGGCCGGGCCACACGGCCCTCGGGCTGGCCATAGCGGATATAATGGAGCACCGGATTGTAATCCGCCTCGGCCACATCCGCATAATCGCTGCGATAGGCCATGGCATCGAATTTCGGCCCCGGATTGCGCAGCAGCCGCGCCCCGAGCCAGAGGAAATGCTCCATCGGATCCATGCCCAGAGCCGCCACATCCGGATAGGTGTTGCGGTACCACAGGGCATCAAAGAGGCCCGATGCCTCGAGATCGGCGCGGTCGGAATTCGGGTCGTCGGAGGTCATGCCGGGGCTCTGGTCTCAGGACGGGCCATGGCCGCTCTCGGATTGGCGGGGCTCGGAGGAGGGGGCTTCTGCCTCTGCCTCTGCCTCTGCCGCGGGCGTGGGGCGGGGCCCGTCCGATCCTGCCGGATCGTCGAGGGCTGCGGGAACAGGGGGCGTCTCGGGGGCCTGGGCAGGGTCCTCCGGGTCATGGTTCTGGACATGATCTGGGCCATGATCCGGGGCGGGGTCCGGTGCCGGGGGTGCTGTATCGGTCTCTGCGGACGGGTCCCCATCCGATGCGGGCGCGATCTCTGCCGGAGGGGCCTCTGTGCGGGTCTCCGCCCCGGTCTCTGCAGCTGGGGGGATCCCATCCATCACCGTCTCGCCAGTGTCGGCTTCGGATTCGGCCTTTGCCCCGATCTCTGCCTCTGTCCCGATCCCGGTCTGTGCGTCTGCGTCGGGTGCCGCCGCTGCGTCCCCGTCCCTGCTCAAATCCAAATCCTCGCGCGCCTCCCCGGTGGCCGCTTCCGGCGCCGGAGGTGTGGGCGGGGTGCGCGGCTGGGTCAGGTCGCGGGGCGCACGGCCCTCGGTCAGCCCGTATTTCACGAAATGCCAGGCCGGATCGGTGCCGCTCTCGGCCACATCCGGGTTGGTGGTCAGATAGTGCTCCGGATCAAACGCGCCGGTGGCGATTAGCCGCCGGGCGCAGTCGGCATAATCCGCATCCTCCAGCCGGGCCCCCTCCGCGGCAGGATCCGCAGCACCGGCCCCCTGCAACAGGGCCTCCATCAGCTCGGGCAGCCATGCGATCATCCGGTCCTTGGCCTTTCGCAGGGCCCGTGTCTGATGTTCGCTGGCGGCCAGAAGCCGGGTCAGCTCGGCCATCTCGCGGGTCTGGGCCTCCAGCTGCTGGGCCTGCCGGTCGAGGGTGCGGGCGAAGGTCTCGGGGGCCAGATCGCCCCCGGCGCGCGGCTCGCTCTGGGCCAGCAGACGGGTCAGGGTCAGCACCTCGGCCCGGGCGGTCTCGAGCCGGGCATGGGCCGCGTCCCGGGCGTCTTCGAGGATCCGGATCTCGACCTGGGCCTCCAGGATCCGGGTCTCGCGGTCATGGGCGGTCAGCCGAGCGTCCTTGAGAGCCGCGTCCAGCGTGGCCAGCTCGCCATCCTGCACCGCGCATCGGTCGGTCACGTCCCGGAGCCGGGTCTTCAAAGCCTGCAGGTCGTCCGGCAAAGCACTGTCCTGAGCTGGCGTCGCGCGAATTTCGGACATGCTCACCCTTTGAAAAAAGCGCCGGAGCACGGCGCGTCATGCCGTCTTGCGGCGCTATTCGATCTGGCTTGGCAGGCTAATCCCGCGTTGCCGTAAGGAAAAGGTCCCGAAGGCTGCCGCCCCCGAGGTTCAACAGGGGGTGTCATGCAAATGCATCGGCATCCTGGCAAGACCGTCGCCCATTTCTGTTCCATGCGCCGCCCCTATGCGCGCAGATGCGGCCTTGGTGATGCAGTCTTGCCAGTATGGAGCGCGGGGCAGGGCGAGGCAATCTCCTCTCGCGGCCCGCTTGTCCCCCGCTGCCCTGGGATCGGGCAGAGGGTCGGGGGATCAGGCCAGCCCCATCGCGTGCTGCAGCTTGTCGATGGCGTGGTTCAGGGTGAATTTCTCCAGCAGGCGCTGTCGGGCGGCCGCGCCATAGGCGGCGGCCATGTCCGGATCGGCCAGCAGCCGGTCAAGCTCCCGGGCCATGGCGTCCAGGTCATGCTCGTCCACCAGCGCGCCGCTCTCGCCCTCGATCACGGCTTCGGGGATGCCACTATGGCGGGTGGAGACGATGGTCAGCCCGGCGGACATGGCCTCCATGATGGCCACGGGCAGGCCCTCGGTGTCGCCATTGGAGGAGGTCACGGAATGCTGCAGGAAGAACGACGCCTCCCCCATGGTCTTGCGCACCACGTCATGGGGCTGGCTGCCGAGCAGCCGGATCCGGCCCTCCAGCCCGGCCTGGGCCACCGCGGCCTTGGCCTCCTCCCAGAGGGGGCCATCGCCGATATAGTCGAGCCGGGCCTCGGGATGTGCCTCGGCGATCTTTGCAAAGGCGCCGATCGTGGTCAGCGGGGCCTTCTTTTCGACAAAGCGGCCCACGGCCATGCACAGGCCCGGGCTGCGGCTGGAGGGGGGGAAATTCTCGGCCTCGACACCGCAGGGCACCACGGTGATCCGGTCGGCGGGGCAGCCGATCCCGACCAGGTTGTCAGCGATGAAGCGCGACGGGGTGATGAAGCCCTCTGCCTGGGTGAACAGGGTCTGATAGGCTTTGACGATCTTGGGAAAGCGCAAATGGCTGGACGCGTCATAGCCGTGGAAATGCACATGCAGTTTGACCCCGGCGGCGGCGGCCGGGGCGGCCATCTCGACCCCCATCCCGCCGAATTCGGTCATCATCACCTCGGTGCCGGTCTGGCGCAGGAACCCGGCTACGGCCCGGTCCCGCAGGGGCTTGATCCGGCCCAGGGGCAGGGCGGGGCGGGCGCTGGTCGGGGTGCCGCCCGTGCCATAGCTGCGCGGGCGTTGGCCGATATCGCACAGGAAGGGGCCGTTGAATTCCGGGATCGGGGCTTCCGTATGGGTGACGAAGGCAGAGCGTCCCGGGGCCAGACGCATGGCATGGGCGGTGACGAACGTTTCGGACACCAGTCCGAAATAGCGTGAAGCAAGAGCAAACATGACATGGAACACATCTAACGGCGCCCTGGGGCGGCAGGTGCCGATACACTACGAACCGCCCCGGGGGCCAACAAGCCGCAGGTTCCGCGGCGTATAGCCGCCTGTGATTCGGGCGCGGCGGGGCCTTTGCTGGGCCCGGGCGCATCGCTGGGCCCGGGGGGCTGGCGCCGGGACCACAGGGGCCCGAGGCCCTGTGTCCTGCCCGCGCGCAACCGGGCAACCGTGACCGTTTGAGCGCGTTAAGAGGGTGTTTTTCTTGCGGAGTGAGAGTCTCTTGACCTCAAGACTGGATCTGGATCATCTCTCGGGCATCAGGGAATTGTGCCCCGACAATTTCTTTTCTTCCAAAATGGGCGAGGCGTCTGCGGGCGCAATCGCAAGGAGCGTTTATGGTACGTCACGTACATCTTCTTGATACGTCGGTTGCGACCGACAATGTGGGTGATGAGATCATCGTCGATGCCTCCAAGGCGATCATCGCCCAGACCTTTCCGGATGCCTATATCTCGCGCTCGGCCAGCCATGACGGCCTGGGCCATTTCGGGCGTGAACTGGTTGCGGATGCGGATGTCGCCCTGTTGATCGGCACCAACGGGCTAACACCGGCCGACCAGCGCCGGTTCAACTTCGTCTGGACCGTGCGCGGCAAGGATGTCGAGGCCCTGCGCGACAAGGTCGTGCTGTTCGGGGTCGGGGCCAACCGGGATTTCGACAAGATCAACTGGCGCCAGAAGCGGCTGCTCTCCACGATCCTGTCCTCGCGCCACACCCATTCGGTGCGCGACGCCCAGGGCCAGAAGCTCATGGAGATGCTCGATTTCAAGGTGACCAATACCAGCTGCCCGACGCTCTGGGGCTATGCCAAGACCCCGCCCGTCGTGCCCGAGGGCAAGGCGGACCGGGTGGTCTTCACCCTGACCAAGCACAAGCCCGCCGCCGAAGACGCGCAGATGATCGAGATCCTCAAGCAGAAATATGACGAGGTCTATTTCTGGCCGCAGCAGCCCCGGGATCTGCCCTATCTGCAGGAGATCGCGGGCCTCGAGGGGATCACCGTGCTGGCCCCCAATCTGGCCGCCTATGATGCGCTGCTGGCCTCCGGTCCGATCGATGTGACCGGGACGCGGCTGCATGGCTCGATCCGCGGGCTCAAGCATGGCCGCCGGATCCTCGCCGTGTCGATCGACAACCGGGCCCGGGATATCGGGGCCGAGACGAACCTGCCGGTGCTGGCCCGGGACAAGGTGCCCGGCGAGTTTGCCAAGCTCATCGATGGGGGCTGGAAAACCGAGCTGACCCTGCCCGGGGACCGGATCGACCAGTTCACCGGGCAGTTCGCCGCCTGAGCTCCGGATCTGCCGACGCATTGACGAGCCCGGCGGGCCCGCTGCCGGGCCGGGCAGGTCCCTGTGCGTAATCTGCGGGCGGCCCGAGTGTCGTGCGCTCCGAACACGTCACCGGCCGGTCTCGGCGCGCAGGTCGTGCCGAGTTGCTGTCGACAGCCGGTCGGCACTCTGCGCCCCGCGCGTCCGCATCGGTCCCGGTCTCACCGGCGCCGAGCGGGTGCCCTCCGGGCCTTGCCGTCTTCCTTGCGCGCCGCCGGATCGGGAAGCCTGCCCCCGGGGTCAGGCTTGCGGCATAAGCTTTGTTATGTTGTGAACGCCCCCCCAAAGGGTGACCCCGGCGCGGGTCCTGGCCTCAGGGGGTGTTGCCGCGCGCCCGGGCCTGCACCCAGGCCCAGCTCGAGGCGCACATGGCCTCCAGATCCCGCTTGGTTTCAAACCCCAGAACTGCGCGCGCCTTGTCCACTTGCGCGCAATAGACCGGCACATCCCCGGGCCGGCGCGCCACGATCTCATAGGGCAGATCCCGCCCGCAGGCCTTGGAATAGGCCGCGATCATGTCGAGGACCGAGTGCCCCTGTCCGGTGCCCAGATTGACGAGATGGCCCTTCTGGGTGCTGAGCAGCGCCTGCAGGGACAGCACATGCCCTTCGGCGAGATCCTCCACATGGATGTAATCCCGCAGCCCGGTCCCGTCCGGGGTCGGGTAATCATTGCCAAAGACCTGCAGATGGGGCCGCTGGCCCATGGCCACCTGGGCGATATAGGGCATCAGGTTGTTGGGAATGTCGGACGGATCCTCGCCGATCAGGGTCGAGCTATGGGCGCCCGCGGGATTGAAATAGCGCAGGATGCCGAAGGCCCATTTGGGATCGGATTGCGCCAGGGCGTCCAGCACCAGCTCGCCGGTGATCTTGGTCAGCCCATAGGGGTTGGTATGCCGGTGCGGGGCGGTCTCCGGGGTCGGCGTCTCATCGGGGATGCCATAGACCGTGGCCGAGGAGGAAAACACCAGCCGGTGCACGCCCGCCACGTCCATTTCCTGAAGCAGTCCGACCAGCCCGGAACAGTTTGTCTCGAAATAGTTCAGCGGCATCGCCACGCTCTCGCCCACGGCCTTGCGGGCGGCGAAATGGACGACCGCGTCGATCCTGGTCTCGGTGAAGATCCGCGCCAGCAGGGCCCGGTCCAGCACCGACCCCCTGTAGAGCCGCACCGGGCCGCCGGTGATCAGTTCCAGCCGGTCGGGCACGTCATCGGCCGCGTTGGAGAAATTGTCGAGGATCACCACCTCGTAGCCCGCAGACTTCAGGGCGACATAGGTATGGGATCCGATATAGCCCGCACCACCGGTCAGAAGGATCGTTTCAGTCATGGGGGGCCTTTACGCTGTCAACACGAAACTGTCGGTGTTCTGACGGGCGGTTCGGAGCCTGTCAATGGCGCGGCCCGGCGGGCGGGGTGAGCCTGTGTGGCACGCCATTGCGGTCGAGAAACGCTGCAAACCCCGCGAGATAGGCAGGCTGGCGCGCGTTGAACGGGGCCGGGTCGTACTCGGCCAGAAGGCGCGCGGGATCCAGGGCTCCGGCGTCGAGTGCCTGCGCGGCCGGCCGGGCCGGGATGCCCGCCTGCCGGGCCATCTCGGCGGTGCGGCTGTCATGAGTCAGCAGGATCGCGGGCCGCCCGGCCAGAAGGGCGGCGATCACCCCATGGAGCCGCGTGCCGATGACCAGATCGCGGCTGGCGGCCCACGCGATCCAGTTCTCGGCCTGTCCAAACAGCTTCACATGGGCCGCCGCCCAGCCCGCCAGCCGGGCGCGATCGGCCTCCCCCAGGGCCTGGGACAGGAGCGGCCAGGCCGGATCCTCCGGTGGCAGCGCGCCCCGCGCCAGCCGCATCAGCGGCAGCTCGGTCTGGGCCGTGTAATCGGCCCCCAGCCGCCGGGCCTCGCCCAGCATGAACCGGCCCAGCACATGGCGCGGGCTGTCCCGGGCCGGGATCCGGTCCCCGGGCAGCCCGCCATTCAGGCCCAGCCGCAGGGGCCGGTCGGGATCCGGCCGCGCGAGGGGCGCGATCTGCGCCGGGCGGTCCAGGTGATAGAGCAGCGAGGGGCAGCCGGTCACGGTCACATTGTGGATCCCGTAATGGTCCAGCACCTCGGCGCTGAAGGTGCCGCGCACCGAGATCGAGGCGCTGCGCTCGGACACTGCGCTGAGAAACCGCAAACTGCCCCTGGGCAGCTCGGGGATCCGGTCCTCCTGGGCCTGCGCGCCGAGCCCCAGCACCACGGTGGGCTTGTCCATTTGCTCGATCAGGGCGGCCATCTCGCCCAGATCGCGGGCCGGTTGCAGCCAGTTGGCCGCCGCCAGTACCACCCCGTCGCAGGCCTCGGCGATCTCGCCCAGATCGGTGATCTCGCGCGGCGGCCGGGCCAGCCCGCGCACCAGCCGCAGCACCGCCGCCGAGAAGATCAGGTTGCCGGTATTCTGCCCCGTCTCGCTGAGAAACTGCGCCACCGGACGGGTCTCATCGGGCCCGGGCAGCGGATAGATCGCCGAGATATAGGGGGTCTGCACCGTGTATCCGCCTTTTGAAGAGCCTGAGGAGGGGCCTTGTGACGCCCCGCACAGGACCCGCGCGGGGCCCGTTCAGGCCCGTTCATGCCTGTCTAGCGCCGATTGCGCCCGAGGGGGAGGTGCCCCTGCCCTCCTGTCCTGCGGTCTCCGGCGCTATGGGGTCAGTGTCGCCGGATCGGGGATCTGCGCCGCCGGAATGCTCAGGCTGCGCAGCCCGCCTTCGGTGCTGGCCACCGCCGAGAGCACCCCGTGGATCACCGGTCCCGCCTCGGTCAGGGCCAGAAGCGGCGCGCCGCTATCGCCCTGCATGGCGGGGCACGGGGTCTCGAGGATGGCGCCCCCGGCGCGCAATTGGCCGGGCCCGCAGGCCCGGGCCATGGACAGGACATGGGGCCGCAGCCCCGCATAGCCCGCCAGCGCCGTCGCGCTGTCTCCGGTCCCGGAGCGGGCCATGGGCAGGATCCCAGCGCTTGCCCCCAAGGGGGTGTCGAGCACCAGCAGGGCCCAATCCCGGGCAATCCCGCCGCGGAAATCCCGGCTTGCCGGATCCTGTACCGGGTCCAGCACATAGCGGCGCACCCCCGCCACTCCGAGCCCCGTGCCGCGCTGGTAGCCTGCCACAAAGCGCAGGCTCTGGGCCGGGATCCAGGCCTTGCGGGCGTAGTTATAAAGGCAATGGGCCGCGGTCAGCACCACCGCCTCGGCCACCAGCGTGCCGGTGCAATGACTGCGGATCTGCAGGCTGGCGAAATTCACCCGCCCGATGGCCCGCCAGGGCGCGGTCCCGGCATCGAGGATCTCGCGCCCCCGGATCGCGGCACAGCCCGCCTCCCCCTGCCGCCCGGCGCCGCAAATCCCGCTGAGCTCCGGGCGATAGATCTGGTTGTGCAGGGTTCCGGCATCGGGGGTCTGGGCCAGCCCCGGTCCCGGGCCCAAGCCGAGGCTCCCGCCCAACCCGACTCCCCCGCCGAGCAGGAGGGCGCCCAGCAGGTTGGCGATCCCGGCCCGCATCCGGGGCCCGGGATGCGGACGTCCCGCGCCCCTTAAAATTCGCGCGAAACGCCACCCTTTTGCCCTGCCCCTCGCCCGGCCCGTGACGTCGCGGGGGGGGATGTTGTCCGCGCACGAAGCGCAGATTGTCCAAGGGGGGCCAAGGTGGCGCAGATTGTTCATGTCACGACACTGACCGATCCGGTCGCAGTGGACCAGCCCGCTGCGCCGGTCACCGCGTTGGAGATCGGCCAGACCGCCAGCGGGGCGCTGCTCTATGCGAGCAGCCCTGCGGGGGGCGTGGTCACGGCCTATGCGCTCTCGGGCAGTGGGTCGGCGACCCTGGTCGATCAGCAGGCGCTGACCGATCCGCCTTCTGCCGGGGGCGGGGGTGCGGACGCGCCGGAGGCCGTGGTCACCCTGAACGGGCAGATATACCGGGTGGTGCTCGACCATCCGGATCACGCGGTGCAGCTTTTTCGCCTGAACCCCACGGGCGGGTCCGATCTGGTCGCGACCATGGGGGCGGAGCAGGGTCTGGGCCTGTCGACCCCCACGCAGCTTGAGGTGCTGGAGATCGCAGGCACGGCCTATGCCATCATCGGCGGGGCCGGGTCCTCCTCCCTCAGTGTTCTGGAGGTGACCGCCACGGGGGAGCTGATCCCCCGGGACCATGTCATCGACGATATGGAGACCCGGTTCTCCCGGGTTACCAGCCTCGAGACGCTGCAGGTCGACGGGCGCAGCTATGTGATTGCGGGCGGGGCCGATGACGGCCTGTCCCTGTTCGAGCTTTTGCCGGGGGGGCGGCTCGTCCATCTCGATACGGTGGCCGACAGTGCCGAGATGTCCCTGGTGAATGTGGTGACCCTGGCCGCCCAGGAGACGGGAAACGGCCTGCAGATCTTCGCCGGATCCGAGCGGGAGCCCGGGGTGACCCAGCTGCAGGTTTCGCTGGGCACGACCGGGGCGGCGCAGCTCGCCTGGGATGGCGGGGCGACCCTGACGGGCACGGCGGGGGCGGACCTGCTGGTGGGCGGTGCCGGGGCCGACCTGCTGAAAGGTGGCGCGGGCGCGGATCTGCTGCTCGATGGCGGCGGAGAGGACCGGATGCAGGGCGGTGCCGGCGCGGATCTCTTCCTGCTGGATGCCGATGGCGCGGTGGATCACATCCTCGATTTCGATCCGCGCGAGGATGTGCTGGATCTCTCGGCCTGGACCATGCTGCGCAGCATGGATCAGATTGCCATCACCCAGACCAGCGATGGCGCCCGCCTCAGCTTTGGCGAGGAGGTGCTGATCCTGCACAACCCGGAGGGCGGGGCCTATGACCCGAGCCTGCTGGCCGGGCTCGATGTGCTCAATCTCAGCCGGGTGCATCTGACCATGTTCGACGGCCTGACCCCGGACCCGGTGCAGATCCTGTTCGAAGGCAGCGCGGCGGGCGAGACGATCCATGGCAACGCGGCGGACAACACCCTGCTGGGCCTGGGGGGCAATGACATCCTGCTGGGCCGGGCCGGGGCGGATACGCTCGATGGCGGGGCGGGCACGGATCGGGCGGCCTATTGGACCGCGAGCGCCGGGATCCTGGCGGATCTGCAATTCGCCCATGCCAATACCGGCGAGGCGGCAGGCGATACCTATATCAGCATCGAAAACCTGCAGGGCACCAATCACCAGGACGATCTGCGCGGCGACGGGGCGGCGAACACGATCTGGGGCAATGCCGGGGATGATACGCTCCATGGGCGCGGCGGCCATGACCGGCTGGTTGGGGCCGATGGCGATGACATCCTGCTGGGGGGGACCGGGGCGGATCGGCTCGAGGGTGGGGCGGGGCTCGACCGGGCCGCCTATTGGGCCGCGAGCGCCGGGCTTCTGGTGGATCTGCAATTTGCCCAGCTCAATACCGGGGATGCGGCAGGCGACAGTTTCGACAGCATCGAGGCCCTGATCGGCAGCAAACACCATGATGATCTGCGCGGGGATGGCGGCGACAACATCCTGCAGGGCAATGAGGGGGACGACAGCCTCCATGGTCGCAACGGAGATGATCACCTCATCGGTGGGGCCGGGAATGACCTGCTGCAGGGGGGCGCGGGCGCGGACCAGCTGGTTGGTGGCGCGGGCACGGACCGGGCCGCCTATTACGCCTCCAATGGGCAGATCATCGCGGATCTGGAATTTGTCCATGTCAATCAGGGGGACGCGGCGGGCGACAGCTATGACAGTATCGAGGATCTTCAGGGCGGCGAGAGCAATGACGATCTGCGCGGTGACGGGGCGGCCAACACGCTCTGGGGTGGGGCCGGCAATGACACGCTCCACGGGCGCGGGGGCCATGACCGGCTGGTCGGGGATGCGGGCAACGACCTCCTTCTGGGGGGGGCGGGTGCTGACGACCTGATCGGTGGGTCCGGCACGGACCGGGCCGCCTATTGGACCGCCAGTGCTGGGATCCTCGCGGATCTGCAATTTGCCGGGGCCAATACGGGTGAGGCGGCGGGCGATACCTATGCCGGTATCGAGGATCTGCAGGGCAGCCAGTACCGGGACGACCTGCGCGGCGACGGGGCGGCCAACACGCTCTGGGGCGGGTCGGGCAATGACACGCTCCACGGGCGCGGGGGCCATGACCGGCTTGTCGGGGATGCGGGGGATGATGTGCTGCTCGGCGGGGCGGGTGCGGACCAGTTGGTCGGCGGCGCAGGCACGGATCGCGCGGCCTATTGGGCTTCGAGCGTGGGGCTCCTGGTGGACCTGCAATTTGCCGCCTCCAATACGGGCGAGGCTGCCGGAGACAGCTATGCCGGTATCGAGGACCTGCAGGGCAGCAAGTATCACGACGATCTGCGGGGTACGAACGGGGCCAACAGTCTCTGGGGCGGGGCGGGTGACGATACGCTTCACGGGCGGGGCGGCCATGATCAGCTTGTTGGCGGTGATGGAGAGGACGTCCTGCTCGGCGGCGCAGGCGCGGACCGGCTCGACGGTGGGGCTGGCACGGATCGTGCAGCCTATTGGACGGCCAGTAGCGGCGTTCTGGCGGATCTCGCCTATACCCATCTCAATACGGGCGAGGCTGCCGGGGATAGCTATACCAGTGTGGAGGACCTGCAGGGGTCCCGGTTCGAGGACCGGTTGCGGGGCGATGCCGGGGCCAACAGCCTCTGGGGTGGCGACGGGCATGACACCCTCCATGGCCGCGCCGGCGATGATCGTCTCTTCGGTCAGAACGGTCGGGACTACATGGTCGGAGGCGCCGGGAATGACCGGCTCAATGGGGGTGCGGGGGCAGATACCTTCGTCTTCGAAGCCGGCCATGATGTGATCGAGGATCTGACTCTTGGCGAGGATCAGTTGCGCCTGTCCTCGGAGCTGTTCGATGGTCAGCCGATAACTGCCGAAACGCTTGATCCTTTTGTCACGGCGCAAGCTGCGGGACTTCTCCTCGATTTCGGTTCGGGAAACAGTCTTCTACTGGTGAATATACACGTGCCGGAAGACATCCTGGGTTCCATCAGCTTGTTGTAAGCCTGCATGTGTTGACCCAGTTCCACTGGAACGCTCTTGGCAACTAATCTGCGCTTCTGTAGGCCCAAATGGTCAAGCCAAGTGAACGAGATCGGATCGGTCTACATGCGATATCTATCTACTTTGTGCACGCCAGGTGTTCATGAAGTTGAAATTCGTGCCCATTTCAAAGAGAACGCCTTGTATACGGGTGACGCCCCTGTTTTTGAGAAACCTCTCTATCTATTGGCCTTCGTGAATCGAAGTGGGTCCAACCTGCTGGCCGAGTACCTGCGGATGACTCCGCATCTGCGCGGGTTTCGGGAACAGTTGATCTTCTCGACGGTCAAGCAGTTCTGCACAAACAACAGTATCTCGGATTTCCCCAGTTATCTCCACGCGATCAGCAAGGCTGCGCAGGATATGGGACAGGCCTATGGGCTCAAAGCGTCTTGGGATCAGATCTTGATGCTCTACAGGTTTGGGGTCTTCAATATGTACCCTGCTGTGCGCGTCATACATATTCAGCGGGAGGACATTCTAGGCCAGGCGGTGTCCTATCAGATTGCCTTGCAGACCAAGCAATGGACCAGCGAGCACAAGGCAACGGGCACGCAAGACTGCCGCTTTGATGCTGATCAGATTTCCCAGATCATCGGCAGTGTCATCGACGGGAACCATCTCATCGCGCAGGTTTGCACCATTCTCGATTTGCCGCGGGTTACGGTCTCCTATGAAAACCTTGTCGCGGAGCCTGGGAAAGTGATCCGCGAACTCGCCCCGTTCACCGAGCAAGATTTGTCGAAGTGGAAGCCGAAAGCCCCGAAGATCTCTAAGCAGACATCCTCTTTGAACGAGCAGTTTCGGCAAGAATACCTGAACTATGCGCGGGGCGCTCTGCAGCCGGACTGACGGGGGTAAGACTGCGGACGTCCCTCAGGGTTAGGCCATCCTTGGCCCCTGCATATTGCTTTCATGCAGGGCTATGGCCTCCTCGAGGTTCTCGAAATAGTGGGCTTTTCCATGTTCTAACACGAGGGCAGAGTCGCACATCTGCCGGATCTGCGGCATGGAATGGCTGACCACGATGGCCCCGGATTCGGCCATGCGGGCATTGAAGAGTTCGGTTGCTTTTGACCGGAACGCCGCATCCCCCACCGAGGTGACCTCATCCACAAGATAGGTGTCAAAGCCGATCCCCATGGAAACCCCGAAGGCCAGCCGGGATCTCATCCCCGAGGAATAGCTGCGCAAGGGGAGCCGGAAGTGTTTGCCGAGCTCGGCGAAATCCTCGACGAAATCGCTCAGCGCATTGGTATCCACCCCATAGACCCGGGCGATGAACTTAGTGTTCTGGGCACCTGACAGGTCCGGATGAAAGGATCCGGCAAACCCCACGGGCCAGGAGATCGAGCCCGTGGACAGGATCCGTCCGGATGTGGCATCCATGGTTCCCGCGATCATCCGCAGCAGGGTCGATTTCCCTGCCCCGTTACGCCCCAGCAGGGCGACGGAGGTGCGCGAGGGGATCGTCAGGTTGACGTTCTGCATGATCATCTTGGACTGACCATGCAGCACGAAGCGTTTGGTGAGGTTCTCGAACCGGATCATCGCGTCTCGTCCCTGCTCCGCCGCGTCTGGCTCAGCGCCGGTCCCGCAGGGAATAGGCCACCAGCGCCGTGATCGACCAGGCCAGGAAGGAAAAGAGCGTGATCAGCCCCAGCAGGAAGCCGCGCTCGGGATATTCCGCACGTTCCGCTAGGGTCGGGCGGATATGGGCGGCGAGATAGCGGCTCTGGCGGCGGGCCTCGTTGCGGGCCGCGTCAAAGGCCGCGAGGGCGGCCACATAGCTCTGCTGGGCAAATTCCAGATCCACGGCCAGGGTCTCGTACTCGCCCACCAGATCGGCAAAGACCGAGCGCTCATCGGAACTGCCTCCGCCCAGGCCCATCTTGCGGCGCTCTTCGTCGATACGGCGCTCGATCACTTCCACGCGCAGCTCACCCTGGGTGATCCGCGGATCGCCGGGCCGCGTGGTTTCACGCAGCAGATCCACCTCGATCAGCGCATCGGCCAGCTGGGCCTCCAGATTGGTCAGAAGCCCCATCTGGCTCTGGGTGTCGATGGTCGGATCGACGATCTGGGTGCGGTTGCGGAACGCATTCAGCGCGACCCGCGCCTCGCGCAGCCGGACCACCGCCTGATCGAGCTCGTCGCGGGCATAGCGGATGGCATCCTCCCGGGCGAGCGTCGAGAGCTCGTTGATCATCGCGCTGCTCTTGTCGAAGATCGCCTCGGCGATGGCCTGCGCATCCCGGGGCGCAAAGGCCAGCACCCGCAGATCCAGAAGCCCCGAGCCACTGTCGTAATAGATCGCCACCTTGCGTTCCCAATGGGCCACCAGATCCTCGATTGTGCCCGGAGCCTCATAGGCAAAGATCGGATCCACGGCCGGGTCTGCCCGGCTCCACATCTCGCGCAGGTCGAGCTCGGCATCGATATTGGCGACCAGCTCCTGGCCTTGCAGGAACTTGTAGAGGATATCCGTATCCGAGCTGGACGAGCCCGACAGTTCCGTCACCCCGCCCAACAACTCGATCGCCGAGCCGATCTCTTCGGTGCGCACGGAAAACCCCACATAAGAGGCGTATTGGTCCACGGCCCGGGTCCAGAGATAGCCCGCCGAGATCCCCATGGGCAGCAGGACCATGGCCACAAAGCTCGCCAGAAGCAGCACATGCCGCCGCGCGCCCCGGGCCGGTTGTGCCGGGGGCGGGACAGGTGCCGGGGCCGCCGCCTGGGCCGGGGCCGGAGCCTGTTGCGCGCGGGCCGGAGCCGCGCCGCCCTGGGCGGCGGGCTGACCCGGACGCGGTCCCGGCGCCTGGCCTGGCCGGGCCTGTCCCTGTCTCGGACCCGGTTTGGCCCCGGGGTGCGGCCCTGCCTTGGCAGGGGGCGGGGTCTGGCCCTGCGCTGCGCCCGGTTGACCCCCGGGTTTGGCTTGGGGCTTTGCCTGGGGTCTGTCCGGGGACTTGCTCTGCGCGGGACCTTTGCCGGGGGCCTGCGCGGGACCTTTGCCGGGGGCCTGCGCGGGACCTTTGGCGCCGGGCTGTGCGGCGGCGCCCGGCGGCTGAGCCTTGGGCGGCTTGGATTTCTGCTTGGGGGCGGGCTGCGGCGGCTGGGCCTGCTGTGCCGGACGCCCCTGCCCTGCGGCCACAGGTTCGGGTCCGGGCTGGGGGGCCGCAGGCTGCTGTGGCGCGGCCTCGCCCTTCGGGCCGGCAGGGGCGGGTTTGACGGGATCTGACGGCACGGGCGGGGACGCTTTCGGTTGGGTCACGGGACGTCGTCCTCTGAAACGAAGGGAGGGCAGGCCTGCGCGGGCGCCTCTTCTCCGTGCTACAGAAAAACTTCGACCTTTGCCAGCGCCGGGCCCCGGGCTGTCCTGTGACCCAGCGCCCCTGCCCGGCCCCGCGTGGCGTTTGGTCCGGACCGCCGCCCGCCGTGCAAATTGTAATTGTGCCGGGCTTGGGCCATACCAAGAGCCAGTTTGTCCCAATCGGTCCGGCCCGTCATGAGCCCCCCACCCGCCTCAGACACCCCCGTTGCCACGGCCCCGCCGTTGACACCGAAGCTGCGTCCGGTGGGGCGACGGCCCTTTGCCACCCTGCGCACCATCATTGCCCTGATGCTGCGCGAGATGGCGACCACCTATGGCCGGTCGCCGGGGGGGTATATCTGGGCCGTGCTGGAGCCCGTGGGCGGGATTGCCCTGCTGACCCTGGTCTTCTCGGCGGGCTTCAAGTCGCCGCCCATGGGGACCGTGTTCGTGATCTTCTATGCCACGGGCCTGATCCCCTTCCTGATGTTTCTGGATGTGAGCGGCAAGCTGGCCCTGTCGATCCTGTTCTCGCGACAATTGCTGGCCTATCCGGGCGTCACCTATATCGATGCGCTGATCGCGCGGTTCATCCTGAACACGCTGACCCAGCTGATGGTGGCCTATATCATCTTCACCGGGATCCTGCTGTTCTTCGACACGCGAACCACGCTGGAGCTTGACCGGATCGCCCTCGGTTTTGCCATGACCATGGCGCTCGCGCTGGGTGTCGGGACGATGAACTGCTTTCTGTTTTCCATGTTCCCGGTCTGGCAGCGGGTCTGGTCGATCCTCACGCGTCCGCTCTTCATCCTGTCCTGTATCTTCTTTCTGTACGAGTCGGTCCCGGATCTCGTACGCGACTACCTGTGGTATCTGCCCACGGTGCATCTGACCGGGATCATGCGCAGCGCCTTCTATGTCGGCTATGACGCCTCCTATGTCAGCCCGACCTATGTCTTCGTGGTCAGCGGGGTGTTGATGGTGACGGGTCTCGTCTTCCTGCGCCGCTATCACCGCGAAGTCCTGAACAATGCCTGAGCCCGCCCCGCAGGGCGGCGCGCATATCCGCATTCTCATGGGCACCTATAATGGCGGGCGGCATCTGCGGGCCCAGCTCGACAGCTTCGCCGACCAGACCCATGGGGACTGGTCGCTCTGGGTTTCCGATGACGGCTCGCAGGATGACACGCGCGCGGTGCTGGCCGGTTTTGCCGCCGATCACCCGACCCGGCAGATCCGCCTGCTGGAGGGGCCGGGCCAGGGGGCTGCGGCGAATTTCCTGTCGCTCCTGTGCCATCCGGAGCTGCCCCGGGACGGGGCGGTGATCGCGCTTTCGGATCAGGATGACGTCTGGATGCCCGACCGGCTGGCCCAGGCGCAGGCCCATCTGGCGCGCCATCCGGCGGAGGCCTGCGTGCTCTATGCGGCCAATACGGTGCTGACCGACCCGGCCCTCACCCCGATCCGCCAGATCCGCAGCCGTGGCGCGGATCCGGGGTTCGAGAACGCGCTGGTGCAGAACATCATCGCGGGCAATACCGTGGCGCTCAGCCCGGCCGCGGCGGATCTGGTGCGCCGCGCCACGCCCCCGGGCCCGGTGCCCTATCACGACTGGTGGCTCTATCTGCTGATCACCGGCGCGGGCGGAACCGTGGTCTATGACCGGGGCCAGCGGCTCTATTACCGTCAGCATGAGGGCAATGTGCTGGGCGCCCATCGCGGGGCGCGGGCCGGGCTGCGCCGGATCTGGCTGAGCGTGAACGGCACCTATCGCGGCTGGGTGCAGGACAATCTCGCCGCCCTCTGGGCCGTGGCCGAGCATCTGACCCCGGACCACCGGGCACAGGTGGCGCGGCTGCGGGCGGATATGGGCCGGGCGGGCCCGCGCCGGGTGCGGGCCTTGCGCGAGGCGGGCATTCGGCGTGACAGCCCGGCGGGGCGCGCGGCGCTGACCCTTCTGGCCCTGACCGGCCGGATCTGATCGGGCCTCTAACCGGGACTGTAACTGGGGCCTCTGACTGGCGGGTCTGATCGGGGCTTTGACTGGGACTTTGACTGGGGGCCTTTGATCGGGCGCCCGGAGCCGCCCCCTGAGCGGGTTTGCGCGCCTGGATCCATGGGGGCAGGACGGGCTTGCCGGGACTGGCTAATGATTGGTTAACTTCGAGCCGTTATCGAGATCTTAACGACTGTCTTCCGGCGAGGAGCCGACACGACCATGATCACCCCTGTCATCCTGTGCGGCGGGTCGGGCACCCGGCTCTGGCCCCTCTCGCGCAAGAGCTACCCCAAGCAATTCGCCCCCCTGGCCGGGGCGGATCACAGCCTGTTTCAGGCCGCGGCAGGGCGGCTCGCGGGGGCCGCAGACGGGCAGATCGCCCCGCCGGTCGTCGTCACGGGCGAAGACTTCCGCTTCATCGCCGCCGAGCAGCTGGCCGGGATCGGGCAAGAGGAGGCGACCCTCCTGATCGAGCCCGCCGCGCGCAATACTGGCCCCGCGGTGCTGGCCGCCGCCCTCTGGCTGGAGGCGGCGGATCCCGAGGCGCTGATGCTGGTGATGCCTTCGGATCATGTGATCCCCGATGCGGCCGGCTTTGCCGAGACCGTGGCCGGGGCGGTCCCCGCTGTCCGGGCGGGCCGCATCGTCACCTTCGGCATCGCCCCGCACCGGGCGGAGACGGGCTATGGCTGGCTCGACCCGGTCCCGCCCGCCCCCGGCGAGACCGACCAGAGCGTGCGCCCCCTGCGGGGCTTCGTGGAAAAACCCGATACCGCCCGTGCGGAGGCCATGCTCGATGCGGGCGGGTATCTGTGGAATGCGGGCATCTTCCTCTTCTCGGTGGCGACCCTGCGCGCCGCGGTGGCCGCCCATCTGCCCGCCCTGCTCGACCCGGTGGCCGAGGCGGTTGCGGGGGCGCGGGCGGATCTGAACTTCTACCGGCTCGACCCGGTGCCCTGGGCCCGGGTGCCCGAGATCTCGATCGATCACGGGGTGATGGAGCGGGCCGAAAACCTCAGCGTGGCGCCCTATGACGGGGCCTGGTCCGATCTGGGCGACTGGGAGGCGGTCTGGCGTCAGGCCGGTCCCGATGCCCGCGGCGTGGTCACCGAAGGCCCGGCCACGGCGCTGGATTGCGACACCACCCTGCTGCATTCCGGGGCGGACGGGCTCGAGGTGGTGGGGCTTGGCCTCAAGGATACGGTGGTCGTGGCCCTGCCCGATGCGGTGCTGGTGGCCGATGCCTCCCGCACGCAGGAGGTGCGCGACGTGGTCGACACGCTCAAGGTCAAGCGCGCCCGTCAGGCCGAGACCTTTGCCCGGGATTACCGTCCCTGGGGCTGGTTCGAGACCCTCGCCCTGTCCGAGCGGTTTCAGGTCAAGCGGATCGTGGTCAAGCCGGGCGGTGCGCTCTCGCTGCAATCCCATCTGCACCGGGCCGAGCACTGGATCGTCGTCGAGGGCACGGCCCAGGTCACCGTGGGCAACGAGGCCCGGCTCGTGGCCGAGAGCCAGTCGATCCACATCCCTCTGGGGGCGCGGCACCGGCTCGAGAACCCGGGCAAGGTGCCCGTTGTGCTGATCGAGGTGCAGACCGGCACCTATCTCGGCGAGGATGACATCATTCGCCACGAGGACCTTTATGCCCGGGCCTGCGCGGAATAGCGCCACGAGAGGCGGCAAACCCTGTCTGATCCTGTTCCTTTCGCACCTGCGGCACCGGTCCGAGTTGCCTGCCCGCCTGCCATGGGGGACAAGAGCGAAAACTGCCCCGGCCCGGCATCGAGTCGCGGCCTGTGACCAGCCCCCGTGACCAGCCGTGGAGCACATCCCCATGTCCACCCCGTCCTCCGATCCCGGTTCTACCCCGCCCACCCAGGGCCAGCAGGCGGCGATCATCATTCCCCATTACAATGACGTGGTGCGGCTGCGCACCTGTCTTGCGGCGCTTGTGCCCCAGATCGCGGCCCTGACCCAAGGGGACGGGCCGGGGCCCGTGGACCTTGTGGTGATCGACAATGGCTCGACCCAGGACCTGGACCCGATCCGGGCCGATTTTCCCCAGGCCCGGTTTCTGAGCGAGCCGCAAAAGGGCGCGGCCCCGGCCCGCAATACCGGCGTGCGCGAGAGCACGGCGCCTTGCCTGTTCTTCATCGATGCCGATTGCGTGCCCGATCCCGACTGGCTGAAAACGGCGCTGGATCTGAGCGGTTGGGACGGGATCATCGGCGGGCGGGTCGATGTCTTTGACGAGACCCCGCCGCCCCGCTCGGGGGCCGAAGCCTTCGAGACGGTCTTCGCCTTCCCCCAGGAGCAGTATGTCACCCGCAAGAACTTCTCGGTGACGGCCAATCTGCTGACCACCCGCAAGGTCTTTGAGGATACCGGGCCGTTCGACGGCACCGTGGTGGAGGATAGCGACTGGTGTCAGCGCGCCGTGGCCCGGGGCTGGCCCATCGCCTATCACCCGGAGCTGGGGGTCGGCCACCCGACCCGCAATGACTGGTCGGCCCTGCGCCGCAAATGGAAGCGGACCACGGCGGAGAATTACTTTGCCGGTGGCACGGATCTGGTCTCGCGCCTCCGCTGGGCCTTGCGCGCGGGGGCCGTACTGGCCTCGGCACCGCTGCATATCCCGCGGGTGCTGCGCCATCCGGCCCTGGCCGCAGGCGAACGCGGGCCGTGCATCGGTGTGCTGATCCGGCTGCGTGTCCTGCGCGCAGGCTGGATGCTGCGCCAGGCCGTTTTCGGAGAGCGGCCGCTCAATACCTGAGACGTCCGGGGGCTTGCCGCGACAGCCCGATGCGCCCCGATGGGCCACAAGACCGGGAACCGGGCGATCCGGATCCCGGCCCTGGTCTCAGGCCCGCTGCAGGGCCCCGGCCACCGCACTGCCATCCGCAGGCAGGGCCCGACCCATCATGTCAGAGCCATAGGGCCGCAGGTCCTCGGGGATCTGGGCCAACTGGGTTGTGACAGAGGGGGTGTAATCCCCGTTGCCCTGGCCATTGGTCCCACTCTGGTCATTGGCAAACGCGACCTCGAGCGGGGCGATGGTGGTGCCCGCCTGCGTGCCGTCGGACGCGATGTCGCCAATCCACGAGAGCGGATAGAAGGCCCTGTCGCCATTGTCCCGGCTTTCCCCCTTGAGGATGGTGTTGCCATGGGCGCCGACCTCGTAGCGGATGTTCCAGTTGCCCACCCGGGCCGGGTCCGTGCCCCCGCTCTGGTAGCCGAAGAAATCGCCTGCCTTCGTGTTGCGCTCGTAGAAGATATTGAAGCGCATGACCGTCAGGTGGTCGCGCCGGGTCGCGCCGCCTGCATCGGTGTAACTGATATTCGCGCGCCCCCCGAGGAAGGTGTTCCCGATCAGGGTGATGTTTTCGCTGCTATCCGTGTTGCCATCGCCATTGATCAGGAACCCCGGCCCCGAGCCGCCATTGCCGAACACCTCGAAGACATTGCCGATCAACCCGATGCCGAGCGTGGTCGTGGTATGGTTGATGGCCAGGGCCTGCAGGTAATCGCTGCGATGCGCGGAGATGAAGCTCCAGCCCACGAAAAGACCATCTGCCCGGCCGGCCGTGTTCGGGGAAATCTGGCCATTCGGGATCCGGCTGGCCACGCAGGCCACGGTGGACGGGGCCAGGAAATTGCCGGCGCAGCCGATGATCTTCTGGGCGCCGACCTGGCCGCTCTCCTGGGTGCAGTCCTCGAAATAGGAGGCGTCATAGCGCCAGAAGAAATTGGCTGTCGGGGCAAAGCCACCATCATCAATCGTGACATTCTGCATCGCGAGATAGGTGGCCCGCGCGCTGGTGCCCGCGTCGATCATGCGAATGGCCGAGGCGGTCCTGCGCCGGATTGTGAGGTTCCGCACGCGCACCTTCTCGGGGAAGCTGGTATTGGTGCTGGACCCGGCATCCTGATAGATCACATTGGCCGGTGTGCTGCCCGGCACGCCCTCAATGGTCATGCAATAGTCGTCGCAGACCCGGTTCGGCATCACCGAATGGGTATGGACGGCCTCGACAAGCCGCATCACCGAGCCATCAATCGCACCCCGTCCGGTATTGGCGTCATGCCAGTTGCGCAGCGCCGCCGAGGCAAGGGCGGTCGTTGCAAAAGGGGTGGCCGCCGCGGCTACCGGATCCGTCGAGACCGCTGCGCCGCCCCCCGCGGCCGGATCCACATAGGCATAGAGGGTCTGGCGCCAGTTGTTGCGGTTGTTGCCGAAGGTCAGCACGCTGTTTTCGGATGCGGGCTTGCCGGCGGTGATGTCGCTGACCCGATGCATGCTCCCGACCCAGGGCAGGAATTCGGCGTCGATGGTGAAGGTATTCCCCCTTGCCCCGGCCGAGGACAGGGAGGAGATATCCACGGTGCCTTCATAGGCGCAGGCCGTATAGCCGCTGCTGGCATATGGCACCGGCAGGCAATCCGTGACCAGAAGACTGGCCTCGGCCCCCAGATGATCCCGCACGATGAACCGCACGCCGGCCACGGGCTGGCCCTTGCGCGCATGGCGATGCGCCACGGCGATCCGGAGCGAGACGCTGTTCTGTCCGGCGCCGACCTCCTGACGATCCGGGACCAGCCAAGCGAATTGCGCATGGGGCGGCATCCGGCCGGAGCTGTTTGTGGCCCCGCCAAGCGTATCGCTCGCATAGACATAATCGCTCAGGGCGACCATGTCCGCCGTGGGGGTGGCCTCGCCGGGCTCGCGGACCCGCGCGGTGATGGCGATGACCTCGTCAAAGGTCGTCTCGGCGCCGCTCGTGTCAAAGCCTGTACGGGTCACAAGCGCCTGACTGCCAGTGACGTCGGCGGGTGGTGCGGGCCATACCGCCTGCCAGCCATCCCCGGACACCATGCTCAGGGGGGAGGAATCCACGGGACGCGCCGCCACGGTCACGGATGTGCTGAACAGGCGCTGGTTGCCGGCGTCATCCGAGACGGTCAGCGTGAGATCCAGAACGCTCCCTTCCTGCAGGATGTGAGAGGCCGGAACCGCCGCGCCATCGCTTTGATAGAGCGCTGTCACCGAGGTGATCTGACCCTCTGAACTGGCAAAATTGCCGGGCGAGAGCAGGGCTGCCGGCACAGCCTCCTGCGCGGTCTGCCCCTCCGTCACCGGCGTGAGATCAAGAGAGCCCTGCGCCGTGATGACAAGGACCGGAGCCTCCCCCGCCAATTGGGCCGGTACGACAGAAATTGCGAATCCGATCATCCGATCTGCTCCATCAGGGAAGAGGCGGGCACAATCTGGCGGGCCATTCTGTGTCGGGCGGAGAGAGGAGAGGAAACGGGCATGCTGGATCCCTTTGAGTGCGAAAAGACCTGAACGGTCCGGACATGGCGATGGCGACAGCCTGACACTCCGGGCCAGGGCCAGGTGGTCGCGATCTGTCAGACTCGGAAAGTAAGCCCTGCCGGAACCGGCCAAGGGGCGCGTTGCATGCGCGTGCGGGACCGCGGGGAGGTGACACCCAGGTCTCCGGAACGCATGCCCTCAAGCTAGAGGGCCGCCATGAACAAGTGCTGAAGTCACCGTACGGTGCCCTGGGCGCGCGCGGTGCCGGGGCTCTGCCCGGTGGTGATCCGGGCCGGTCCGGGCGGCGCTACTTGCGCATCGTGGGCACTTTCAACGCCTTCATCACATCCCGGCGCATCTCGACGTTGAAGGCCAGACGCAGACCGACCAGCGCGGCCAGAACCGCCCCGGTGATCAGCAGCTCGAAGAACATCGTCTCCAGCTGCAGCCAGTCCCGCAATCCCAGCAGGAGCGCCAGGGACCCTGCCGCGAAGACCGCCTCGCCAAGAAAGGTCCGTCGCACGGTGTCCAGCGTCAGCGGGGTGTAGCGCAGGGACACGACCGCCATCAAAGGCACCATCCCGAAGACCAGCGCCAGCATATAACCCGCCACCAGCCCGACCACGCCGAACTGGGCCCCGGTGAACAGGGCTGCGAGCAACAGGCCGGTTCCGGCCAGCCGGGCTAGAAACAGCTGCTTGCTGCGTCCACAGGCCACCAGCGTCCAGAGGAAACTGCTCAGGGTCAGGGCGGTCATCGGCAGCAGGCCAAGCCATGCCAGCAATGGCACCACCCCGGTCCAGTCCGGCCCCAGCAGGATCCGCACAAGGACATCCGCACAGGAACAGACCAGAAGGCCGATCGGCACCATCACCAGATTGGCGCGGGTCACCTGGCGCATATACATGCTCTGGAACTCGGCCCGGTCATCCTGCAAACGGCTGAGCGAGGGGATGAACGCCCCGGACAGGGGCGAAATGATCCGCCGCTGGGGCATCTGGGCAATGGTCTGGGCCCGGTAGAACAGGGCGGCATCGGTCGGGGCGAAAAGCCGCCCGATCACCACCAGCTGTATGGAGCGCGCGAACTCTCCGAGCAGGCGCTCCGCGGCGAGATAGCCGCCGAAGCTCAGGGCGCTGCGCGCCTCCTGAAACTTGTATTTCAGTGGGCTGGAGGGCAGCCAGCGGATCAGCACCAGCAGATAGAGCAGGTTCAGCACTTCGGTCATGACCAGCTGGATCACCAGCGCCCAGTATCCCGCCCCCGCCAGAGCCGCCCCGATTGCCATGACTGCGGCGAGGCAGGCTGCGCCGAAGCCGCCGATCTCGATCTGCCGGATCCGCATCTGGCGGCGCAGGATGGCCACATATTGCGCGGTCAGCACGGACAGGAAGATATAGGGCGACATCCAGACAAAGACCTGCGCGGCCTCCGGCACGTCGTAGAACACTGCCGCAGGGCCGCCCAGAAGCGCCACCGCGATGGACAGGGTCGCCCCAAGCGCCACATTGGTCCAGAGCAGGGTCGAGGCCAGCTGATGGGTCACATGGGGGCGTTGGACCACCGCCTGCGCCAGCCCGAATTCCGACAATCCCGTGGCAATCAGGATGGCGGGCATGGCCATGGCGATCACCGCCTGCTGTTCGGGCGGGACCAGACGGGCCAGCACCGCGGTCGATCCCAGCGCCACGATGATCTTGGCCGCCGCAAAGAGCAGCACCGTGATGGCGGATCGCCCGGTGCGCGAGCCCAGCCCCTTGGTCACGCCGGTGACATCAAAGACCTGGTCACGGGGATCGGCCCGATCCTGGTCGGTATCTGGAGAAGAAGAACTCGTCATGACCGCATTCCCGGGGCGTTGCTGTCCTGTCTATGCGGACCTTCGCATAGTCGTGTAATCTGCAAGGGGTTACAAAATCATCACGCAACGCGCGACGATCTGACACCGCCTCCCGCGTGGCTGTGCCCGACAAGGGGGCGGATGCTGGCGGGATCGCCCCTACGAGAGACAAAGGGGATCCGGACTGGGATCAGAACTGGGCCCCGCCCGCCCCTTGCATCGGCCCAAGCACTGCCCGTGTACCGGCCTTGCACTGGCCCTGCGGGACCGCCCTGTCTGCCGTTCCGGAGGGTGGCGCGGCTATCTGGCACCGGCCTCGAAGGCGCCGAGCGTCGGCGGGTCGGCGCGCGGGGTGCCTTGCAGATCCGTGGGCACGGCGGCGTCCCGGCTTCCGGCCCCGATCAACGGCCCCCCGGGCTTGGGGCGGAAATCCCGATCCAGAGGAGCCGCGAAAAAGACGCTTGGCACCCGGATCCCCAGATTGCTCTCCTGCCAGTTGGCGACCCCCTGAAAGGCCATGGCCACATTGTTGCGCACCTCCACATTCCCGGATTTCCAGCCATTGCGATTGTCGCGCAGCAGGATCCAGGGGTGGTCCGCGGGCGTGCCACTGATATTGACCACCGTGTTATTGGCAATCAGGCTGTCGGTCCCGGCATAGACCGAGATCCCGTGAAACGCATCGACCGCGACCAGATTGTTGCGGATGACAATGTTGCGATAGATGCCGTCGAACAGGCTGATCCCCTGCAGCTTGCTGCGCAGGGGGTGATCTGCGGGACCGACCCATTCCAGGATGGTGTTGTTCTCGACAAGGATATCCGAGACGCTCTTGCGCCCATCGGGATCCTCATGGGTGGCCCAGGTCTGAAAGCCATCATCATGGTTGTCATCCACGGACACCGCGTTCTGAACATGGTTGCCCGCGAACACCGAGCCATTGCCCAGGCCGCGCAGCCCATCGCCACTGAACCCGTCCACCCGATTGTCCCGAACCTCGGCCCGGGCACCTGTGGTCGTGATGCCAAAGGTCACGGCGGTGACCACGCTGTCGCGCACGACACTGTCATCGCCATCGACCCGGATGCCGTTGGCGCGCCAGTCCACCAGCCACTGCTCGGCGCTCCAGTTCAGATAATCCTCGGGCGCTGTGGCGTTGCCGCGCACATCAAAGCCGATGATGGCGACATCGCTGGAGGTCCGATCCACCTCCACGAGATTGCCGGGCTTGGTGGCCGGGCGCAGGGGCCAGACCGACAGGTCGTGAAACCGCAGCCCGTGGCTGTCCCGCACCAGCAATTGCTCGGCATGGACCTGCCCCGGAGTCTGGGCGACGATCTCCACGGGGGGGTCGTAATCGGCCTTGGCGATCTTGATCTGTCCATAGGCCCCATCGCGCAGGACCACCCGGTCTCCCCCGGCGACCACGCCGCTGCGCAGGGCCTTGTGCACGGTGGGGAACGGCGCCTCGACACTGCCATCGGCCTGCGCCTCATCCGCCCCGGGGGCCACATGGACATCCCGGGCCAGCACAGCACTGGTCAAGGCGCAGATCGCGGCGAGCACCAGGCCGGCGCGCGAGACAGCCCCGCCTGTCACGCCAGAAGCGCCCGGCACCGCAGGTATCCCGCATAGGCCAGATAGCGCGGATTGGTCGGCGTGGCCCGCACGGCCAGGGCCGCATGACGCGCGGCGGCCTTCCAGTTCCGGAACATGCGATGCCCGCCGGCAATGCGATGATGGTGCCGGGCGAGGGCATCGGGATACCGGGCCAGAAGCGCTTCATGCTTGGACAGGACATATTCCTGCGCGGCCAGGCGTTTCTGGCTGGATCGTGTGATCGAGTTGTCCGACATGCGCTGCACGACCAGATCCTCATCCACGAAGGCCACGGGCCCCTGCTGGGCCACGCGCAGCATCAGTTCCCAATCGACCAGGGCGCGCAGGTCCTCGTCGAACCCGCCCACGGCCTGGAACACATCCCGGCGGATGATCAGCATCTGGGTCGAGATATAGCTGCCCCGGGTCAGGCTGGGCAGGATATCCCCCTCCAGCGGCGCAGTGGCCGGATCGGGAAACCGCGCCTGCACCGCCGTTTCGGGGCGGGCATCGGCCTTGACCAGCATACCGCAATAGGCGGCCACGAAGTCACTGTTCTCAAGCCGGGCCATCTGCTGGCGCAGCTTGTCCTGCATCCAGACGTCATCACTGTCCTGAAAGGCGATCCAGGGGGCCTCGGTCAGGGCCACCCCGTGATTGCGGGCCGCCGAGGGGCCGCGCGGGCCGGGATTGCTCGACACCCGCACCCGGGGATCGGTCATCGCGCGCACCACATCCATGGTGGCATCCGTCGAGGCGTCATCGACCACGATCACATCCAGATCGGTGAAATCCTGGTCCAGAACACTCTGGACGGCCTCGGCCACCGTGTCCTCTCGGTTGTGGCAGGGAATGATCACACTGACCTGTGGGGCACTCATGCTGTGCTGTCCTTTCGCGGAGTCGTATCGGTGAAACGGGATCGCCGGAGGGACCCTGCACGGGTCACTTGCGGCTCCGGGCTCTCGGGCTCTGTCCCGGCAGAGGCGGGGCCGCCGGTCTGTGGCTCTCTGGCGTTCGGGGCGAAACGCGAATAGCGCGCGGCTTGTGGCTGCGCGGCCGGGCCGCCCCCGGCCTCCCCCGCCGCATCCGGGGCGGTCGCGGCCTGCGGAGAGGCATACATCCACGCCCCTGCCCCCAGATAGAACATCGTGAAGACCGACATGTTGCCCCAGATATGCACGGTCACGATCGTCAGGCTGATCCCGATCAGGGCCACCGCATGGCCGATGCGAATGGCGGCAACCTCCGGGTCGGCCAGAGTGGCCCGTGAGAGCAACCAGATATGGGCCACGAAGGCCACGAGCAACAGCACCGCCCCCACGATGCCGTAGCGCATGGAGGTGAGCAGCCAGAAATTGTCCACCGAGGAGGTCAGCCAATGGGGCCGTGGCCAGTCATTGAAGCCGATGCCGAAGATCGGGCTGCTCTGCACGGCGGCCCAGCCCGCATCGAAGATCGCGATCCGGGTATAGCCGGTAAGCGGGTTGAAGGTGAGCGAGTCGATCAGGATCGTCACCGGCGTCCGGGCCGATAGCAGGTCGACCCCCACATAGAGCACGGCCGTGATGATGATCAGGGCCTTCCACCGCCCCCGGCTGATCCAGGCCCAGCCCAGCAACCCAAGCTGCAGCAGGCAGGCCAGCAGGGGGGCCGAAGACAGCGCCATCATCGTCGTGAAGAGCGACAGGCCCACTCCGATCCCGATCTTGACCAGGTTCCCCCGCGCCAGGGCGACGAAATTGGCCAGGGTCAGCGAGCAGAACAGCCCCCACAGGATGGGGTGATCGAACACGCCATAGACCCGTTCCATCCCCAGGCGCCCATAGGCGCTGCGCCCCCGGAAGGGGGTCTCGAAATACGGACGCAGCAGGTCCGGGATCACCAGTTTCCCGGTGATCAGCTCGATGAGCACGAAAGGCATCAGCACCAGCAGCGCGATCAGGATGATCCGGAACAGGCGCCGATAGCCAATGGCATCCTGGACCAGCACCCGGCCGACGAAATACCCGCCCGTCAGTTCCACCGCCGTGATCCCGGCAAAGGGAATACGCGACGGCCCCTCGATCACGGTCAGCGAAATAATGATCCAGACCCCGTGGAGCAGGAAGAACAGGTCGACTATCGTGAAGCGACCCGCCTGTCCGGACATGACCTTCAGGGCAAAGGGAACCGTCGCCACCAGCAGGAAGAGCCGGGTTGGCGACAACAGGAAACCAGCCAGTTCAAAGGATGCGGGCGTCAGGATGGTGATGATGAACAGCACCAGCAAGGGACCGGAGGATTGGGCCCGGGTCGCATCGCCCTGCAAGCGGAGGCGAGACGCATCTGGAATCCGTGTGTCCAGCGCTGTCACAGATCTTCCTCGGTCTGTTCATGGAGCGGCGCGATCGTCACAAGGGATCGGTCAAGCCGATAGCCCCGTCGATCCAGGCGATAATACTGAAGACGTGTTAGCAAAACAGACCGTTACAAACAAGGTTTCTAAGGTTAACTGGCTAACAGATCCGCCCTGTCAATCCCATGCGGCGCAGTCGCGGGGCGGCCCGGTTTCCGCCCGATCGGAAGAGATCCGCCCATGAGCCCCTTTGCCCGCGGCGCAATGACCGGAATCCTGGGGGCCCTGGCGGTCGGATCGATCGGGATCGGCGCGACGGCCCTGGTCTGGCCCGAGACCGGGATCCTCGGCACGTTCGGGCGGATTTTCGACAGTCTCTCCCTGCATATGCTGGGGTTCGGGGCCTGCCTGGGCCTCTGCCTGGCCGGGCTGGGGGCCCGGCGCAGTGGGGTCGCGCTGGGGGGTATGGCGCTGCTGGCGGCGGGGCTGTTGCTCTGGCCCCTGCGCACCGCTCCGGCCCCGGCAGAGGATGCGGTTTCCACGGGATCCGGGCTGCAGGTGCTGTGGTTCAATCTCTATCAAGACAACGCGACCCCGCCCGAGACACTGGCCGAGGCCCTGATCGGGAGCGGTGCCGATCTGGTGGTGCTCGCCGAGGCCAGCCCCCTGCGCCCGGTGCTGGAGAAGCTGGCCGGGACCTATCCCCACCAGCTCGGCTGTCGCGGGCGGGTCTGCGCGACCCTCGTGCTGTCGCGGCATCCCTTCGTGCCGGACCGGGCCGAGATGATCGATGGCGCGCGCAAGGGGCGGCTTGCGGCTTTTGCGATCCAGCCCGCAAAGGGCGCGCCCCTCTCGGTGGTGGCCGCCCATCTGACCAAGCCCTGGTATCACGGCTTCTTCGATGTGGATCTGTGGTACCTGCTGGACCGCTCCGCCGCGGCGGAGGGCCCGCTTCTGGTGATGGGGGATTTCAACGCCACCCCCTGGAGCCGTCCGATGCAGCGCATCCGCGCCGAGACCGGCGCGCGCGCGCCGGGTTGGCCCGTGGCCACATGGCCCGCCGGGGCGGGCGGCCTTGGCCTGCCGATCGATCATCTGCTGGTGCGGGACGGGGCGGTGCTGGGCCCGGTCAGGCCCTGGGGCGCGGGGCTCGGCTCGAACCATCGCGGGCTGCTGGCCCGGATCCGCTGGCCCGGCGGCGCATGAGCCGCCACGGGCGCGCGCTCAGTCGAGCGGCGCGGCGTCCGGGTTCATCTTGCGCGAGGACACCACCCGGGCCGGGCTGCCCACGGCGATGCCCATGGCCGGAACCTCGCCGCGCACCACCGCATGGGCCCCGATGATCGCCCCATCGCCGATCCGCGCGCCGGGCAGGATCACCGCCCGTGTGCCGATCCAGACATCGCGCCCGATCTCGATATCGGCCTCATCCATGGCCTGCTGGGTCACCGGATGGCCATCCTCATAGCGATAGCTCGCCGCCGTCAGCATCACCTCGGGCCCGAACAGCACGTCATCGCCGATCCGGATCCGCCCGCTGCTCGGGCCCGCCCAGATCACGCAGCCCGCGCCGATATTGACCCGGGCCCCGATCTCGATCCGCTCGGGGTTCGAAAAGGCTGCCGTGGGGCTGATATTCACCCCCGGCCCCCGGGTGACTTTCCGCAGGGGCTGCACATGGGTGTAGTTGTAGTAATTCACGATCTTCAGCAGATGCGCCCAGGCCCGCGGGTCGAGCACACCGCCCAGCAGCCGCATCAGCTTTTGCGGTTTGGTCAGCCGTTCCTTGTGGGCGGGGGCCGGAACGGAGCCAGCGGGCGGCGGTGTCTCGGGGCTCATGCGGCATACCCCGCCAGCCATTCCTTGCGCCGGGCCCAGATGCTGCGCCATTTCTCGCGCGGGCCGGTCTTGCCGGTCAGGGCGATGATCTGCGCGGCGCTGACCCGCACCGCCCCCCAGAGCCACATCAGCCCGATGCCCAGGGGCACCATGCCCGGGGACCAGTGATCGCGGATCAGGCTGACCCGGGATTTCGCGACCATCACCACCTTGTCGGCCACCCGGCCCGAGGAGGCGCCCACCAGATGCATGATCTGCGCATCGGGGGTGATCATCGGCTGATAACCCTTCTTGGCCGCGCGCAGGCAGAGATCGGCCTCTTCGCCATACATGAAATACTTCAGGTCGAACCCGCCCAGCTCTTCCCAGAGCTCCCGGCGGATCATCAGCAGGCAGCCCACCACGATATCGACCTCGCGCACGCTGTCGCGCTGCCAGCTGCCCATACCTTCGGGGTTGAACAGGGCCGAGCCGCGGAAGGCCGCCGTCAGCCCCACCGCCATGCAGAAGGCCGACCAGGGGGTGATGCGCATCCAGCAGGACGCGATGTTCAGGCTGCCATCGGGAAAGACCGTGCGCCCGCCGGTGATCCCCGCGCCGGGGTTGGCCTTGGCAAAGGCCAAAAGCGCATCGATCGCCCCGGGATGGACCTCGGTATCGGGGTTGAGCAGCAAGAGCCACTCGGTCCGGGCCGTGGCCGCAACCACGTTATTGGCCTTGGCAAAGCCGAGATTGTCCTGCGAGGCGATCAGCTCCACCTGCGGAAAGTGTTCGGCCACCGCCTCGGCAGAGCCATCGGAGGAGGCATTGTCATAGACCACCGTGTGAAACCGGGTGTCCTTCGTGTTGGCATAAAGCGTCTCGAGACAGGCCAGGGTCAGCTCACGGGTGTTGTAGCTGACCACGATGATCGTGAGCTCGGCTTCTGCGGGCTCTGCGGCGGCCAAGGGCGCGGGCGCCTCTGCGGCCAGATCCGGGCTGGGGGGGGCTGCTGTCACCATGAAACGCTCCTGAAGGCCGGAGGAAAGGGGAAGGCGGGCTGCGCGCGTCCCATCACATCACACGCCGATCTCGGCGCAAAGCGCGATAGCTGCGGGATCGAGCGGCCGGGCGGCGGCGGAGAGATTGCGGCTCAGGCTGCGCTCGGACGCCATGGAAGCCAGCACAACGCCCTCGGCATTGGCCGCAAGGGCCCGCGCCATCAACAGGGCCGAGGCCGCATCCTCGGGCGCGCCGTCATAGCCGGCCTCGGCCAGACGGGTTTGCAGGGCCCGGTCGGATTTCAGCCGCCCGGTCAGGGCGGCCAGTTGACCGGCCACGCCAAAGACCGAATGGGTCACGCTGCCCATGCCCTGATCGGCGGCCTGCCGAGCCAGATCCGCGGCACCAGCGCCGAGGGGCTGGGCGAGCTGGATCACCCCGAACGGGGCGCCCTGGGCGAGGGCGGCACGGGCGGCCTCTTCCTGCCCGGCCACGGCAATGGCGCGGGCCTTGCCGCTGGCCAGCAGATCCTCGAGCGCGCGCAGGATCTCGTCCCGGGCCAGATCCGCCGGATCGGCGTTATGCAGGGCATAGACCTCGACCCGGTCCGTGCCGAGCCGGGTCAGACTGCGCTCCAGCGAGCTTTGCAGCAGCTCGGGCGTCAGGGGGATGGATCTGTTCGAGGTGGCCCCGCTGCGCCGGATCGCGGCCCGCAAGGGACGCGCCACCGCCACCACCGGGCGCAGGGCGCTGCGGATCAGGCGTTTGGCCGGGCTCTGGGCCGGTGGGACGAGGCCAACCTTGGTGCAGATCTGAACCGTCTCGCGCCCGCCGCTCTCGCGCAGGAACCGGCCCAGCAGGCTCTCGGCCTCCCCCGCCCCATAGGCGGGGGCGATATCGAACCAGCGGATGCCCGCGTCGCGGGCGCGGGCCAGAGCCCTGGCCGACTGGGCGGGCGAGACCCGGGAGCCGAGCGAGGCACAGCCAAATCCGAGACAGCTGGTCGATGCCCCCAGCCCGGGCAGGGTCACGTCACGCATGGGATGTCTCCGGTGCCGTCTCGGGTGCCGTTTCGGGGGCTGCCTCGGGGCGTGCCTCCCGCGCCGTTCCCGTCCCCGGGGCCCCCACTGCCGGGGTCTGCCCGGTCAGCTTGTCCACCAGGCGCAGGCCCAACTGCAGGGCCGCAAGGGTCGGATTCGCCTGGGACGAGGTCGGCAGGATCGCGGTGGAGGCCACATGCAGGTTCGGCAGATCGAAACTCGTGCCCCAGCCATCGACCACGGCATGGCGGGGATCGGATCCCATGCGGATCGTGCCCACCTGATGGTTGCCATGGCGCGCCTCGACCAGCACACCCTCGGCCCGTGCAGCCCCTTCATAGCGATAGACCAGCCGTCCGAGCCCGGAGGCGGTCAATGCCGCGTCCAGCGCATCATGGGCCCGCAGCACAGTCTCCACATCCCGCTCGGAGAAGCGGAAATCGATCTCCAGCCGCCGCAGACCGCTGGCATCCCGGGCCTCCGACAGGGTCAGGCGGCTCTCGGCGCCGGGCAGATGCTCGGAATGGAATTCCAGCCCATAGCGCTTGCCGGGGTTCTCCAGAAAGAACCCGGGGATCCGGTGCCGCGCCACATGGCGGTTCCACAGGAACCAGGGCACGAAGCTTGCCGTGCGCAGCAGATCGCCCAGCACGTTGCGCAGATGGGGTCCGCGCGTCCAGGGCTTGGGCCCCATATGCTTGAGCCGGATCGGCTCGGCGATCAGCCGGGAGCCGAGCCCGGGCAGGCTGAGCGCCAGGAACACGGCCGACAAGGGCCCCGAGCGATGCTCGGCCTGGGAGATCTCGGGCACCACGGGCCAGAAGGCCACATTGGCCAGGGCATGGTCCTTCTGGGTGGTCTCGGTGGGGGTGATGCGGCGGCGCACATAGGAGCCATGGGCATCCACGTAGAAATTCATCGCGTCATGGAGCGCATCATTCTCGAAGACGATATCCGCGATCTGACCGTTCACATGCCCCATGTAATAGCGCCCCAGCGGGCCATCGGGGCCGCCAAAGAGCGCCGGGGTCTCCGCCTGCAGGGCGAGCAGCAACCGGGTCGAGGCATTGCCCCCCGCCGCCAGCACCACCTGGCGCACGGGCAGTGTCGGGGTCTCGGACCGGGCAGGCCAGCCCGGGCTCCACAGATGCAGGGCCGTGACCCCCTCCTCGGCGCCGTGATCCATCCCGGTCACGGTGACACCCAGGGCCACCACGAGGTTCGGGTCGGTCTCGATCCGGTCCTGATGCACGACCTGGGCCCGGGGTTGATTGGTCCAGCGCTCCAGCCGGTCGGTCTCGAACCCCGGCGGGTTGGCGTCCAGACCCGGCACCGGATCGTGGAACACCGCCTCTCCCGCACCCAGGGCCGCGCAGGCCGGGGCGAGATAGGGGGCCAGATCGGTCTCGGTGACAGGCCAGTCCGGCAGATCCTCGATCCAGGGGCGCGGCGCGAAATCGATCCCGTCAAAGGGCACGCAGCGCCCCCCCCAGAGGTTCGACGCCCCGCCCAGACGCCGGGCCACGGTGATCTCGGGGGTGTAATGGGTGTCCGGCGTATGCAGCGCATCGGCGGCCAGATCCTGCGCCGCGTCGGTCGGGCCCTTCTCGCCGCTTTCCAGCACGAGCACCCGCTGGCCCTTATCCGCCAGCGCGCAGGCCAGGTTCAGCCCCACGGGTCCGGCGCCGATCACCGTGACATCCCAGGCGGTCGCGGTGAGGGTCTCAAGATCGGGGGAGGCGAGCAGCATCAGGCGGTCTCCTGTGACCGGGCAGTCTGCTTGCGGTCTAAGACATGGCCTTGCGGTCCTGCAACACTCCAGTGTGACGCAGGACCGGCCCGCCTGCCCCAAGGCAATGCTGGGGACAGTACGGGCCGGCACAAAGCTGAAATTCTGGGCGTCGCGCAAACACCCGGCCGTCCATGTTCCGCGTCAGATATCAAAGATCATGCTATCCACAGGCAGGGTTGAAAACAGATCGTCCGCCGGATCCGGCTCTGCGGTCTGGGCCGGCTGATCCTCTTGCGCGTCCGACAGGCGATTCTGCAGGAGTTTCAGGGCCAGTGCCATCATCAGATCCGTATTCGCAGGCTCTTCCTCGGAGACCATGCGCGCACTCATGGCGGCATCGACAGCCAGGTCTGTATCTGACTCCATGTCCACATCCACATTCACGTCCGGGGACACCAGATCATCGGAGATGAGCGTCAGGGGCTGCGCGTCCTCGGCCTCGCCACCGGCCGCCAGCATCGCCGCCTCGGTTTCCGCCATGATGATGTAATCCACCGCGACTTCGCTCCGGGTCATGGCCTCATCCAGGATGAGGATATCGTCGACCAATGCTTCGGCGCTGTCTTTCCAGGTATTGCCGAACAGCAGGCTGTGCCGGCCCGTGGACAGAAGCGCGCCCGTGGCGCTGGCCTGCCCGACGAGGAACCCGTCCACATGCAGCTCGAGCCCCTGCCCGCCCGGCGTCCCGTCATAGACAATGACGATCCGCTGCCAGTCCATATCGTTGAGCACACCGGGCTCCGTGGTGATGGCGTATTTGCCATCGGTGGTATTCATGTTGAGCACCAGAGCGCCGGACTCGAGCACCTGCAGGCTGAGACCGCCATGCATATGCAGGAACACACCATCATCCCCATTCTCGGGGGTCTGCAGGGAGAAGGCGATCGAATAGGCCTCGAGATCGTGGAACTGGGTCTCCGTGCGGTTGATGACCAGCTTGTTGGACCCGTCGAGTTCGAAACCCTGGCCGCGCAGCCCGTCGGTCAGAACCTCGCCGGTCTTCGAGACCGTGCGCAGCGACGTGTCGGTGCCGCTCTCGTCGATGATCCCGTCCTCGAAGCTGAGCTCGAGCAGGGTATTGCCGTCCGGCTCGGGCCAGTCCACGCCGCCGCCACTACCACTGCCGCTGCCGCCCCCACCGGTCTCTTCGCCTTCGGGGGGATCGACCACCGGGAAATCGGTCCGGACAGACTTGGTCAGGCTGAAATTGTCCACCGTCCCCTGAAGACTGTCATTCCAGGAATTGCCGATCACGAGGTCATGCAACGTCCCGGTCGGCGCGATGATCCCGGTGGCATCGGTCTGCGCGGCCAGCGTGCCATCCACATAGATCCGCAGACCGCCATCCTTCTCGCCAAAGGTGAAGACGATGTCATGCCAGGTGCCCTGCTCCACGAGGCCCGGAATGGTCTCGAGCGTGAAGGAGCCGTCCGACGTGCGCAGGGTCAGCGCGACAGCCCCCTTGTCGGTGATGCTGGCATTCAACGTGTTGTGCATGTGCAGGAACGTCCCGGCATCCCCACCCGGATCGCGCTTCAGCGAGATCCCGATGGTGAAGGTCGCCATGCTGTGCAGGTGCTCGTTCTCCCGGTCGAGCTGCAGCTTGTTGGTCCCGGTCAGCTGGTAGCCATTCCCGTCGACCCCGGCAACGGAGGCTGTGTCTCCGATCTCGGTGATCGTCGTGCCATAGGTGCTGGAATCCGCGATCGCCCCATCGAAATCGAGAGAGACCAGCGTGTCCGCCTCGACCAATGTGCTGCGTGTCACACTGTTGGAGCCGGAGGGCGTGGAGACGGTCAATGTGACCTCCTGCACCCCCGGATCGTCAAAACTGTGAACAACTTCCAAACCCTGCAGGATCGTGCCGTCCGAGAAGGTCCAGACATAGGCCGTGTCATCCTCGGGCAGCAGCCCCTCGGGCCCGAAGGAGAATGCGGCACTGTAGAGAACGGTGCCGAAATTCCCCGTGGCATGCTCCTGCGAGATCACCGCGGTGACCGGCCCGGTCTGCACATTTGGCTGCGTTGCCGCAGCGCCGTATTCCCCGGCCCACTCACTGGTCGGGCGCAGGGCCAAATCGCGCAAATCGACATCGCCGCCGTCAAATGCGTTTACGAAGTTCTGGCCGACATAGTTATCCAATGCGGGGTTTTCAAAATCAACAATCACGTTGCGAGAGTCGATATTGTTTCCACTTACGATCCCATGGGTGATATTTTCGCTGACAATGCCATTCTCAACTCCGGAAAGCCGAATTTGCGGCGGATTTGATTCCGGTTCCGCGGTCGGCGTGGACAGCATGGCCGCCCCGGCATTCCACAGGAGGGTGTTATTGCTTACATTCACGCCATCTGCATATTCAATGGTCACGCCATGGATATGGCCATTGTAAATAACATTATCTTCGACAGTAATGTTCTTGTATTTCACGCCCGAATCTGGAAAGGTCTCATTAAGGATGAGGATGGATTGGGTTGCGGCGCCGCCAGCGCTATTGAGGAAATTGCCACGAATGACAAGATCTTCGGTATTGAGGGTGTTATAACCTGCGGACCAGACCTGAATCATGTCCGAATGGTTGATGTCCTGGCTGGTGCCGTAAAAGGCGTTGAACGTGTTGCCCTCGATCAGGGTATCCTGCACGCCGGACAGGCGCACCCCATCCCCGGAGAGTTCCGAGAAGGTGTTTCCGATGATCTCGGATCCCACACTGTCGATGATGGCAAGGCCTTGATAGTAGTTGGAAACTTGGTTCCCAACAAAGGTAAAGTCGTCACTGTCCCGCACCAGGGCAAAGGATTCCCCCTGCGAGATGTTGGGGTCTGAACCGTCGTAATAGCCATTGGCGGAATTGACGAAGACGTTGTTCTCGAAAGTGATGTTCGAGCTGTCCAGGATCTCCAGATCCTTGCCTGACAGATCGGACTCAACGCTGTTGAAGGTCAGTCCCGAAAAGGTAAGGTTCTGGGATTGGATGAGCTTGACTTGCTCAAAAACCGGGGGATTATCGGGGTCCGCGGCTGTGATGACAATTTCGCCGTCCGGCGTGCCCCCTTTATAGCGACTGATGGCATATGGATCGTCCGAAGCTTCGACTTGGATGATGCCGCCACCTTCCTTGGCCAAGGTGCTCATCGCAACAGCCAATTCTTGTGAGTTTGTTACTGTTATTACTGAGGTGGGCATTTTTGGCTCCATTGCGCATGGGAACATCAGAGCGCACGAAGCACCCTTTATGATGTATCAATTCCTGGAGTCATTTTCGGTTTTAATCGTATCACATTCTTGGCAGAAAAGCGGTCCGATCAAGACCTATCACTCAATTACACTCGTACTTCTCAAGTAAATTGATAGTATATGCGCATTTCTTTTTTTGGGGGGGATTTTCAGGGTTCGCAGGTAGGCAGGCAGGGTTCGAGAGTTTCAGGGAAGATCGGAAATCCTTCCTTTCTTCTCAAGGACAAAGCAGGTGCGCACGCGGTGTTCCAAGCCGGTATTGCACATGCAGCATCATGTGCTGCAGTTGCAGCATATGAAACAAATTTCTGGGGGGGCACCCGTGTGACAAAATGACTGTCCCGGCCCGATTTCTGCCAAGTTGCGACACAAATCCAATCGGAGCTTTGCGGCAGTCCGGTACAGAGCGAAGCGATAATGTGTCTGAATTGCGGCGGGAGGCCGGGTCGGGGATCGTGCACGTGTGTCCTTTCACTTCACGATCTTCGCGCCTGCACCTCGGGCGACGAAGCCGTGTCCGTTCCTCAGTACGCCGTCCGCAAGGCAACGCACAATTCACCAATTTAGGCAGGGTCACGTTCGCGCATGTCCTTGCCAGCAAAGGCGATAGGCGGGGCCGAAACCCGCCGATAGGGCTTGACCTGACACAGGGAACTTCCTTTAACAAACCCGCCTGAGGGATCCGAGCGGGTTTCCGCGCACACTCCCGGCTCCGGCCGAGGCGCGCACCGCCTGTCCGCCAGCTCCGATAGAACCACCTTGTCTCCGCCTCGTTTGCCCGGAAAGAGAGCCATTCCATGACATCCCGTATTCTGGTGATCGCCTCCGGTGGGGGGCATTGGCAGCAATTGATGGAGGTGCGCGCGGCCTGGGCCGATCAGGACGTGCTCCATGTGACCACCATGGACGACCTGCCCCAGCGGTTCGACGCGACCCCGTTCGAGATCGTCCCGGACTGCAACCGCGATGACAAGCGGGCGATCCTGGCCTGTTCCTGGGCGCTGTTGCGGCTGTTGCTGAAGTTCCGGCCCAAGGTGGTGCTGTCCACCGGGGCCCTGCCCGGGGTGATCGCCCTGGCGCTCGGCAAGCTCGTGGGCGCGCGCACCATCTGGCTCGACAGCGTGGCCAATGCCGAAGAGATGTCCATGTCCGGCAAGGTCGCCCGGCGCTTTGCCGATCTCTGGCTCAGCCAATGGCCCCATGTGGCCGAGGCCGCCGGGGCCGAGCATGCGGGGTCAATCCTGTGATTTTTGTGACCGTCGGGACCCAGCTGCCCTTTCTGCGCCTCATCGATGCCATGGCCGCCCTGGCCGGTGATCTCTCCGAGCCGGTGATCGCCCAGGCCGGCCCCCATTCCCCAGAAGAGGCTGCCAATTGGGGCAGTCTCGACATCCGCACCCATCTGGCCCCGGCCGAGTTCGACCGCTGCTTTGCCGAGGCGCGGGTGGTGGTGGGCCATGCGGGGATGGGCACGGTTCTCTCGGCGCGCCGCCATGGCAAGCCGGTGATCCTGCTGCCCCGGCGCCATGAGCTGGGCGAGCATCGCAACGACCACCAGATGGCCACCGCCCGGGAGGTCGCGCGTCTTTCCGGGGTGCATATCGCCTGGACCGCCAAGGAAATCGCGCCCCTTCTGGCCCAGGACCTGCCTGCCCCCGAGGCCGCACAGGACAGCCCCGAAAAGGTCGCCCTTGTGGGTCGGTTGCGCCGCTTCATCACCGAAGGCAGCTAGCCTCCCTGCCCGGTCAGACCCGCAGGCCCAGTTCCGACAGGAAGAGCTCGTCGCGCAGGGCAAAGGTCTCCAGCCGCCGGATCCCCGCATCGCTGTCGAAGCGGTCGGTCAGGATCGGCCAGCGGCGATCCTCCAACGCGCCTTCGGAGACCCGGCGGAACTTATCCGTGACCGAGACCGTCAGGCCGCGCTCCGCCAGATCCGTCTCCAGCGCGCCGAGATCGCGGATCGAGTAGATCCGGCTCAGCCGGGGCACATTGGCCAGGGCCGCATCGACGGCGCTGTCTTCGTCCATCGCCTGCACCGCATCCCAGCCAAGCATCCGGCGCGTGGCGAAATAGCTGGTGTAGAAATTGTCGTAATGGGCCCGGATGAAGGCCTGCCACTCAGCATCCCCGCCAAAGAAATACTCTTCCGCCGAGACGGTCAGGATCCGCCGCAACCCGCGCAGATGCGGCGGGCTGGGCTGTTCGAGCACCTCATCGGCCCGGGCCTGGGCGCGCTTGAGGACATAGAGGTAGTAGGAGGCCAGCCGTTCGAACGGATCGCGCAGCACCGTGAAAGCAAAGCGGCCCTCTGGCAGGGTCTCGAGCCCCGTCCAGTCCAGATGCCCGGAATAGAGACTGTAGCCCGGCGGCATCTGTGCCGCGCCCGGGGCGACCTGGCTGTGCAGACGCACGGGCGAGATCGCCTCGGGGGGCAGGAGACAGGCCAGCGCCTCGTGGATGGTCTGTCCCGCGGTTTTGGGAATATGCAGAAAGACCAGGGGACGTTCCGGGCTGAGCGTCATCTGGAGATCGCGACACCATCTTCTGCCGCGTCCTCCGCGGCGGGTGCGGGCGCGTCGGTCTCTGCCGGATCGGCGCCCGGGATCAGCACGCTCTGCACCGTGTCGAGGACGATCTCCGCCAGGGGGGCATCGGGGTCGAAATGGATCAGATGGCCATTCTCGGCCCGGGCCACCGCCGTGCCCTGGGCTCCCAGATGGAAGGCAAAGACCGGCAGGCCGGTCGCGAGCGCCTCATGGGTCGTGTAGGAAAACGTCTCGGGCCAGATCGAGGGGATCAGCCAGCAGGTGATCCCGTATTTCGCCGCCAGCTGGTCGAGCTCGGCGATGCGGTAGGTGCCATGGACCGGGGCCGAGGCGGGCAGGCCGTAAGCCGGGTCGATATTGCCGATCAGAACCAGACCGATCCGGGCGGGATCGGCACTGTCCGGCGCCGGGCCGTCCGCGCCATTGCCCGCCGGATGCGCGCCACCACGCTCCAGATGCCGGGCGAGATCCTGCACCACCTGGGCGCCCTTCTGGAACCCGATATTGCCCAGCACCCCGATCACCTGACGGGCATCCGGGGCGGGCTGTGGCAGCACCGGCATCTCGGTCAGCAAGTCATGGGGCTGGATCCGCAGATTTTCGGCCACGGACGGATAGACCTGCAGCACATGATCCCGGCTGTCCTCGGAGAAGACCGTCACCTGGTCCGCCGCCTCCAGCAGCGGTCCCCAGGCCGCGCGCCAGCCCGAGAGCTGGATCCGGCTGCCATCGGGGCGGATGAACTGATGGGCCTCATCCTCGGTCTCGCCATCGGGCAGGCCGCGATAGGCCCCATCCGTGTCGAGCAGGCAATAGGAGGGGCTGAGCGCAAAGAAATCGTGGAACAGGACCTCGACCTCATCGGCGGGCCCGTCCGCCCCGGGCGCGTCGCGACGCAGCGCCAGCAGGCAATCGGGCAGATCCGCCGGATCCGGGTCCCCGACCCCGCAGGAATAGACGATCCGCCGCGCGCCGATCGGGGCCAGCAGGGTCTTGACGAAGTCGAAGTCATCGGTGCCCCCGGACACCCGCCCGGTTTCGGTGATCACCTCGACCTGCCAGCGCTGCGGCCCGCCCACGCGCAGGATCACCGCGCCCCGGGTCTCGGGCAGCGCGGCCTTGATCCGGATCTCGAGATAGTCATCCGCCCCGCCGCCAAGGGAATGGGCGAGATAGATCGGCACCGCGACACCGGCCTCCCGGGCCCGCTCCGCCAGAAGGGCCGCCGCCAGCGCCACCCGCGGGGTGATCAGCGGATCGGCCGCGATGAAGCTCTGCACCTCGCGGTCATAGGTCGGATAGCGATGGGAGACGATCTGGTTGTTGTTCAGCACCAGCTTGATCTTCTCGGCCGAGCCAAAGCTCTCGCCGCCGCGATGCTCCACATAGAGCCCCGGCAGCCCCAGATGCCGCGCCCCCAGCGCGCGCACCTTCTGGCACCAGTCGACCTCTTCGCCATATCCACGGCCAAAGACCGGATCGAGCGTGGGCACCTTGCGCAGCCAGTCGATATGCATGGCCATGCAGAACCCGACCCCCGTGGGTGCCACCGAGAGGGTCGCCTCCGGGTGGAAACTCTGGGCGACGCGGTCCACCGCATCGGCCTCGCCCGGGGCGAGCACACTGCGCACGCACATCACCGGCGCCGAGAAGATCTCGGCATCATTGGACATGGGGGTGACCGTGGCCACGTTCTCATGGACGATCATCGGGCGGATCAGGCGACTGGCCCAGCCCGCGGGCACCAGCGCATCGGAATTGAGCAGGACCACATGATCCCCGCGCTCGAGGGCGGCGGCAAAGCCCCGGTTCACGCTGCCGATAAAGCCGCGATTGGTCTCGTTCTCGAGCAAGGTGACCCGCCCGGGATGGGCGGCGTTCTGGGCGGCCGCCCAGTCCCGCAGCCAGGGCCGGACCGCCGGATCGGTGGAGCAATCCTCGATCACCACCGCATGCCAGGGCAGATCCGTATGGGTCGCCACCCGCTCCAGCGCCGCCTGGGTCAGCTCGAACGCGTTATAGACCGGCATGATGACGGTGATCGGGACATCGGTCGGATAGCTGACCGTGTCGCCCTCGACAAAGGTGAAGAGCGCGGTTTCCATGGGCCCGGCCTGGGGCACGGCCTCAAGCCCGAGCCCGCGCTTGATCTGGTCCCGCCGTCCGGGATCGCGGTGCAGGGCATAGCCCAGAATGGTCGGGCTGAGCCGCGCCAGAACCGACACGAACTGCCGCCGCAGACGTGCCCGGGCCCCGCGCAGCGCCGCAAGGGTCAGGGTCGCCACGGGCTGCGGTGTCTGGGCCGCGCCATGGGCATGGAGCTGCAGGGTGAAGGGAAAGGCATGGAGCGGCGCCTCAAGCACAAAGCCCGTATAGCGGTTCAACCCCAGGGCATTGGCCACATCTTCGCGCGGGATATGGGGCTGACGGCTGTCCTGCCCGCCCTCCCAGGACAGGGTGACCCGGTCCGCGGTGCTCCAGCCCAGGACATGCACACGATTGCCCCGGACCTCGACCCGGTCCACATGTCCGAGCGGGATCTCACCCCCGGCGGGCTCCAGCGCGAAGCCGGGACAGTCCAGGGTCAGATGCCGGTCAGCATAACGATGAAACAAGCCTTGGAGGCGCTTGAGCACAGGTAAAATCCCGTCTTGTTCGTGATCGAAAAAAGCGCCGCGTCCTGATCTGGCCCTCTCGCACCATGCGGTGTACCCGGCAGGGTCCAAGCTGTCCATGAGCGAGCCTGCCGCAACGCGGCATTTTTTGGCCTGTGTCCTGTTTTCAACCCGCCCCCCGGATGATGCGCAGCCCCCTAGCCCCGGCCCAGCACCCGCGCCGCCGTCCGCCCGATCAGCACCAGATCGAAACAGACCGAACGATGGGCCGCATAGATCAGATCGAGGCGCGCCTTGCGCGGCACGCAGGCCCGGGCATAGACCGCATCGGTCTCAGCCGCATCGGCACAGCGCGCCAGCAGCCGCTCTTCATGGGTGTGGTAGACCAGCGTCGCCAGCCCTGTGACCCCGGGGCGGCTTTGCAGGACCCGGGCATAGGTCTCGGGAAACCGCTCAACATATTCGCGCAGGGGCGGGCGCGGGCCGACAAAGCTCAGATCTCCGCGCAGGATGTTCCAGAGCTGGGGCAGCTCGTCGAGCCGGCTGCGCCGCAACCAGCGCCCGGCGGGGGTGATCCGCGCGGCCTTGTCCCCGCCGGACACCCCACTGTCGCGCGCCGCCACGGTCATGGTGCGGAACTTCCACAGGGTGAACCCCCGCTCCGGCGTGGTCATCCGTTCGGAGGCATAGAAGACCGGCGCGCCCTGGCTGAGGCGCAGCCAGAGCGCCAGCCCCGCAATCACCGGGCCCAGCACCAGCACGAGGATCAGCGCCAGTCCGATATCAAGGATCCGCTTGCCCGGGGTCATGGCCGGCCCTCCCCCAGGGCGGCCTGATCCGCCCGCCATTCCGCCACGATCCGCCGCGCGGTCCCGGCCTCGGGCGGCAGGGGCACCAGCGCGGTCAGGCGCGCGGTGTCCAGCACCACCTCGGGCAAGGCTGCTTCGGGCGCCGGGCGCGGCTGCCACCAGATCCCCGCCGCCTCAAGCAGATCCCCCATGGCCACGCCCGGCCCCGGTCCGCTCAGGTTCAAAACCGGTGGCAAAGGGGCCTCCGCCGCCCGGATCACCAACTGAAACAGGGTCTCTGCAAGGGTTTTCGGCCCCAGATAACTGCGCAGCGGGGTCGTGCCATCGGCAAACCGGTCCAGCGTCACCGCCACCCCGGGATGGACCCCGGACAAGAGCGCATCGGCGCCGGCCACATTGCCAATCCGCAACGCACAGGCCCCGGGCACCCCGGCCAAGGCCGCCTCGCCTGCCTGCTTGGCCCGGCCATAATCGCTCAAGGGCGCCAGGGGATCATCCTCACCACATCGCGCCCGCGCCCCGTAAACAGCCGCCGACGAGGCCCAGAGGAGCGGCCGGCCCCCGGCCACCCGCACCCCATGGGCCACTGCCCGCACCAGAGGCGGGATCGCCGCAAAGCTGCTGACCGCGCGCCCAGGCCCCGGCACCGGACCGGCGAGATCCAGCACCACATCCACCGCCGCGCAGGCCTCGGCCAGGGCCAGAGGATCCGTGCGCGGATCAAACACAACCCAGTCGCCCGCGCCCGGACCACGCCCCTGCCGGGCCTGCCAAAGCGGCTCTATCTCAGGCGATACCCAGTACCGGCGCAGCATACCGCCCAGCCGCCCGGTCGCGCCCAGAACCAGCACCCGCACCATGATCCGCCCTCCCCCGCAGCTCTGCCCGGCGGCGCTGACGCCCCCGGACCAAACTTAAGTCTGTAAATATCCCCGCCGGAGGCTCCCGCCCCCACCACGGGCGCGCGGCCAGACCCCCGCCCGGCGCACACCACAGGCCTGCCTATTTCAACAGATCAGCGAGGTATTCCCCGTAATTGTTCTTGCGGAACTTGTCGGCCCTTGCCTGCAGCTCGGCCGCCGTGATCCAGCCCTGATCATAGGCGATCTCATCGGGGCTGCCGGTCTGCAAGCCTTGCCGCCGCTCCAGGGTGCGCACGAAATTCCCGGCATCGAGCAGGCTGCCATGGGTCCCGGTATCGAGCCAGGCATAGCCCCGCCCCATGCGTTTGACGTTCAACAGCCCCTCGCCGAGATACATCTCCAGCAAGGTCGTGATCTCCAGCTCGCCCCGGTCGCTGGGCGTGACGGCCCGGGCGCGCTCCGGCGCGGAACCATCGAGGAAATAGAGCCCCGTCACCGCGTAATTCGAGGGCGGCACCTCGGGTTTCTCGATGATCTCTTTCACGGATCCGGCCGCGTCAAAGGCCACAACCCCGTAGCGTTCCGGATCGGCCACGTGATAGCCGAAGACGGTCCCACCCTCATCGGACGCGCTGGCCATCAGGTCCGGCAACCCATGCCCGAAGAAGATATTGTCCCCCAGCACCATGGCCGAGGGTGCCCCGGCGAGAAACTCCTCGGCCAGGATATACGCCTGGGCCAGACCATCGGGCGAAGGCTGCACGATATAGGTGAAGCTCACGCCCCATTGGCTGCCATCGCCCAGGGTGCGCTGGAACTGCTCCTGATCCTGCGGGGTGGTGATGATCGCGATTTCGCGGATCCCGGCCAGCATCAGCACGCTGATCGGGTAATAGATCATCGGCTTGTCATAGATCGGCAGAAGCTGCTTCGACACCCCGATCGTGATCGGGTAGAGCCGCGTCCCAGAGCCCCCGGCCAGAATGATGCCTTTGCGTTGTGTCATGGAAAAAACAGCCTCTTCATAAGGGAAAACATCAGCCCGCCGCCGGCAGGAAGAGCATATCCTCCGCCCGGCACCAGCGTGCATAGAGATCGATATCCTCGGCATAGAGCCGCGCCACTCGCGCCACCAGCGCCTCATCATAGAGCGCGCGATGGGCGGGCACCTTGCCCTGCCGCTTCAGGCTGGCCAGCCGATGGATCGGCGCATCGGCAAAGGCGCCGTCTTCGGGGGTCAGATGGCTGGTGCCATGCTTGGTCAGGGGCCGGGCATCGGCCACGGCGATGCCGCGGGCGGCCAATGTCTCGATGGCCGAGGCGAACTGCTCAAGCGCGAAGACATCGTCATAGCGCTCATAGACCAGGAAATCGCTCTGGGGCTGCCAATGGATGTTCTTGGTCAGGGCCTTGTACTTGGCCAGGGTGGTGACGAATTGCCGGAAGGTGGTCTTTTCCGGATCAAGCCTGTCCCCGGTGATCCGGTGCAGCCCCCAGAAATCCGGGTAGCGTCCGACGATCTTGTCGAGAAACACCGAGGCCAGCCGGGCATAGGGGCAGCGCAGCACCACGAATGTATAGGGCGCGGTCACCAGCTCCCGCAGGGAGGCCCGGAAGGTGCCGTTATTGGGATGGATCCAGGCCCAGTCCTCGGGCCCCGCGATGCAGCCATTGGCCAGCGCCAGACTGTAGCGCAGGGTCGAGCAGGCATTCTTGGGAATGAAGCTATAGACAGCGCCCGTGGGGTAATGAACCAGCGCCTGGGTCGCCGCCGTCACATGGGGGCCGTTCTTGGACAGGGTCACAAGCTGGCCGCGGGCATGGCGCAACAGGCGCGGCGAGGCCCCGGGATCGCCAGTCGGGGCGCTCATGGGCGGGCCTCCAACAGGGCCAGACGGTGCAGAGACAGGGGCGTCATGGCTGCGGCGTCACCCCGAGATCACTGAGGATCCCGCTCAGGCTCTCGGCCCAGTCGGGCCGGGCAATGCCGAAGGTGGTCTCGAGGCTGGAACAGTCCATGCGCGAGTTGAAGGGCCGCTTGGCGGGGGTCGGATAGGCCGCCGAGGGGATATCGGTGACCGCGCAGGTCAGTCCGGCCTGACCAAAGATCTCGCGCGCGAAATCGGCCCAGCTCACATCCGGCGCGCCGGAGAAATGATAGGTCCCGGATTTGCCCGGATCGGCGATCAGCTGCTCGGCAATGGCCAGACAGGCTGCCGCGATATCACCCGCCGCAGTGGGCCCGCCCACCTGATCGGCGACGATGGTCAGCGCGTCCCGCTCGGCCCCGAGCCGCAGCATGGTCTTGACGAAATTGTTGCCATGGGCCGAGACCACCCAGGAGGTGCGCAGGATCGCATGGGTCCCGCCCGCGGCGCGCACGGCCTCTTCGCCCGCCAGTTTCGAGCGGCCATAGGCCCCGAGCGGGGCCACGGCTGCGTCGGGGGCAAAGGGCGCAGTCCCCGCACCATCGAATACGTAATCGGTCGAGATATGCACGAAGGGCACGCCCAGCTCGGCCGCAGCCGCCGCCATGGCCCCGGGGGCCGCGCCATTGATGGTGGTGGCGAGATCCTCTTCCTCTTCGGCCTTGTCCACAGCCGTATAGGCGGCGGCATTGATCACCACGGATGGATTGGCCGCACGCAGGGCCGCCGCACAGGCCGCCGGGTCCGACAGATCCGCTGCCTCGCGCCCGAGACAGACCGCCTGCGGCGCGCGGGCCGCCAATTCCCGGGCCACCTGCCCGGTCTCTCCGAAAACAAGTATCGTCATGAGTTCACCTTTTTCAGAGCCGCATCCGCCGGCCGGCTCGGCCGCACCAGCCGCAGGGCCGGTTTTTCCACCAGATGCCACGAGAGCACGGCGCAGATCAGGGTCAGGGGGAAGGCCACGGCCATGTTGCCGAGCGGGGTGACCGCCCCCATGGAGGCCGCAAGCTGCTGCAGCGGGAAGGCATAGATATAGATACCGTAGGAATAATCCCCGAGCCGGTTATAGGCCAGCAGCGCCGGCATCTCGGCCAGTCCGAGCCACAGCACCCCATAGGACAGGGCCAGCACGAAGAGCGGCGCAAAGGCCGCGCTGCCATGGGCCAGAGCCGCCAGCACCACCAGACCCAGCGTGACGCTCCAATGCATCGGGATCTGCGCCCGCCAGACATACATGGCCGTGCCAATGGCAAAGGGCAGCGCCAGGTTGGCCAGCGAGGCCAGCTTGCTGTGCAAGGGCAGATAGGGCGCCGCGACACAGGCCAGCACCACCAGCGCAAAGGCCCCGGCAAAGAGCCGCGGTGCCCTCAGCACGCCCAGCACACCCGCCAGGAACACCCCGGCATAGCAGACCACCTCGTAAAACAGCGTCCAGAGCGAACCGTTGATCGGCGGCCCGTAAGGCACGGTTTCGAACACGCCCGGCAGGTCGTAATCCAGGCTCACCAGGGTCAGGTTGCGGATCAGGTAGCCCGGCACATCGGCCCAATAGACCCCCGCCGGGGCCGTGGTCAGAAACAGACCCGCCACCAGCACGGTCAGCACCAATACGGTGATCAGCGCCGGAAAGAGCCGCAGGGCCCGCGCCTCGAGAAAACGCACCCGGCTCTGCCCCCGGTCAAAGCTCTTGGCGATGAAGAACCCGGAGATCGCAAAGAAGATATAGACGCAGACAGTGCCCAGGGTCATGTCCAACCATCTGGACAGCGGCTGCTCGGCGCCGGGGCCCCAGGCGATGGGATAGGCATGGGAGATCAGGACACCCGAGGCCGCGAACATCCGGATCAGGTTGAAATGGTTGTCCCGCCCCCGGGACCGCGTCTCAAGACGGGGGGCATCGCGCAGACCGATCATCAGAGCGTCTCCTGGGTTGGGGGCGCGGCAGGCTTGGGCTTGGGCGGCAGGGGCTGCTCGGTCCGGGGCTGCTCCAGGGGCAGGCTCGCCGGGTCATAGCCGAAGCGGGTGAAATCCTCGGCATAGATCTCGGCGATCATCTCGCGATCCGCGGGGGACACCGCCACCGGGGCCGGCCGGCTGCCGCGCTTGGCCATCAGCCCGCCATGGGTGTTGATCACCGGCATCTCGCGGGGGGCCTGTTCCTCCCCCTGCAGACCGTCGAGCCAGGTCACCACGGGGGCCAGCCCCTCCTCGAGCCGGAACACATCCGTGCCCTCGGGGACAAAGGCGCTCATGGGCAAGGTATGGTTGTCAAAGGCATGGAGGGTCGGTCCGCCCCCCGCGCGCAGATCCTCGAGCCAGGCGCTGAACCGGGTGCGGGGCGGGATCCGCTGCTCCCAGTCGCGCTGGAACCGGAACACGCTGACCAGGCGGGGCACCGGATGGCGCAGCACCGTGAAGCGCGCGGCAAAGTATTTCACCGGGATCAGCCGCTCCAGATCGGCGGCGGTCACATGCTGGGGCGAGGTCACGGTCCAGCGCGGACCGGGGTCGCGGTAATGGCGCTGATCGCGAAAGGCGAGCGCGCCGAAGCGGCGCTGCAGATAGGCCTCGACCGAGGTGCCCGCGCATTTCGGCACATGGGCGAAATAGATCAGCTGCTGGCGCAGGCGGAAGAACGGCACCGCCCCGCCCCCTCAGGCCTTTACACCCAGCCGGGCGCCGACACCGTCGCGATCCTGCAGGGCGCGCCACCAGGCCTCGTTGTCGAGATACCATTCCACGGTCTTGCGCAGGCCCTGTTCCACGGTCACCGAAGGCCGCCAGCCCAGCTCGGTCGCGATCCTTGTCGGGTCGATCGCATAGCGCGCGTCATGGCCCGGGCGGTCGGTGACAAAGGTGATCTGCTCGGCATAGGGCTTGGGCCCCGGGCGCAGCTCATCCAGGATCTCGCAGAGCGTCTGCACCAGCTCCAGATTGGTGCGCTCGTTCTCGCCGCCGATATTGTAGGACCGGCCCAGCTCGCCCTTCTGCACCACGGTCAGCAGGGCATCGGCATGGTCTTCGACATAGAGCCAGTCCCGCACATTGGAGCCATCGCCATAGATCGGCAGGGGCTCACCGGCCAGCGCCTTGAGGATGATCACCGGGATCAGCTTTTCCGGGAAATGGAAGGGGCCGTAATTGTTCGAGCAGTTGGTCATGACCACGGGCAGGCCGTAAGTCTCGTGCCAGGCGCGCACCAGATGGTCCGACGCGGCCTTGGAGGCCGAATAGGGGCTGCGCGGATCGTAAGGGGTCTCTTCGGTGAACTGTCCCGTGGCCCCCAGGGAGCCGAACACCTCATCGGTGGAGATATGGTGAAAGCGGAAATCCTCGGGCTTGCCCTGGGCGGTCCAATAGCTGCGCGCGGCCTCCAGCAGCTGGTAGGTGCCGGTGATATTGGTCTCGATGAAATCCCCCGGACCGTCGATCGAGCGGTCCACATGGGATTCCGCGGCCAGATGCATCACCGCATCGGGCTTGTGGGTGGCAAAGACCCGGTCCAGCTCGGCCCGGTCGCGGATATCCACCTGCTCGAACGCATAACCCGGCGCGTTCGAGACAGAGGCTACATTGTCGAGACAGGCCGCATAGGTCAGCGCGTCGAGATTGACCACGCTGTGGCCCTCGCGGATCGCCTGCCGCACCACCGCCGAGCCAATGAAGCCCGCGCCCCCGGTCACCAGAAGTTTCATCGCTTATCCCTCATACTCAAACGGGCTGTCGAAATCGGCGAGCGCCGGGGCGGCCGCATCCTTGGGCGAGATGACCGGCTCTCCGTCAAAGGCCCAGTCGATGCCGCAGCTGTCCCAATGGACCGCGCCATCGCAATCGGGCGCATAATAGTCCGAACACTTGTAAACAATCTCTGTATCGGGCTCGCGGGTGACAAAGCCATGCAGGAAGCCCGCCGGCACCAGCAATTGCCGCCCATTGTCAAAGCTCAGCTCGGTGCCGAACCACTGGCCATAGCTGGGCGATCCCTTGCGGATATCCACCGCCACATCGAACAGACGCCCGCGCCCGCAGCGCACCAGCTTGTCCTGGGCATGGGGGGGCGACTGGAAATGCAGGCCCCGCACGGTGCCGACCTGTGCGGACATGGAGTGGTTGTCCTGCACGAAATCCAGCGTGATGCCATGATCGGCCAGAACCCGCCGAGAGTAGCTTTCGGAAAAGAACCCACGGTCGTCCCCGAACCGCGCCGGGGTCAGGATTTTCACACCGGGCAAGGGGGTGTCTTCGATCTTCACCGGGAACCTCGTAAAATAGTGAATTTAAAACAGAGGCTTACCCTCCGGTCGCCGCGGAATATACCAATCGCCCCAAGGGGAGTCACTGCGACCGCACGCGAAACGCCCCGGTTCTCGCGATATGCCGCAGTTGCACAACAGATCCGGGGCCTGCGGCCCGGTCCGGCTAGCTCTCCTGGACCATCCGCGCGCGCACAAAGCCCAGGAATGCCTTGTCGGCACTGCGCAGGCGCGGGCGACCCGAACCAACCCAATAGGCGCGCCAATCGGCCTCCAGCGCATAGACATCCCAGCCCGGCGCCAGGGCGCGGGCCTCGTCGAGGGTCTCGGCGGCTAGGGGCGGCAGGGTCGGGCCCGCCTCCTCCACCAGCCCGCCGCGCAGGGAAAAGGCGATCTTGTCCCCGGGCAGCTCGGCCATCTCGTAGTCGGGCAGGTGATCGGCGGCGATCATGTCCCGCAGCATCTTGCGAAAGACCCGGCGCGGGCTGGCCGAGCCGGATTTCTTCAAGAGCAGATCCACCGAGGCCACCCAGCGCGCCTGCCGCCCGCAATGCTTGCGCGCCAGCTCATAGATCCGCCGCTCCAGCGGTTTGCGGAGCCGAAAGTAATCGCGGCTCAGCGTCAGAACCGATTTCGAGACCACCGCGTTGAAGAGCCACTCCGACAGCGTCACGCTGACCGAGACCATGCGCCCACCCCGGGCCTTGCGCACGATCTCCCAGCTCTCGATCAGACCGAAGCCCCGGGTGATCTCCTGACCGCCGGTCGCCATATTGGTGGTGATCCGCGTGCCCGCCAGTCGCTCGAACGCCTCGCGCAAGCGCCGATAGGCATCGCCCGAGGTCTCGCGATTGGTCGCCACCAACAGGTCATGGGCCTTGATCTGGAGCGTGCGGCTCACCGCCTGCCCCGCATTCAGCGCCGCCATAAGCTGGCTGATGCAGAAGATCAGGATGTCCTTGTCATGGATCGTGGCCAACCCTTTGACGCTCGGCGTCACCTCGATCTCGACCCCGTTATGGGCATAGCTGAGCACCCGCCGGTCCGGCCGGGTGGCCAGCGAGAAGACCGGATGTTCCATGGTCGCCAGATCATCCTTGGGGATCGCGTCAAGGATATCGCAGACGAAGAAATCCGCCTGCAAATATCGATCCGGCGCGAGCCCTCCCCGGGAGAGGCTGCGTGAGGCTGTCAGGTCTGATGTCACTGCTCGACTCAGATTTATCGTGGTTTTATTGACACCACGCTAGGGTTATCCACAGCGCCGCGCAACCGCTGGCATCGGGGGTTCGGAGTCGCAAGAGCGTGGGATCAGAGTCGCTTTATCGGGGGTTCAGAGTCGGGCGGGACAAAATGAAGAGCAAAAAAGCCTGAAAACAAAAGGGCTTCCGAAAATCGCCCATTCGCTTAACACATATATAACACTACTCTAACAAGCAGAAAAAATCTCTCCGCCCCGAGATCCCATGCTAGTACGGGCCGGAAACCCCGGAATTTGCTAAGAAAATGAAGGTGGGGTTCCGCTTTTCCTTCCATGTGCGGTGTTTTTGAGTATATTTAGAAAAACACAACACATGAGGCGGTTTTCATGGCCAAAGACCTCGCAGAGCAGCAGCCCCCCTATTTCAACATCGACCCCGATGCGGCTTTGTCGGATCTGGGTCCGCCCACAGACAGTGCGGGCTTTGCCGCCATCGCAGAGGCCTGCGCCCGCGGACGGTCGGATCTCGCCTCGCGCGGGCTCAACGAGGCGGGCCAGAAAGAGCTGCGCCTCTTTTCCACCTGGGAGATCACCAAATACCTGATCCCCGTGGCCCAGGCCCATTTCCGGCGCGTGTTGAAACAGAACCCGGACCTGCCCCAAGGGCGCAGCGAAACGGCCGGTGGCGCGAAATGGTTCACCCTCGATGAGGTGCTGCGCCTGCGGGCGTTCTTTGCCGAGGGGGGATCGAAGGCCAAGGAGTACCGCCCCTACCGCCCCGAAGGCCTGCCTGCGAAACTCGTGGCGGTGGCGAATTTCAAGGGCGGGGTCGGCAAGACCTCCACCTGTGCCCATCTGGCCATGTCCGCCGCCCTGGACGGCTACAAGGTGCTGGTGCTCGATCTGGATAGCCAGGGCTCCATGACATCGATCTTCGGCGGGCAGGTGGCCGATGAATGGGCCACGGTCTTTCCCCTCCTCGCCCGCCATTATGCGCGGCATCTGCGGACCGAGAACCAGCGCCGGCTAGACCGCAACGAAGCGCCCATTCCGCTGGATGAGACCCTCGGGGACGCGCTGGACGTCACGGCGCAGAGCCTGATCCAGCCCACCCATTGGCCCAATATCGACCTGATCGGCGCGCAGCTGAACCTCTATTGGGCCGAGTTCCAGATCCCCGTCTGGCGGATGCAGGCGCGCTCCTGGAAGCTCTGGGATGCGCTCACCGAAAGCCTTGAGGCGGACGGGATCCTCGACGCCTATGACCTCGTCTTCATCGATACGCCCCCAGCGCTCGGCTATCTCACGATCAACGGGCTCGCGGCCTCGGACATCCTGCTTGTGCCCATGGGGGCCTCCTTTTTGGAGTTTGACAGCACGGGGCGGTTCTTTGACATGCTGCACTCGACCTTTCACTCCATCGAGGAGGGGGAGAACATGGCCGCCCGGGCGCTGGGGCGCGAGGAGCTGGCCTTTGAATGGGATGCGGTCCGCGCGGTGGTGACCCGCTATGACGGCGCTCAGCAGGCCGAACTGGCCGGGCTGATGCAGGCCTATCTCGGGCGAACCCTCAGCCCCCACCGGCAGGATTTCACCGCGCTGATCGGGCAGGCCGGCGAGCAGGTCTCGGGCATC
>NZ_JBNAGD010000011.1:69651-71290 GCF_049801015.1 Dinoroseobacter sp. S124A | reverse complement strand
CCGGTGTTCAGGATCTTGTGTGCAGGGACCACGGAATGGTCCGTCTCGAGGATCTCGGCATCGGCGTTCAGGCTGCGAATGATCTTGCGCGCGGCATCCGTGCGTTCGGGGCCCGCATCTTCGACCTTGTTCAGGACAATCACATCCGCAAACTCGATCTGATCGGTCAGCAGATGCACGAGGGTCCGTTCGTCCTCTTCCCCCGTGACTTCGCCCCGATCATGGAGGAAATCATGGCTTGAAAAGTCCTGCAGCAGGTTCACCGCATCCACCACGGTGACCATCGTGTCGACCCGAGACACATCCGACAGGCTCGCCCCGGCCTCATCCCGGAAGTCGAAAGTCGCGGCCACGGGCAGAGGTTCCGATATCCCGGTGGATTCGATTAGTAGGTAGTCAAACCGCGCTTCCCCGGCAAGGCGGCGCACTTCCGCCAGCAGGTCGTCCCGCAGGGTGCAGCAGATGCAGCCATTGGACATCTCGACTAGCGTCTCATCCGTGCGGCTGAGCTCGGTCTCAGCGCGCACCAGATCCGCGTCGATATTCACCTCGGACATGTCATTGACGATCACCGCCACCCGGAGCCCGTCGCGATTGTTGAGCACCCGGTTGAGCAGCGTGGTTTTGCCGGCACCGAGAAATCCTGAGAGGACGGTGACAGGCAGGCGTGGGTCGGTCACGGCCTAGGTCTCCTGGGGTTGGGGCTGAGTGGCGCGGAGCATGTCGAGGCTGCGCATGAGTTCCGGGCGGGTCATGTCCCGCGCGATCACGACGATGCGGGACCGTCGATCGCTGCCGCGCCAGGAGCGCAGGGGCACCGGGCGTTCGAACACCTGTTGCACGCCGTGGAACACGAAGGGGATGTCGAGCCCTTCGAGGAAGACGATGCCCTTGACCCGCAACAGGTCATTGCCCCGCAGGGCGGTCAGGGTGTTGAGCCACAGATCGAAGGCCGCATCGGTCAGCGGGTGTTCCAGCACCACCGAAACACTGCCGATCCGCTGATCATGGAGCGGTGCGGGCTCGGCCATGGGCGTGCTTGACGACAGGCCGGAGAGGTTGGCGAAAGGGTCCGCCGGTTGCGGAGTGGTCCAGGCCAGCGCGTGATCGACCGCGATATCCTCGCGGACGCTGGTCAGGTTCCAGAGCGTGTTTGGCGGCAGCTCCCCGAGGACCGGGTGCAGGATGGGGGCGGTCTCGTTCAGCGCGCGCAGACGCTCGGTCAGCGCCTTGTTCTTCGGCTCGGATGCGAGGTCCGTCTTGCTGATCAGGATCAGATCGGCCAGAGCGACCTGCGAGACGGCTTCGAATTGCGCATCGAGCGTGGTCGCGCCATTGACCGCATCCACCAGCGTGACAACCCCGTCGACCCGGGTGTGCCGCGACAGGGTCGTGTCCATCATCATGATCTTCAGGATCGGACCCGGATTGGCCATGCCGGTGGTTTCGATGACGATGCGCTCGAATTGCAGGGCTCCGGCCTCGCGCCGGTCCAGCAGGCGGGCGATGGTTTCCGGCAGCTCGCCGCGCACCGAGCAGCACAGACACCCGGATTGCATCAGGACAACCTCGTCCTCGACCGACTGGATCAGGTCATGGTCGAGTCCCGCCTCGCCAAACTCGTTGACGATCACTGCGA
>NZ_JBNAGD010000011.1:0-69641 GCF_049801015.1 Dinoroseobacter sp. S124A | reverse complement strand
TTGCCGTCCGAGGCGTCTTCGAGGACCCGGTTCAGCAGCGTCGTTTTCCCGGCGCCGAGAAACCCGGTGAGCAGGGTCACGGGAACGCGCGGGTCAGTGGGGGCGGGGGGAGGGGTGTCGGTCATCGAGGCGCTCTGAGCAGATGTAATAACATTTCAGTTCATGGGCAGAGATTGTCCGTGAAACTCTGGATGTGCCCCGGCGGGCGTTCCGCCGGGGGCAATCATTGGCGGCCCTGCAAATGCGGGCCGCCTCAAAGGGTCAGAAGCAACCGGCCAGCGCGGTGGCCATGTTGCGGATCATTTGCGGATAGAGATCGGCTCCGGGCTCCAGATCCGCGCCAAGCGGATCGATCACCGCGGTGTTGGCCGAGCTTCCGTCGAGCACGGTGGTCACAAGACCCGGATTGAACTGAGGTTCGGCCAGCACGCATTGAATGCCTTCATCCTGCACACGGCCCTGCACCTCGGCGATGCGCGCGGGGCTCGGGTCCGCTGCATCCCCGAGCGAGATCGCCCCGGAGGCGGGGAAGTCGAAGTCCATTTCGAAATACTGATACGCATCGTGGAAGGAGATGAAACGACCGCCCTTCACGGGCTCCAGGATGGCGGTCACCTCGGTGATGAGCGCATCCATTTCCGCACGGGCCTCGGCGGCATTTGCGAAGTAGGTGCCTGCATTCTCGGGGTCCGCGGCCGAAAGCTTGGCTGCGATCACGTTCAGCCAGGTTGCGGCATTGGTCGGCGAGAGCCACGCATGGGGGTCATGGTCACCGTGGTCATGGCCTTCATGGCCATGTGCGTCGTGGTCGTGGCCGGCATGCTCCTCATGATCGTGTTTGTCGTGATCGTGCTCAGCATGGTCTTCGTGATCATGGGCATCGTGATCATGCTCTGCGTGCTCTTCATGATCGTGTTCATCATGGTCATGCTCGGCATGCTCCTCGTCCGCATGCTTGTCATGATCGTGCTCATCATGGGCGTGTTCGTCGTGGTCGTGGTCGTGGTCGTGGTCGTGAGCCTCGGCCTTGGCTTCCATGTGGCCGTGCTCGTGATCATGATCCTCGTGGTCCGCATGTTCCTCATGCCCATGCTTTTCATCCCCGTGATCATGGGCCTCGAACAGGGCGCCCTCCCGGAAATCATGGAGGATCGTGCCTTCGGCCTCCAGCAGGGCTGTCACCGAGGCAGTCGCGGCCAGCGTGTCCACGGCATCTTCGAGCCAGGGCGTCAGGTCCTCACCAAGCCAGAACACCAGATCCGCATCCTGAAGTGCCTTGGCCTCCGATGGGCGCAGGTTGTACTGGTGGGGCGAGGCCCCCGCCGGGATGACAAGGTCCGGAGACCCCACACCAGCCATGACCCGCGCAACGAGCGAGTGGACCGGCGCGATGTCCGCAGCCACGCTGGGGGCGTCGGCCACTGCCGTGCCCCCCAGCAGGGCAGCCGACAGGGAGAGCGGAAGAAGCATTCTGGACATTGGAACCTCTGCGTGATCTTATAACATTTCGATCTCGGTATATGATATAAGATAACATGACAAGAGAGAGGGAGCAGATGTCCGGTGAAAATCCCGCGCCCGTCGGCTTTGAACAGCACGATCATGCCGCCTGTGTCGGTACTGGGCTGGCCGCCGCTGAGGCGCGCTGCGCGGCCGAGGGTCTGCGCCTGACACCGGTGCGCCGCAAGGTGCTCGAGATCCTGTTGCAGGAGCATCGCGCGCTCGGGGCCTATGCGATCCTCGACCTGCTGCGCGAGGCGGGGTTCGGGTCACAGCCGCCCGTGGCCTATCGCGCGCTGGATTTTCTGGCCGAGCATGGGTTCGTCCACAAGATCGAGCGGCTCAACGCCTTTGTCGCATGTGCCCATCCCGGAACCTCCCATATGCCTGCCTTCATGATTTGCCGCCTCTGCGAAGCCGTTGCCGAAACCCGCTCCACCCCCGCCCGGGGCTCGCTGGGCGAAGCCGCGCGGGCAGCCGGGTTCCAGATCGAGCGCACGGTCGTCGAGGCCGAGGGCGTCTGCCCCAAATGCATCGACAAGGTCAGCTCATGAGCCTGATCTCTGTCCAGAACCTGAGCGTCCGCTACGGCGCCAATACCGTGTTGCAGCACGTCTCACTCGACCTGTTTCGCGGCGAGATCGTCACGATCGTGGGTCCGAACGGGTCCGGCAAGACGAGCCTGTTGCGCGCGATCATTGGGGCAGCCACCCCGGCGAGCGGGACCGTCACGCGCCAGCCGGGGCTCAAGATCGGCTACGTCCCGCAAAAGCTGCATATCGATCCGACGCTCCCGATGACCGTCTCGCGCTTCATGCAGCTGACGGATCGTGTGGCCCGCGCGGCCTGCAAGGAGGCGCTGGAGGCCGCGGGCGTGCCGGACCTGCTGAAGCGGCAGATGTCCCAGCTCTCGGGCGGGCAGTTCCAGCGGGTTTTGTTGGCGCGGGCGCTGATCAATCAGCCGGATGTGCTCTTGCTGGATGAGGCGACCCAGGGGCTCGATCAGCCGGGATCGGCCTCGTTTTATCGACAGATCGAGACCGTGCGGCGCGAGACCGGCTGTGCCGTCCTGATGATCAGTCATGAACTGCATGTGGTCATGAGCGCGTCGGACAGGGTGGTCTGTCTGAACGGGCATATCTGCTGTCAGGGCGCGCCTGCCGTGGTGGCGTCTGCGCCGGAATACCGGGCGCTGTTCGGCACCGGGACGGGCGGCGCGCTGGCGCTGTACCGGCACGACCATGACCACGACCACAGCCACGATCATCTGCACGACCATGCCCATGATCACGATCATGCGCATAGCCACGAGGCCGCCCAGTAATGCTCGACGATTTCATGACCCGCGCCACGTTGGCCGGGGTTGGTGTGGCCTTTGCAGCGGCCCCCTTGGGGTGTTTCGTGGTCTGGCGCCGGATGGCCTATTTCGGCGATGCCACGGCCCATGCGGCGATCCTTGGCGTGGCGCTGTCTCTTGCGCTGCAAGTGTCGGTCTTTGCCGGGGCGATGATTGTCGCGCTGATCATGGCGATGACCGTCACCCTGCTGGCCGGGCGCGGCTATGCGATGGATACGTTGCTGGGCGTGCTGGCCCATTCGGCCCTCGCATTCGGTCTGGTGGCGGTGTCCTTCCTGTCGGGCATCCGGATCGACCTGATGGCCTATTTGTTCGGGGACATCCTTGCGGTGTCGCGTTCGGATCTTCTGGTGATCTGGGGGGGTGCGGCCTTGGTGGTGGCCCTGATCGTGTGGCGCTGGTCGCCGCTTTTGACCTCGACGCTGAACGACGAGCTGGCCTATGCCAGCGGGCTGGATCCCAAGCGCGAGCAGTTGATCCTGACCCTGTCCCTCGCGATCACGGTTGCGGTGGCGATCAAGGTGGTGGGGGTTCTGTTGATTGCAGCCATGCTGATCATACCGGCTGCTGCGGCGCGCGGTCTTGCGCGGACACCCGAAGCCATGGCCGGGATCGCGGCGGCGATCGGGGCGGTCTCGGCGGTGGCAGGGTTGCAGAGCGCTTATCTGCTCGACACGCCTGCAGGACCTTCCATCGTCTGCGTTGCGGCGATCCTCTTTGCGGCGCTCAACCTCGTCAGCTGGCGTAAGCAAAGCGGGACGTGAGGCTGGCTGAGGGAGTGTGACTGTCTTGCGGGTAATCAGAGTTATGTAACTTTTTAGGCTTTCGAGCCGACCCAGAGCCCATCAAGACCGGAGCGCCGGAACCCGGCGCAACACGATGTCGGCTTGGTCCGGAATCGACTTCTTCGAAGAGCAGGATCGTCATGTCGCAGGCGCGTTCGCGCAATGGCACCAGAGCGTGATATCTCTCGCTGGCAAAGAACGCCCGGGCGTCCTCAAGGTTTTGTAGCGGAATACCTCACCTGTGCTCGCTGCGACGGTATCGGTGTCGTCGCCGCGCCCAATGGTTTCGATCTCGCAATCGGCCATGATCTCAGCCGCCCGCCGGGGATGCTCTGCGAAGGCCTCGGGATCCAGCCGGACACGCCACGCTGGAAACGCGCATCATCAGCATGACTGGCTCAGCGGGTTTTACCGGATCTGGTCCTGTCGCGCGGAGCAAAGCGTGACGAGGTTCGGTTTTGGACCGCCATCCATATGCACACGCCGCTCAGGTCACTCTTGCTGACCTTTCTGGCTTGAAAGATCGCGGCTCAGCCAGCAAACTGGTCTCAAATTTGTCCGAAAAGTTGTCCAGATGATAGAGCCACTTGAGATCGCCGCCCTGATCGAGAAATACGCGCCCCCCGATGTGGGCAAGGTCAGCGCCCTGCGTCTGGCCATACGGCGGGGCGTGACCGAACAGGTTCTGAGGCCGCAGGATGAACTGCCCTCCACGCGCAAGGCGGCCCATGCCCTGGCGATGTCGCGGAACTCGGTGATCGAGGCCTATGAGGGTTTGCAGGCCGAAGGCGTGATCGAGACCCGGCGTGGCGCGCGCCCCAGGGTCTGCGCCCTGCCCGAGTTGCAGCCCAAGCGTCCAGCCCGACAAACTGCGATTTCCCTCTCCGAGCGGGGCCGGATCCTCAGCGCGGATCACCGCGCGGGCTACGACACGGGCAAGGTTGAGGCGTTTGCGCCGGGCCTGCCGGATCCCAGCCTGTTTCCCCGGGATGATTGGGCGATCTGCCTGAGGCGCGTCGCTCGGCGCAATCGCGGCGGGCTCGACATGTATGAGTCGTTCCAGGGCCTACCGCTCCTGCGCGAGGCGCTGGCGCTGCATCTCAAGCGCAGCCGCGGCGTCTCTATCTCGCCCGAGCAACTTTTCATCCTGCCCTGCACGCAAAGTGGCATGTCACTGATGACGGATCTGCTCAGCGATCCCGGCGATACGGTCGTGATGGAGGATCCCTGCTATGCGGGCGGCAAGGCCCTGTTCGAGGCGAAGGGCCTCAGGACGCGTGCTTTGGCCCAGGATCTGCGCCGGGCCGAAACGGCGGAGCGGACCCGTCTGATCTATGTCACGCCCTCGACGCAATACCCGACCGGAACCCGGATGCAGCTCGCGCGGCGGCTCGATGTTCTTGCCTTCGCCGAGGCGCAGAATGCCATCGTGATCGAGGATGATTATGACGGCGATTTCGTCTGGAAAGGCGCGGATGTGCCACCCGTCTTTGCCTTGGACAAGGCGGCGTCTGTGGCGCTCCTCGGCACCCTGTCCAAGAGCCTGATGCCGGCCATGCGTCTGGGATGGCTGATCGTGCCGCCGGATCTGGTGGCGCCTGTGCGCCGCGCCCACCGCGCGATCGGGGCCAGCGTGAACACCCATGTTCAGGCCGCCATGGCAGAGTTCATCAGTTCCGGTCGTTTCGCGCGACATCTCAGGACGACGGCACGGATCTATCAGGACCGGATGCTGTGCCTCACGGATGCGCTGCACAGTCGTTTGGGCGCGGATATCGCGGTCTCGAAACCGGATGGCGGGCTGCAGATCTGCCTGCGCTTGCCCGACGGCACGGATGATCGCCGGATCAAGGACCACCTCTGGGCACGGGGGTTTCAGGTCCTGCCCCTGTCGCGGCTCTGCATCGACAGCCCGGCGCGCGGCCTGGTCATCGGATTTGCGCGGGCAAATCCGAGTGCCGCCGCGCGTTTGGCGACCGCCATTGCGGAAGCCTTGCCCGAGCTGTGAGAGGGCCGTCCTGGCAAGTGGTCGGCGGATTTCCCCCAAAGCGGTCCCTGCAGCTGCCTGCCCGACCGGATAAACTGGGCGTATTCAGCCCACAACAGGAGCCTGCCCGATGCCCTTCGCCCGTATCCCGCGCCGAACGGAACAGGATGGACCCCATCACAGGGCGATCTGGGCTGGGGTCTGCACACTGCTTTCGACCCGCTCGCAGAGGACGTCATCCGCAACCCTTGGGAGGCTTCCAAGGAAAACTCGTTCGCTCGCCACGGGGGCGGGCCCTACGTCTGAGCGCGCTTTTTGTCGGTTTGCGCCTTGGCGGGACGGCCTGCTTGGTTTGGGACCCCTCCGGGCGTTCGCATGACGGGCGCGGTCCGGTCTTACGCTGTGACGGCAGTCGCCTTTGAGGCGTTGGCTGCCAGAGATCTGGCGGCACTTGGCGCGCTGAGCGTGACGCCGGACCAGGAAGAGTTCGGAGGCAGCTTCGATGCCTCGCTCGCGGATTGGCGGACATCCGATCCCCGGTGCCTGTTGGGGTTGGCTTTTCTGCGGGACGATACGCCGATCGGACTGGTCCTGTTGAAACGACCACCGCTTTCGCCGGACTGGGTTGCGCGCGATGCGGTGTCGCTCCACGGGTTCAAGATCGCAACGCCGTATCAGGGCGGGGGTCTGGGGCGGAAGGCTCTGAAATGCGCGGTTGAGACCGTGTCGCGGCACTGGCCCGACGCCCGCCGGCTCTGCCTCGCGGTCGATGCGGGGAATGCCGCTGCGCTGGCGCTCTATCGTGGCTCGGGAATGCAAGACAGTGGCGCGGCGCATCAGGGCCGTATCGGGGTCGAGTATCGCCTGAGCCTGACCCTCTGATCGGGCCTATGTCGCGGCGAAGGCCGCAATGGTCCAGTCCCGCACCGCGATCAGGGCAGCGGTCGGTTCCACACCCTCCGGGTACACAAACCAGTAGGCGTAGCGCGCCTTCAGATGGGTGGGGAACGGTGCCACCAGCCGCCCCGCCGCTATGTCCTCCGAGATCAGGTGGGACCGCCCGAGAGCGACGCCGTTGCCCTCGATGGCGGCCTGCAGGATCGTGGTGTCATCGCCGAGGCGCGGTCCCTCCGCAGACGGCATTGGCACGCTGGCGGCGGCGCACCATTCCGGCCAATCCTCGGGAATGTCCCCATGCAGAAGCGTCGCGCGTGCGAGATCCGCGGGGGCATGCAAGGCGTGGTCCTGAACATAGCCGGGGGCGGCGACCGGTGTGACGGTTTCCTCCGCAAGCGGGTGCGCCACCAGCCCGGGCGCGGGCCTGGGTCCATACCGGATGGCCGCGTCGATCCCCTCGGCGGCAAAGTCCACCAGATGGCGCGATGCGCTGACCCGCAGGTCGATATAGGGATGGGCTGACACGAACCCGCCAAGCCGGGGCGCCAGCCATTTCGCGGCCACCGATGGCAACATCGAGAGCGTGACGACCGCCTGCGCGTTGGCCACCTCCGCCACGGCCCGGCGCGCATCCGCCAGCGCAGGGGATAAACCTGCGACGAGGCGGCCACCTGTGGGGGTCAAGCTGAGCCGCGCGCCCCGGCGCACGAACAGCACGACCCCGAGCATCGCCTCGAGATCCGCCACCTGGCGTGACACCGCGCTCTGCGTGATGCCGAGCGCGCGCCCGGCCGCGGTGAAATTGCCATGCTCGGCCGCCGCCACAAAAACCTCGAGGCTCCGCAGCGAGGGGCGTGGGTTGGGTCGTCGATCATGATGATAAAAACTCATAATGAGACCGTAAACTACTCATTTTGTCAGATCAATTCCGGGCATTAGCATGAGTGATAAGCATCCAAATTGAGGGATCCATGCCGCGCGTTACCGAGCCGAAAGCACAAGGGCAGATCCCGGGGCGGGATCCGGCTGGCCTTTTGCGCCGCGCGGTCCCGGATCTGCCGCTGGTCGTATGGATGGCGCTGGCAACGCTGGTGCTCGGCTTGGCCGGTGGGCTCAGCGCTGAGATGTTGGTACGCACCTATAATGCCGGGTTCGGGCTTGCCCTTGGCGAGTTCGCGCTGATCCTGCTGCCATCTTTCGTGCTGGCTGCTGCGTTGGGTCACGCAGAGATTGCGTCCCCGAATGCGGGGCGGTTGGCGGCACTGGCCTCTCCGGTTGCGGGGGCGGGCATGATCTGCCCAGACACGGCCTATGCCGCGCTTTCCCCCGCCGCCGGGGGGCACAAGATCGATGTGGCTTTTGGGGCCTATGCCGGGTTCAAGCTGCTCTATCCCGCAGGGCCGCTCCTGGTGGCGACGGGGCTGGGCGTCACGGGGCAGGACGGTCTGGCCGCAGATCTGGCACTGGCCGGGATTGCCCTCATTTTGCCCGTATGGGCGGTCGGTGTGCTCTGGGGGCGGGTGACCCGGGTGCCGGATGACGGATCGGGAAAGGACCCTGCCTCAGCCGCGCCCGATGCTGCGACCCGCAAGGTGGTGCGGGCCTTCGCGCCGTTCGGCGTGCTGGCGGGCTTGCTGGGCATGGGGGCTGCGCTGGGGCCGACGGGGCAAAACCTCGTCGATTTCCTGCTGCAACCGAAGGGTGCGCTCTTGGCGGCGGCGGGTCTGGCCTTGTTGCAAACCGCACCGAGGCACCGGCGCGCGTGCTGGGATGCCGCGCTGGGGCGAACGGGGTCGCTCCTGCTGGTGATCGGCGCGGCCAGTGCCTTTGGCGCGGTGTTGACGCATCTGGTGCCACTGGCGGATTTTGTCCCAGATGGACGCGGGATCGGGGCCCTGATCGGACTCTTTGGTCTGACCGTGGTTTTCAAGCTGGTTCAGGGATCTTCCATGGCGACTTTTGCCTCGGTGGCGCCGGTCGCTGCACCGGTGGTGGCCGCCGCCGGGCTCGATCCGGTTGCAGCGGTCTATGCCATCTGTCTCGGCTCCTTCATCGCGATCCTGCCCAATGACAGTTATTTCTGGCTGGTGCGCCGGGATGCCCTTGGGCAGGAGCCTCGGGATACGCGCGCGCTCTGGGTTCTGGCCAGCGGGGCGACGCTGCAGGCGGTCACAGGGTTGGGGCTCGTGCTCACGGCCAGTCTGCTCTGGCCATGACACCATCGCGTCTGGGTCACTGGGGCGCGGCTGACAGCCCGGCGGTTTGGCAGGCCGACAGGTACCGGCGCACGGTCTCGGTGATCCCGAAGCTCAGCGCATCGCAAAACAGCGCGTGGCCAATCGACACCTCGTCTATCGCGGGGATTTGCGCGAGCAGGGCACGCGTGCCGGGCACGGTCAGATCGTGACCGGCATTCACCCCAAGACCGCACCCCCGCGCGGCCATCGCTGCCTGCGCCAAGCGGTGCAACTCGCGCGTGGCCAAACCGGCATCTGCATGCGCGCCGCCATAGGGCCCGGTGTAAAGCTCTACCCGGTCTGCCCCTGTCGCCGCCGCATCGGACATGTGCGCGGCCTCTGCATCGGCAAAGAGCGCCACCCGGCAGCCGGCTGATTTCAGACGCGCAACCCAGTCGGCGAGCTCCGCCGCCTGTGCCCGAAAATCCCATCCGTGGTCGCTGGTCGCCTGATCCGGCGCATCCGGAACAAGAGTCACCTGCTCGGGGCGCACGGCCTCGACCAGCGACAGGAAGCGCGGATCCGGATAGCCTTCGATGTTCAACTCGCGATCCGGAAAGTGCGCGTCGATCATCCGGCGAAAGGTCCAGGCATCCTCGGCAGTGGCGTGCCGGGCATCGGGGCGCGGATGCAGGGTCAAACCAGCGGCCCCAGCGGTCAGCGCGGCACGGGCGAGCCCGGGTACATCCGGCCAGGGGTGGCCGCGCCGGTTCCGCAACAGAGCCGCGACGTTCATGTTCACCGAGAGTTGGGTCATCCGTGTCACCTGCCTTGGGTCGGGGTCGGACCGGGTCCGGTCCCTGTCGCGCTGACTCGGAAGATTGCAGCGATTTCACCGCTCGGGGATGGCCACTTTCCAACGAAAGCGCCGAACCATCCCGCGCGGCCAGAGGTGATCACGTCGATCAGTGGCCGAGCGATCTGTGCGCCGACAGAACGGAGCGATTGAATGCCACGCGCTTGGTCGCGTCCGCCCCGCAGCCTGCGACGCCCGGATCAATCGGATCAGACCCCCTCCTGCAAGGGCGGCAATCGCGGATCGAACATCGAGGATTTGATGATCGCGGTGTTCGTCTCTGCCCGGTCGTGGAAAGGAAGGAGGATATCGTCCAGCTCGGAAATGTCCCGCAGCGCCAGTCGGGCGACATAGCAATCCTCCCCGGTGACCCGGTCGCAGGCCATGAAACGGGGTTGCTCCTCGATCATGCGCTCCACCGCGTGCAGCTGGCCGCTGCGTGGCTTGATCCGCACGAGCGCCTGGATACTGTATCCGAACCGCCGCAAGTCGATCCGACCGCCAAAGCCGGTGATATGGCCCTGCTCCTGCAGGCTGCGCAGGCGCTCGCCCACCGCCGGGCCCGAGAGGCCGACATCCTTGCCGATCTCGGCGAGGCTGGTCCGGCCGTGAGATTCGAGGATTTCCACGATACGGTAGTCTGTTTGATCAAGGGATTTGGACATGAAGGAAGGATAGCCAAACGAGCATCAATCAGAAAGCAAAAAGGAGAAATCGCCGTTGTGAATGCGGGGACACGCACCTGCGGGATCGAGTAGCTTTCCCGCAAACGAAAGTCAGGAGGTCCCCATGGACATTCAACGCATCGCCGCTTTCAGCCAAGGCTCCGAAGGGGGCAACCCGGCTGGTGTTGTCCTCTTGCAGGACGCCGTCAGCGCCGCCGAGATGGCACGTGTCGCGGCCGAGATCGGCTATTCCGAGACCGCCTTTGCCGTGGCGCAGGAGGACGACGCAAGGACATGGCGCGTGCGCTATTTCTCGCCGGAGTCCGAGGTGCCCTTTTGCGGGCATGCCACGATTGCTCTCGGGGCGGCGCTTGGCGCGCAGGGCGGCGCGGGGAGCTATACGCTTGTTCTGAACGACGCCACGATCAGCGTTGCGGCAGAGGCGACAGAGCATGGGATGCTCGCGACCCTGTCCTCCCCCCCGACCAAGAGCCGCGCGCTGTCCGAGGCGGAGCTGCGCGATGTCTTGACCCTCTTTGATCTGACCGCGGCCGATCTCGACCCGCGCCTTGCGCCGGCGCATATCCATGGTGGCGCGGATCACGTGGTCTTGCCGCTGAGGGACCGGGCCCGGCTGGCCGCCATGTCCTATGACCTCGATGCCGGGCGATCGGTCATGCGTGCCCATGGCCTCGTGACTGTCATGCTGCTCTATATCGAGGAGGATCGCAGTTTCATCGCCCGCAATGCCTTTGCCTCGGGCGGCGTGCTCGAGGACCCGGCAACAGGAGCCGCCGCCGCCGCATTCGCGGGCTATCTGCGCGATGCGGGCTGGCCCCATGGCGGCGGATTCACCATCCGGCAGGGGGAAGACATGGGCAGTCCGTCTCTGATCAAGGTTGCCTTGGATGATACACCGGGCGCTTCTGTGAGCGTGTCCGGTGCGGCGCGCGAGATCACATGACCCGGCTGCCCGACGTCATCCATACCTATCTGGACGCCTATAATCGCAAGGATGTTGAGGCCATGCTGGCCTGCCTCGCGCAGGAGGTGACGTTTCAGAACATCTCGGACGGGGTCATAACCGCAGTGACCGCGGGGCGGGCCGCCTTTGAAACGCTGGCCCGCGCCGGGGCCGAGGCGTTTCGAAGCCGCTCCCAAAGGGTGCGCCACGCGATCACGGTGGCCGATACAACCCTGGTTGAGATCGACTATCGCGCCGAAGTGGCCATGGATCTGCCCAATGGCTGGGTTGCGGGGCAAGTGCTCAGCTTTCAAGGCGCATCCGCCTTCCGGGTGCGGGATGACAAGATCATCAGCATGATTGACCAGAGCGACACGGTGGAGGGCCCGACCTGAGCCGCGCAACTCAGGCGGAGCCTGCGCCCCCGGATGTGACCTCAGCGCGAAAGCGCTGCCGGTAGTCTGTGGGTGAGACGCCCAGGCCCCGCAGAAAGGCGCGTCGCATGCGGTCCTCGCTTCGGAAGCCGCAAAGCGTCGCAATCTGCTTGGCGCTTCTGGACGATGTTTCCAGAAGCTCCTGCGCGCGTTCAACCCGCATTGCCTCGACGGCCTTGGCCGGGGTCGTGCCGAGGGATTTCGCGTAGCTGCGCGCGAAGTTGCGCGCGCTCATGCCCGCTTCGGCAGCGAGCGCCTCGACGGTCAGAGGCGCATCGAGATTGTCCGAGATCCACAGGTGCAAGCTCTCGAACCGTCCCGCGCCATCGCGGAGCTGCCGTGTCAGGGCCGGGCTATACTGGGACTGCCCCCCGGATCGGACCATCTGCGCGACCATGGCCCGGGCTATCTTGAGCGCGGCGGCGCGGCCCAGATCCTCGGACACGATCGCCAGAGCCATATCGATGCCCGCGGTGATCCCGGCGGAGGTCCAGACCTGACCATCCTGAATGAAGATCGGGTCCAGCTCGACCCGAACCTTGGGAAAGGTCTCGGCCAGCCGGGCGCAATCATCCCAATGGGTGACGGCGCGCCGTCCATCCAGAAGCCCGCTCGCCGCCAGAACGAGCGCCCCGGAACAGACGGAGGCGACCCGCCCGGCCCCCTTGGCCATGTCCCGCACGGCGGCCACGAGCTGCGTGTCGCGCATCCCTGGGATCGCCCCCTGTCCACCAACGACGATCAGGGTGTGGATGGGATGCCCCTGTAGACTGGACGCGGGTTGCGTCGGGATCGACAGTACGGTGTTCGTCCCGATCATGCCGCCCGATACGGACACGACCTGACAGGCATATCCCTTGTCTTGCGTCGCGGGATCTTCGGCATGGGAAAAGACCTGCAACGGGCCGACGAGATCCAGCAGGGTGATATCGGGATAGACCACGAAGACCACTGATCTGGGGGTCTGGTTCGGGCGATCCGGTTTGGCGGTTTTTGACGGCATCTTGGCATTTCTGCCAGAGCTCACAGGACTAGTCTAGACACAGAGACAACCCGGAGTGTGCCCGATGATGATCCTGAAACCGAATTGCGAATGCTGTGACAAGGACCTGCCGCCCGCCTCGCGCGAGGCCCGCATCTGCACCTTTGAATGCACATTTTGCGCGACCTGCGCGGAGCACCGGTTCGACAATACCTGCCCGAATTGCGGGGGCAATTTCGTGCCGCGCCCGGTGCGTCCGCCGGAAAAGCTCAGCCGGTTTCCGGCCTCAACCGAACGCGTTCGCAAGGCCCACGCGGTCTGCGCCGAGCCCCAGACCTAGCCCGTCGGTCCCCGGGTCGGACCGCACAGCCTGCGGGGTCAGAGCCGCGCTGCCAACAGCGTCAGCAGTTTCTGGTGGTCGGCGTCGAAATTGCGGATGCCTTCGGCCAGCTTCTCGGTGGCCATGGCGTCGGCGTTCAAGCCCCAGCGGAACGCTGTCTCGGGCGTGGGCTCCGCCGCGCCACTGGTCGCCCCGGGCGAGAGGATGCGGGGCACCGCACTGTCATCCTCGCGCAGGGCCTGCAGCAGCTTCGGCGCAATGGTCAGCCGGTCGCAACCAGCCAGTGCCTTGATCTGGTCTGTGTTGCGGAAGGACGCGCCCATCACCACGGTCTCGATGCCGTGGGATTTGTAATAGGCATAGATCTCGCGCACCGATTGCACGCCCGGATCCTCGTCCGGCGCATAGCTGTCGACGCCATTGGCCTTCTTGTACCAATCGGTGATCCGCCCCACGAAGGGCGAGATCAGGAACACACCCGCATCGGCGCAGGCCTTGGCCTGCTCCATGGCGAAAAGGAGTGTCAGGTTGCAATTGATCCCCTCCTTTTCCAGTGTCGCGGCGGCTTGGATCCCTTCCCAGGTGGAGGCGAGCTTGATCAGGATCCGGTCTTTCTCCACGCCACGGCGGGCGTAATCCTCGACGATCTCATGGGCGCGCCGGATCGAGGCCTCCGTGTCGAACGACAGGCGCGCATCCACCTCGGTCGAGACCCGTCCCGGCACCAGCGTCGAGAGTGTCGCCCCGATCGCCACGGTCAGTGTATCGCAAAGCGCGCGCGCATCCTGCCCCTTGGCCTTGGCTTCGGCCACCTCAGCGGCGATCAGCGCCTCGGCATCGGGGCTGTCCAGCGCGGCCAGAACCAGAGACGGGTTCGTCGTGCAATCCTGAGGCTTGTGTTCTTTGACAAGGGCCGCATCGCCGGTGTCGGCCACGATCACGGTCATGGTTTGAAGCTGCGCGAGGGCGTTGGTCATGGGGTCTTCCAATCGGGCAAAAGGGGTCGAAACGGTCGGACCGCGACGCCTGGGGCGCGTTGCGGTCCCTCAGGCAACGGGTGCTGCTTTCTTGCGCAGAAGCATTCGCGCTTTGGCCGGGATGTCAAACGCTACGGGTCCAAAACCCGCAGAAAACACGGCCCAGCCGATCGAAATACCGGCGGTGATCCGGCCAAGGCGACAGCTCCCTGTGTTCGGAGGAGGGCGCGAGACCGGCATCACCTCGCCTCATTGGATCTGTTTCAGGCCGGGATAGGCCGCGCGGAAGGCCTGGTAGGCGGCATCATAGGCCGGGGCGAGGGTCGCATCGGGTGCGATCTCGCGGCGGGTCTCGGGGGCGGTGATCACCTCCGCCGGCTGTGCGCCCGTTACCGCGATCTGCGCCAGTCGCGCCGCACCCAGAGCCGCCCCGAATTCCCGACCGGCGGGGATGGTGAGCGGGACGCCCAGCACCGTGGCCAGAAGGCGCAGCCAGTATTCCGACGCACTGCCACCGCCGATGGCCGTTAGCGTGCCCACATCCGCCCCGGTGGATTTCAGAGCCTCGAGCGAATCCCGCAACCCGAAGCTCACCCCTTCGAGCACCGCGCGGGTCAGACCGGCGCGGTCGGTGCTGGTGGCGATCCCGGTGAACCCGCCCCGGATCCGCGAGTCGTTATGCGGTGTCCGCTCGCCCGAGAGATACGGCAGAAACCGCACATCCCCGGGCGGCTGCAGGGCGTCGCCCAGCTCTCCGGTCAGGTCGGCGGGGCGCGTGCTGGTGATCCGCGACAGCCAGTTCAGGCTGTCCGTCGCCGAGAGCATCACGCCCATCTGATACCAGTGATCCGGTACCGCGTGACAAAAGGTGTGTACGGCGGTCTCGGGCGCGGGGCTGAACCGCTCGCGGGCCAGCAACACGACGCCGGACGTGCCGAGCGAGACGAACCCCGCCCCCTCCTGCAGCGCGCCGATCCCGCAGGCCGCGGCGGCATTGTCGCCTGCCCCGCCGCAGACCACCACGGGCCCGGACAGGCCCCAGCGGCGGCGCAGCTCGGGGCGCAAATCCCCGGCCGGGGCGCATCCTTCGACCAGTTCGGGCATCTGGTCCCGGCGCATCTCACCGGCCTCGAGCAACCGCTCAGACCAGCCCCGCGCCCCCACATCCAGCCACGAAGTGCCCGCACTGTCGGACATATCCGCCACATGGGCCCCGGTTAGGTGGTGGTTCAGGTAGGCTGCGGGCAACAGGACCTTGGCGACCTTCGCAAAGACCTCGGGCTCGTGGCGCTTGACCCAAAGAAGCTTGGGCGCCGTGAACCCCGGAAAGACGATATTCGCCGAGAGCGCGCGGACATCCGCCATCGCATCGAGCGCGGCGGCCTCCTGCTCGGATCGGGTGTCATTCCACAGGATGCAGGGCCGCAGCACAGCATCCCCGGCGTCGAGCAAGGTCGCCCCGTGCATATGCCCGGCCACGCCGATCCCGCGAAGCTCAGCAAATGCGGGATAGCGCGCGCGCAGGTCCTCGACGGCCATGTCCAGCGCCGCGATCCAGTCCGCAGGGTCCTGCTCGGCCCAGCCCGGAGCCGGGTTCGAGACCGCATAACTGCTCTCGGCGGAGCCGATGGGCACCCCATCCGTCCCGACAAGCAGCGCCCTCAGACCCGAGGTCCCCAGATCAATCCCCAGATAACTCATGCACCGCCCTCCCCGACCGGCTCCGTTTGCAGATGGTGTGATCGTCTCGAACCGCGCGGGCCCCCGCCCGACGCGTCAGTTTTCGAACAGATCATCGAACGAGGCCATGATAACCGCTGCGCCCGCCGCGCGCAGCGCCGCACTGTGGTCGGCCTGAACATCCACCAGATGTCCGCCACCGATAAAGCCGACCGAACGCATGCCCGCCGCCTGAGCCGCCTGAACCCCGAAGAGGGAATCCTCGACCACAAGGCATTCAGCCGGGGTCACGCCCAGTCGCTCGGCCGCCAGCAGAAACAGATCCGGCGCCGGTTTGCCGCGCGCCACAAGCTCGCTGCTCAGGATCCGGGGGAAACGTGCGGTCAGACCCATAGCCTCCAGCGCGATGCCGATCCGCTCGAAGGTCCCGCTGGAGGCGATGCAGAACGGGATGCCCCGCGCCTCGAGCCGGTCCAGCAGGGCGATCACGCCGGGCACAGGTTGCAGGCTGCGGCGGAACTCGGCAAAGAGCGCGTCCTGCCAGAGCCGGGCGAAGTCCGTTGCGCAGAGGCCGTCGACCCGCTGGGTGGCGAATTCCGTGATCGCACGCAGGGATTTGCCGAGAAACTGGTCCCGGACCTCCTCCAGGGACATCGGAATCCCCGAGCGGTCCAGCACGTCTCGCAGGGATGCCAGCGAGATCGGCTCGCTATCGGCGATCACCCCGTCGAAATCGAAGATCACTGCCGCGATCCCTGCGGTGATGTCGCGCGCGCCGGGTGGCTCAAGGGGAACGGATTGGTTCATGGACGCGCCGGATCAGACCGCGCGCCCTTCGGCGTCGAACTGATGCAGACGGCCCTCGGGGATCTTCAGGCCAACGGTTGCGCCAACCTCGGTCGGATCATCGCCATCAACGCGGGCCACCACGTCGCCCCCGCCAGCCACGCCGAGATACAGCAGGCTCTCTCCGCCCAAGCGTTCTTTCACTTTCACCGTCGCATCAGCATGGCCCTGCGCGGCATCGACCAGCTCGAAATGCTCGGGGCGGCAGCCGATAAAGGCGGCCCGCCCATCGAGGCTCAGATCCCGCAGCCCGGTATCGGCGGGGAAGACATTCATCGCCGGGGAGCCGATGAACTCGGCCACGAAGCGGGAATTGGGCTTGTGATAGAGATCCATCGGCGAGCCGACCTGCTCCACCCGGCCCCCGTTCAGCACGACGATCTTGTCGGCCATGGTCATCGCTTCGACCTGATCATGGGTCACGTAGATCATCGTGGCGTCGAGCTGCTTGTGCAGCCCTTCGAGCTCCACCCGCATCTGCACCCGCAGTTTGGCGTCGAGATTGGACAGCGGCTCGTCGAACAGGAACACCTTGGGGTTCTTGACGATGGCGCGTCCGATGGCGACGCGCTGGCGCTGCCCCCCCGAGAGCTGCGAGGGTTTGCGTTCCAGATAGTCGCCCAGTTGCAGGATCCGGGCGGCCTCGGCGATGCGTTCGGCCCGGGTCGCCGGGTCGAACCCGTTGACCTTCATCCCGAATTCCATGTTCTCGCGCACGGTCATATGCGGGTAGAGCGCATAGGACTGGAACACCATGGAGATGTCGCGGTCCGCCGGCTCTGCGTTCGTCACGTCGCGCCCTTCAATCTCGATCGAACCGGTATCCACCCCTTCGAGCCCAGCCAGCGTGCGCAGCAATGTGGACTTCCCGCAGCCCGATGGCCCGACGAAGACAACGAACTCGCCATCCTCGATATCCAGCGTGACATCGAACAGCGCCTGCATCGATCCGTAGAACTTGTTGAGCTGATTGATCTTGATCCCCGCCACGGCTGGCCTCCTGCAGATGACGCCCCATTGGTGGCGCAACTCTCAAACGTGCTTTTGTAACTCAATAGAAACTTTTGTATTGACTCGCAAGCTGTAATTATACTTTTGTATGGCTGAGAATACATTCTTTGTCTGAGCAACGAAGTCCTTTTGGGAGGAAAACCAATGAAGAACATGCGCAAACTTCTGTGCAGCGCCGCTTGTGCCAGCATCATTGCCACCGGTGCCGTGGCCGATGGCCATGGCTGGAGCCTGAAGGAGGCTGCTGCCCCCTATGCGGGGACGACCGTTGATGTCGTGTTCCTGCTGCGCCCCGGTTACGAGGCCATCGAGGCCATGCTGCCCGCCTTCGAGGAAGAGACGGGGATCAAGATCAACATCATCAAGCACCCCTACGAGAACGCGCTCGGCGAGCAGGTGCGGGACTTCGTGGCGGGCGGTGATCTGGATATCGCGCTGATCGACCTCGTCTGGATCGGCAACTTCGCCGAGAACGAGTGGATCGTGCCCGCAGACCAGATCATGGCGGACTATCCTGAGATCGTGGACCCGGATCTCGATCTCGATGACTTCTTCCCGCTCGTGCTCAACGCGTTTGGCGGCTGGAATGACACGATCTACGGCCTGCCCTTCGACAACTATTCCGGCCTGATGTTCTACAACAAGCAGATGCTGGCCGATGCCGGGTTCGATGGCCCGCCCGAAACCTGGGACGAGCTGATGAACGTCTATGGTCCGGCGCTGACCAAGGACGGCAAATACGCCTATGCCCTGCAGTCCAAGCGGAACGAGACCCAGTCCGCGGACAGCTTTGCGCGGATGCTCTGGCCCTTCGGTGGCTCTTTCCTCGACGCGGATTTCCGGTCCAACCTGATGAGCCCCGAGAGCCAGGCCGGGCTGAAATTCCGCCAGGAGCTGATGCAGTACATGCCCGATGGCATCGTCGCCTATGACCATGCGGAAACCGTGAACGCCTTCTCCCAGGGCGATGTGGCGATGATCACCGAGTGGTCGGCCTTCTATTCCTCCGTGGTGGATCCGGATACGTCCAAGATCGCGGCGGATGTGGGCATCGCGCCCGAGCCCAAGGGCCCGGCAGGCCGCAAGCCCGCGCTTGGCGGCTTCTCCCTCGCGGTGGCCGAGCAGGCGGATGACAAGGAACGCGCGGCGGCGTGGCTCTTCATCCAGTGGGCGACCTCCAAGGCCAATGCCAAGGAGTATCTCGAGCGTGGCGGCGTGCCTGCCCGTCAGTCCGTCTATGCGGATCCGGCGCTGGCCGAGACCTATACCTTCATCCCCGCACTGGTCGAAAGCTGGCAGGAAGGCGTGCCGGAGTTCCGTCCGCGCTTTGCCGAATGGCCCGAGATCACCGAGATCGTGCAGGAATGGGGCACCAAGATGATGCTGGGTGAGGTCACCACCGAGGAAGGCGCCGAGGAGATCGGCAGCCGGATGGAAAAAGTCCTCGAGGATGCCGGTTACTACGACGACGACAAGCCGCTCCTGCAGTAACCCCCTGCGACCATTGATCAAACAGGGGTGGCGCGTCACCGCGCGCCACCCCGTTGCAGCACATACGACATTTTGGGGGGAGACGTCATGCGTGGGCAGGTATCGCGCCGCACCATTCTCAGTTTCATTGGTCCGGCCGTATTCGGTCTTGCCATCGTGGGCATCGCGCCACTGCTTTACGCGGTGTGGACATCCCTGCATTTCTACAACCTGACCAAGCTCAAGCGGGTCGAGTTCATCGGGCTTGAGAATTACTGGACCGTCCTGACCGACGAGGTGTTCTGGCAGGCGATGGGCCGGACCTTCTTCCTGCTCGGCACCGCCTTGCCCCTGCAGCTGATCTTTGGGTTGGGCATCGCGCTGGTCTTGCACCAGCCGGGGCTGACCCTGATGAAAACCCTGGCGCGGTTGAGCCTGGTGCTGCCCATGGCGATGACCTATGCGGTGGTGGGCCTTCTGGGACAGGTGATGTTCAACCAGAAATTCGGCGTGGTGAACCAGCTGCTTGGCGGGGCCGATATCAACTGGATCGGCGATCCGACAAACGCCTTTATCATGATCATCTTCTGGGACGTGTGGCAGTGGACGCCCTTTGTCGCCCTCGTCCTGCTGGCGGGCCTAACCATGGTCCCCGGCGAAGTCGAAGAGGCTGCGCGGCTCGAGACCAAACGCTGGTGGACCATACTGCGCTATGTGCAGCTGCCCTTCCTTCTGCCGGGGCTGACTGCGGTGCTGATCCTGCGGACGGCCGATACGCTGAAGCTCTTTGACATGGTGTTCACGTTGACGCGCGGCGGGCCCGGCGCTTCGACCGAGTTGATCTCGCTGATGATCCAGAGGGTGGGTTTCCGCGGCTTCGACCAGGGGCTCGCCTCGGCCCAGGCGGTCATCCTGCTGATCGTGACGATCGTTCTCGCGCAGATCTACATCCGCCTGTTCTACAAGGAGGTCTGACCCATGGCCACCAACCGCTCCCTCCTGTGGCAGATCCTGCTGCTGCTCGCGATCATCACGCTTTGCGTCTTTCCGTTCTACTGGATGGTCACGACCTCGCTGAAAACGCAGATCGTCGCCCTCGAGGCGCCACCGGTCTGGACCTTCGCCCCGACCCTCGACAATTACCGCGAGGCGCTGTTCGAGGATGGGGTGCTGCGCACGCTGATCAACTCGCTGGTCATCGCGGTCTCGACCACCGTGTTGGCGCTGATCCTCGGGGTGCCTGCGGCCTTCGCCCTCGCCCGGTTCGAGTTTCGCGGCAAGAAGGACCTGTGGTTCTGGTTCATCACCAACCGCATGGTGTCGCCGATCGTGCTCGCCCTGCCCTTCTTCCTGATCGCGCGGAACCTTGGGATCCTCGACAAGCATATCACGCTGATCCTGATCTACCTGACCTTCAACCTGCCGATCGTTATCTGGATCGTCACCGACCAATTCCGGGGCCTGCCCTACGAGCTCGACGAGGCGGCGCGGCTCGAAGGGGCGTCGCAATTCACCATCATGCGCAAGATCTGCCTGCCGTTGGCCATGCCCGGCGTGGCGGTATCCGCGATCTTCTCGTTCATCTTCTCGTGGAACGAGTTGATGTTCGGGCTGATTCTGACCCGGAGCGAGGCCAAGACCGCGCCGGCCATGGCCGTGTCATTCATGGAGGGCTACAACCTGCCCTATGGCAAGATCATGGCCACCTCGACCCTGATCGTGATCCCGGTGCTGATCTTCGCGCTTCTGGCGTCGAAGCAGCTGGTGCGCGGCCTGACCATGGGGGCTGTTAAGTGATACAAAGGCCTGATCCGCGATACTTTTGCAGATCAGACCTCCTCCCCCCTCCCTGAAAAGGCCAGCCCCATGTCGCGCTCCATCAAACTTGACCAGATCGACCCGGAAGAACAGCTGCTCGTGCGGCTTGCCTGGGCGTGCGAGATCGAGGGCCTGACCCAGGCCGATGCGGCATCCCGGTTCGGCATCACGCGGCTGAAGGTCAACAAGGCCCTGAGCGAGGCCCGCAAGCGCGGCATCCTGCGGATCAGTGTGAACTCGGTCTACGCAGCGGCGGCTGATCTCGAATGGCGGCTCGAGCGGCGCTTTCGCCTGCTGCGCGCGGTGGTCGTGCCCACGCCGGACAACCCGGCCTCGGTCACCAGTCTGGTCAGCGCAGGGCTCGGCGCGCATCTGAGCGAGCTTCTGTCCGATCAGAGCCTGACGCGCTTTGGCATGTCCTGGGGCAATACGCTGAACCTCGCGACCCGTTTCATGCAGCCGCTCGACCGTCCGGAACTTGAGATCGTGTCGATCATGGGCGGGGTGACGCGGGGCTCGGATGTGAATGGCTACGAGATCACCACCCGGCTCGCGGATCTCTGCAATGCCGAGCACAGCTTTTTCACCGCGCCGCTCTATGCGGGCAGCCCAGAGAGCCAGCGTCTGTTTCGCGAGCAGGACGTGATCGCCGAGATGGTTGAGAAAATCCGCGGCTCCGACGCCGTGGCGATTGCGGCCGGCGATCTGCAGAGCTCGCTTCTGGTGCGGGACGCCCTGCCCCGGGACATCAATCCGGCTGACCTGATCGCCAAGGGCGGGGTCGGCGATATCACCGGTCATATCCTCGACGCGCAGGGGGATTTGATCGACCACGACATCAATCGCCGGGTCATCGGGGTCTCTCTCGATGAGCTGGCCCGGATCAAGAACGTCATCCTTGCCGCCGGCGGCCTGCACAAGGCGCCGATCCTCAAGGCCGCACTCGCCCGCGGTTTTGTCGACACGCTGGTCACAGACGAAGCCACCGCCCAGGCCCTGCTCGCCGAAGCAGGGCCCTAGCCCAGACTGACAACGACACCGGAGGGACCCATGGCCCAAGCCCTGGTACTGGAAGAAAAACACAAGCTGGCGCTGCGCGAGATCGCGCTTCCCGAGGATCTGGGCCCCGATGACGTGCGGATCGAGATCGACACGGTGGGGATCTGCGGGAGCGACGTGCACTACTATACCCATGGCAAGATCGGCCCGTTCGTGGTCACCGCCCCCATGGTTCTGGGGCATGAGGCGTCGGGGACGGTGCGCGCCGTGGGCGCAGAGGTGACCCATCTCGCCCCGGGCGACCGGGTCTGCATGGAGCCTGGCATTCCGGACCCGCGGTCCAAGGCCTCCAAGCTGGGCATTTACAACGTGGACCCGGCGGTGCGCTTCTGGGCGACGCCGCCGATCCATGGCTGTCTGACCCCGTCAGTGATCCACCCCGCGGCCTATACCTACAAACTGCCCGACAGCGTGTCCTTCGCCGAGGGCGCCATGGTCGAACCCTTTGCCATCGGGATGCAGGCGGCGGCGCGGGCGCGGATCACGCCGGGGGATATCGCCCTTGTGACCGGCGCGGGCCCGATCGGTATCATGGTCGCCTTGGCCGCTCTCGCGGGCGGATGTGCCGAGGTCTACATCACCGATGTGGTGGATGAGAAACTGGCCATCGCCGGGGGGTATGACAATGTCCACCCGATCAATGTGACCAAGACGGATGCGGCCCGCACCCTTGCGGAGGCGACGGGCGGCTGGGGCGCGGATGTGGTCTTCGAATGTGCCGGGGCACCTGCCTCGATCCAGACCGCACTCGAGACCGCTGCCCCCGGCGGTTGCGTCGTCTGGGTCGGCATGCCTGTCGATCCGGTGCCCGTGGATATCGTGCTCGCGCAATCCAAAGAGCTGCGCATGGAAACCGTATTCCGCTATGCCAATGTCTATGATCGGGCCATTGCCCTGATCGGGTCGGGCAAGGTGGATCTCAAGCCGTTGATCTCGGACACTTTCGCCTTTGCCGACAGTATCGCTGCCTTTGACCGCGCGGTGGAGGCCCGTCCCACGGACGTCAAGATCCAGATCAGCCTGGGGACGCCGGGATGACCGGACACGCGACCGCCGACCGCATTCTCGCCGATCTCGCCACCGGGGTGACCGCCGAGGTGCTGGCCCAAACCGGGCAGCTCGCGGAGCGGCTCGCCCGCAGCCAGCGGATCTTCTGCTATGGCGTGGGGCGCGAGGGGTTGATGATGAAGGCCATCGCCATGCGGCTCTTTCATCTCGGGCTCGACACCCATGTGATCGGCGACATGACCGTCCCCCCGATTGCCGAGGGCGACACCCTGCTGATCAGCGCGGGCCCCGGGGATTTCGCGACCGTTGCCGCCCTTGCGAGCACCGCACGGGCGCAGGCGGCGACGATCTGCTGTTTCACCGCGCAACCCGGTGGCCCCCTGCCCAAGTTGGCCGACCTGACCATCACCCTGCCCGCCCAGACCATGGCCGATGACCAGACCGCCCCGGCCTCGATCCTGCCCATGGGCTCGCTCTATGAGGCGCTGCTGTTTCTCTTCGGTGAGGCGCTGATCCTCGACCTGCGGGACCGTCTGGGCCAGAGCGCCGAAACCATGCGCGCCCGGCACACCAATCTGGAGTAGCCCATGTCAGACCGCTTTTCCCTCGCCGGGCGCACGGCGCTCGTCACCGGTGCCTCCTCCGGGATCGGGGCCGCCATCGCCACCGCGTTCGCCGGGGCTGGTGCCACGGTGATCGGCCATGGCCGCGACGCCGCGCGGCTGGCGGAGACCGGCGCGATGGTAACCGCGCAGGGGCAGGAGTTTATACCCGTGACCGGAGACCTGTCCGATCCGGCGCAGGTTTCCCGGATCGCCGAGACCGCCCTCGCGGCCTGTGACGCGCTCGACATCCTCGTCAATTCTGCCGGTGTCGCCCTGACCGGCCCCGCCGAGGACTATGCGCTTGCGGATTGGCAAGAGACCCTCGCCATCAACCTCACCGCGCCATTTCTGCTGTCTCAGGCGCTCCTGCCCGGGATGAAGGCTCGGCGGCGCGGCAAGATCATCAACATCTCGTCCCAGACCGGGGTAATCGCCCTGCCCGACCACGCGGCCTATACGGCCTCCAAGGCCGGGCTGAACGGGTTGACCAAGGCCCTGATGACCGAGGCGGCGCCCCATAATGTGCAGGTCAACGCGATCTGTCCGACGGTGGTGCTGACCGCCATGGGGCGCACGCTCTGGTCTGCGCCCGAGAAGAAGGACCCCTTCCTTGCCCGCACCCCCCTGGGCCGCTTTGGCGAGCCCGAGGAAATCGCGGATCTCGCGCTCTATCTCGCCTCGCCCGCCTCCGACCTGATCAACGGCGCGCTCATCATGGCCGATGGCGGCTATTCCAGCATCTGACGGAGGTTCCCATGACCCAATCCCTGCAAGACAAGTCCATTGCGATCACCGGGGCCGCGTCGGGCATCGGGCTTGCCACCGCAGAGGCCTGTCTGCAGGCCGGGGCGCAGGTGGCCTTGGTGGATTATGACCGCACGGCGCTTGAGGCGGCCTGCGATCGGCTCGGACCCAGGGCGCATCCGGTGGTCACGGACCTGCTCGATCCGGCCAGCATCGCGCAGATGCTGCCGCAGATCCTTGCGGCGACCGGGCGTCTCGATGCCTTTCACGCCAATGCGGGGGCCTATGTGGGCGGGCCGGTGAGCGAGGGCGATCCGGATGTCTGGGACCGGGTGCTGAACCTCAATATCAATGCGGCCTTCCGCTCGGTCCATGCGGTTCTGCCCCACCTGACCCGGCAAGGCTCGGGCGATGTGATCCTGACCAGCTCGATTGCCGGGGTCGTCCCGGTGGTGTGGGAGCCGATCTACACCGCCTCCAAACACGCCGTGCAGGCCTTTACCCATACGGTGCGGCGGCAAGTGGCCAAGGACGGCGTGCGCGTCGGTGCGATCCTGCCCGGCCCGGTGGTGACCGCCCTGCTGGATGACTGGCCCAAGGCCAAGATGGAAGAGGCCCTCGCCGAAGGCAGCCTGATGCAGCCCAAGGAAGTGGCCGATTGCATCGTCTTCATGCTGACCCGCCCGGCCAATGTCACCATCCGGGACCTCGTGCTGGTTCCGAACGCAACGGATCTTTGACCATGACCGCCCCCTATTTCATTGGCGTTGATGTCGGCACAGGCAGCGCCCGCGCCGGTGTGTTCGATGCCGAAGGCACCCTCTTGGCCAGCCACAAGCACGCCATCGCCATGTGGCGCGAGGCCGGAGAGATCGCAGAGCAATCCTCGGACGATATCTGGGCGGCTGTCTGTACTTGCGTGATCGAGGCGCGGGCCCGGGCCGGCGTGCCGGCTGCCGAGATTGCCGGGGTCGGGTTTGACGCGGCCTGCTCTCTGGTGGTGTTGGGGCCGGGTGACGCTCCCATCAGTGTCAGCGCCTCGGCCGATCCAAGGCGCAACGTGATCGTCTGGATGGATCACCGCGCGCTGGATCAGGCTGACCGGATCAACGCCACGGGCCATCCGGTGCTGACCTATGTAGGGGGCCGGATCTCGCCCGAGATGCAAACGCCCAAGCTGCTCTGGCTTCAGGAGAGCATGCCCGAGACCTTCGCGGCTGCGACCCGGTTCTTTGACCTGCCGGACTTCCTGACATGGTCGGCCACCGGATCCCTCGCCCGCTCGGCCTGTACGGTGACTTGCAAATGGACCTATCTCGCCCATGAGGACCGCTGGGATGACAGCTATTTCGAGGCGATCGGGCTGAACACCTTACCCCGCGAAGACTATGCCCGGATCGGCCAGACCATCGTGGCCCCGGGCGCCCCGCTGGGTCAGGGGCTGAGCCCGCAGGCCGCCGCCGCCATGGACCTGCGCCCGGGCATCCCCGTGGGCGCGGGGCTGATCGATGCCCATGCGGGCGGGCTTGGCACGGTTGGCGCGGACCCGGAGCGGGGACCGGAGCAGACCATGGCTTATGTGTTCGGAACCTCCGCATGCACCATGGCCAGTTCCACCGCACCGCAACGGGTGCCGGGGGTTTGGGGGCCGTATTTCTCGGCAATGATCCCGGATCTGTGGTTGTCCGAAGGGGGACAATCGGCTGCGGGCGAGGCCATCGCCCACCTGATCCATACGCATCCCGCCGCGCCCGAGGCGACCGCCCGGGCCGAGGCCGGGTGTCTGTCGCTGCAGGCCGCTCTGCTGCGTCGGGTCACCGCCGAGCTTGCCAGCCCGAGCGATGCGGTCACCCTCGTCGGGCCGCGCCTGATCGTGCCGGATCTGTTGGGCAATCGCGCGCCATTTGCGGACCCGAACGCCACCGGGATCATCAGCGGGCTGACGCTGGATACGGGCGAAGAGGACCTGCTGCGCACCTATCTCGCGGCGGTCTTTGGCGTCGGCTACGGGCTGCGCCAGATCATGGAGGCCCAAGCGGCGCATGGGGTCCGCCCCACGGCCATCGCCATCAGCGGCGGCGCGGGCGAGAGCCCTGCGATCCAACAGCTTCTGGCGGATGCAGCGGGTGTGCCGGTCCTGTCCACGGCCTGCCCCGAGCCGGTCCTGCTGGGGGCGGCGATGCTCGGCGCGGTTGCCGGCGGGGCCTATCCGGGTCTGACCGAAGCCATGTCCCGGATGTCGCGCATCGCGTCGCGCAAGACCCCTGTCTCAGGTCCTCTGAAAGCGCGGCACGATGCGAGATACACTGCCTATTGCGCCTTGCAGAAGGCCGAGCGAACCCTGCGCTCGCACGCCGCCTGAAATCAGCGTCGGACCTGTGCGGGTCCGGCAAACGGGTTGAGAAGACGCAGATAGAGCCCCTCGAAATCCTTGAGGTTTCGGGTCGCAATCCCCGCACCCTGCGCCGTGGCAATGGCGGCGATCATCACATCGGCCTGCCCGGGATTGCGCCCTGCAGCGCGATGCTGCGCGGCAAGGGGGCCATAATGCTCGGCGGCGGCCTGATCGAAGGGCAGAACAAGGCCCGGAAAGTCCTGTGCCAGCATCTCGGTCACGGCCTGATCCAGCCCTGCCTTGCGCTTGCCCTCAGGCAACATGGCGATGCCATAGCGCAGTTCCGCAACGGTGATCGCGGTCAGGGCCAGCGGCTCGGGCGGGGTGTCCTGAAACCAGCGCATCAGGGCGTCCGACGGCGCGGGCTTCATCAGCTCCGAGACCACATTCGTGTCGAGGATGATCATATCCGGCCCTATCCGGCCAGATCCATGGGGTCCGGCAGGCTGGGCCGGTCCGGCAGGGGAATGCCCCCCTCGAGGCCCGCGAACCGCGACCGGATCGCGGCGGCGACGTCACGCGGCGACCGGCCCTCCGCCGCCATGCGCGCCCGCAGGAGGGCCCGCACCTCCGCCTCCATCGACCGGCCATGGCGGGCCGCCTCCTGGCGCAGGAAATTATGCAGCTCGGGTTCGATGTTTCGGACGGTGAGAGTCGCCATGGGTGCCTCTGGATGAAAGTTGCGTCAGTCTAGCAAGTGCTAGCAATGCTGTCAAAATGGGGCCGTGCGGACCAATCTCAAGCGCCGCGCACTCGGTCCGGAGCCCAGCAGGTCTCCCGAAACGAGGAAAGACCCCAGAGATCCGGTTGCGATCTCCGAGGTCTTTGGGAGGAACGTCTTGCGGGAGGACCCGCCGGGCTTACTCGGCGCGGCGGGAGACTTCGTTCAGGTCCTTGTCGAGCTTGATGTCGAACTGGTTGCCACCCTTGCAGATCACGTCATCCAGGTCATAACCGTCATCTTCGACCTCGATGTCATCCGCATCCATCTGGCATTCCATTTCGGCCAGCATCGCCATGATCTTCATCTCGGTGGCGTCATCCACCTCGCTCGCGAAACTCGGTGCAGCGATCAGCAGGGCCGCGGCAAGGGTCAGGATCGGTTTCATGGATAGCTCCTCGTTTGGTTACTGAATGGACAGGGTGACCGACTGGCTCTCGCCGGTGGATCCGGGGATACGCAGGACATGGCGGCCCGGCTTGATCGCAATGAAGGACAACTCGACCACGCCCGCCTTGTCGAATTCGATGGAATCGATGGCCATGGGGCGGATCTCGATTTTGTTGATGACGATCTCGTTCATCCAGATCGACCGAAAGAAGCTTGGCCCCTCGACCGCCAGTTCCGCCGAGCCATCGGCGGTGATCTCCAGCTTGTAATAGGCCCCGGATTCCAGAACGACGTCCTCGCCAAGCGGTTGGCCCGAGGCCAGGGTCAGCTCGATCGTCTCGCCGCGATTGCAGCTCGCCAGCAATCCGGCAAAGCCCAGATCATCGCAAAGCGGGGCAGCGGCGAGCGGGCTTGCAAAACAGGCCAAGGCCGCGGCGCATAACAGATGTCTCATGAGGGTTCCTTTCTTCGTCGCGCGACGGCGCTGTCGCGGCGGGATTGGCTTACTTGATGGTGACAACGCCCCAGGGCTGCTGGCCGACTTGAACGGAGCGGATGGCGCGCTCCTTCTCGACATCGATCACGGTGATGTCGTTGGAATTGCCATTTGTGGTGAGCAGGTATTTTTCATCCGGCGTGAAATCGAGCTGCCAGACCCGCTGGCCCACGAGGATATAGTCGAGCACTTCGAGGCTGCGGGCATCGACCACCGCGACCCGGTTCGCCGGTCCGAGCGCCACAAAGAGCCGCGAGCCGTCCTGCGTGACGCGCGCGCCCACGGGCTGCAGCCATTCGGGCTGCAGGCCAGCCACTTCGAAGGTGATCTTGCCCACCATCGTAGGCGCACCGTCATCGTCGATGTCCATCACCGAGACGGTACCGCCGATCTCGGAGGTCACAAAGAGCCGCGTGCCGTCACTGGTGTAATGGGCATAGCGCGGGCGCTGATCGACCAGCACGTTGTGCTTAATCTTGTAATCCTCGGTCGAGATGAAATGCGCCATGTTCGTGGTCTCGGACGTATTGACCACCCATTTGGCATCCGGACTCATGCCCATCCCCTCGGGCTCCACCCCCACGGGGACTTCGGCCAGCACGGTCCGGGTCTCGGTATCGGTCACGGTGACGAGATTGTCGTCCTCATTGGCGATGTAGAGCCGCTTGCCCGACGGCTCGAGAATGAACAGCTCCGGATCCGGACCCGAAGGCAGGCTTGGCAGCTCTTCATAGGTGGTCGCGTCAAACACCCGGATCAGGTTGTCATCGGAGGCACAGACATAGATCAGCTTTTCATCCGGACTGACGGTGATGCCGCGCGGGCGGTTTCCGGCGAAAAACTCGGTCTCAACCTCCCAGGTTTCGGTGTTGACGACGGTGATCGTGTTGCCGCGCTCATTCGAGACGAAGGCCTTGCCGGCAAGCGCCGGAGCGGTGCAGAGCGCCAGAGCGGCGGCGGAAAGAAGGATCGATTTCATGGGTCCCTCCATGGGATCAAAGGCGGTTCAGTTGAAAGCGGTGCAGTCGGATTCCGGCTTGTCCAAGCCGAGCGTGTCGAGGGTCGAGCGCTGGTGCAGGAACCCGTCCTGCGGGCTGACGCTCACGGTGATCATCCCGTCATGGAGCAGGATCGGTTGGCGCAATTGACCATTCCAGTCCCGGAAGGTCACCTTCTGGCCCTTGAAGGCGGCCAGCTCGAACGCGTCCGAGATGGCGTAGTCCCGAACCTCCATGGGTTGGGCGGTATTGGCCCGGGTCACGGCCTCGCCCACCACGCGCAGGGCAAGCCAGACATTGTAATCCTCGGGCTTTGCGTAGCGCCCGGTCAGATCCTCGAACCGGGTCTGGTATTGCGTGGCGCCATACGCCTCGTGGGCACCGTGGAACGTGGTCGGAACCAGACCGCCGGAGCCCACGACCGGGCGCGGTGTCCAGAGATGATAGCTCAGGTAACGGGCGAAATAGTCGGTTTCATCAGCAGCCACGAGCACGTCATGCCCTGCCGCGCCCTGGGTGAAGGTCGGCAATTGCCGCTGCACCAGCACGTGGCCCGAATCCGTCCGGCGCGAGCCGCCCGTGTCTTCGAAGGCGCGCTCCTCGGTGATGCGTGCCCCGAACTTGCGCGCCGAGAACCGATAGGAGTCCGCCAGCGCCACATCCGCCGGGTTCGACCCCGAAATCAGGAACCAGTTCTTCCACTGCTTCCAGACGAGAAACTGGGCCACCGCATCCGTGTTCATCCGGTGGCTCGGCGCCGTATGGAGCAGGTTCCCCCGGCATTGATCATCCCGCAAGGCGACATCCGGTGCGGACGCGTTAAAGACCAGCGCACCGGCCTCGGCCGCCCGATCCGTCAGCCGCAAGAGGTCCTCGGCCCGGGCCAGAATGACAAAGAGATCCACCCCCTCGGCCAGCAACGCCTCCAGCGCGGCATCGGCGTCTTCCGGCGTGGTCGCCACGCCCCGCGTCTCGTAGGTGTGGCCCAGGAAACTGCCGGTCGTGCCATTGTCCTCATCCGCCAAGGCCCCGCCGGCAAAGCCCAGATCCTCAGGGCGCAGGTCATAGCGGCTGATCGGCAGCAGGGTCGGATAGTCGATCCGCAGCACCGCGGCCCGCACATCGATGGCCAGCGCAATCGGAGCAGAAGTCAGCAGGGCACAGACCGCCAAAAGCGGTGCCAGCAATAGTCTCACGATGTCCTCCCCTCGCCCGGCTTTGTCTGCGCCGGGTCTCTGCCGGCCCGTCTCCTCCAGATCCGGGCCGCCCCAAGCCGATACTTTTGGCTTGGTTGTTTGAGAAGCTTAACAGTCCGATCCTCAAGCGTAACTCTTATTTTTTAAGAACAGGGACATGCGCACAGCTCTTCTGGTTCTTCTGCTCTCGACGGGCTGCGCAGCGGCGCAGGACAAGGTCGCCTTCTTCGGCCTGACCATGCTCGACACCTCGCTGCAGACGACCGAGCTGGGACTGGACCCGGCCGAGGCCGCGCGGCTCGCCACCCTCGAAGAGACGGTTGCCGCACGCTTCCGCAGCGAGGGGTACGAGCTGGTCGATCTGGAACCAGAACGCGTGGCCATCGAGCGGGTTGTGAACCTCGCGAAATGCTATGGCTGCGACACGCGGATCGCGACCCGGCTGGGGGCGGATTTCTCTCTCGTCGGAGAGGTCCAGAAAGTCTCGAACCTCATTCTGACCCTGAACCTTCAGCTGCGCGATGCGAGCAGTGGGGACCTGGTCAGAGGCGGTGTCGTGGATATCCGGGGCAATACCGATGACAGCTGGTCCCGCGGCATGCGTTACATACTGAACAATCGCATCTTCAGGGAGGAATGATGAGAAAACGTACCTTTATGATGGCCTTGGCCACCGCAGCTCTGCTGCCGGGACTCGCTACGGCCCATGGCCCGACCCGCCAGAAAGTCACCCTGACCACCGAGGTCGCGGCGGATCCGGCAGAGGTCTGGGCGGTGCTCGGCAACTTCCAGGACATGTCCTGGCACCCGGCGGTGTTTTCCTCGACCGGCGAGAATGGCAATGCCATTGATGCGACACGGTTGCTGACTCTCGGCGCGGCGGATGGGCCGACCATTGCCGAGGTGCTCTACAAGTTTTCCGACGAGAAGATGAGTTATTCCTACCGTATCACCGATGTGCTGGTAGAGGTTCTGCCGGTGACGAATTACTCCTCACATCTGACGGTGAAGCCGCTTGATGGCGGGGGCTCGTTGATCGAGTGGCGCGGGGCGTTCTACCGGGGCTATCCGAACAATGACCCGCCCGAGAACCTCAACGACGCGGCGGCCATTGCGGCGGTGACCGGGGTCTATCAGATGGGGCTCGACGCGCTGACGGAGCGCTTTGGTGCCGCGGGCTCCTGACCTGCTGACCATGCTGTGCCTGACCGCCACTCCGGTGGCGGCGGGCGATCTCGCATTTGTGACCTGCCAGAATGGCGATGCGGTCGACGTAATCGATATCGGCACCGGACAGAGTGCGGGCGGTTGGGCGGTGCCCGGCAAACCTGCGGGCGTGGATGCGGCCTCCGACGCGGTCTTCACCGTCGCGCCTGAGGCCAAGACCGTTCGTCTTCATGACCCTTCCAGCGGGGCGATCCTGGCGGAAGCCGTGCTGGACGGGGGGCCGATCGGCATCGCCCGCGATGCCGCGCGGGGCCGGGTCTTCGTCTCGGACTGGTACAATGCCCGGGTCTGGGTGCTGGATGACCAAACCCTTGCCCCCGAGGCCGAGCTTGCAGTGGGGGCCGCGCCCGCGGGGCTGGCCCTGTCGGACGATGGACGCTTTCTCGCCTCGGCGGATCGTGACGCGGATGCGGTTTCGATCTTCGACGCCGAGACCCTTGCCCCATTACATAAAGCCACCGTGGGCACCCGTCCCTTCGGCCTGCGGTTTGGTCCCGCAGGGCGCCTGTTCGTGGCGAATGTCGGCAGTGATGATGTCACCGTCCTCGACCCTGAGACCGGCGCGGTGATTGCGACCCTGCCCGTGGGCGCGCGCCCCTATGGCATCGCCTTTGCCGCCGGTCGCGGCTTTGTCACCAACCAATATGCCGACAGCCTGAGTGTCTTCGATCTCGATACGCTCGCCCCGCGGGCCACGCTCGAGACCGGCGAGTACCCCGAGGGGATCGATGCCACTCCCGATGGTCGGCGCATCCTCGTGGCGAACTGGTTCGACAACACGCTCTCGATCATCGACGCAGAAACCCTTGCCGTGCTATCGTCTGTCGAGACGTGCGACGGCCCCCGCGCCTTCGGTGCTTTTGTTTTGGGAGGAACAAAATGACCCGCCTAGCTCTGACGACAGCCCTTCTGTGCTGCACCGCCCTGCCCGCTCTCGCCGGGTCCGAGGCCTGGGACGACATCAAGTCCGCGCTCTATGGCGACCGCATGTTGATGGATGGCGACAGCGTGATCGCAATCGACGCGCCCTATCGTACCCCGGATGATGCCCGCGCCAATCTCGCCGCGCAGATCATCCCGCCGCTCGGGGCCGAGGTCGCGAAGGTCTGGGTGGTGCTCGACGAGAACCCCATGCCGGTCTCGGCGGTCTTTGCGCTCGAGGAGCCGCAGCCCAGCTTTTTCTTCGATGTGACCATGCGGGTGAACGGGCCGACGCCGCTCCATGTGGTGGCGGAAACCAGCGATGGGCGGCTGTTCGTGCAGGAAAGCTATGTGAAGACCTCGGGCACCGGCGCCTGTGCCGCGCCGCCGGGGACCGATCCGATTGCCGCGCTCGCCTCGTTGGGCGAGATGGACGTCGCCCTCGGGAGCGCTCTACCGGGCATCGCGGGGGGTGAGCTGATCAGCTTTGCCTCGCGGCTCTCGCGGATGGATGTGGACATCTCGCACCCGTCCCATTCGGGCATGCAGATGGACCAGATCTCGCTGCTCTTCATCCCGATGCGCTACGTCGAGACGGTGGATATCGATCTGGACGGGTCCGGATTTGTCGAGATGACGGGTTCGATCTCGTTGTCGGAAAATCCGCGTGTGGGGCTGTCGGTGCCGAGCCGTGCGCAATCGGTCGATGTCACCATGACCGACACCGACGGCACGGTCAGCAAGCTGCACCAGAAACTCGCCGGGTACTGAGCCCGCGCAAGACACAGGCCGCCGGGACAGACCCGGCGACCTGCGGTGATCAGTTGTAGCAGGCGAAGTTGAACCGCGCCGCGCTGCGGCTCACATCGGCCACGGTCAGATCACAGTTATCGGCCATCTCCCGCGTCTCGCCGCCGCGCGCGGTGCTCAGGGCAAGCCCGTTCACCGCGATCCGCGCCGCGCCGTCGGGCTGCACGAACGAGACGAAGACCCGTGCTGCGCCGTCACCCAGAATGGCGGCCTCGCCCGCAACGAGCTCATCGGACTGCCAAACCGCGTCGGTGCAGTCCGCCCCGACCTGTGCATGGCCGCGATCCACCTGCGCGAGGGTCAGGCGGCAGCTCTCTTCGCCCACCATCACCGTAGCGCGATCCCCGGCATCGAGCACCAGATCCGTGCCATTGGCCGAAAGCCGGGCCGCATCCTCGGTCACACGCGAGGCAAAGACCCGCAGACTGCCCTCGTTGAGCATCGCCGTTTCGCCCGCACTGATGCCTTCGGCGGCGGGCAGGTCATCGCCGCAGAGCGCCGAGACCAGCGCACCATTTCCGGACACCCCGTCCAGGGTGATGCGGCAATGGCCATTGGCGGCTGCAACTGTCCGACCGATGCCGGCGCGCAAGGTTTTGCGTTCGCCGTTGATCGAGGCGCGCAGGCTCTCCGACCCCGGATCCAGACGGGAGATAAAGACCCGCACGGACCCCTCGTCAAAGAGCGCTGTCTGTCCCGGCATCAACCCTGGTTCGCCTTCGTCGGCGGCTGGCTCCGGGGCGGGTGCTGCGGCTTGGGAGACCTCCGGCTCTGGGTCGGCAGGCGGCGTTTCGGCCGGGGCAGAGCCCAGGGCAGCGACCATCGCACTCAGCTCGCCCGATTGCATGGCCAGTTCTTCGAGCCGGGTGCGGAGCGCGGCGAGATCATCCTCGGCTAGACCCTCTGCGGCCTGAGCCGACAGGGTATCAAGCGCAGCCTGAACACCGGCCAGTTTGCCATCCATGCTCTCTTGCAGATCGGCAAGCTTGCTGTCCATGACCCCCTGCAGCGTGGCGAGCTGCTCGTCGAATTGCGCCTGCGCGGTTGCAAGACGGCCATCGAGATCCGCGACAGAGGCGCTCACCGGTGCGATCTGCTCGGCCATCATGGCCTGCGGATCCTCCTGCCCAAACAGGCCGCGCCACATGGCCCCAAGCAGCAAAACAAAGATGACGGCCCCAAGGGCGCTGAAAATTTTCAGTTCGTTCAAAAGTCTCCCCCCTTCATCCGGCCCCGGCGCGCAGGCCGATCCGGACGAATCTCACAATGTGTCTCCTCGAACCAGCGTAACACCTGACGGCAGGGTGAGGCGCGTCTTTTTGAGGGGAGGGGCCGGGTCAGTTGGCCTGAGGCTGTGGTTCTTCGGGTTTGATCCGCTCCAGCGGGTAGTCCCAGAGCATCCAGCCATCGCTGCCTTCGGGGAGCCAGTGGACCGCTGTGTAACCCCATTCGATGGCGCGTTTTCCCGCGTTCCAGCTCATCCAGCAATCCTCGAGACAGAAGATCACCACCGGATGGCTCTTGTCCCCGCCCGTGGCCCGGGCGAGGCCGTCGCGAAAATAGGCGGCCGTGATCTCGGCCACGGCGCCGTAGCCCACATTGGGCAGCCACAGGGCGCCGGGGATCGAGTTGCGCGGCTTGTCGCGCCAGATCGTGCCCTCGGGCAGGTTCGCTGGTTTCGGGGCCTGGGGCATGACATCTATAAAGACCGCCTCCCCCGATTTCCACAGGGCATGGGCGGCCTCGGGCCCGATCACCGTCGCCCCGCGCAAGGTTGCGGGCACCGGCGCGCGATAATGATCCATCCGGTAGTCGTCTGGCTCAGGCACCGTCTGCGCAGTGGCCACCAGCGGCAACCACAGCAGAAGGGCGAGCGCCCGGATCATTGCGGTGGCTCGATCACGTCTTTGCCCAGATCCGTCACCAATGGCACGCCCGCGTCAAAGAGCACGGCGTTGATCTCATCCTGATGGCGGCGGATCAGAGAGTTGAGCTTGCGCTGCCAGACCTTCTCGCCTTGCCGCACACCCATGGTGATCCGAAAGAACAGCCGCGGGGGGAGCGTCTCGCTCACAAGCGGGATGAGCTTGAGATCCGGGTGGTTCTGCTTGACCAACGGGCCGCCGATGGGCCCCCAGAGGATCGCGGCGTCGATATCGCCCGCCTCCAGATCGTTAAGCATATCCGCCGCCGGGCTTTCATGGCGGCGATCCACCACGAGGTTATAGGCCTTGGCCTTGCCCACTAACCCGTTGCGCGCCAGATGGGCCGAGGGCGGTGTGCCTGCGATGATCCCGATCCGCCGCCCCTTGAGGGCCGGATCCTGCAGCGAGGTCACGCCCGCAAGGTCCCCACCAGCCGGCACGATCAGGGAATAGACCGAGGTGAAGTAATGGTTGGTGTTCAAAACCAGTTCATGACCCTGAGCATAGCCGATCACCAGATCGCATTGCTTGGCCTTGAGCGTGTTGCGGATGAACCCCGTGGCCATGGGATACCACGTGTATTGCACCGGCAGCTCGAGCTTGGAGCCGATGAGCTCGGCCAGCGTGTTCTCGAACCCGTCCTCGGTCTTGGCGGACATGGGCAGGTTTGCCGGATCCGCACAGACCCGCAGAGCATTGGTCGAGACCAGATCCGAGGTCTGCGCCTCTGCACCATCGGCCAGCGCGACCCAGATCACCAGGGTCGCGGCCAGGGTGCCAAGCGTCTTAGCCCATGCAGCCATTCTCTTCCTCGCGGATCAGGTCGCTCTTGGCTTCCTTCTTGGCGGGGCGGCCACGCGGGACGGCATCCACGGCACGGGCCTTGAGATAGACATAGATGTCATCGAGGTAGCACATGACGTTCTTGTTGTCGCCGAAATGGGGCATGACCGAATTGCCGACCTGACGGCCATTCACGACCACGTCGAAGAAGTCGTAATAGCCCATATTGATGGCGGAATTCTTGATCTTGGGGGCGTAGCTCGACCCCTCTCCGTCGGGGCCGTGGCAGACATGGCACTCGGCGTGATAGCGGCGGAACCCGTTAAAGGTCAGCCAGTCAACGGTACCGTCCTCGGCGATGTTGTAGGTCGGGATGTCTTCTTCGGTGAAATACCGTCCATCCTCGGTATAGGAGACCGGAATTTCCGGGTACTCACCCGCCGGATCGACGTCCTGATCGGACCAGTTTGCCGCGTAAACAACGGTTGCGGTCAAGGCGGCCGCGACGGCTGCGGCGATCGCGAGGGGGGCTGCGGAGCGCATCATTCTGCTGGCCTTTCAATAGCTAGGGGTTGGACCACGGGGTTGGCGCATCGCGGGACGCGCCAACCCCAGTCTCTTCACGAACCGGGCTTAGTTCGGCAGGGCGAACACGGTCAGCTGACCACCCAGAGCGGTGTAGTCGCTCAGCGCGGCATAGCCGCCAACAGCGCCCAGACCGTCATTGGGGTTGGTCAGGCCAGCCGCAAGGCCGATCCCGGCCCAGCCACCAACACCCGACAGGATGCCGATATACTGCCGACCGTCATGCTCATAGGTCATCACGTTGCCGATGATGCCGGACGGGGTCTTGAAGCGATAGAGCTCCTCGCCCGTATCCGCGTGCACCGCCTTCAAGTGACCTTCGAGCGTGCCGTAGAACACCACGTCACCCGCAGTGGCCAGAGCACCGGACCACACCGAGAACTTCTCGGGGATGGACCACTTGATCTCGCCATTGATGTTATCCCAGGCGATGAAGTTGCCCATACCGCCATGGCTGTCCGGCGCCGGATACATCGCGAGGGTCGCACCCACATAGGGCTGACCAGCGGTGTAGGACACGCGGAACGGCTCATAGTCCATGCAGACGTGGTTGGTCGGGACGTAGAACATCTCGGTCTTGGGCGAGTAGGACGCAGGCTGCTGGTCCTTGGTGCCAAGAGCCGCCGGGCAGATGCCGGTGGAGTTCACGTCTTCGCCGTTCTGCTCGGTCGAGTACTGGGCCACAACCGCCGGACGACCATAGGTCTCGGACTCGGGGTCCATGTCGACACCCGTGGTCCAGTTCACAACCGGATCGAACTTCTCGGCGACGAGCAGCTCACCAGAGACGCGATCCATGGTGTAGGCCAGACCGTTGCGGTCGAAGTGGGTCAGAAGCTTGCGCTCCTCGCCATCAATTTCCTGCTCCGTAAGGATCATTTCATTGACGCCGTCATAATCCCACTCGTCATGCGGGGTCATCTGGTAGAACCACTTGGCTTCACCGGTGTCGATGTCCCGCGCCATGACGGTCATGGACCAACGATTGTCGCCCGGGCGCTGCGCCGGGTTCCAGGTCGAGGGGTTACCGGTTCCGTAGTAGAACAGGTTCTCGTCCATATCCGCGGAATACCAGCCCCAGGTGGTGCCGCCGCCGATCATCCACTGATCACCTTCCCAGGTGTTCGTACCGGAATCGACGCCAACAGGCTTGCCCAGATGCGTGGTCTTTTCCGGATCAACAAGGATATCGCTGTCCGGTCCCATGGAATAGGCGCGCCATTCCTGCTCGCCGGTTTCCATGTTGTAGGCCGTCACGTGCCCACGCACACCGAACTCACCGCCCGAGATGCCGACGATGACCTTGTCTTTCACGGGCAGAACCGTTGCGGTGTTGGTCTCGCCAATGGCGGGGTCGCCATTCTGCGCTTCCCAGAGCACGTCACCTGTGTTGGCGTCGAGTGCGACGACCTTGGTGTCCGCCTGGTGCAGGAAGATCTTGCCATCCGCATAGGCCACACCACGGTTCACCGTGTCGCAGCACATCACCGGGATCACGTCCGGATCCTGCTTGGGCTCGTACTTCCAGATGATCTTGCCTTCATTGGCCAGATCGAGCGCATAGACGATGTTCGGGAACGGTGTATGGACATACATCGTGTTGCCGATCACCAGCGGCGAGCCCTCATGGCCCCGCAGCACACCGGTCGAGAATGTCCAGGCCACCTGCAGGTCGCCCACATTGTCAGCATTGATTTGGTCAAGCTCGGAATAGCGCTGGTTCTTGTAGTCGCCGGTCTGGATCGCCCATTGTTCCGAATTGTCCATTTGGGCGATCAGGTCGTCATTTGCATACGCAACCGAGGCGGCACAAAGGGCTATACCTGATGTTAGAAGCGAAAGCTTTCTCATCAATATTCCTCCCAGAAAAGCGGTGGAAACACCGCAAGAGTGATGGTCGCCCCCGATTTGGGCCGAGCATCTTGTCGTTCATTTCTTCGGGGCCACGTTCCTCCTCGACCCCGCAGAAAGTCTTGCCTTACATCCCGTCCGCCCCGAAGGAGGCGAGATAGGCAATCACGTTTTGGCGGTCCTCTTCCTTCCGCAGACCCGCAAAGGCCATCTTCGTGCCTTTTGCATAATCCTTGGGTTTGGTGAGAAACGCCTCGAGGTTTTCAACACTCCAGACGGTGCCGTCGGCATTCAGGCCGGCCAGCGCGTCCGAGTATTTGAAGCCTTCAATCGAACCGACTGCGCGATCGACCACGCCGTTGAGCACGGGTCCCGCGCGGTTCTTGGCATCGGCCCCCACCTGGTGGCAGGCCTTGCATTTGCGGAACACTTTTTCGCCTGCTGCCGCGTCTCCGGCGATGTGACCATCGGCCAGCGCGGCCATGGGCATCGTCAAAAGACAGGTCGCTGCGAGGAGGGTCCGGATCATAATCTCCCTTTCCGTTATGTCAGTTCAGGCGCGCGGCGTGCCATTCAACATGGTCGCCCGCAAAGGTGTTCACGAAAAAATAGGAATGGTCATAGCCCGCCTGCATGCGAACCTGACCGGGCTGGCGCCGGGCGGTCAACGCCTCGGCCAGGGCCTCGGGCTTGAGCAGGTCGAGGAATTGGTCCGACGCCCCCTGATCCACCAGCAGGTCACCCTTCCAGCCATGCTCCTTGAGCAGGATCGTGGAATCATGCTCGGACCAGGCTGCCTCGTCATTGCCGAGATAAGCGCTGAGCTGCTTGCGGCCCCAATCGGATTGGGTCGGGTGGGCAATCGGCGCGAATGCCGAGAGCGAGGTGAACATGTCCGGATTGCGCAGCGCCATGGTGATCGCGCCATGCCCGCCCATGGAATGGCCGGTGATGCCGTGGCGATCCTGCACGGGCAGGGTTTCGACCACGAGCCCGCGCAACTCCTGCAGGATGTAGTCATACATCTGGAAATGCGGCTTCCACGGATCGCGGGTGGCATTCACATAGAACCCCGCCCCCTGCCCCAGATCATAGGCATCGTCATCCGCCACCCCCTCGCCCCGGGGCGAGGTGTCGGGAAAGACCACTGCGACGCCATGCTTGGCCGCGTGTACCTGAAAGCCGCCTTTGACCATGGCGTTCTCATGGGTACAGGTCAGCCCGGACAGATACCACAGCACCGGCACCGGCCCATCCGCCACCTGCGGCGGCAGGTAGGCTGCGAAAGTCATGTCGCAGCCACAGGTGGTCGAGGCATGGGTAAAGACCTTCTGGGTCCCGCCGAAGCTCCGGTTTTCTGAAACCAGATCGACCACGCCTCAGAACTCCACGACGGCGCGGATGGATTCACCTTTGTGCATCAGGTCGAAGCCGTGATTGATCTCGTCCAGGGTCAGCTTGTGGGTGATCATCGGATCGATCTCGATCTTGCCGTCCATGTACCAGTCGACGATCTTCGGCACATCCGTCCGTCCGGAGGCACCGCCAAAGGCCGTGCCGCGCCAGACCCGACCCGTCACCAGCTGGAACGGACGGGTGGAGATTTCGGCCCCCGCAGGCGCCACGCCGATGATCACGCTCTCGCCCCAGCCCTTGTGGGCCGCTTCGAGCGCCGTGCGCATCACGCCCACATTGCCCGTCGCGTCGAAGGTGTAATCCGCGCCGCCCCCGGTCAGCTCGACCAGATGCGCCACCAGATCGCCTTCGATCTTGGAGGGGTTCACGAAATCGGTCATGCCGAAATGGGTGGCCATCTCGACCTTGCCATCGTTCAGGTCAACGCCGACGATCTGGTCCGCACCCGCCAGACGCAGGCCCTGGATCACGTTGAGGCCGATGCCGCCGAGGCCAAAGACGATCCCGCGCGAGCCGATCTCGACCTTGGCGGTGTTGATCACCGCGCCGATCCCCGTGGTCACGCCGCAGCCGATATAGCAGATCTTGTCAAAGGGCGCGTCCTTGCGGACCTTGGCCAGCGCGATCTCGGGGACCACGGTATGGTTCGCGAAGGTCGAGCAGCCCATATAGTGGTGGATCGGCGTGCCATCGAGCATCGAGAACCGGGTCGAGCCATCGGGCAAGAGGCCCTGGCCCTGCGTCGCCCGCACCTTCTGACAGAGGTTCGTCTTGGGGTTGAGGCAGTATTCGCATTCCCGGCATTCCGGGGTGTAGAGCGGGATCACGTGATCCCCGACCTCAAGCGATGTCACGCCTTCACCGATCTCGATCACGACGCCTGCGCCTTCATGGCCGAGGATGGCGGGGAAAATCCCCTCGGGGTCATCACCGGACCGGGTAAACTCATCGGTGTGACACAGGCCGGTTGCCTTGACCTCGACGAGGACCTCGCCGGCCTTCGGGCCTTCGAGGTTCACCTCCATGATTTCCAAAGGCTTCCCAGCGGCCACAGCCACCGCAGCGCGTGTTCTCATAAATTGTCCTCCCACTGACCAGGGTGACGCATGCCACCATGGTCGTAGGATGACTATGGGCGGGCGAGGTTCAATCCATCAATTAAGACAATGGTGGGTATTCGGAAGATTGGACACGCGAAAGCCGGTTGGTCATACTGCGGGGACACCTGAGAAAGGATGTCCCATGTTCAGACCTCTGGCGCTTTCCCTCGCACTTCTGGCCCCGTCCCTGCCCGCATTGGCGGCGGATTACTCGGATCCCACATGGCCATGCGTCCAACGGAAAGTCGAAACACTGTCCCCGGGGTTGATGTGGGCCTTTCCTCTGGATCCTGCTGCGGTGGCCCCGGACGAGGCCCGCGACCGAGATGTGCGCGAGCTGGCCGGATACCTGTCCCTGCGCCGGGTCCCCCTCGAAGAGCTGGAGCCTCGCGTCGCAGCCTTTGCCGAGACCTATGCCGGGGATCCCGAGGCGCTGGGGCTGGCGTTCTACACGGTGTTCGACACCCTGTCCAAGCGCCGCAGCCGGATCATCAACGGTATCGGGGACTTCTCGCTAAGCCAGATCGCGTTGGCCGAGCAAATCGACGCAAACCGCGTCGCCATGGACGTGCAGATGGCCAAAGATGCGCCGGATTTCGACGCGGTGGACGCCCTGGAAGAGAAGATCGACTGGGACCAGATCATCTATACGGACCGCCAGCGCAACATCGCCTATCTGTGCGAGACCCCCACCCTGCTGGAACGGCGGCTCTTCGGAATTGCCCAGATGTTGCAGCGCGTGGCGGTGGTCGAGTAGGTCCGCCTATTCCCATTCCAGCTCGGTAAAGGCGACGGTGGCGTTGCGCGGATTATACGCTTCAAAGAGCTGCCAATGGTCTTCTTCCTCGGCCGCGATCACCTCGACCGCATCGCCGAGCCGGGCGCCCTCATCCAGAGCCTGTCGCGTGTCCCGCTCGAGCACCGCGAGATAGCGGAGCATGTCCGCGGCCCCCACCGGCCAGTCGAGAAGCGGGCCGCCGTGACCCGGCACCACCCCGGTGACCTCGCGCTGCGCCAGCTCCGCCATGACCGCGCGCCAGCCCAGAAGACTGCCATCGAGCGCGGGCGTATGCTGATCAAAAACCAGATCCCCGGCAAAGAGCACGCCCGTGCCCTGATCCAGCACGGTCAGATCCGTCCCCGTATGGGAGGTCGGCCAGGTCTCGAGCCGGAGCACCCGCCCCCCAAGATCGATCTCGGCCCCGGTCTCGACAAACTGGTCGAGCGTCGTGACCTCGGTCCCGAGCAAGGCTTCGGCCCCCATGAGCCGTCCGAGGCTCTCGAGGTAGTTTGCCTGCCGGTTGATCAGGGCCCGGGGCAGATCCGCATGTCCGACGGCCAGCGCGCCGGCCTCGACAAAGACCGACGCGCCAAAGACATGGTCAGGATGCATATGCGTCAGGATGATATGGCTCACGGGTTTGTCGGTCACCGCCCGAACAGCGCGCCAGGTCCCCTCGCCCATCCAGCGGGCGGTGCCGCTGTCGATCACGGCCACGCTGGTCTCGCCGACCACAAAGCCCAGGTTCGAGACATCCCCGCGATTCGTTGCGTCCGGTTCCGCAATCGCCCCGCGATGGACAAAGACCCCTGCCGCCACCTCGGTCATCTCGAGCGGCGGACCCACCGGCGCACATTCGGGCGCGCCCCTGGGCAGGAGCCCCGCGATGCCCAGATCGGGCGCGCGGTCTTGCAATTGCCGGAGACAGGCCGCCTGGCTGGCCGCCTCGAACCCCGGCAGCAGATGGTCGCGGCACGGGCCCGCCTCAAGCGAAACACAGAGGGTTACGATGGCTTCAAACACGGGGGCTGTCCTCCTGCAGGGCGGATACACGCGATTGTGAAACCCGTCGCCTCCCGGGATCCTGTGTCATTTTGCGTATTTTTATGGCATAAGTGTCAAGTTTTCACCCGGGAGGAGAAGATTATGGCCCCAAAACTGATTTGCGCTGCTGCCTTGGCGGCCCTGACCGCAGGACCGGTCTGGGCGGGAGACGCTGTTCAGAATCCGTTGACCGCGAGCGCCACTTGGGAGGATCTGCGCGAGGATGTGCTGGGCGATGTGGCTCTGGCCTCGGCCGACGGGATCCTGTCCGTGGACGCGCCCTACCGCGCCCATGATGCCGCGACCGTGCCGATCCAACTGAAGCAGACCGACCCGAACGCGCAGATTCGCGCGGCCACCGTGGTCGTGGACGAAAACCCTGCGCCGGTAGCGGGGGTCTTCACCTTTGGCGACGGCATGGGCGCGCTGGATTTCGAATTGCGGGTCCGTGTGGATCAGTATTCCAATGTGCGCGTCATCGCCGAGACCGAGGACGGGTTCCACATGACGGGCCGCTATGTGAAAGCCTCGGGCGGGTGTTCGGCCCCGGCGACCAAGGACGCGGCGGCAGCCCTGGCCAATATGGGCATGATGAAGCTGAAATCCTTCGACAGCAGCGCCCAGATGTCCACGCCCCGGCGCGAGGCTCAGATCATGGTGCGCCACCCGAACTATTCCGGCCTGCAGCGGGATCAGATCACACAGCTCTTCATCCCCGCCCATTTCATCGACCATCTGGAGGTCTGGCAGGGTGACGAGCTGCTCTTCACCATGGATGGCGGCATCTCGATTGCCGAGAACCCGGTCTTCCGCTTTGGCTATAACGACAACGGGGCCGAGACCCTGACGGTCAAGGCGACGGATACCGATGGCAACAGCTTCGAATCCGTGCTCGCCAAGAGCGTGACCGGCTAGACGCATACCGCGCCAAGGATAAGGCCGCCGCCTCGCTAGCGGGGCGGCGGCCTTTTTCGTGACCCTTCAGGATCAGAAGCAGATCACCTCAGCCTCGGCCTGGGCCCGGCGCAGATCCGCGACGATGTTCTCGGCCATGGCGGCGTTCTGGAAAAACGACATCCGTTCGCCACCGACCCGCCGCATGGAGAGAACCGTCTCTGCGGCGAGATAATCCTCGTAAGACAGGATCGACGCGATCTCATCAATCGAGCAGGAGCAACGGTCCAGCATCTCGCGGGTCTGGCCATTGGTGACCATGCAGGCAAATACATAATCCGCCCGCGCCGCAGTCGGGTAGTCGTTGAGCCGCTCGGCCACGCTCTCGGCCGTGACCAGCGCCGGAATCAAGGCGGGGATCAGGGCCGCGCTGGCCGCGGCGATCAGGGCGCGCGCCTTCATTGCGCCGTGTCGAGGCGGTCGAAGGCGAGGGTGTTGCTGTAGACCTCCCCGCCTGCGGCCTCGGCCTCAAGGCTCATATACCAGCCGGGCACGGCATCCGACATGGTGACCCGCAATTCCAGATCTCCGAAACCGCGCATCCGGTCCACATTCGGATCCCCCTCGAAGGGCATCATCCGAATGGTCCGCGTCTCGACGGTCTTGCCATCGATCACGGCCTCTCCGGCGGTGATGTCCGAGGGTTTGACCAGCGCCTCCTTGACCCGGTTGCGGATGTAGAACGGGCTGCCGCCTGCGGCCTCGGCCATGTCGCGCACGACGGTCTCGTAGAAATACATGATCATCGGATTGCCCACGCTGGCCGGGAAGGTCCCCAGCGACCGATGCTTGCCATCCTGCCGGAACTCGAGCATGGCCATCACCGCCTCCCCCTCGCGAAAGCTGAGGGCGACGGCGCCCGTGTCGCGCTCGGCCGCTTCGGGTTTGAGGCGGTTGCTGACCGTCCGGCTATAGACCAGCTCGGCATCCCGCGCGACCGTGTCCAGGGTCCCGTTGCGGAACAGCATCTCGTAGGTTTTCTCGCCTTCCAGAGGCGCGGCGACGGCGACCGAGGCGCTCAACACCGCTCCGACCGCCAGGCTCAACATTGTCTTTTTCATTCTTGTCCTCCCCTTGAACCGACTGTGCGGGCGTCGCTATGCCCTGTCACCGCCGACCTTTGTCTGTAGTTGCGTCTCGACCTGTGCCCTCTGATGCGCGACGGCGGCAGCGTGGCGGCGGATCTTCCAATCGATCAGGGGCCGCAACCGGCTGAGCGCGGCGGGCTTTGTCATCACCGTCAGGTCATTCTCTAGCCCGAGACGCCGCACCAGTTCGCTGCGATCGGCGGTGATCATGATCGCGGGCACATCGCTGCCGGTGATCTCGCGGATGGCGGTGATCGCCATGATGCCCGTATCCGGACCGTCGAGCTGGTAATCGGCGAGGATGATATCCGGCGGAATGCCCATGTCGTTCACATGGGCCAGCGCCTCTTCGGTGGAGCGCGCCGCGAGCACGCTCGCCCCCCATTGCTCCAGCCACTGGATCGTGCCGTAGAGCACATCCTCGTCATTCTCGATCACCATCACGATGTGATCGATCGGGTGACCGCTCTCATCGGCCAGAGCACTCTGGGCCTCGCGCCGGATCGGCACCCCATCCGCCAAGGCGATGTTCATACGAAACACGGAGCCCCAGCCGGGTTTGGAGCGCACCGACAGCTCATGGCCCAGCAAGCGGCAGGCCCGGTCGACAATCGACAGGCCAAGCCCCACACCCGAGCCGAGCTGCACGTCATCGCCCCGGGTGAATTCCTCGAAAATCCGCGCCTGATCCTTCTCGGCGATGCCGACCCCCGTATCCCAGACCTCGACGACCACGTGATCGCCCCTGCGCCGCGCCCCCACTAGCACCCGCCCACCGGGCTCGGTATATTGGACAGCGTTCACCACAAGGTTCTGGATCGAGCGCATCAGGTAGACCGGATCCGAGCGCACAAAGAGCGAGCAGGGCACCACCGTCAGCCGCACGCCCTTGCGGGCCGCAAGCGGGGACTGGTCGTCGCGCACGCTTTCCATCAATGCGCCGAGATCCACCGCCATGACCGAGACTGCGTCCGGATCCGCGCTCTCGAGCCTCGAGATGTCGAGCAGCGAGTGCAACAGGTTCTCCGCCGAGGAGAAGGCCCCCTTCAGCCGCTTGACCATGGGCTGAAACCCGGTCTCGCGGGTGGCCTCCTGCAGGGTCGAGATCAGCAGCTTGGCCGCGTTGATCGGCTGCAACAGGTCGTGGCTCGCCGCGGCGAGAAACCGGGTCTTGGACGAGACCGCTGCCTCGGCCCGCTCCTTGGACAGGCGCAACTCTTCCTCGACCCGGGCCTTTTCCTCGTATTGCGCCGTGAGCTGTTCATTCGCCCGGGTCAGCTCGGCGGTGCGGGCCATCACCCGGTTCTCCAGCAGCTCCGTGGTCTGGGTCTCGAGCGTGACATCCTTGAGCTCGACCAGAAACCCGCCATCGGGCAGCACATTCGCATGGACGTCGAGCACCCGGTCCGATCCATGGTTCACCCGCCGCACCAGCGCGCCCTTGCGGCGCAGCTCGTCGCGCCATTCATCCACCCGCAGCCAGGCATCCTCGGAGATCAGCGACCGGGTGCGCAGGAAGTCGAGCAGGGTGCTCAGCGGTGTGCCCGGCTGCAACAGGGTCAGCGGCACGCCCAGGATCTCGCGGAAGCGGCCATTCTGCATGATCACCTCGCCCTCCGCCGAGAAGGAGCAGACCCCTGATCCCATATTCTGGAACACCGCGGCCAGGTAGTCGGCCTGCCGGTCGATCAGGTGTTCCTTCTCCATCCGGTTGCGGCGGACAAGGGCGGTGATCTCGGTCATCAGAACCACGGTATTCTCGACCGAGGTCTGCTGAATACTGAGCTGGTACCAGCGGTCATCGACCAGCTCGACCACCAACGCAGTGGTAGCGCCTGCCGATTGGCGCACCTTCAGGGTCTGGCGCAGGACCGACAGCTTGCGGTCTGTAGAGACCACGCGGGCGCTGATCTCGACCAGTTCCAGGTAATGGGACAGGGACAGGCCCGGGATGATCTTGTGCGAGATATCCGGCAGCAGCCCGCGAAACAGGTCGTTGCAGATATTGAGCCGCTCATCCGAAAAGAGCGCGACACCCTCCCCCATGGAAGACAGCGCCTCGACCAGCGTCTTGCGGGTGCGTTCGCGCTCGGAGCGGACGGTCTCGAGCTCCAAGGTCTGGGCGGCCACCTGCTGTTGCAGGTCGATGGCGGATTGGAAGGCCCGGTAGGCCGAGGGCCCGATTTCGCTCTGGCGGTTGGCGCGGCGCACGAGCGCGTCGATGATGCGGGCCTGTTTCTCGATCTGCACCTGCGGCGGATCATAGGGGTTGACCATGCTCATATGACATAGCCCCGCCCCGGCCCGAAAAAGGCGACCCCCACGAATGTCTGGTTCATATGAACGCCGCAATACTGCTCGCCATAGGTGTTGAACCCGAACACCCGGGAAGAACACAGGATATCCGAGACCGCGCGGGCCAGCTGTTTCTGCTCGATCTCGAGCTTGCGCAGCACGCAGTCGAACCCGAGAATGAAGTCGGGCTGTTCCCCGAGGCGGTCCTGTCGCCGCAACCCGGTCTCAAGCGTTTGCAGGATCTCCTGTCCCTTGCCGAGGGTCATGATCAACCCGTCATCGATGGCGGCCATGAAGGACAGCCCCCCATCATCATCCGCATCCGAGATCGCGCGCACATAGTGACGGTCTCGATACTCCACCAGCATCGGGTTCTCGGCAAAGATCGTGGGCGACAGGTCCTCGAGCTTGCAGCCGACCAGCCGGGCATATTCCTCGGCCGCCGGCGCGCCGTTGATCTCAAACACCTTGCGGGCCAGCGGATCCGCCCCGGTGATGACCAGAGGTGCCCCCGAGGGCAGGAAATGGTCAAAGCCCACGCCCTGAAATTCGAGATCGGTCTCCAGCATCAGCAGGACCGCCGAGTTGGTATGCGCCACGCCCTTGTGCAGAACGAAGGTCTGCTCGAACCGCAGGGAATCCCCCGCCGAGCCGCCAAAGATCGGCAGATCGCTCAGTACCGCCTCGAGGGTCGAGACCAGCACGTCCTCCTGCTGCGACACCCCGTCTGAGAAGATCAGGCCCAGCCGTTTCCAGCCTGCCGTATGCTGAAACTCCTGCGCATGGCGCTGCGCGGTCGTGGCCAGCGCCGTGGGCGCAATCGGATCCAGCGGCGCCAGCAGGACCGACGAACAGCGGAAATGCTTCTTGGGAAAGGCCAGCAGCAGAAGCGCCCGGGTCTCATAGCCCTGATCCGTGATCTGCCCCGCGGTCGAACATCCAAAGACAGGCACCCCGGCCAAGGCCTCGTCCAAGGCGCTGGCCACGTCGTCCTTCGGCATGTCACCGGGCACGAAGGCCAGCACGAAGCGGGTCTCTGCAAGGCTGATCCGCGCCGCAGCGTCCAGCGCCGCCTCGCGCGCCGAGGTCAGGTGCGAGACCGCCACCTGCACAATCGAGGGATCCATGAAATGATCGCGCATCCGCTCCCTTTCCTATCGGCGCAAGAAGGCGCGGGCTTCGGGTTCATCCCCGCGCTGCTCGGCCATGGCCTCTTCGACGACCACCACCGCCTCGGTGCGGTTGCGCGCGCCCAGCCGCCGCAAGAGCGCGGTGATATGCGCCTTCACAGTGGCCTCGGCGAGCGACAGCTCATAGGCGATTTCCTTGTTCGGCTTGCCTTTGCAAATCAGGCGCATGATGCGCTGTTGCTGCGGGGTGAGCTCGGCGAGCTTCGGGTGGTCGAACTCGGCGGCGAGACCTTCGGCCTCCTCGGTTTCGGCCTTGCGGAAATCCTTGGGCACATAGGTGCGTCCGGCGGCAATCTTGGCCAGTACCGAGCGGAGCTGCGAGGCGGAGGTGTCCTTGGGCAGAAACCCTGCGGCCCCCTCGCTCAGCAGAGACTGAACCAGCTCGACCGAGGCCAGGGACGAGATCACAAGGATGCGCGAGTTCGGCAGGCGATTGCGCAGGGTCTTGAACCCCGAAACACCGGTCACGTCCGGCAGCTTGAGGTCGAACATCACGAGGTCGGGATCAAATCCCTCTTCCGCAGTCTCCAGCGCCGCATTCAGGGTCTGCGCCTTGCGGATATCACAACCCGCGAACATCATCTCCAGCGCGGATTCGAGCGCATCGCTATAGAGCGGATGGTCATCCACGATAAGGATCGATGACACAGGTCGGGCTTCGATCGCCGAACGTAGCGTTTGCATGTTTTCCTCCCCCGGGACTCAACCCTACCTACAAATCAAATCATTTCAACGCTGCCGCGTCGCCAGACCGTGTCGGAACGGTCTGCCGAACGGGACTTCCCCCTGCAATGGACCGCGCGGCCTCATGGTTTTTCGGCCAGAAAAGACTGCGCGAAGGCTCTCAGATCCGGGGCTGTGGCGCGCGGGTCGAACACCGCCTGATCCAAGCCACGCAGCAGGGCAAGCCGGGCCTCGGACGGCCCGTCCCGATCCACGATCCGCCAGGCCATCCTACGACTTTGCGCGACCTCACCGGCGCGCGCGGCCCGGCGCATCCCCCGCGCAAGAGGGTCGAACAGGGCAAACCGGTGCAGGGCAGACAGCCCCTGAAACGCGCGCCCCAGAAGCGCCCAACCGGCCCCGCCCAGAAAGACCACCGCCGCCAGAAGGCCAACGGGCCATCCCGGCAGGCTGGCCTGTACCAGCGCTGCAGGCGCTTGTGAGGTCTCGGGCGCCTCCGGGGTCACGGTGCCGAAGGCCACCCGTTGCGCCGAAATCGTGACCGACCGATCCTCGCGGTTATCCGTGTCGAAATAGCGAAAGGTCAACGGCTCAACGATGGTCGAGGTGTCATTGCCGGGCCGGATCGTCCAGCGCCAGAACGCATAGGAGATCGGCCCATGGGGCGAGAGCTCGACAAAGCGTTTCTCCGGATGGGGAAAGATCATCGCCGAGGGCGAGGTCAGATCGGGCATCGGGGGGATCATCTCGGGCGTCACACCCAGCGCCTCGACCCGCACGATGCGCAAGACCCCCTCGCCCGGGGCGAGCTGATCCGGCGCGTTCGACCAATTGTCCGACACCTGCAGCGTCTTGACCGGGAACCACCAGTCCGCGCCCTGCGTCGCGGGCGCCGGGGCCACCTCGATCGTCACCGGCGCGGTCTCGATCCGATGCTCGAACCATTCATCCGCCTCATCCGTCAGGGTCAGCTTGTGGGTGAAGGCGCCGATTGTCAGACGGCCCGCCCGGTCCGGATAGACCGCCATGCGCCGGGTAAAGGTCTTGACCTTGGCACCGTTCAGACGCTCTTCCCGCCAGGTATCCGCACCAAGCTGCGTCCAGCTGAACCCTTCGAAATCCGGCTGCACGATTTCTTCGCGGGTGATGTGGCGCCGATAGATCCCCCGGAGCGTGATCAGCACCATCTCCCGTTCCATGGGCGTATAGTCGGTCTCTTCGAGCTCGACCCAGATTTCCAGTTCCTCGGGCAGGACCTGACTGGATTGTGCCGAGGCAAGCGCCGGTACGAGCAGGAGCAGACACAGGACCAGGGCCTTCATCGCGGATCCTCCGCCTTGGGGGGCGAGAGGCCGAGTTTCTGGCGCCGTTTGAATTCCGCCGAGATCCGCGCGGCGAGATACTCGCCCGGCACATCGCTGAGCTGCTCCAGCCAGCGTTCATCGGCAATCATGAACTTGTCGTCAAAGACCCGACGCACCCCGAGACGGCCCCGGCTGTCGAGCTCGGCCAGACCCAGCATGGTGTTGGAGTTCGTGACCTGGCTGCCCGTGCCCGCCGCGCGTGCATCGCCGCGCGCCACGAAGCTGTCCTCCTGCGGCCCCTCCTTGCGCTCGGGGAAAAGCCCCAGCGCCTCGGGGTCGATGCCCAGCCCCGCATAATAGGCCGCGACCACATCGAAGTTTGCCCGCGCATCCGGGTCGCCCCGCGCATCGGCCAGATCGAAGGCTTCCAGCGCGGCGGCATGCTGCCCGCGATGGGCCTCGGCATTACCCAGATTGTAGAAGGCACGCGCCTCGGCAAAGCGCCCGGCGGCGGCGTCATAGGCCCCCGCACGGTAGAGCGCGACCCCCTGCCATTCGGCATCCGCGAAGAACGGCGCGGCCAGACCCGGCATCCCCAGCGCCAGAAGGACCCGGCCATAGGGCGCGCCCCCACCAAGCAGAACCGCAAGCGCGAGGGCCAGGCCAGCGACAAGGGCCAGCGCCTTCATGCGGCCCTCTTTCGGAACAGCAACAGCAGCGGTATCAGCGCCAGCGCCAGCAGATACCGGCCCATGTCCTTCCAGAAAAGCAGCGGGTAATCCTGCGCCTCCAGCCGGGTGCGCGCATCCTCCTGAACCCAGTCCGAGAAGGCGTCGGTCTGCTCCAGCGTGAAAACAGCGCCCTGCCCCGCCGCCGCATGGGTGGCAAAGCCCGGGCGCGGCTCCAGTAGCGAGACCAGCGACAGCCGCGCGCCCTGTGCGGCGATCTCTCCGGCAGCCCGGAGAGAGGCGGGGCCAAGCCCGTCGCCATCGGTAAAGAGCACCACATCCCCCGCGATCACCTCTGCATCGGCCAGCAGTTGCGCGGCCAGGGCAAGGGCGCGTTCCGGGCGCGAACCGCCATCGGGCACCGTCTCGGCGCTCAGCAGTGACAGGGTCTGCCCGAGCTGCAGGTGATCGCCCGTCATGTCCGTCGCCACATAGGCATCCCCGCCATAGACGATCAGCCCCCCGGGCCGCGTGCCCAGAGCGGCCAGTCCGAACCGACCCATGGTCAGCATCTGTGGCCAGCGCGCATCCTCGGTGACGCTGGCCGAGGCATCGACCACGAAAAGCACCCCGTCGAGATTGCGGTAGGACAGGGTTTCACGCCGCTCGATAGCCGGTCCTGACAGCGCCAGCAGGATCACCGCCAGCGTGGTCAGAAGCGCCCAGAGGGGTGCGCGGCTGCTCTGGCTGTCGACGCGGCCCAAGGCGGTCATGGCCCTGAGCAGCGCGGGATCTACCGCCCGCTGCCAATCGCCCAGCCCGCCACGGCGGCGCAGCACCCACCAGCCGAACCCGGTCAGTGCGAAAAGCGCCAGTAGCCAGGAAGGCCGCAAGAGGGTCACGTCGAGCCCGGTCATGACAGCTCCCGCCAGCCGAACCAGACCCCGATCATCGCGGCCAGTGTCGCGGGCCAGACCCAGTATTCGCGATAGATCTCGGCGGCGAGCCCCTCGCTATCGGTCGCCTCGAGACGATCCAGCGCCTCGGTCACGGCCAGCAGGTCCTCTGTGGTGCGCACGCGGAAGCTTTCCCCGCCCGAGATCTGCGCAATGGCGCGCAAGGTGGCGGCGTCGACCACGCCGCGCTCTCCGACCTCGGCGGTGGTCAGGTCCTTGGGCCCCAGCGCAATCGTGTGCACCCGCACCCCGCGACGTGCGGCCAGTTCCGCGACACCGCGTGGATTGGTGGCCCCGGCATTGTTGATCCCGTCCGAAAGCAGGATGACCACCCGGCTTTCCGCGTCGCTGGTCGCAAGACGCTTGAGCGCGAGGCCGAGCCCATCCGAGATGTTCGTCGCCCGCCCCGAGATGCCGATGGTCGCTTCCTCGATCCGGCGTGCGACGGAGTCCGTGTCAAAGGTGAAGGGGGCCGCGAAATAGGCTTCGGACCCGAACACGACCAGGGCCACCCGGTCCCCGGCCCGGCGGCGGGCGAAATCCGCCCCCACAGTGGTCACGGCCTCCAGCCGCGTGACGGGCCGGTCGCCCAGATGGAAATCGTCCCGCACCATGGATCCGGACAGGTCCAGCACGATGGCCAGATCCCGCCCGGAGACCTTGAGCGCCGAAACCGGGGCCAGATCCCGCGGTCCGGAGATCGCCAAGAGCACCAGCGCCCAGATCAGCCAGAGGGCCATGCTGCGCCGGTTCACCAGCTGCGCCCCCCCCTTGGGCCGCCCCGCCGCAACCAAAGCATCGCCGATGCGCTCGGGCACGAGGATGGCGCTGCCGGTCACCTGCCCCGCCCGCGCCACGCGCAGCGCCAGAAGAGGCAGCGGCAGGAGCAAAAGGATCCAGGGGTCGGCGAGATCAAACAAGGCGCGCCACCTCGCTTTCGAGACTGGCGAGGGGCAGGCCACCGTCGGGCGCATAAAGCATGCCGCGCAGTTCGGCATAGCGGTCGGGCGCATGCTCGCGGATCAGGTGCAACAGGGCGACGCGGCGCGCGTCCTCAGGCAGGGTCTGGAGCGCCGCAATCCTCTCCTGCAGCGAGCTGGATGCGGGGCGGGGCCGCCGCACCGTCAGGGCCCGGAGGCCTGCCGCCAGTACCAGCGCCGCGAGGGCCGCCAGCCCCACCGCCACGCACAGCTCGGCCAGGGTGCCGCCGGGTGCGAGGGCTGGCAAGTGGATGTCCCGCAGGCTGGCCAGCATGGCCTCTTCGCTGAGGGCGCGATCGCTCATGCCGCGCGCTCCGCCGGGAAGGCCGCCGCGATACGCCGTGCGGTCGCCTCGATCTCGGCCCCGGCATCCAGCACGAGCGCGCTATGCCCGGCCACCGTCTGGACAGGTGCGGCGGTACTGTCTTGCGCCTCTGCCCCCCCGCCCAAAGCAACGCGCAGGCGTTGCCCATCTCGGGTCACGATCGGATAGACACCCCTTGGCAGGTCCTGCCCATCGCGGATCATGACAAGCCGGGGCACCCGGCGCCGCGCCAAGGCGTTCAGCCGATCCGCCAGTCCCGGGCCGGGCACATCAAAGCCCGACGCGATCACGATCTCGCTGCCCGAGGGGACGAGACGATCCGCCCGCGACAGGGCCGCATCCAGGGACGGGTCGCCCCCCTGCCCCGCCGCCATATCCGCAAGCGCGGCCTCATGGGCCCGCACAAGACCGCCGATCACATTGAGCATCCCGCGGACGCGCCCGGCGGGCGGCACCACGACCGGAGCCCCCTGCCCCAGTGCCATCATGCCCACGCGTCCACCGATTTCGATCACGTTCCAGCCGATCAGGACCAGCGCCTCCGCCGCCGCGACCGAGCGAAAGGCCCGGCGCACACCCCATAGCATGGCGGGTCGGAAATCAACCACCAGAAGGGTGACCCGATCACGCTCTTCCTGAAACTCGCGGATATGCAGACGCCCCGTGCGCGCGGTGGTGCCCCGGTCCAGATGACGGATGTCATCCCCGGCCACGTATTCGCGCATATCCGCCACTTCGAGCCCATGCCCCTTGCGCCGTGTCGCAAAGCCGCCGGGAAGCGCGGCAAGGACCGCCGGAGTCTCTGCCGACAAGACCCGTCGGCGCAGGGCGATCAAGGGGTCCGCCCGCAGCGCGATCCCGGGCGCAGAAAGCGCCTCGCTCACAGCGGCTCGACCGCGGCAAGGATGTCGCGCACCACATCCCGTGGCGTGCGCCCGTCGGCCACGGCGCGCCAGCTCAGAACCATGCGATGGGCCAGCGCGTCACCGGCCAGCTCGGACACGTCCTCGGGAATGGCATAGTCGCGCCCCTGCAGCAGCGCCCGCGCCCGTGCCGCTGCGGCCAGGGCGAGCGAGCCACGTGGGGACACCGCATGTTCCACATCCGCCGCCAGAGGCCCTTCGCGCGTGGCCATGACCAGACGGACGATATAGTCGCGCAGCTCCGGGGCCAGATGGATCGCCCGCACCTCGGCCCGGGCGGCGTTCAACGCCTCAAGCGACAGCGACTGCGCCGGGGCCGCGCCCGTCTGGGTTTCGGCCTCGACCAGATCGAGGATCTGCCGCTCGGTCTCAAGCCCCGGCAGGTCGAGCACGATATGCAGCAAGAACCGGTCAAGCTGCGCCTCGGGCAAGGGAAAGGTGCCATCATGCTCGATCGGGTTCTGGGTGGCGACCACCAGAAAGGGCTCGGGCAAGGGATGGGTCTCGACACCTGCGGTCACCTGATGCTCGGCCATCGCCTCCAGCAGGGCCGATTGCACCTTGGGCGGGGCGCGGTTGATCTCGTCCACCAGAACAAGGTTGTTGAACACCGGACCGCGCACGAACTCGAACAGGCCACCCTGGGGTTTGTAGACCGGGGTGCCGGTCACATCCGAAGGCATGAGGTCAGGCGTACACTGAATGCGGGCAAAACTGCCCTCCACGGCGTCCGACAGCCATTTGACCGCCCGGGTCTTGGCCAGCCCTGGCGCGCCTTCGATCAGAAGATGACCATCGGCCAGCAGAGCCACCAGCAAACGTTCGATCAGGCTCTCATGGCCCACAAGACCAGCTGCAAGTTGTGCGCTCAGCGCCGCAACACCCGCATCGCGGGGGGTCGGTCTTGTATCCATGTGTCCTCCTCATCGCCGTCTTTGCGGCGTACCCGCGAGGGTAGCCGAGGAGAGGGAGTCCGCAAACACCGCAGAAAGTCTTAACTGGTGAAGGGGAGCCGGGGCCTAGATCTCGGGGCGCTGGCAACCCGGGGCGATGATTGCAGCAAAGCGCGGGTCCTGCATGGTTTGCTGCGCCTCGATGAGCAGGCGGTCGTATTCCAGGTCGATATATTCGATGAATGCCGGATCGACAGTCTGATCCACGGGGGCCTGCGCCACCGCATGGAGCATGAACACATCAAATGCACAGAGCCCCGGCGGGTTCGAATTCAGCAGCGCCCGCATGAAAGCCCGGGATTCCCAGTTCAGCCGGTGCAGGTTTGTGGGCAGTTCCTGGAGCTTCGACTGAAACTCCGCCGCGCGGTCAAAGAGGATGATGTCCATGCCGAAGCTAAAGGACTGGAACAGCTCTTCTATCAGGATCGACTTGTAAAAAAGCGCCTCGAGGGCGCCGACCCGTTCCAAGGCCGGTTGCTTGACCATGATATGGGTGCCGAGCCCCCGCCGCCCGAAAAAGGTTTGCGCCATCGCAGGGGAGGACACCGCGTAGGCGCGCCGCTTGGGCAAGCCCAACTGATAGGTCTGGTTCAGCCAGCCAAGATCGTTCGACAGGTCACCATTGGGGGGATAGCCGGAATAGAGCCGCAAAACGACCGTCCTCCCCGCGCCGCATGCCGTGGCACTGCGACCCGCATACCGCATGGTCAGCGGCTTGCCGAAGACATGATGCGCGAGGTCGCGAAAGGCGTTGATAATCTCGAGCGAGGCGGGATGGGGCCTCTCCCCCACGAGACACAGGCTGGCGCCGGCCAGATCGCGGCCGTTGATATGGACCGGGATCGACATATCCCGACCCACCATGGTCGTGCGTAACTCGTAGTTCCAGCCACGCTTGGCCAGATCGACAAAGCTTGCACGGTCGGCATGGGCGACTGTGGCAAATGCCACAGCGCATAAAACAGTCAGGAGCAGGGATCGCATAGGGCGCCTCCAATGCCCCGAACCTAGGGGGCTACCCCGCCCGCGTCCAATTTTTCTGGAAGTTCTACGGGGCGCGAAGCCGCCGGATACCGGTCTCTGCCCAAGAGATTCGCAAAAAAAGGGGCATTTTCGCGATTCATGCGCAATCCTGGACTGGCGGGGTCAGTCGACCAGACCGCCAGCCTCAAGCGAAGGCCCTTGAAAACAAGGCATTTCGGCAGGCAATGCAGGGCACAGCCCTCAAAAACAAGAATATCTTGCCTTAGTCTTGTCTTTTGAGGATATACTGCTCCTAATACCAAGAGTACGCGGCGAAAGACCGTGCATTGGCAGGCACCCCGTCACGGGACAAATACAGGCCCCTGATATGCTTGCGTCACTTTAGTGTGTGTTCCGGTCTGCGGAGCATTTGTCACGCATAGAGGAGAAGACGACCCTTCAAATGACTGTGCCGAGCGGCGGCAACCACTCGGCACGGGCATGATCATAACCTAGCTGGCTATTCACATCTCATCTTCAAAATAGCCCGGCGAAACCCAACCCGCAAGCAAATTGCATTGCGGGAATGAGGAAAATATGTCCGAGCAGATCTCATTCAACCGCGACAAAGGCTTTGTCGCGCTGCCTGTGGGTGTCCTTGACATGGACCTGTCACCCGGGGCCTTTCGCACACTCGTCGAACTCTGCCGCATGGCAAATATGGAAGGCTATTGCTGGCCATCGCTCACTCAGCTCAGTGATCGTCTGGGCCGCTCGAAATCAGCCATCTCCGGCTATCTGAAAGAATTGCGCGGCTTGGGTCTTGTCGCCACCGAAGAGCAGCGCACGGCGAATGGGTACAACTATCGCCTCAAGTATCAGGTCACTTTCTGGGCGGACTGGCGCGCTTCCCTGAGCAGTTCGCGCTCTCAGAAAGCTGAACGCAGCATTCAACCTGTCGAACGCATTACAAAGGATAAAAATCAGAATCATAAAAACCAAACAACGGTGGATGAGTTTGATGATCTTTTGCGTGAATGGAGTCAGTGTTTTGGCAGGGCCCCCTACCCTCAGACCGAGCACGCACCTGACCCACAGCTTGTGAGCGAGACTTCGAAGGCGATCAAATTGGCCGAACCCAAGCCTATATCCGCGGATATAACGCTGGACCTAAAAGCTCTGTTTGAAGGTCTCGGAGTTCATGTCGACACCCCCGGATTGCATCTGGTTCAATCCCATCTCACCCGTCTCGATCTTTCGCCCGACGAGTTGCAGTCCGTTTTGTGCCGTATCGCAAAGAAATGGCCAGCCCATTGGCGGAAACTGCCCACGGAAGCTCAGCTGGAGAAACTGCTGAAGGACACTGGAATCCGGCCTCAAAGCAAGAAACGCGCGTTGCTCAAGAGCCATCTGAAACGGTGGAGAATAGCGGAAAGAAGCTTGCGTCACCCAGCGGCATCCTGTTCTGTGAGAGCAGCTACAACGCCAGATCAACTGGCTTCTTGACCCTATATCCGTGGATATAACGATGGCATACGGGCAGTTCGAACAGTTTATCCGCAATATGACCCGGGTCATGGGGGCGGTAAACACCAAGCTTCAAAGGGATTTGACCCTAAGAACTCGCGTTGCGCGGCGTTTCTCTCTGGTCGAGGTCTCGGCACTTTTGTCCGTGGACACAACCTATCTGTCCCGAATGTCGAACGAGGACCCGGCGTTTCCAGAGGGCGAGCGCCGCGGGCGAGAGCGGACCTTCTCCCCATCGGAGATCATGAAGATCCGGGCGATCATCGGATCCAATCCTGCGGCCAAGCGGGCGTATCTTCATTGGCGCCAGCCGGATCAGCCAGTCAAGGTTGTGACTTTTGGGGCTCAGAAGGGCGGGACCGGGAAATCCCTCAGCGCGGCTCATTTCGCGCAATATGTGAACCTCCATTACGGTCTTCGGGTGGGGATCATCGATGCGGATCCTCAGGCCACGGTGAGCCTGTATTTCGCCGATCAAAACCTGCCATTGTTCCAGCCTGACACGCCGACCCTGGCCGATTTCATGGGGGTCGAGGATCCGGCGGCCACGGATGTGGGCAAGCGCGAAGGCGCTGACCTTAACGCCATCTGGCAACCCACGCCCTGGCCCGGAATTCGGCTGATCCCAGGTGGGGCGAACATCCAGAACGGGGATATCAGCCTCTTTTTCATGTCGCAGCAGGCGAAGGTGCCGGTCTACCGGGTCCTGAAGGACGCCATCGACCTCTGGTCTGACGCCCATCCACCAGCCACGCGTCTGGACAGCTTGCGACAGCCCGATGGAAGCTTCGATACCTCTGCCTTCGAGGCGGCACTGGCCGAGACTGTGGATGTGATCGTCATCGATCAGCAGCCATCGCTCACGCTGATGCAGCTCAACGGATTGATCGCCGCAGATAGCGTGGTGATCCCACAAACGATGAAGGGCTTCGATCTTGCGACCCTTTCCACCTATGTGGCCAATATCGGGGAGTATCTCGAATTCATCATGGGCTATGAGGCGGATATCGAGATCGGCGCGGGGGAGCACATGGTCTTGCCCACGATCGTGCAGGAGCAGAACAACCAGGACACGGATCAGATCCTTGATCTCTATCGCAAGGCCCCGCGCGAGGTGATGCAGGTCTGGTACACGCGCTCGGACGCGATTGCCAATGCGTCCGAGGAGTACAAGAGCATCTACGAATACATGCCGCCCAAAACGCGCCGCGCGTCGGCCAAGGCCTTCCTGGCCAATGCCAATGCGGTGAATGACGGGCTGGTGCAACGGATCTGGCCGGAGTTTCCGCCACGCGACTATGCCAAATCCTTCATTGAGGAGCGATGGACCTGATGGCACGCAAACGCAAACTCAACGCCTCTCTCGCCGATCCGACGCAGGAGCCGGACAGCACGGAACCTCCCAAGAGCAATATGGGGGGTATGTGGGCTGGGTCTGCCATGAACATGCTCAAGCAGCGGATCGAGGACGCGCATGGCTCGTTGCAGCAGGGCATCCTTGCCGGGACCGTCGCGTTGGAGCTTGACCCGGGGCAGATCGAGGACGCGCTGGGAAGCGACCGCCTCACGCCGTGGCAAGAGGATGAGGATTTCGCTGCACTCATGGCCAACATCAAGCGGCGGGGCCAAACGCAACCCATCCGTGTGCGTCCGAAATCCACGAAATGGACTCCGGGTTCTGATAACCCACTGGATACAAAAGATAAGTTCCTCTTGCAGTCGGGGCGCCGGAGGCTGGAGGCCTGTCGCGCGCTGGGGCGCAAGGTTCGGGCGGTCGTCTCGACGGAGCAGGGCGACAAGGCGCTTGCCGATCTTGAGGAGCGGTTTCACGAGAACACCATGCGGCGCAATCTCAATGGGTTCGAGGAGCTGGTCTCGGTGGGTTTGCTGGCGCGGAGCCTTCAGGAGCTGACCCAGACCGAAATTGCTGAGCGTTTGGGGGTGGGGCAGGGGGATGTCTCGCTCGGGCTCGCATGCCTCGAGTACCGCGATGACATCCTGGCGCAGGTGGATATCACGACGACGCCGAAACGGCAGTACCGCGCCTTGCTGCCCAAATTGAAGCGGGGCGAGCCGGTGGGGCAGGAGACCACGTCGCGCGCGGCCGCATCCCGATCCTCCAAGTCCCGAGAGGTCGCCGGGGTGCTCTACGAGGCCCAGAAGCAGCGGGATGGGTATCTCGTACAGGTCAAGCGGGCCCAGATCCCGGAAGAGGATCTGGACCGCCTAATGGATGAGATCGCGCAGCTGGTTCAGAAATACGCCGGGCCCGAGTGATCTAGGTGGCGGGTTCCGTGTTCTTGCTGGGGAAGACACGGTAGACCAGCGGTGCATCTTCCTGCGCCGCATGATCGTCCGCCTGGTTCTGGAGCGCGCCGTGATGGGGTGACTTCACGCAGACCGGGTCCGTCGCATTCGGATCCCCGAGGATCGCCATGGCCTGACAGCGGCACCCACCGAAATCAATGGTCTTGCGCTCGCAGCTTGAACAGGGCTCGGACATCCACTCCGTCCCGCGATAGGCGTTAAAGGCCGCGCCCTCGTACCAGATCTCGGACAGACCCCGGTCAAGCACCGTGTCGAAGCTCAGATGCGGGATCGATTGCGCCGCGTGGCAGGGCAGCACGGTACCATCCGGCGTCACGTTGAGCCCGGACGTGCCCCAGCCCCCCATGCAGCGTTTGGGATAGTCCTCATGGTAGTCTGCCGGGACGTAATCGATAACCAGCGTACCCTTCAGCCGGGCCCGGGCCTCGGCCACGATCGCCGTCGCCTCCCGGGCCTGTTCGCGGGTTGGCATGAGCGCATCACGGTTCTTGAGCGCCCAGCCGTGGAACTGAACCGTGGCGACCTCGATCCTGCGGGCGCCCATCTCTTGCGCCATCTCCAGCGCGCGGGGGAGCTGGTGTAGATTGCGCCGGTGGAGCACTGCGTTCAGGGTCAGGGGAAAGCCGATGGCGCCGATCCACTCGGCCACCTGCATCTTGCGGGCAAAGCCGCCTTTGTAGCCGCCAATCTCATCGGCCATTTCCGGGTTCGTGCCCTGCAGCGACAGCTGGACATGATCCAGCCCTGCGGCATCAAGCTCGGCCAGCCGGCGTTCGGTCAGCCCGATCCCGGAGGTGATCAGGTTGGTGTAAAGCCCTGCGTCGCGGGCCGCCCTCACAAGCTCGACAATATCGCGCCGCGACACGGGCTCGCCGCCCGACAGGTGAAGCTGCAGCACGCCCAGCTCTGCGGCCTCGCGAAAGACCCGGGCCCAAGTGTCCGTATCCAGCTCGGACTCCTTGCGCGCCATCTCGATCGGGTTGGAGCAGTAGGGACAGGAGAGCGGACAGCGATAGGTTAGCTCGGCCAGCATGGCGATGGGGGGCGGGGGCGCGTTGGGGGTCTGTGCCGTCATGCCTCGACATCCAGGAAACGGCGGTTGCGCAGGGCCATGAGGAACCCGGCACTATCCGCCGCGATCTGGTCCTGCGGGGCGTTATACGCCTCGGACAGGGCCTTGGTGATCTCGCCAAAGCTGCGGGCGCCGTCGATCTCGGACAGGATGGCATGGCCCACCTGATCGAGGGTGACCGCACGCTCGGGCGCCAGCAGCACCCAGGTGTCGCGCACCTTGTCGAAATGCAGCCGCACACCGCGGGGCAGGGCGGGGATGTCGGTGGCCTCCATCAGGAGGCCCGCTTGTGCTGGGCAAGGCCCTGATCGGGCTGCCACGCGCCGGGGGGGATCCGTCCCGGCTCCACATAGGCTGCACTCAGCGCATCGAGCTGGGCCCACAGGACGTCGGTCTTGAAGATCAGGGCATTCGCCGCCGCGTCCTGCTTTTCCTGCGTGTCCGCGTGATCGAGGACCCAGGACAGGCCAAACGCCACATCCTTGGGGGCCTCTTTCAGGCGGTTGCGGAAATAGCTGAGCGAGCTGTCATCGGCGAAGGCGTAGTTCTTCAGCAGGCCCTGAATGCGGTTGGCATGGATCTTGGGGGCGAAGAGCTCGGTCAGGGAGGCGGCCACGGCCTCCAGAAGGGTCTTTTCCCGCACGAAGCGTACATAGGCGTCCACGGCAAACTTCGTGGCCGGCAGCACACCCTCGCGGGAGGCGACATAGTCGGGGTCCAGTCCCACCGCCTCGGCCAGACGCAGCCAGCGGCGGATGCCCCCCTCATTCTCGGCGGTGCCGTCATGGTCCTCGATCCGCGAGCGCCAAGCCCGGCGCAAATCCGGGGTCTCGACCCGGGACATGAAGGCGGCGTCCTTCATGGGGATCGAATGCTGATAGTAATAGCGGTTGATTACCCAGGCGCGCACCTGATCAGGCGTGCAGGACCCGCCATGGAGCCGGTCGTGGAACGGGTGCAGGTCGTGGTAGCGCTCGGCACCGATCTGGCGCAGGCGGGCTTCGAATTGATCACGGGTTTGGGCCATCAGGACACCTCCATACCGTCTTGGCCGATGATCCAGCCTGCGGCCTCGGCTTGCGCCTTTTCGACCGAACTGGGGCGGAGCACCGGGTTCGTGTTGTTCATGTGGACAAAGATCTTCTGGCGGATCGACAGGCCCGCAAAGGCTGCGAGAGAGCCGTCAGGGCCGCTCATGGACATATGCCCCATGCGCTTGCCTGTCTTGTGGCTGAGCCCGGCCTGGACCATCTCGTCATCGGCCCAGAGTGTGCCGTCGAAGAATAGCGTGTCCGCCCCTTCGAGGCGGTCCCGCAGGTCGTCATTCAGGAGCGCGCAGCCGGGTATGTAGAAGGCTGTCTTTTCCGCCGTTTCGAGGCGGACACCCACGGTCTGGTCGCCGATCAGCTCGGTCTCGACCGTTTCGCCCTCGAGATAGAGCGGCACCTTGCCGGGGACGGGGAAGAGGGTCGCCGTCAGGCCCGGCGTCAGCTCGAAAGGCGTGTCCAGCGCAATGGTCTCGCGCGGCACCACATCGGCATTCACCGCGTTGAAGATCGGGTTTTCGGCCAGTACCTCGTGGATGCCCGCCGTTGCAAAGAGCCGAAAGGGCTGCATTTCGCGCAAGGTCAGCAGGCCGGCCACATGGTCGATATCGCCATTGGTGACCAGCACGCTGTGCAGAGGCAGTTCGCGCAGGTCGGTCGGGTGCAGGGCAGGGGTATCGGCGAGCTGGCCGCGAATGTCCGGCGATGCGTTGAGCACGGCCCAAGACACGCCGTCGGCGGTCACAGCGAGCGAAGACTGGGTTTGCGGGGGGATGGTGCCGGATCGAGCGAGATTGCAGTTGTCACAACCACAATTCCATTGAGGGAGCCCACCTCCGGCAGCGGCCCCTAGAATCTGCGCGCGGAATGCCATTCACGCCATCCCGCGCTGCAAGTGTCTTAGAACAGAACTTCGCGCTCTTCGTCGAAGTCCGGGCCGTACATGTTGATTTCCATACCGCACTCGATTTCGCGGATGATGGGCTTGGTCCATGCCATGAGTATTTCCTCCCTCGGGGATCATTGCGTGTCCTCCCACGGTGGCAGAGTGACGCGGCGCAAGCGACTCTTATATTCTAAGAACTTCATAGCGTATGCCTCTCTCAGCTGTCGGACATGTCCGGCATATGCCCGGACAGGCAGAAGCCGCGGTTGCGCACGGTCTTGATTTCAAACCCGAAATCCGCGGTCTCAAGCTTGCGGCGCAAATAGCCGACATAGACATCCACCACGTTCTCGTTATTGGCGCCTTCGGCGGCCCAGAGGGTGTCATAGAGCTTGCTGCGGGGCTGCGGATCCTCGCCCGAAAGGGTCAGCAGGGCCAAAAGGTCGAACTCCCGCTCGGTCAGGGTCACGCTGTCCGAGCCGCTTGTGAGGCTGCGGGTCGCCGCGATCAGCCGCGCCGGGGCCGGGCGTTGCGCGGCGGCGCGGCGCTCCTGCACGCGGAGGCGGGCGACAAGCTCATCGAAGTGAAAGGGCTTGATGACATAGTCATCGGCGCCGGCCTCGAGCCCGGTGGCCCGGTCTTCCACATCCGAGAGGGCCGAGAGCATCAGGATCGGCAGGGTCACGCCCTGGGCCCTGGCGGATCGGACAAGCTCGACCCCGGAATCCGACCCCAGCATCACGTCCACGATGGCGCCGGCATAGCTGCCCTGTTCAAGGCGGCGCAGGGCGCGGTCCGCCCGGTTCTCGGCCTCGGTCTCATAATCATAAAGGGCCAGCCCCCGGATGAGGGCCGAGGTGATCTCGGGGTCATCTTCGACAATGAGGAGTCGTGGCTTCATGGGCTCACTGTGAAAGTTGCTATCGCAGGTGACAACCGCGACCTTCTGACGTGCTAGGCGGCCTGCGCGGGTGGCAGCAGAACGGTGACCCTGAGACCCGGGTTTGACCCGAGCGCTTCGGGGCGGGGCAGGGGGCTTAGCAGCTGGATCTCGCCTCCCTGGGCTTCGATCACCCAGCGGCTGAGCGCGAGCCCCACGCCAAAACCCTGAGCGCTGGAGGCACCGGGCCCCTGGGAAAACCGCTCGAACACATGCTCCTGCAGGGGCTCGGGAATGCCGGGGCCGTTATCAGTCAAAGCGATGCCGGTTCTTCCCTCCGCCGTCACGGGGCCGAGATGCAGTTGCGCGCCGCTCCGGGCATGGCGGATTGCGTTGCGCACCAGTCCCACCAGCACCTGACGCAGCCAGTTGGGATCCGCGCTCACCAACGTGTCGGGACAGGGCGCGAGATCGAGCGTCATGCCCGCATTGTCCAGTTCGGCCCGAACCTCGCGGGTGACCGCGTCCACCAGCGCATCGAGCGCCACGGGGGTGCATTCGATCGCCAGCTGGCCGGTTTCCGAACGTGCGAGGCGGAGCAGGTCGTCGATCTTGCGGTTCAGCCGCTCGGCCCGGGTCTCGATCGTGGCAAAGGCCTCGGCCGCTTCGGGCAACGCCTGCTTGCCGATCTGAGCCTCCATCAGGATGACCGTCAGGGGCGTCCGCAGCTCGTGGCTGACATCTGCGAAAAAATGGCGGCGGTTCTCGTCGGTTTTCTCAAGCCGGGCATTGGCTTCTTCGAGTTCCCGGGTGCGGGTGGCGATGGTCTCGTTGAGTTGGGCCCATTCCGCCTCGACCTCGGCCTGACGCGCAGAGAGGGCGGCTGCCATGCGGTTGGTCTGCTGGGAAAGCTGACCGATCTCATCCAGTCGGCTGACAGGGAGCACGCCGGAAAAATCGCCCCGGCCGATCTGGTCCGCCGCGCCGCGCACCGCATCGAGCCGGTAGAATTGCGGTCGGATCAGGCCGAAATAGAAGGCCGCGACGCTCAGCCCCGCGGCAAGCGCAATGGCGAGGGCCATCCAGGCCAGTTGGGCGCGCAGGGCGTCGATGCCGGACAAGATTTCGCTGCGAAAGAGCCGCTCCGTATTGATCGCCTGCCCCAGCAACGGGTCGAAACTGGCCGCGAAACTGTCGATATAGCCGCGCAACCGCGCGGTATCCTGCGTGTTTGCCGACAGACCCCGGACCGTCTGATCCAGCGTCGCTTCCATGCGCGCCACGCCGAGCGACTGCGTGCCATAGCGGGACTGCTCGTCGATGCCGAGGGCGCGGGCGGCAAGCACGGCGTCCTCTACATCTGTGTGGAGCAGGGCAAAGGTGTCTTGCAACTGCCCAACCACCGGCGAGATCCGGTCGGCCCGGACGTCCGAGGGCAGACCGGCCTGCACGGCTTCGCTCGCCACAACGAGGAAGGTCGCCGCTTGGGTGGAGGCCGTCGCATAACGCGCCATGCGCTTTTCCGAGGCAAGCGCCGTGTCGAGCCGTTCGGCAACATCGGTCAGACCGAGATAGAGGATCCCCGCGGTCAGGATCGTCGCCGCCCCGAGAAGAGCCGCCCCCAGCGAAAGGCGCAGCTTCAACGAGATTGCGGGGCGGGCGGAACCGGCTGTCATCCCGGTAGTGTTCGGGAAATTCTCTGGCGAGTGCAAGCGTCGCGGGGTCGTGGTCTAGCGCGCGAGGCTCTCCAACGGGTTGTCCCTGGCCAGTTTCGAATGCTGCATCCGGTCCAGTTCCGCCAGCGCCCTGTCGGGATCCCCGGTCCGTGCAAGCGCGCGGTCATAGGCCCGCTGTACCGAGCGCGGGCGCCAGGGCAGGGCTGCATTGGCCAGCCAGGTCCGCAGGTCGGGCGGCAGCCTGTCAAAGGCGCGCATCGGGTCTTCGGTGCGTTTGCGGGTGCGCAGGCGGGTTTCTCCGAGATTGCGGCGCATGCTCAGGCATCCTCGACATCGAAGATCGGGTCCAGCACCAGCACGAGGCGCGTCTCGCCCGTGCCCGCGATAGGCGGCGAGCGGTGCAGAAAGGTCGTGCTGGTCTTGGCTGGCCAGAGCGAGCCGCGCATCACGATCGGGGCGCAGGCGGGCAGGGTTTCGACCGGGTCCGGATCGCCCCCGTCCGGCGAGAGCCCATATTGGGTGCCGGTACCGCGATAGCTACAGACCAGCCGGGCAAAGATCGCATCCATATGAAACTTCGCGCAGGCATTTGTGGTCACCACATCGAGCCGCAGGCGCAGATAGGGCGCGCGCATCACCGTCGCGAACCGGTTCGCGAGCTCGGCGATATCCGCCTCGAGCCAGACGCGTTCGGGACCTGTGGGCAGGCCATGGGTGTCGCCCAGCCGGGTGAGCGCGTCGGGCACGGCCTCGGGGCGCAGAACAAGCCTGGCTGAAGGCAAGGCATCGGGAGCGAGCCCGTCGATCCAGTCCTGAAAGCCGGGTGCCGGGGCACGCTGCCAGATCGCGGCGGCGCAGCCCGGGTCGCGGATCGCGTAGAGCCCGTTCATGGTGTCGGTTGTGACGACCGCGGCTCCGGCATCGTGGCGCGGGGGTGTGTGGGCGATGTTCATGCCGCATCCTCCACGCGCCGCCAGCCGGGGAAGGGGTCCGACAGGTCTAGCGGCAGCTGGGCAGGGGCAGCGGCCAAGGTTTCCGGCACAAGGCAGGTGTCCAGCCGCGCCTTCAGCTCCGGCCAATCGATTCCGGCGCCAATGAAGACCAACTCCTGACGTCGGTCCCCCCAAGGCTCGTCCCAGTTATGCTCGATATAGGCCCGCACCGCGTCATTGTCGGGCCAGCGTTCCCGCGGTGCCGAGGCCCACCATGTCCCGATCGGGGCCACCGAGGAAAGCGCCCCGGCCAGCGAAAACTCCGCCACCCAGTTCGGGCGGGTCGCGATCCAGAAATGCCCCTTGGCGCGGATCACTCCAGGCAGGTCCCCGTTCAGAAAGTCGTGGATACGCTGGGGATCAAAGGGCCGGCGGGCGCGATAGACATAGCTCGCCACCCCGTATTCCTCGGTCTCTGGTACGTGATCGGCAAAGCCATAGAGCTCTTTCGCCCACATCGGATGGGCATGGGCCTTGTCGAAATCAAACTTGCCGGTGTTCAGGATCTTGTGTGCAGGGACCACGGAATGGTCCGTCTCGAGGATCTCGGCATCGGCGTTCAGGCTGCGAATGATCTTGCGCGCGGCATCCGTGCGTTCGGGGCCCGCATCTTCGACCTTGTTCAGGACAATCACATCCGCAAACTCGATCTGATCGGTCAGCAGATGCACGAGGGTCCGTTCGTCCTCTTCCCCCGTGACTTCGCCCCGATCATGGAGGAAATCATGGCTTGAAAAGTCCTGCAGCAGGTTCACCGCATCCACCACGGTGACCATCGTGTCGACCCGAGACACATCCGACAGGCTCGCCCCGGCCTCATCCCGGAAGTCGAAAGTCGCGGCCACGGGCAGAGGTTCCGATATCCCGGTGGATTCGATTAGTAGGTAGTCAAACCGCGCTTCCCCGGCAAGGCGGCGCACTTCCGCCAGCAGGTCGTCCCGCAGGGTGCAGCAGATGCAGCCATTGGACATCTCGACTAGCGTCTCATCCGTGCGGCTGAGCTCGGTCTCAGCGCGCACCAGATCCGCGTCGATATTCACCTCGGACATGTCATTGACGATCACCGCCACCCGGAGCCCGTCGCGATTGTTGAGCACCCGGTTGAGCAGCGTGGTTTTGCCGGCACCGAGAAATCCTGAGAGGACGGTGACAGGCAGGCGTGGGTCGGTCACGGCCTAGGTCTCCTGGGGTTGGGGCTGAGTGGCGCGGAGCATGTCGAGGCTGCGCATGAGTTCCGGGCGGGTCATGTCCCGCGCGATCACGACGATGCGGGACCGTCGATCGCTGCCGCGCCAGGAGCGCAGGGGCACCGGGCGTTCGAACACCTGTTGCACGCCGTGGAACACGAAGGGGATGTCGAGCCCTTCGAGGAAGACGATGCCCTTGACCCGCAACAGGTCATTGCCCCGCAGGGCGGTCAGGGTGTTGAGCCACAGATCGAAGGCCGCATCGGTCAGCGGGTGTTCCAGCACCACCGAAACACTGCCGATCCGCTGATCATGGAGCGGTGCGGGCTCGGCCATGGGCGTGCTTGACGACAGGCCGGAGAGGTTGGCGAAAGGGTCCGCCGGTTGCGGAGTGGTCCAGGCCAGCGCGTGATCGACCGCGATATCCTCGCGGACGCTGGTCAGGTTCCAGAGCGTGTTTGGCGGCAGCTCCCCGAGGACCGGGTGCAGGATGGGGGCGGTCTCGTTCAGCGCGCGCAGACGCTCGGTCAGCGCCTTGTTCTTCGGCTCGGATGCGAGGTCCGTCTTGCTGATCAGGATCAGATCGGCCAGAGCGACCTGCGAGACGGCTTCGAATTGCGCATCGAGCGTGGTCGCGCCATTGACCGCATCCACCAGCGTGACAACCCCGTCGACCCGGGTGTGCCGCGACAGGGTCGTGTCCATCATCATGATCTTCAGGATCGGACCCGGATTGGCCATGCCGGTGGTTTCGATGACGATGCGCTCGAATTGCAGGGCTCCGGCCTCGCGCCGGTCCAGCAGGCGGGCGATGGTTTCCGGCAGCTCGCCGCGCACCGAGCAGCACAGACACCCGGATTGCATCAGGACAACCTCGTCCTCGACCGACTGGATCAGGTCATGGTCGAGTCCCGCCTCGCCAAACTCGTTGACGATCACTGCGACCTTGCCGTCCGAGGCGTCTTCGAGGACCCGGTTCAGCAGCGTCGTTTTCCCGGCGCCGAGAAACCCGGTGAGCAGGGTCACGGGAACGCGCGGGTCAGTGGGGGCGGGGGGAGGGGTGTCGGTCATCGAGGCGCTCTGAGCAGATGTAATAACATTTCAGTTCATGGGCAGAGATTGTCCGTGAAACTCTGGATGTGCCCCGGCGGGCGTTCCGCCGGGGGCAATCATTGGCGGCCCTGCAAATGCGGGCCGCCTCAAAGGGTCAGAAGCAACCGGCCAGCGCGGTGGCCATGTTGCGGATCATTTGCGGATAGAGATCGGCTCCGGGCTCCAGATCCGCGCCAAGCGGATCGATCACCGCGGTGTTGGCCGAGCTTCCGTCGAGCACGGTGGTCACAAGACCCGGATTGAACTGAGGTTCGGCCAGCACGCATTGAATGCCTTCATCCTGCACACGGCCCTGCACCTCGGCGATGCGCGCGGGGCTCGGGTCCGCTGCATCCCCGAGCGAGATCGCCCCGGAGGCGGGGAAGTCGAAGTCCATTTCGAAATACTGATACGCATCGTGGAAGGAGATGAAACGACCGCCCTTCACGGGCTCCAGGATGGCGGTCACCTCGGTGATGAGCGCATCCATTTCCGCACGGGCCTCGGCGGCATTTGCGAAGTAGGTGCCTGCATTCTCGGGGTCCGCGGCCGAAAGCTTGGCTGCGATCACGTTCAGCCAGGTTGCGGCATTGGTCGGCGAGAGCCACGCATGGGGGTCATGGTCACCGTGGTCATGGCCTTCATGGCCATGTGCGTCGTGGTCGTGGCCGGCATGCTCCTCATGATCGTGTTTGTCGTGATCGTGCTCAGCATGGTCTTCGTGATCATGGGCATCGTGATCATGCTCTGCGTGCTCTTCATGATCGTGTTCATCATGGTCATGCTCGGCATGCTCCTCGTCCGCATGCTTGTCATGATCGTGCTCATCATGGGCGTGTTCGTCGTGGTCGTGGTCGTGGTCGTGGTCGTG
>NZ_JBNAGD010000010.1:144350-146103 GCF_049801015.1 Dinoroseobacter sp. S124A | reverse complement strand
TGGGGCGCTAAGGTTCTGAGATATATTATGATTTTGGTTGCGGGAGTAGGATTTGAACCTACGACCTTCAGGTTATGAGCCTGACGAGCTACCGGGCTGCTCCATCCCGCGCCAGTTGCGTTGGCATTTTCTGCCTGGCGCTTTTTGTTGAGATCGTATTGAGAGTTCTAGGCTTTTTTCTAGGTTTGGCGGTGACCTACTCTCCCACGCCTTAAGACGCAGTACCATCGGCGCTACGGTGCTTAACGACCGAGTTCGGGATGGGATCGGGTGTTTCACTCGCGCTATGACCACCAAACCAAGGAAAAAGCCTTTGCAGAGCAAAGGCTTTTAGTTGGAGGCAGCGTTTCGACAAAGTCGACAACGCGTTCCAACACCGTTGATCTGCTGGGCGTACCACATTGAACACTGTCAGGTGTGGTGCGCTTTTTCACATCGGCGTCCAAGCCAAATACGTCTGTTATGTATGCTTTGATTATCCGCAGGGGCATTTGCCGTCTACTGGATCAAATCAAGCCTATCGGACCATTAGTACCAGTCAGCTGAGCACATTGCTGCGCTTACACCTCTGGCCTATCGACGTGGTGGTCTACCACGGTCCTCAGGGATACCTTGTTTTGAGGGGGGCTTCCCGCTTAGATGCCTTCAGCGGTTATCCTGTCCGATCATAGCTACCCAGCACTGCCGTTGGCACGACAACTGGTCCACCAGTGGATCGTTCACCCCGGTCCTCTCGTACTAGGGGCAACTCCTCTCAAGTATCCTACACCCACGGCAGATAGGGACCGAACTGTCTCACGACGTTCTAAACCCAGCTCACGTACCTCTTTAAACGGCGAACAGCCGTACCCTTGGGACCTGCTCCAGCCCCAGGATGAGATGAGCCGACATCGAGGTGCCAAACGGTGCCGTCGATATGGACTCTTGGGCACCATCAGCCTGTTATCCCCGGCGTACCTTTTATCCGTTGAGCGATGGCCCTTCCACTCGGGACCACCGGATCACTATGGCCGTCTTTCGACTCTGCTCGACTTGTCAGTCTCGCAGTCAGGCTGGCTTCTGCCATTGCACTCAACGAGCGATTTCCGACCGCTCTGAGCCAACCTTCGCGCGCCTCCGTTACGCTTTAGGAGGCGACCGCCCCAGTCAAACTACCCGCCACACAGGGTCCCGGATCCGGATAACGGACCGCGGTTAGACATCAAGCAATGCAAGGGTGGTATCTCAAGGAAGGCTCCACAAGAACTGGCGTTCCTGCTTCGAAGCCTACCACCTATCCTGCACATGCATGGCCTGATGCCAGTGTGAAGCTGTAGTAAAGGTGCACGGGGTCTTTCCGTCTAACCGCGGGAAGCCTGCATCTTGACAGGCAATTCAATTTCGCTGAGTCGATGTTGGAGACAGCGGGGAAGTCGTTACGCCATTCGTGCAGGTCGGAACTTACCCGACAAGGAATTTCGCTACCTTAGGACCGTTATAGTTACGGCCGCCGTTTACTGGGGCTTCAATTCGGAGCTTGCACTCCTCCTTTTAACCTTCCAGCACCGGGCAGGCGTCAGACCCTATACGTCGTCTTGCGACTTCGCAGAGCCCTGTGTTTTTAGTAAACAGTCGCCACCCCCTGGTTTGTGCCCCCCGCCTATAGTTGCCTACAAACGGGGCCTCCTTCTCGCGAACTTACGGAGGTATTTTGCCGAGTTCCTTCAACATCGTTCTCTCAAGCGCCTTGGTATTCTCTACCAGTCCACCTGTG
>NZ_JBNAGD010000010.1:131850-139350 GCF_049801015.1 Dinoroseobacter sp. S124A | reverse complement strand
GCCACGAGCCAGGGCTTTACCGGCGGGCGCACCGGGATCGCGTGGCTCAGCAAGAACACCGCAAAGGCAACCCCCAGCTCTGTCCATCCCATGATCCATCGATCCCTGTCTTGCGCTCTCTGCCCGGCACTAGAGACCCGGGTCCCCCGCCTGTCCTTGACCTGCCGCAAGGATCACCGCATCCCCCCGGTTGGATCCGAGTGTCCTCTCGGCCGACCACGACCCCAAGGCCTAAGACCCGCGATTGATTGACAAGTTGCCGCAGCCTGTGGTTCGCTCTGTCCAGTCCCGCCCTCAGAGCGGGCATCTTTTGCGCCGAAAACGGGCGCATGTTCTGGGAGGAGCATTCTATGAAAAAGCTGATGCTGGGCACGGCCCTGGCCTGTCTTTCCATGTCCGGAGCCGCCATGGCGGCTGGTCATTCGGTCTCTGCCTGCCTGATCACCAAGACGGACACCAACCCGTTCTTCGTGAAGATGAAGGAAGGCGCGACCGCCAAGGCCGAGGAACTGGGGATCGAGCTGAAATCCTTCGCCGGTAAGGTCGATGGCGATCACGAGACCCAGGTGGCCGCGATCGAGACTTGCATCGCCGATGGCGCCAAGGGGATCCTGATCACCGCGTCCGACACCTCGTCCATCGTTCCGGCGGTGCAGCAGGCGCGGGATGCGGGCCTTCTGGTCATCGCGCTCGACACGCCGCTCTCGCCAATTGATGCGGCGGATGCGACCTTTGCCACGGACAACTTCCTGGCCGGCGAGTTGATCGGCGCCTGGGCGGCGGCGTCGCTTGGCGATGATGCAGGCAATGCCAAGATCGGCATGCTAGACCTGGCCGTGTCGCAGCCCACCGTGGGCGTGCTGCGCGATCAGGGCTTCCTGCAAGGCTTCGGCATCGAACTGGGCGATCCCAACAAATGGGGTGACGAGGATGACCCCCGGATCGTCGGCAATGACGTGACCGCAGGGAACGAGGAAGGCGGCCGCCGCGCCATGGAGAACCTTCTGGCCAAGGACCCCTTCATCAACGTCGTCTACACGATCAACGAACCGGCCGCCGCCGGGGCCTATGAGGCGCTCAAGGCCATCGGTCGCGAGAATGACGTGCTGATCGTCTCCGTCGATGGCGGCTGCCCCGGGGTCCAGAACATCGCCGATGGCGTGATCGGCGCCACTTCGCAGCAATACCCGCTCTTGATGGCGTCGCTCGGGATCGAGGCGATCAAGACCTGGGCCGAAAGCGGCGAGAAGCCCGCGCCGACCCCGGGCAAGGACTTCTTCGACACCGGCGTGGCGCTTGTCACCGACGCCCCCGTCGATGGTGTCGAAAGCATCTCGGTCAAAGAGGGCATGGACCTCTGCTGGGGCTGACCTGCAGCCTCTGACCGAAGGGCGGTGGCGTCGTTTGGATCCTGACCCGGGATCCGCGCGCGCCACTGGTCCGGCGCTGACCCCGGCATTGCACCACGGCCGGGGTCACGCACCCCCCAAGACCGCGCCTCGCATCGGCGCGGCATTCCTTGTCCGACCCATTCGTCCTCAACTGTAACGTCCGGAGCCGCCCATGACCGACCCCACCCCGCAAGGGCAGGATTACGAAGCCGCGCTCAAGGACAGCGCCACCTCGGTGGCCGAGTTCGATCATGGCCCCCAGGGATTCACCCGCAAATTCCAGCATGCGCTGCACCAGACGCCGGCACTCGTGCCGTTGATCGTGCTGGTGGCGGCGATTGCCATCTTCGGGATCCTGCTCGGGTCAAAGTTCTTCTCTCCCTTCGCCCTGACGCTCATTCTGCAACAGGTGCAGATCGTCGGCATCGTGGCCGCGGCCCAGAGCCTTGTGATCCTGACCGCCGGGATCGACCTGAGCGTGGGCGCGATCATGGTGCTGAGCTCGGTGGTGATGGGGCAATTCACCTTCCGCTACGGGATCCCGGTCGAGATCTCGATCGTCTGCGGGCTGATCTGCGGGACGGCGATGGGCTTCATCAATGGCTGGCTCGTGGCCAAGGTGAAACTGCCGCCCTTCATCGTGACGCTAGGCATGTGGCAGATCGTGCTGGCGACGAATTTCCTCTATTCCGCGAATGAGACCATCCGCAGCCAAGAGATCCGCGAAGAGGCGCCTCTCCTGCAGTTCTTCGGCACCACGCTGGAACTGGGGGGCGCGCGCCTGACCTATGGCGTGATCTTCATGGTCGTGCTCGTTTTCGTGCTGGCCTATGTGCTGAGGCAGACCGCCTGGGGGCGGCATGTCTACGCGGTGGGCGATGATCCCGAAGCGGCCGAGCTGTCGGGCGTGCAGGTCTCGCGCGTGCTGATCTCGGTCTACATGCTGTCGGGGCTGATCTGCGCCTTTGCGGGCTGGGCCCTGATCGGACGGATCGGGTCGGTTTCGCCGACCTCGGGGCAGCTTGCGAATATCGAAAGTATTACCGCCGTGGTGATCGGGGGGATCTCGCTCTTCGGCGGGCGCGGCTCGATCCTGGGCGCGTTTTTCGGCGCGCTGATCGTGGGCGTGTTCACGCTCGGCCTGCGCCTCCTCGGGGCGGATGCCCAATGGACCTTCCTGCTCATCGGCCTGCTGATCATTGCCGCTGTGGCGGTGGACCAATGGATCAGAAAGGTGTCGGTCTGATGGAACCCATTCTTGCAGGCAAAAACCTGGTCAAACGCTATGGCCGCGTGACCGCGCTCGATCATTGCGACTTCGAGCTCTACCCGGGCGAGATCCTCGCGGTGATCGGGGATAACGGGGCGGGGAAATCCTCGCTGATCAAGGCGGTGTCCGGAGCGGTCATCCCCGATGAGGGCGAGGTCTATCTGGAGGGCAAACAAGTGCGTTTCAGCAGCCCGCTGGATGCGCGGGATGCGGGGATCGAGACGGTCTACCAGCAGCTTGCCATGTCCCCGGCCCTGTCGATTGCCGACAACATGTTCATGGGGCGCGAGCTGCGCAAACCAGGGTTCCGCGGCAAGTGGCTGCGGCAGCTGGATCGGGGCGCCATGGAGGCCTTTGCCCGCGACAAGCTGAGCGAGCTGGGCCTGATGACGATCCAGAACATCAACCAGTCGGTGGAGACACTGTCCGGGGGGCAGCGGCAAGGGGTCGCCGTGGCGCGGGCGGCGGCCTTCGGGTCCAAGGTGATCATCCTCGACGAGCCCACGGCAGCGCTCGGCGTGAAGGAAAGCCGCAGGGTGCTGGAACTGATCCTCGATGTGAAGGCGCGGGGAATTCCGATCGTCCTGATCAGCCACAACATGCCCCATGTGTTCGAGGTTGCGGATCGGATCCACATCCATCGGCTGGGCAAACGGCTCTGCGTGATCGACCCCAAGGAGTACGAGATGTCCGACGCGGTGGCCTTCATGACCGGCGCGCGGGAGCCTGAGGCCGACGCCGCCTAGACGGGGATCGGTGGCGCGATCCGCATGCGGATCGCGAGCGACGCGCGAGGGGATAGGCCCGACCACCATGTCCGACCGTCCGGCCTGCGCGGGTCCGCGCCATGCACATGTGCATGGCGCCCCCGACCCGAAGCCTGCCCCTGCCCGGGGCATCCCCCTGCTAGAACATGACAAAACCGCCGGGTTTCCCGCGGCGGTTTACATCTTTTCAGTGATCGACCGGATCGCTCCGGCGGCGCGGGCTCAGCCCTGACGCGCTTTGAACCGACGTTGGGTCTTGTTGATCACGTAAACGCGGCCCTTGCGACGCACGATCCGGCAATCCCGGTGGCGCTGCTTGAGCGAGCGGAGCGAGTTCTTGACCTTCATGGGTCTGTCTCCTGTCGCGGCGCGCACTGCGCCAAGGTGGATGGCCGCCCCGAAGGACTGGGCCGAGATGGTGGGCGGTACTGGGATCGAACCAGTGACCCCTTCGATGTCAACGAAGTGCTCTACCGCTGAGCTAACCGCCCGATGAGATACCGAAATCGCCAAAATCACTCCTCGGCGGAGCCACCTTCGCGATCGGTTCGCGTCCTATAAAAGGAGTCGCAAAGGTGTTCAAGGGCTTTTGGCCTGCCCCCGGTTCGGTCTAGTATATCTCCAATGATGCACACAGCATATACACTCGGGCGCCCCCGGCCCTGCACCACATCGGTCGTGTTCGCCTCGCCCCATTCCGGGCGCGCCTATTCGCAGGACTTCCTGCGGGCCACGATCCTCGACACCCATACGATCCGCTCCTCCGAGGATGCCTTCGTGGATGAGTTGATCGCCTGCGCCCCGCGCCACGGGGCCCAGACCATCGCGGCGACAGCGCCGCGCGCCTATATCGACCTCAATCGCAATTCCGACGAATTGGACCCGGCGGTGGTCAGCGGCTTGCGCCGGGTCACCCATAACCCGCGGATCAGCTCGGGCCTCGGCGTGGTCCCCCGGGTGGTGGCCAATGGCCGCGCGATCTACCGCGGCAAATTGCACCTGAACGAGGCCAAGGCCCGGCTCGACGCCTATTGGCACCCCTATCATGACCAGCTGCGCCGCATGCTCGACATGACGCGCAACAGTTTCGGCCAGGCGATTCTCGTGGATTGCCACTCCATGCCCCATGAGGCGATCGACGCGCTGCACCAGCACTCCGACGAACGCCCCGACGTGGTGCTGGGCGACCGGTTCGGCGCGGCGGCAGCAGCCCATGTGGTCGACCATATCGAAGCCGCCTTCACCAATGCCGGCTTGCGCGTGGCGCGCAATGCCCCCTTTGCCGGCGCCTTCATCGCGCAGCATTACGGCCGCCCCTCGCGGAACCAGCATGTGGTGCAGATCGAGATCGACCGCGCGCTCTACATGGATGAAGAGAGAATTGAGCGTGGCCCGCAATTCCGCGGCTTCCAGCGCCTGATGGAACAGGTGATCGCCGAGATCGCCGGGTTTGGCCGCGCCTCCCAGGTGCCCCTGGCCGCAGAATAGCGCCCGGCGCGCCTAGCGCAGGGCGCGTCCCTTCAGGATCGCATCCTCACCGAATTTCGCGCGGATCGCATCGGTCGCGCGCTCTGCCGCGGCCCGTTGCGCTGCGCCCGGGTCGAGCAGATCTCCGGTCAGATCCGCGTTCCCCTCCGGCACCAGATCGCTGAGCCCCACGCCCAGCAGACGATAGCTGTCCCCACGGGGCACCGCGCGGAACAGCTCCATCGCCTCGCGAAAGATCCGGTCGGCGATCTGGCTCGGGTCGCGCAGGGCATGGCGCCGCGTGATCAGGCTGTGATCAGATTTCTTCAGCTTGAGCTGCACCACCCGGCCCGCCACCCCCTTAGCCTTGGCCCGTCCCGCAACCTTCTCGGCCATGCGCCAGACATGCCCCTCCAGCAGATCCGGGTCCGCCGTATCCTCGGAAAAGGTGGTCTCGTTGGAGATCCCCTTGACCGGGGTCCGGCTCGAGACCGGGCGACGATCCTCGCCGCGCGCCAGATGCCAGAGCCGTAGGCCCATGGACCCGAACCGCGCCACCAGATCGGTCTGCTCCCAGCGGGCGAGATCGGTGAAGGTGCGGATCCCGGCAGCCTCCAGCGCGGCCTGCCCCGCGGCGCCCACGCCCCAGATCATCCGCACGGGTTTATCGGCCAGAAACTCCAGCGTTTCGGCCTTGCCGATCACCGCGAACCCGCGCGGTTTGTCGAGATCCGAGGCGATCTTCGCGAGGAACTTGTTGTGGGACAGCCCGATGGAGCCGGTCAGACCGAGCTCGTCCTCCATCCGCTTGACCAGCCGCGCCAGCATCACCGCCGGGGGCGCGCCATGCAGGCGCGCGGTCCCGCCCAGATCCATGAAGGCCTCGTCCAGCGACAGGGGTTCTACATCCGGGGTCATCTCATCCATCATCACGCGGATCGCGCGACTGGCCTCCACATAGGCGTCAAAACGCGGCTTGATCACCACTGCATCCGGGCAGAGTTCCAGCGCCTTGAACATCGGCATGGCCGAGCGCACGCCCTTGATCCGCGCCACATAGCAGGCAGTCGAGACCACGCCGCGCCGCCCGCCTCCGATGATCACCGGCTTGTGGGCCAGCTCGGGATTGTCGCGTTTTTCCACCGAGGCGAAGAACGCATCGCAGTCCATATGGGCAATGCTCAGGGTGTCGAGCTCCGCATGACGGATCAGCCGCGGGCTGCCACAACGCGGGCAACGCGGTTTTTCGATGTTTTGCTGCTGACATTCACGACAGAGACTGGTCATCTAGGCGCCGAGACCCACTTTCGCATGATATGCTGGGGACAGTATACGGATTCTCTGTGCCGCAACAGAACACACACACCGATTTTCAGGGGGTGACCCTGGCAGCCCTGCATCGCGACAAGGTGGCTGTTACCTGTTTGCCCGCGGATGAACGCTCCGGGGCGGATGGGCCGCTCTGGACCTTGCCGCATCTGGGCCGCGTCGAAGGGCGCAGCCCGGCGGAAACTGCGCTGCTGCTCGCCGAAGAGGTGCTGGGCTTTGCCCTGCCAGTCACGCGGCTGAACTGGCCGATTCTCTGTGCGCCCCCGGCCGCCGCGCCGGACCTGCCCCCAACCTGGTTCTTCGCCGCCTGGCTCAGCCCGCTGGAATGGGAGGTGCTCTCCCGGGATGGCGGGCCGCGGAACGCCCTGATGATCGGGGTTGATGTGTATCTGCGGGCCACGACCGTGCTGCCGGAGCAGCAGGCCAGCCTCAGACAATACCTCAGCCAGTCCCGCAGCGCGCCCCAGGCCTAGACCCGGGCGCCGGGGCCCACGCGATCAGCGCAACGCCGCCAAGGGGGCCGCCGCAGCATCGCGACGCAGCTCTGTCACGACCGGTTGGCTCACCCGGTCCCGTTCGTCAGCCAGAACGAGGATTTCGGCGGCCAGGCTGGCCTCCTGCGACACCGGGGCGGGCCTGGAGCGGGCGCGTCGCCCGCCGCTCCGGGGGTGTCCGCAAGCCGCCGCCTGCTGCATCGCTGCGCGAAGCTTTGCGAGCGACCGGGCCATGCGTCGCCGGGCCCGCTGGCGGGCACAATACGCGCCCAGAACGGCACCCGCCGCGCCCGCCGACAGGGCCAGCCCGGCCAGCAGGGACGGCGACGGGGAAAGCCCCGGCAGAGAGGCTGCAATCGCAGCCATCAGCGCGGCGAAGGGAATGGCAAGCGCCAATGCCTCGGTCCAGCCCGACGCGCGGTATCCGGCATTGAGCGACGTCTCGGCAGTGAGGGCAAGATGCGGCGAGATCCCCGGGATCTGCACACTGAACCCTCGGAGCGGGCGGCGGCGACCCATGCGCAGGTCGACCTCCACTGCATCGAGATCGGCCTGGGTCGCGAGAATGACGACGGGGAGCGGCTTGGACATAATCACCTCATCAAATCCGGGGTGACCCAGCGCATTTGGCGGGCCACGGGATCTGACTAGGGGGTCCGGTGTCATAATGACGTTAGGGAAGCGTCAGTCGCGCCAGAGATCCGATTGGGGGGGGGGGCGCCGGGCGCAAGCGCCCGGCCCGGACCCGCCCTGCGTAGGGGCCGGGTCGTCCCGGCGCCACA
>NZ_JBNAGD010000010.1:0-131840 GCF_049801015.1 Dinoroseobacter sp. S124A | reverse complement strand
TGGGCCGCCGCCGCCCCCCCACCCCCGCGGGGGGGGGGGGGGGGCCCGGGGCCCGGGCCCCCGGCGCGGACCCGCCTTGCTTCGGGCCCGTGTCTGCCGGGCGCAACAGAACGCCCGGGCGCGTCATCCGCGATCCGCATGCGGATCGCGCTTTTGGCGGCGCGGGGCGCGCGGGGCCTGTCAGTCGTAGCTGCGCGTGTCCTCGATCACCAGCCCGTCATTCGGTAGGCTCCCGGGGGCGACGATCTCGATACGGCCCTTGAGCTTGAGATGAGAGGCGACGGAGGCGCCATAGGCCTCCGCATCCGCGCCGGGGCTCTCGATCCGCACGAGGAGCGTGTCCATCTCGCCATCGCGCCCGGCGACCACGCGGGCGCGGGTCACTTCCGGATGGGCGGCGACCAGGGCGGCCACTTGTTCCGGGCGCACGAACATCCCTTTGATCTTGGTGGTCTGATCCGCGCGTCCCATCCAGCCTTTGATCCGCAGATTGCTGCGTCCGCAGGGGCTCTGCCCCGGCAGAACCGCCGACAGATCACCAGTGGCAAAGCGGATCAGCGGGTAATCCGGATTGAGGGAGGTCACGACCACCTCCCCAACCTCGCCCTCGGGCAGAGGGTCGCCGGTGCCGGGCCGGACAATCTCGACGATGACACCCTCATCGACGATCAGCCCCTCCATGGCCGGGGACTCGTAGGCGATATTGCCGAGATCTGCGGTCGCATAGGATTGCAGACAGCTGATGCCGCGATCCGCATAGGCCTGCCGCAGGCTCGGGAAGAGCGCGCCCCCCGAGACCGCTGCCTTGGAAAAGCCCAGTGCGACGCCCATCTCATCGGCCTTGTCGAGAATGACCTTCAGGTAATCCGGCGTGCCCGCATAGGCGGTGGATCCCAGATGGGCTGCCGCCTGCACCTGCAACTCGGTCTGACCCGTCCCCGCGGGCAGGACCGTGGCCCCCACCGCGCGCGCGCCGCTTTCGAACATGATCCCCGCCGGGGTCAGGTGGTAGCCGAAGCAATTCTGCACCAGATCCTGCGCGCCGATCCCGGCCGCATGGAGGAAACGGCCCAGCCGAAACCAGTCGCCATCGATCCCGCCCGGCTCGTAGATCGGGCCGGGGGACTGGAAGACATGGGAAAACCCGGTGACCGACCCGGCAAAACCGCCCAGCGGAGCGGTCGGGGTCTGGGCCTCGGTGAGGGTGGATTTGCGCAGCACCGGCAGGGTGGCCAGTGCCGCCCTATCGGTCACGGCACCTGCATCGATCCCGGACAGGCTGGCGCTATAGCCGGACAGCCCCTGGGCCCGGGCCACCTGCGCGGGCAGGTCCCCTGCGAGATCCGCCGCACGCTGATCCGCGCTGCGGGTTTCGAGGTCATCATAGAAATCGGTCATGCGGGGGTCCTTCCCAAACCGCGGCACTCACGCGGCGCGCCTGCGGCGCAAGTCATCATCCCGCACTGCGTGCGGTTTGGGGGCTCTGCCCCCGGCGCGAGGCGCCTCCCCCGGAGTATTTCCGGAACAATGAGACGCAATCAGCTCAGCCACCGTTTGCGGCGGCGGTAGGAGCGGACATCGCGGAAGCTTTTGCGGCCGTCATCGGACATGCCGAGATAGAACTCCTTCACATCCGGGTTCTCGCGCAGCTCGGCGGCGGGGCCTTCCATCACCACGCGCCCGGATTCGAGGATATAGCCGTGATGGGCAAACCGCAGGGCCACATTGGTGTTCTGCTCCGCCAGCAAGAAGGACACGCCTTCGCGCTCGTTCAGGTCCTTGACGATGCCGAAGATCTCTTCGACGAGCTGGGGGGCCAACCCCATGGACGGCTCATCAAGCAGAATGGTTTCGGGCCGGGACATCAGCGCGCGGCCAATGGCGCACATCTGCTGCTCGCCGCCGGAGGTATAGCCCGCCTGGGATTTGCGGCGTTCCTTCAGGCGCGGGAAATACTTGTAGACCAGCTCCAGATCATCGGCGACCGCGCCTCTACCATCGGTCCGGGTATAGGCGCCGGTCATCAGGTTTTCCTCGACGGTGAGATGCTCGAAGCAGTGGCGCCCCTCCATCACCTGGATCACGCCGCGCTTGACCATGTCCGACGGGCTGAGATCCTCGACCTGCTGGCCGCGATACTGGATCGAACCCTTTGTCACCTCGCCGCGTTCGGAGCGCAGCAGGTTCGAGATCGCCTTCAGCGTCGTGGTCTTGCCCGCCCCGTTGCCGCCCAGCAGCGCCGTGATCCCGCCCTTGGGCACGGTCAGGCTGACACCCTTCAGGACCAGGATCACATGGTTGTAGATCACTTCGATATTGTTGACCTCGAGGAGCGTTTCCTCGGTCCGACCTGCATCGAGCATGGCTACGCCACCTCCCCTTCGCTGCGCCTCTGGCGCATCCTCGTGTAAAGCTCTGCCGCGCGGGGGCATGGGCCCGTCCTGCGGCTGGAATTCTTCCCGGAACGCCCGGTTCCGGAGAAAGGCGCCCCTTTGGCCATCGTGTCAGGCGCGCTGCGGCCCAACCGGGTGCATCCGGTCATCCCGTGACGCGATCCTGTATCTGCGGACCCAACGCCCTTGCCGCGCATGGCGGATTTCCCACGGTGGTCGGCGTATGGCGTGTTGCCGGTCGTGCCGGGGGGGAGCCTCTGCATCTGGCCGGGCCGTCCGGGCATACCCGGTGCGGCGGGGGCCATGGCCGGTGCCGATGCGGGCCGCTGCCTGCTGCACATCGCTGCCTGGATCCCGAACCGCATCTGTTATTCCCTTCTCGTGAACGACCCCGGCCGACGCGCGGCCGGGGCCAATGCGCTTAGTTGCAGCGCGTTTCGATGCTGTTCTCGGCGGCGAAGGCTTCGCTATCGGCCATCACCAGCGCGTCGATCACCTCGTTGTCCGAGCCGATCCAGTCGGTCACGATGTTCCACGTCTTGGCGGAGGCATCCCACTGCTGGATCTTGCCCTGACCGGCGCCGCCATGATCCTGGCAGCTCACCGAGAAGGCCGGGCCGAAATTCGGCATGCCGAGCTCTTCCATCCGGGCTTCGGTGATCTCGAGCGCTTCCATCCCGTCACGCATCATGGCCGGGGTGATGTCCATCTCGCCATGGATCTCCTGTGCCTTGCGGGTGGCTTCCGCCGCCAGCATCGCCGCATAGAGCCCGCGGTTATAGAGCACCGTGCCGACCTGATCGCCGGCACCGGCGGCCTTGCCCGCGTCGATCACATGCTCTTTGAGCTCAGCATAGATCGGGAAGTCCATGCCCACATTGTGCATGTTCAGCGACTTGTAGCCATCGGCCGCATCGCCCGCCGGGATCACGTCATTCTCGGATCCGGCCCACCAGTTGCCGATGAAGTTCTCCATGGGGAAGCGGATATTGGCGGCTTCCTGCACGGCGACCTGGTTCATCACGCCCCAGCCCCACATCACGACATAGTCGGGACGCTCGCGGCGGATCTGCAGCCACTGGGACTTCTGCTCCTGACCGGGGTGGTCCACGGCGATGGTGGTGAACTCGAAATTATGCTTGGCGCTGAGCTCTTCGAGGGTGCGGATCGGTTCCTTGCCATAGGCGGAGTTGTGATAGAGCAGCGCGACCTTCTTGCCCTCGAGCCCGTCATCCTCGGCCAGCAGGTGGTTCACGATGATCGATGCCCCATCCCAGTAGTTGGCGGGATAGTTGAACACGTGGCTGAAGATCTTGCCATTCGCCGCAGAGGTCCGGCCATAGCCCATCGTGTGGAGCGGGATGCCGTCTGCCGTGGCCTTGGGGATCAGCTGATAGGTGATACCGGTCGAGAGCGGCTGATACACGAGCGAGCCTTCGCCCTTGGTGCTCTCATAGCATTCCACGCCCTTCTGGGTGTTGTAGCCGGTCTCGCATTCCAGAACGCGGGTCATGACACCGCCGATGCCGCCATCGCGCTCGTTCAGAAGCGTGAAGTAATCGGCATAGCCGTCGGCAAAGGGAATGCCGCCCGCCGCATAGGGCCCGGTCCGATAGGACAGGGACGGATAGACCAGATCGGCCATCACCGGTGCTGCGACCATTGTGGCGGCCACAGCCATACTCGTGAGTTTCATCTTCATGCGATTTCCTCCCATTGGTTCTCGCGTCGTGTTGGTATCCGAAGCCCCTCGCCCCGGTCCGTGTCTGCGCGCCCCCCTCTGCGGAGGGGCTGCGCGTTAATGTGGAAACGGCCAGAGCCGCAGTTTCTCCTTGGCCAGCTGCCAGAGCCGGGCGAGCCCGTGGGGCTCGACAATCAGGAAGAAGATGATCAGCCCGCCGAGGATCACGAACTCGAAATGCGCCGCGATGGCGGTGTCCCAGCCGAGCCCGCCAACCATGATGTTCTTCAGCAGAACCGGCAGCAGCACGATGAAAGCCGCCCCGACGATGGAACCGAAGATCGATCCGAGCCCGCCGATGATGATCATGAAGAGGACAAGGAAGGACTGGTTGATGCCAAAGGCCTCGCCCACCTCGACCGCGCCCAGATAGACGCTGAAGAAGAGCGCGCCCGCGACCCCGACGAAGAACGAGCTGACGGCGAAGGCCGTGAGCTTGGCCTTGAGCGGGTTCACCCCGATGATCTCGGCGGCGATATCCATGTCCCGGATCGCCATCCAGGTCCGGCCCACCGTGCCCCGCGTCAGGTTCCGCGCCAGCCAGGCCAGCACGAAGAGGAACGCAAGACAGAACAGGTATTTCGGCGCTGCATCCGCATTCGGCCCGGTGATCGCGAAGCCGAACATGGTCCGCTCGGGCGCGTTGATCTGGCCCGAGGCCGAGTAGTTGTAGAACCACGGCACCTTGTTGAAGAGCCAGACGAGGAAGAACTGCGCCGCCAGCGTCGCCACGGCTAGATAGAACCCCTTGATCCGCAGGCTCGGCAGGCCGAACAACACCCCGACCCCGGCGGTGATCAAACCGCCCAGCAGGACACAGGCCGCGATGTTCAGATCCGGAAAGGCCGTCATCAGCTTGTAGCAGGCATAGGCCCCCACCGCCATGAACCCGCCGGTCCCGAGGCTGACCTGTCCGCAATAGCCGGTCAGGATATTCAGCCCGATCGCCGCAATTGCCCAGATCAGGAAGGGCACCAGAACCGCACTGGCCCAGTAATCATTGATCAGGAAGGGGATGATCCCCAGCGCCACGGCCAGCACCGCGTAGTAGCGGAACCGATCAAAGCTGATCGGAAAGGTCTGGCTGTCCGCGGTATAGGACGTTTTGAAGTCCCCGGCCTCACGATAGAACATCGACACGTCCTCCCTCTGTCCGGCCCGGAGCCGACACAAAAAACCCCGCGCGCTCCGACCGGAGGGCACGGGGTGTCATCATCTCATCTGTCTCGCGGCACGGCACCGCGCGCGCAGCGCGGCTCAGGCGTGCACTTTCTCCGCGAACTCGTCCTCGCCCTGCGTCGGGCGCACATGCATCCCCTTGGTGATGCCGGCGGTCATCGCGTTGATCTGGATCCGCGCATAGACCCCGAGACCCAGCCCGATCAGCGAGATCAGCGCGCTCGCCCAGTCGAAGGGACGGGTCCCGAACAGCCCGGACAGAGCTAGAAACCCGAAGGTCCAGAACGCCGTAAACGCAATCACACAGGCAATGGCCCAGAACTTTTTCATACCGAATCGTCTCCATACATGGCGCAGAGGCCCCACGGCCCCGGTTTTGCCGCCCATGAAGCCCTGTTTTGGGGGGCTGCGTCAATATGTATCTCGAAACGGGAATATATGCAGTGCAGCAATTACTTAGCGGCTGCAGCATTTTTCTGCGCCGCAGCGGAGCGCCCGGAAATTGCCGCGAAAACACCGCCTTGTCGCCATTGCGCGCAGGTACCCCGGATCCCGTCCAGCCGGAGGCCCTTGCCATGACCCTTGCCCGGGAGCTTGAAGACCTGGAGGCCCGCCGGGCCGCCGGAACCCTGTCAGACGCCGATGTCGAGATGGCCAAGGATGCGCTCTTGCGGGCCGCGGCCGAGACCCGGCTGGCCACGCCGGCGCGGGGCGAACGCTCGCTTCTGATCGCCGGGCTTGCCTCGAACCTGCTGCTCACCTTGGTGATCCTCGCACTGATCGCCGCCGGGGCATATCTCCTCGCCCCGCTGACGGTCGCCGTGCCGGTGATGATCCTCTGCGCGCTCGCCCTGCCAGTGCTCTGGCTCTGGGAGTGGGTCACGGATCTGTTCTGAGACATCTGCACCGGGTCACACCCGCTCGATGATCTTCTCGCCGAACAGGCCCTGGGGCCGGAAGACGAGGAACAACAGCGCCAGCACATAGGCGAACCAGTTCTGGGTCGCGCCGCCGAGGAAGGGCTGGCCGATCAGGAATTCAAAGAGCTGCTCGCCCATCCCAATGATCAACCCGCCGATAATCGCACCGGGGATCGAGGTGAACCCGCCCAGCATCAGCACTGGCAAGGCCTTGAGCGCGATCAGCGAGAGCGAGAACTGCACCCCGGATTTCGCGCCCCACATGATCCCGGCGACCAGTGCGACGAAACCCGCAATGGACCAGACCAGCACCCAGATGAAGTTCAGGCTGATCCCCACCGACAGGGCTGCCTGGTGGTCATCGGCCACCGCGCGCAGGGCCCGGCCCTGCTTGGTGTATTGCGAAAAGACCACCAGCCCGGTCACGAGGATGACCGCAATCACCGTGGCCGCGATGTCGAGATTGTCGATGAAGAACCCGTAGCCGAACATCTCAAAGGTCACCGTGTCGATGGTCTCGTTGATGCCCTGCGGCAGTCCGATATCGAGCTTCTTGATCTCCGCGCCCCACATCAGGTCGGCCACCCCTTCGAGGAAATAGGCGAGACCAATGGTGGCCATGAAGAGGATGATCGGTTCCTGATTGACCAGATGGCGCAGGACGAACTTGTTCACCGCCCAGGCGAAGCCGATCATCACGACCACCGTCAGCAGGATCGCCAGCAGCGCGGGCACCTGCCAGCCGAAATAGTGGATATTCGTGCCGAACATCGCGTTGATCAGATGGGCAAAGGGCACCTGCCCCTTCTGGATCCCCACCAGCGTCATCGCCGCGAACAGAGCCATCACGCCCTGCGCATAGTTGAAGATCCCCGAGGCCTTGAAGATCAGCACGAAGCCCAGCGCCACCAGCGCATACATCACCCCGGCCATCAGACCGTTGAGCGTGACCTCCATTGCGAAAAGCAGTTGATCAGGCATGGTGCCCTCCCTCTCCAGCCACGCCGAAGGGCGCATGTCCTGTCTCAATTCCCGAGTCTTTTACGAGGCATACAGATGCCCGACACATGTCCGACAGGGGGCCGACGCCGCGCCGACCGCGGAAATACGCTGTGTGATCAGTCATGGGCGACCCCCAGATAGGCGTCGATCACGTCCTGATTGTTGCGCACCTCGTCCGGTGAACCGTCGCCGATCTTCTTGCCGTAATCCATCACGACAACCCGGTCGCTCAGGTCCATCACCACGCCCATATCATGCTCGATCAGGGCGATGGTGGTGCCGAACTCGTCATTCACATCAAGGATGAAGCGGGACATGTCCTCTTTCTCCTCGACATTCATCCCGGCCATGGGCTCATCCAGCAGCAACAGCATCGGCTCTGCCGCCAGCGCCCGCGCCAGTTCCACCCGCTTTTTCAAGCCGTAAGGCAGCCGCCCCACCGGGGTCTTGCGAATGTTCTGGATCTCAAGAAAGTCGATGACCCGCTCGACCTTCTCGCGGTTTTCGCTCTCTTCACGCTGCGCCTTGCCCCACCAGAAAGCCTGGTCCAGCATCGTCGCCTTCATGTGGTTGAGCCGCCCGGTCATGATGTTGTCGAGCACCGACATGCCCTCGAACAAGGCGATGTTCTGGAACGTCCGGGCGATCCCCTGGCGCGCCACCTCATAGGGCTTCATCTTGCGCCGCGGCGCACCGCGGAACATGACCTGCCCCTCCTGCGGGACGTAAAAACCGGAAATCACGTTCAGCATCGAAGACTTGCCGGCCCCGTTCGGCCCGATGATCGCGCGGATCTCGCCCTCGCGGATGTCAAAGGAGATGTCCTTGATCGCCGTGACACCGCCAAACCGCAGGGTGATGTTCTGCATCTCCATCAGAACCCCGCCGATCTTGCGGCCATCCTCGGTCACATAGCCCTCTGGGGACATGTCGTTCATTTCTCTACCTCCCGCGCGCGCCGTCCGGCCCGAAACACCAGCGCCCCAATCATCCCGTAGGCCCCGAGCACCAACAGCGTCAGCAACAGCCCGTCATTCAAAATCGCCGGCATCCCGAAGAGCAGCCCGCCCACCCCGCACAGCGCGATCGACGCCCCTTGCGCAAGGTCCGCGTATTTCCCCACGCGGCGGCCAATGACGTAGGAGGCGCCAAAACCGAGGGCGAAAAAGATCACGCCGATCAGGGTCATGCACCACCCCCCTGCGGGATGGCGGGAGGGGCGAAAGCGTCAGCTGAGCGTCTGCCGATCATTCCGCGGCCACCGCCTGGGGCGCCGTGTCGGCCACCCGCACATCGCGAATATCCAGGGTCGCCTTGATCGAGCCCTTGCGCCCATCCTCATAGGTCACTTCGGTCTCGGTCGAGACCTTGGAAGAGCCGTCGTAAAGCGCGGTGACCAGATCCGCGTATTTCTCTTCGATGATCCGGCGGCGCACCTTGCGGGTCCGGGTCAGCTCGCCATCATCCGCATCGAGTTCCTTGTGCAACACGAGGAAGCGGTGGATCTGACAGCCCGACAGCATCTCGTCCCTCGCCACGCTCTCATTCACTTCGGCAATATGCCCCTGAATGGTGTCGAGCACTTGCGGATGCCCCGCCAATTCCTGATAGGAGGCATAGGCAATATTGTTCCGCTCGGCCCAGTTGCCGACCGCTGTCAGGTCTATATTGACAAAGGCCGTGCACATCTCGCGATCGGCGCCAAAGACGACAACCTCCAGAATATTCGGGAAAAACTTCAGTTTGTTCTCGACATATTTCGGCGCGAACATGCCGCCGCTTGCGAGTTTGCCGACATCCTTGGCCCGGTCGATGATCCGCAAATGCCCGGTATCGGGCTCGATGAAACCCGCATCGCCGGTCGCCACCCAGCCCTCGGCATCCTTGGTCGAGGCCGTGCTCTCCTCGTTCTTGTAATACCGCACGAAGACACCCGGCGAGCGGTAGAAAACCTCGCCATTCTCGGCGATCCGCAACTCGACCCCCGGAGTCGGCGTTCCCACCGTATCGGCGCGCACCTCGTGGTCCTTTTGCTGGGTGATGAAGACCGAGGCCTCAGTCTGACCATAGAGCTGTTTGAGGTTGATCCCGAGCGAGCGGTAGAAGTCGAAAATCTCCGGCCCGATCGCCTCCCCGGCCGTGTAGCCCACGCGCACCCGGCTCAGGCCCAGGGTGTTCTTGAGCGGCCCGTAGACGAAGATATTGCCCAGCGCGTATTTGAACTTGTCCATGGCACTGACGGACTCGCCGTCGAGGATCTTGGGTCCGACCTCCCGCGCATGGGCCATGAAGGTGTCAAAGAGCCATTTCTTGAACCGTCCTGCATCCTCCATCCGGATCATCACCGTGGTGAGCTGGGTCTCGAAGATCCGCGGTGGGGCGAAGTAATAGGTGGGCCCGATCTCACGCAGATCGGTCATCATGGTCTCGGCGCTCTCCGGGCAGTTCACGCAGAACCCGGTCCAATAGGCCTGTCCCACAGAGAAGATGAAATCCCCGACCCAGGCCAGCGGCAGGTAGGCGAGGATATCGTCGTCCTGGCGCAGATGGTCGAACTCGCCGGAATTCTTGGAAGTCAGGATGATGTTGTCATTGGAAAGAACCACCCCCTTGGGCCGGCCCGTGGTGCCCGAGGTATAGAGCATCACGCAGGTCGTCGCGCCGGTCTGCTTGGCCAGCCGGGCGGACATCTCCTTCTCCAGTGCGTCATGGGCCCCACGACCCATGGTCTGCACATCCGCGAAGAGGCGCAGATGGGTGTGGTCGTATTTCCGCATGCCGCGCGGATCGAGATAGATCACATCCTCCAGCGTGGGCAGCCGATCCTTGACCTCGATGACCTTGTCGACCTGTTCCTGATCCTGAGCGACGACGTAGCGGGCGCCACAATGGTCAAGCACATAGGCGATCTCTTCGCCGACACTGTCATGGTAGATCGGCACCGGCACGGCCCCGCACATCTGCACGGCGACCATGGTCCAGTAGAGATGGGGGCGGTTCGGGCCAAGGAGTGCCACGTGATCGCCCTCGGCGAGACCCATCTCGAGCAGGCCATAGGCCAACGCCTCGATCTCGTCCCGCGCCTCGACCCAGGTCCAGCTTTGCCAGATGCCGAATTCCTTTTCGCGATAGGCGGGTTTGTCGCCAAACTGCGCCGCATTCCGCGCCAGCAATTGCGGAAAGGTCTCCAGCTGACCCGAGGTCGCCGCGTGTGCCATACCAATTCTCCTCCCATGCCGGTGACCCGGCGTACTCGCCTCCTCAGCGAGTCATGGGATACTGTGACGCTTGGTATTGGCCCGTCAATTCTTTTTTTTGAACGAGCGTTCATATAATGTGCAACGACCGCAAAACATGGGCTTTGTTGCCTAGCGCCGCAGCAGATCATCCTCGGCTTCGGTTACATCGACGCCCAGCGCATCAAGGCCGCTCTCTAGGTAATCCGCGAGGAGCGGCTGGTTCGACAGGTATTCCTCGGTGGGCGCGGTGGCCTCGGCCAGGGCCATACGCTTGGCCTCGACCAGGTCCTCGGGCTCGAAATCCTCGCGCCCGATCCACATGACCGCGACGAGCGAGGCCTGTTCATCCTCATTGAGGCTGCCGATAAAGCCGTGCAGCTGCGCGGCGGCCATTTTCCCTTCGCGGGACAGCAAGATGACCCTCGCGATCTTGGCGGTGCTGATGTCGAGCATGACGGCCTCCTTTCAACTTGTGAGAGAAGTGTCCAGCACAGACACGCCCTTGGCAAGTGGACCAATGCGCGCTGTCCCTGGCTTTGCACGACTTGGCCGATGCACGGCCTGCCTTCGGCGAGGATATTTGCAGACTTAAGATGTGCAGGCGTGTGCAGGGCCGCAGCGACGGTCTAGCCCCGGGCGAAGATCCGGTAATAGGCCCAGTCGGGCAGGAACTGGCCGAGGCGGAAGAAGCTGGCAAAGACCGATGGGAAGCTGCGCTTGAACCCGTCCGACATCATCAGCTCGACCATCTCGCGGGCGGCCTCTTCGGGTTCCATGAGGAAGGGCATGTCGAAATCGTTCTTCTCGGTCAGCCGGGTCTTGATGAAGCCCGGATTGGCCACCTGCACATCGACGCCTGTTTTGCGCAGATCCGCATACATCGATTCCGCCATGGCCATGACCCCCGCCTTGGACGGCGCATAGCCCGAAGCGCCGGGCAGCCCGCGAAATCCCGAGAGCGACCCCGTCAGCACGATATGTCCGCGATCGCGCGCCACCATAGCCGGCAGCACCGCCCCCACACAGCGGGCCGCGCCGGTGAAGTTGACGTCGCACATCATCTCGACCTGATCCGGGTCCCACTCCGTGGCCTTGAGCGGCCAGTAGACGCCTGCCAGAAAGACCATCCCATCGATCTCGCCGATCTCTTCGGCCGCCGCGCGCACCGAGGAGGTGTCAGAGATGTCCACGGCCACCGCGCTGGCCTTGCCCGGCAGATCATCTGCCAGCGCCTGCAGCCGGTCCGCCGAGCGCGCCGAGAGGATCAGCTCGACCCCCATGCGGCTCAATTGTTCGGCGAGCGCGCGGCCCAACCCTTCGCTGGCCCCGATGAGCCAGTACCGTTTACCTGTCAGGTCCCGCACGACGTTCCTTTCCGTGGCTGCAGATCGCGCGCCTTCACTCAGCTGCTTCGAGCCGCGTATAGGCGTCAGTAGGTTTACGCCGCATGGTCGCCACAAGTTCCGCCACGGGGAGGCCAAACTTCTTGAACTGGCTGCGATTGATGATCGCGCCATTGTCCATCAGGTACATCCAGTCCGTCACGTCCAGAGCGTGGCCGCCCGCATCCTCGGTCAGCCGAATGGTGTAGTTGAGCTTGACGCCCGAGCCTTTCTGCTGGCCCGAGCCCGTGCCCACCAGATCATCCGCCTCGGCGCGGATCTTGCCGCCCTCCTCGAGGGTCAACCGCCATTCGCGGTTCTGCACCGTGCCGCTGTCATAGCGGAACTCTTCGCTCATCACGCCGGTGTCGCCTTCCCAGCGGGCGTCGAAATCGGCCACGAAGCGCGACGTCACGCGCCCGGTCGGCCCATAGATCACGCCTTCGCAGAGGATCGGGCCCTTGAGTTGCTCGCGAATGTCGAATTCCGGGCCGGTCTCTGCGTAATCCGCCGGGGTCTGGGCCGAAAAGCTCCAGAACCGCCGGATCACCCAGAGCAGGGTGAGCCCGAGGGCAAGTCCGAGAAGAATATAAACGATCGGGTCCATCAGTCGTCATCCTCCAGTCGGGTGGCCGCCAAAAGGGCGATGGCCACCAGTTTCAGGGCGCAGGGCACGAGGGCATACAGAAATGTCAGCATCTGGAGCGCCTGCGGGGGGTTGTCAGCCCCGGTCTTAAATCCGGTCGTCTCTAGAAGCGGAAGTAGGGCGACTGCCGCAAAAGCCAGTGTAAACTTGGACACGAGCGACCAAAGGCCAAAGCCTTCGGCGGCGGTCGGGGCGATTTGCGCCATGCGGCGGGCAAAGATCGCCGGCAGAAGTGTGAGGTCCGCGCCCAGTGCAGCACCGGAGCCGAGGCAGACCAGCGCAAAGAGCACCGTGTCCCCGGCACCGAGGGTCGCTGCCCCGGCAAAGGCAAGGATCGACAGGACCATCCCGAAGAGCAGGCTGCGCTTGGCCCCGAACCGGGCCGCCGCCTTGCCCCAGACCGGGGCCGAGGCCGCTGCCGCCAGAAAGAAGAGGAGCAAGAGCGGGCCTTCGAGGCCCGGCGCCTGCAGGCGGCTTTCCACGAAGAACAGAAACAGGGTGGAGCTGACCGCAACCGGGGTCGCGTTGACCAGCGCAAGGATCAGAAGGCGGCGCGCCACCGGATCGCGCAACACGATGCCGAACCCGGATTGGTCAGATTGGGGTACAGAGACCGCGCTCCATTGTCCGCGCATGGCCCAGAGCGCCGCGAGGCACAGCACCGCAAAACCCAGCGCGAAGGCGGTGAAGGGCGCAGAACTGCCCATCAGGATCGTGGGGGCCACGGCGGCCACACAGACCCCCAGAAGCGCCCCGGTCTCGCGCCACCCGGCCAGCCGCACATGGCCCTTGGCCCCGAGCCGGTCGGCGGCCTGCACCCCTTGGGCGTAAAAGCTGATCGTCAGAAAACTGAAGGCCGAAAAGAGCCCCGTCAGGGTCAACCCGAACCACAAGAGCGGCGCGACGGGCGGTGCCACCGCAAAGAGCCCAATCATGGACCCGGCCAGCACAAGCACCGCGCCCGCCACCATCGCCGCCCGCGCCCGCCGCGTGCGCTCTGACAGCCAACCGAGCAGCGGGTCCTGCCCGAAATCCAGCAGCCGCAGCACAAAGAGCACGGCCCCAAGCGCCGTCAGGCTCACACCATAGCTGTCCACATAGAATTTCGGCGCGTGAATATAGATCGGCAGACCCGCCGCCGAGATCATCGCGGCAAAGACCGCATAACCGGCAAGGCGCGGCGCGCCCTCGGCGGCCAGACGCGGCGGCGTGTCTGCCAGATCCGTCACCGGGAGATGTCCCGGGTCGGCGGCTCGGGCCGTGCGCGGTACATCGCGCCCTTCCACCAGAGCTTCAGCGCTTGCCAATGGATCAGCCCGAGCACCCGGCGCGAGCCCAACGGGCGGCGCAGGCAGGCCTTGAGGATGCCGAAGCTGGTCATCGGTTTGCGCGCCCCGGTGAGCGTCGCATAGAGCCCGCCATTCCCGGTCGTATAGTCGATCCAGATCCCGACCCGTTCATCGGTGATATCGAAGCGGAAGGTGTAGCCTCCCTCCACGGGCTGGAAGGGCGAGACGTGAAAGATCTTCTCGGCGGTCAGGATGTCGGATCGGGTGATCGGCTCCAGATCATCGCGATAGCACAGATAGGAATGCCGATCCCCGAAGGTGTTCGACACTTCGGCGATCACCACCCGCAGCCTCCCCGCCATGTCGTGGCACAGCCAGAACGAGACCGGGTTGAACACATGGCCAAGGATCCGCGGCTGCGCGAGCAGAAGGATCTGCCCGTCCGCAACCTCCAGATCCCGCAGATGCAGGATGTCGCGGACCCAATCCGCCCCCTTGCCCTCTTTGGGTGCGCCGCCATGGTCGCTGTCCCGAAGGGAGGCCAGATTGGCCTTGTTGCGCGAAAACAGAAGCGGCGTGGCCGACTGCGCCTCGGGGTCGGTCAGGACATAGTCGATGGAATAGCGAAAATCGTTCTCCACCGCGCCCCGGCGCCCGTGAAAGGTCTGCCCGGCGATATGGTCGAGCACGCTCATTCAGCGGCAACCTTCGCGGCCGGATGGGCCTTGGCGTTCAGCGCCGCGACCGCGTCCACGGCACTGGCAAAGCCGTCCTCGTGGAAGCCGTTCTTCATCCAGGCACCGCAGAAATAGGTGTTCCGCAACCCCTGCATGGATTGCAGCGCGACCCGGGCATTCTGCGCGGCCAGATCATAGACCGGGTGCATGAAGGTCACCGTGTCATAGATCAGCTCTTCGCGGATCGGGCGCGTGGCGTTCAGAGTGACAAAGAGCGGATCATCGGTGGGGATCTGCTGCAGCTTGTTCATCCAATAGGTCAGGTCGATCCGGTCGCTTTTCTTGCCCTTCTCTTCCACATAGTTCCACGCGGCCCAGATCTTGCGATGGTTCGGCATGGTGGCCGCATCCGCATGGAGCACCGCCTCGTTGGGCTGGTACTGCACCGCGCCGAGGGCCAGACGCTCGGCCTCGGAACTGTCGGCGAGCATGGCAAGCGTCTGGTCCGAGTGGGTGGCGAAGATCACATCGTCAAAGGGCTCCCAATCGCCGCCCTCGGCCTTCACCAGCACACCCTCCTTGATCCGCTGCACGGCGCTGACCCGGGCCGGCGCGCGCAGCTCGACCCCCGCCTCCAGCAGGGAACGCGACAGGCGCGAGACATATTCGATGGACCCGCCCTGCACCGTGTACCACTGGTGCTGGCCCGTGGCCGACAGGAGCGCATGGTTCTTGAAGAAGGTCACAAGCGCCTGGGCCGGGAAGTCGAGGATCTTGTCCACGGGCGTGGACCAGATCGCCCCGGACAGTGGAGTGATATAATAGTCCCGGAACCACGGCCCGGTGCCGAGCCGCTCCAGAAACGCGCCGATGGTGATGTCCGGATCATCCGCCACCTCGCAGGCGCGGGTGTTGAAGGTGTTGATGTCCTTGAGCATCCGCAGATAGGCCGGACGCAGCAGGTTGCGCTTCTGCGCAAAGAGCGTGCCGATCGTACGCAGCCCGTATTCCAGCCGACCGCCGTCGATGGAGGCGGCAAAGCTCATATCGCTCTTGATCACCGGAACATCGAGTTCATCGAAGAGTTTCGTGAGGTTCGGGTAATTGGCGTAGTTGAACACGATGAAGCCCGTATCCACCGGCTGATCGCCGAAACGCCCGGCCATCACCGTGCGGGCATGGCCGCCAAACCGGCTCTCGGCCTCGAAGACCGTCACGCTGTGCTCGCGCGCCAGCAGATGGGCCGCCCCCAGGCCCGAGATACCCCCGCCGATTACCGCAACCCTGCGCGATGCGCCTCTTACTGTCTCGAATGGCATGAAAACCTTGTCCCCTCGTGTCTTGCTTGATTGACATACGGACTGACAAGCCAGTTGGATTTAACTTTCTGCGGGTTTCGCGCATTTTTCGGGCAGCCGTGGCTGTTCGCCGGGGATAACCTGCGGTGCTCGCACATATTTTTGATGCATCACCGGCGAGCGCTCTCTAAGATGAGACCGGGAAATGGGAAAGCGGGGACCAGACCGGAGTGGCACTGGCGCAAAAATCGACACGTGATACGACCCTGGATGCCGAATGGGTCGGCGTTCTTCTGGCCATTCGCGACCAGCAGGACACGGCGGCCTTTGCGAGCCTGTTCCGGCATTTTGCGCCCCGCATCAAAGCCTTCCTGATCAAGTCCGGCGCCACGGATTCCGTTGCCGAGGATTGCGCCCAGGACGTGATGACTACGGTCTGGCAAAAGGCCCATCTCTTCGATCCGTCCCGGGCCAGCGTGGCGACATGGATCTTCACGATCGCCCGAAACCGTCGAATCGACATGATCCGCAAGGAGAAGCGCCCCGAGCCAGAGGATCTGCCCTGGGGCCCCGAGCCGGAACCCGATCAGGTCGAAGTCCTCGAAATGCAGCAGGACAGCGAAAAACTTCAGGCCGCACTGATCCAATTACCCGAGAAGCAACGTATACTCATCGAACGTTGTTATTTCGGGGATATGTCCCATAGTGAAATTGCAACCGAAACGGGATTGCCCCTTGGCACGATCAAGTCGCGCCTTAGGTTGGCGTTAGAGAAACTAAGACACGAGTTAGACTGACCGATGAGTGAAACTGCGATCAAACACCACCTGAGCGATGCGCTCCTGATGGCGTACTCCGCGGGCACGTTGCCGGAGGCGTTTAGCCTCGTGGTGGCCACTCATATCTCCATGTGTGATGACTGCCGCGCGGCACTGGCCGCCCATGAGGCGGTGGGCGGTGCGCTGCTCGAAGACACCACCGCGGTGGAAATGGCGCCCGATGCGCTGGAAAGCTGCCTCGCGTCGATCCGCGCCCTGCCGTCCAAGGGGCCGATTGCGGTCAATGTGCCCGAGCGCCCCATGAGCAAGGCCAATGGCATTCTGCCGGCACCGCTGGTGGATTATGTCCAGGGCGGTCTGGAGGATGTGAACTGGCGGCCCGTGGGCTTCGGCGTCAAGCAGGCGATCCTGCCCACGTCCAAAGAGGCGTCGGTCCGGCTGCTCTATATCCCGGCGGGCGTCGAGGTGCCGGATCACGGCCACCATGGTACCGAGCTGACGCTGGTCCTGCAGGGCGCGTTCAAGGATGAGTTTGACCGGTTCGGCCCCGGCGATGTCGAGGTAGCCGACCCGAACGTGGAACACACCCCAGTCGCCGAAGAGGGTGAGGCTTGCATCTGTCTGGCCGCGACCGACGCGCCGCTGAAATTCCGCAAGATCCTGCCCAAGATCGCGCAGCCCTTCTTGCGGATCTGACCTGATACGCTCTGCGATGCTCAGAATGCGGGTCCTTCGGGGCCCGTTTTGCTGTCTGGCCTAGGCTCGTGTCTCTGGCACAGACACCAGCTGCGGCGCGGGCGTGGCCTCAAGCTCGGCGAAGTCGAAATTGTCGAGCCGCTCGGCGCGTCTGCCCGCCCGCTCGGCGGCGGTGGTGATGCCCTCGATATCCTTGCGGGCCTGATTGAAATGGGTGTCGAGCTTGGCCACCCGTTCCAGCACCAGTTCCACATCGCGATGCAGCAGCCCGAGATTCTTGCGGATCGCCCCGGCCTGCTCGCGCATCCGGGCGTCTTTCAGCACCGCGCGCATGGTGTTCAGCGTGGCCATGCAGGTGGTGGGTGAGACGATCCAGACCCGCGCCGCGAACCCTTCGCGGACCACCTCCGGCAGGTTGGCATGGAGCTCGGCATAGACCGCCTCGGACGGCAGGAACATCAACGCCCCATCCGCCGTCTCGCCGTCGATGATATACTTCTCGGAGATCGCCTTGATATGCGCCTTCACCGCGACGCGCAGCTCGCGCAGGGCCAGTGTCTGATCCGATTGGGTCCCGGCGGCGCGCAGCTTCTCATAGGCCTCCAGCGGGAACTTGCTGTCGATGACGATGGGCCCCGGCGGGTTGGGCAGATGGATCAGGCAATCGGCCCGCTTGCCATTGCCCAGGGTGACCTGCATGTCGAACGCATCCGATGGCAGTGCCTTGGACACGATGTCATGGAGCTGGATCTCGCCGAACGCCCCACGGGTCTGCTTGTTCGACAGGATATCCTGCAGGCTCAGCACATCACCCGAGAGCTTCTCGATATTGCTCTGGGCCTTGTCGATGGTCGCCAGACGCTCCTGCAGCTGGGTCAGCGATTTCGTCGTCTTCTCGGAACTGCCCGCCAGCACCTCGTTCATCCGCGTCTGCATTTCCGAGATCGCGTTGGCCGATTTCAGCGCGTTGACGTGGAGCGTATCGGTCATCTGCTGCTGCACATGGGCCAGCCGGCTCTCCATGGTCTGTACCACATGAAGCTGTGCGGTGGCCTGCGCCTCGGAGACGGATTTGAGCCCCCCGCTCAGGGCGTGCTGGCCCTGGTTGAGCCCCTCGACCGCCTGGCCGAGCGTGGTGACCTGCGCGATCAGCGGCTCGGTGGCGCGCGCCGAACGGCCCGCCGCCCGCAGCGCCAGCACCAGAAGCAAAAGGATCAACAGAACGATCGCCCCACCGGCCCCAAGGGCCAGAAGCGTCAACTCATCCTGCGTGAAGACACGACCGCCGAGTTCAATCATGTGCGCCCGAAGAGCCGCTCGATATCGGCCAGCTGGAGTTCCACATAGGTCGGGCGGCCATGGTTGCACTGGCCGGAATGGGGCGTTGCCTCCATCTCGCGCAACAACGCGTTCATCTCGTCGGCGCTCATCCGGCGTCCGGAGCGGACCGAACCATGGCAGGCCATGCGCGACAGGATCGCGTCGATTCGAGATTGCAGGGCGTCTGATTGGCCCAGATCGGCCAACTCATCGAGAATGTCCCGCAAGAGTGCCTCGGCATTCACGGTTCCAAGGATCGCGGGCGTCTCGCGCACGGCAAGAACGCCGGGGCCAAAAGGTTCGATCCGCAGGCCAAACCGGGCGAAGGCGTCAGCATGATCCAGAAGCCGCGCCGCATCCCCCTCGGACAGCTCGACGATCTCGGGGATCAGCAGCGCCTGCGCGGGCACACCGTTTTCGGCCATCAGACGCTTGAGCTTTTCATAGACCAGCCGTTCATGGGCGGCATGCTGATCCACGAGGATCATGCCCGTCTCGGTCTGGGCGACGATGTAATTCTCATGCACCTGCGCCCGGGCAGCCCCCAAAGGGCGCGCGGTCAGGCCGGTCTCCTCCGGCGCGGCTTCGACCCGGGCGGCGGGGGTTTCCGCAAAGCCGAACCCGGGCGTGGGCTCAGGCACCGGTGCCTGCCACGCGGTGCCTCGCGCCAGGGACGCGCCACTGGGACGATCCATCTGATAGACCCGCGCCGGGCCCGGCGTCTCGACCACCGGATCGGGGTCCAGCTCCGGCGCGCGAAAGGCACCGAGCGTCGCATCGGCCACAGTGCTGGAGGCCCGGTGCCCGGCTTCGGCCAGCGCATGGCGCAACGCCGTGACGATCAGCGACCGCGCCAGCGCTGGCTCGCGAAAACGCACCTCGGATTTGGCGGGATGCACATTCACATCCACACGTTCGGGCGGACAGTCGAGGAACAGGACCGCCGCCGGATGCCGGTCGCGGCTCAGGAAGTCGGCATAGGCCCCGCGCAACGCCCCCACGAGCAACTTGTCCCGCACGGGACGGCCATTCACAAAAAGGTACTGCGCCACCGCAGCCCCCCGGGAATAGGTCGGCAGGGCGGCGTAGCCAGTCAGGCCCAGCCCCTCCCGCTCGCCCTCGATCTTGAGCGCGTTCTGGGCGAACTCCGCCCCGAGGATGCGCGCAAGACGCCGGTGAAGCGCGTTGAACAGATCCCCCGTCTCGGGCTCGACCCGGAAGGTCACGCGCCCGTCTCCGCCCCCGGTGACATCGCGCAGGGTGATGCCCACGGCAGGCTCGGCCATGGCCAGACGTCGGACCACGTCGCCGATTGCCTGGACCTCTGCCCGGTCCGAGCGCAGGAATTTAAGCCGTGCCGGGGTGGCCGAGAAGAGATCGCGCAGGGTCACGCTGGTTCCCCGGCTCAACGCTGCGGGGCGCGCGGGGGTCATCACGCCGCCCTCGACGGTGATCTCGGCCGCCTCGGACGAGCCCGCCGCGCGGGAACAGATGGTCAGCCGCCCGACCGCACCGAGCGAGGGCAACGCCTCGCCGCGAAAGCCGAAGGACTGAATGTTCAGCAGGTCGGAGCCATCGATCTTGGAGGTCGCGTGGCGCGACAGGGCCAGCGGCAGATCCTCTGCCGCGATCCCGATCCCGTCATCGATCACCCGGAGAAGGGTCTTCCCGCCATCCGCATAGGCGATGTCGATGCGCCGTGCCTCGGCATCGAGGGCGTTCTCCACCAGTTCCTTGATGGCCGAGGCCGGACGTTCCACAACCTCGCCCGCGGCGATCCGGTTGATCGCCGCCTCGTCGAGCTGCCGGATCACGGGGCGCTTTGGCGCCGCTATATCCGGGGTGTCGGGCAGGATGTTGGGGGTGCTAACGGCCATGCCACCGTATCTAGCATGGCCGCTGCGAGTCGCCTAGGGCTAGTTGGAGGCCTCGAGCCCCTCGGGCATCCCCACCACGACAAAGCGCAGATCCTCGGGCCGCATGAGCCGGGCGGCCACGCGCTGGATCTCCTCAAGGGTGACGGCGCGCACTTTGTCATTGCGGGTCGGGATGTAGTCGATGCCCAGATCATCCTGCTGCATCCCCACAAGGATGCTCGCGATCCGGCCATTCCCGTCAAAGCGCAGCGGATAGGCCCCGGTGAGATAGATCTTGGCCTGCTCCAGCTCCTCGGCGGTCACGCCATTTTCGGCGATATCGGCCCATTGCCCCCGGATCACCTCGATCGCCTCGGCGATCCGCGTGTTGTCCGAACTGAACTGCCCGATATAGAGCGCCGCGTCATCCAGCGGCAGCAGGTAGGACCCGATGCCATAGGTCAGGCCGCGCTCGACCCGGACTTCCTGCATCAGGCGCGAGCTGAACCCGCCGCCCCCGACGATCTGGTTCAGGATGAAGGCCGGGAAGAAATCCGGGTCATCCCGTTCAAGCCCCGTATGGCCGAACCGCGCCACCGATTGCGGCGAGGCGAAGGGCACGACGGTGACCCCGCCGCTCAGGGCGACCTCGGTCTCGCCGGGCAGGGGCGCGCCGGTCTCGGGCAGGGCGCCGAGCAGCGCGTCGAGCAACGCGCCCAGCTCTTCGGCGGTCACATCCCCCGCAGCCCCCACATAGATCCGGTCGCGGGCCAGAATGCCCTGATGGGCGGCTACAAGATCTGCGCGGGTAATCGCGGCCACGCTCTCGATACTGCCTTCGCGGGCGGTGCCATAGGGATGGTCGGGAAAGGCCAGCGCATCAAAGCGCTCGCCCACAATGGTCTCGGGATCCTTGGCATCCGAGGCGATGATCGACTGGATCTGGGCCCGCACACGCTCAATCGCGCTCTCGTCAAAGCGGGGCTCCTGCAGGGCGAGGCGCAAATGCTCAAGCGCTTCGTCCCGGTTTTCGGTCAGGAACCGCGCCGAGACCGACAGGCTGTCATCGCTGATATCGAAGTCAAAGCTGGCCGCCAGAGCCTCGGTCCGGGCCGCATAGGCGCGGGCATCATAGTCCCCTGCCCCTTCCTCAAGCAGGCCGGACATGAAATGCGCCGCCCCGCGTTTGTCGGCGGGGTCGACCACCGCCCCGCCCTTGAAGCGGATTTCGAGCGCGGTGAAGGGGATCGAGTGATCCTCCACCAGCCAGGCCTTGATCCCGCCGGGGGAGGTGACCTCCTGAATATCGACGATGGCCCAGGCCGGGACGGCCCAGAGGATCAGCGCGGCAAAGCCGCCCAGAAGTCGGCTCATTGCATCAGTTCCTCTTGTCCTTCGCGCATCAGCCAGCCAGTGACCGCCTTGCGCTTGTCAAACACCATCTCGCCCGCCGCCTTGATGTCCTCTGCGGTGACCGCCTCGAGGATGTCCGGCCAAGCCTGCACATCCGCAACCGTCAGGCCCGAGGTCAGGGCCGTGCCATAGGTCCGCGCGCGGCTGCCCACATTGTCCCGGCCATAGATCTCGGAGGCGCGGATCTGCATCTTGATCCGGTCCAGCGCCTCGGCGTCAATCTCGCTGGCCATGAACTCGGCTACGGCAGCGTCAAGCTCCGCCTCGGCCTCGGCCAGCGATACGCCCTCGGCGGGCACGGTGATCAGCCCGAAGGTCGTCGCATCGAGCGACACCCCGGAATAGAAAGCCGAGGTATAGACCGCGCGCTGGGTCTCGAATTCGAGCCTCTCGCCAAGGAAAGACGTCGCACTCGACCCGCCCAGAAGCTCTGCCAAGAGGGTCAGCGCCGCCGCGGTTTCTTGTGCGCCCGCATCCCGCTCAGGCGCAAGATATGTTCGAATGACATAAGGTTGCGCGACACGCGGATCCGCATAGGCGATCCGGCGTTCGGCCAGTTGCGGCGGCTCGGAGGGGCGCACCCGCTCCGGCAGGTCCGGGTTGGACGGGATCGGGCCGAAATGCGTCTGGGCAAGGGCCAGAACCTCTTCGGGTTCCACATCGCCCGCGACGATCAGGATCGCGTTGTTGGGCGCGTAATAGGTCTCGTAGAAATCAAGCGCATCCTGCTTGGTCAGCTGCTCCATCTCGTGACGCCAGCCGATGATCGGGATGGCATAGGGGTGGTTCATGTACTGCGCGGCGCGGCGCTGCTCGCCGAAGAGCCCACCGGCGGAGCTGTCAACGCGCTGGCTCCGCTCCTCAAGGATCACGTCGAGCTCGGGGGCCACGATCTCTTCGGTCAACACCAGATCGACCATCCGGTCGGCCTCCATCTTGAGCATCAGCTCGAGCCGGTCCGCGGCGATCCGCTGGAAATACCCGGTATAATCCCAGGAGGTGAAGGCATTGTCGGATCCGCCATTGGCCTGAACGGTCGCCGAAAACTCGCCCGGGTCCAGCTCATCGGTGCCCTTGAACAGCAGATGTTCGAGGTAATGGGCGATGCCGGACTTGCCGGCCGGCTCATCGGCTGCGCCCGTGCGATACCAGACCATGTTGGTGATCGCGGCGGCGCGGTGGTCTTCGATGACCACGATCTCCATCCCGTTCTCGAGGGTATAGGTCGTGACATCCTCGGCAGCGGCCAGAGGGGTTGCGGCCAGTGCGGCGAGTGCCAACCCGCGCAGAGGCAGCCCCATCCGTTTCCATCGCGTCATGCGCGTCTCCATCTTTTCGATCCAGGCGGCGTGCCTCAAAGGTACGGCGTCATGCGCCATCTTCAAGATGTGCTGTCGGGGTCGTGAGATCGGTGCCGCGCTGTCAGCGTGCTGCACCTACTGTTCGCGGTTCGGATCCGGCGGCGCCGAGACGTTGCGCACACCGGCGCGGCGCAGGCGAAGCAGCTCGGCCTCTTGGTCGAGGCTCACATCCTCATAGGCGTCGAAATAGGTGTTCACGTTGAACCACTGCTCCAGAAGACGGCCATTATTGGACTGCCGGAACGCAAGATCTTCTTCGGCCAGCGTCTGGCGAATGCCCGAGGCGCGGCCATAGCGGGTGGTGTAGCCCACCAGCCCCGCATCGCTGCCGGGGATTTGCCCCGATGGCGTCAGCCGCTCGGGCCGCCCGCCCAGCGCCGCGATTGCATCGGCCTGCGGCGTCGGATCCGTGCGATTGCTGCCGCCCGGCGTGGGGGCCGGCAGAGCGGCGAGATCTTCGGGGATGACCAGGGGCTTGGCCGGCAGGATGGCGAACTCGTCGGGACCGGACGTGGTCGAGCGCACATTCATCAGGATCGGCTCTTCGTCATTGATGCTGCAGGCGCTCAGCGCCGCAGCCGCCAGCATCCCAAGTCCAAGCTTTGTCCAAGCGCGGTGCATCATCGTCTCCCTACCCGGTCGCGTCCCGAGGCATAGCCCATCACGCCGCCCGGGTCACGAGGGGTTTTTGTCCGGCTTTCCGGCGAAAAACACAAGCCCGACCGCCCCGGCGAAAATCGCCACATCGGCGAGATTGAAGGTGAACGGATTGTTCAGGCCGCAGCAGCTCATGTTCAGGAAATCCGCCACCGCGCCATAGATCACCCGGTCGATGACATTGGCGATGGCGCCGCCCACCAGAAGGCCCGCGCTGATCTCGGCGGCAAGCCCGCCGCCCTCGCGCCGCAGCCAAAGGATGACCGCCACGCAGATCCCCAGCGCCAGCGCGATGAGCGCCCAGCGCATCACGTCGCTCTCAGAGCCGAACAGGCCGAAATTCACGCCCTGATTCCAGCCCATCCGAAAGTTCAGGATCGGCGGCAGCACGTCGATCGCCCTGATTTCCTTGAGGTTCATCCAGTGGACGACGATCAGCTTGCTGAGCTGATCGATGCCACAGGCCGTCACCGCCGAGAGGATCAGAGCGCGCATGCCGTCAGTGCCTGAAATGCCGCATGCCGGTGAAGACCATGGCGAGACCGGCCTCGTCGGCGGCCTTGATCACCTCGTCATCCCGCATGGACCCGCCGGGCTGGATCACCGCCGTGGCGCCGGCCTCTGCCGCCGTCAGCAGACCGTCGGGGAAGGGAAAGAACGCATCCGAGGCCACGACCGAGCCCTGAATGAGCGGTGTGTCGAGCCCCAGCACCTCGGCCATATCGGCGGATTTGCGCGCGGCGATCCGGGCACTGTCCACGCGGCTCATCTGGCCTGCACCGACACCGACCGTGGCGCCGTCCTTGACATAGACGATGGCGTTGGACTTCACGTGTTTCGCGACCTTCCAGGCAAAGAGCAGATCGGCGATCTCCGCGTCGCTCGGGGCGCGCTTGGTCACGACCTTCAGGTCCTCCCAACAGATATTGCCATTGTCCTTGTCCTGCACAAGATACCCGCCCGAGACCTGCCGCACGGTGAGCATGGCCGCCTTCGGATCCGGCAGCGTCTCGGTGGTCAGCAGGCGCAGGTTCTTTTTCTTGGCAAAGACCGCGCGCGCTGCCGCATCGGCGCCCGGCGCGATCACCACCTCGGTGAAAATCCCCGAGATCGCCTCGGCCGTGGGTCCGTCCAGCGGCTGGTTCAGGGCAATGATCCCGCCAAAGGCCGAGGTCTGGTCGCAGTTGAACGCCGCCGTATAGGCCTCGGCAAGGGTCGCACCACGGGCCACGCCGCAGGGATTGGCATGCTTGATGATCGCGCAGGCCGGACCGTCCTCGGGGGCAAACTCGGCGACAAGCTCGAAGGCCGCATCGGTGTCGTTGATATTGTTGTAGCTCAGTTCCTTGCCCTGATGCTGCACGGCGGTGGCCACGCCCGGACGGGCCGAGCCATCCACATAGAACGCCGCCGCCTGATGCGGGTTCTCGCCATAGCGCAGGGTCTGGGCCAGCGTGCCCGCCACGGCGCGGCGACGCGGTGCCACCTGCGCCAGCGCATCGGTCATCCAGCCGGACACCGCCGCGTCATAGGCGGCCGTTCGGGCATAGGCGTTGAGCGCCAGCGCCTGTCGGAACGGATAATCCGTAGACCCGTCATGGGCGTCAAGCTCGGCCAGCAGGCCGTCGTAATCCTCCACATCGGTAATCACGCTGACAAAACCGTGGTTCTTGGCAGCGGCCCGGATCATGGCGGGTCCGCCAATGTCGATATTCTCGATGCAGGTGGCGTAATCCGCCCCCGCCGCGACGGTCTGCTCGAACGGATAGAGGTTCACGACCAGAAGGTCGATCGCGCCGATCCCGTGCCGCTCCATGGCTGAGACATGGGCCGCATTGTCCCGCAGGGCCAGCAGCCCGCCATGAACCATCGGGTGCAGGGTCTTGACCCGGCCATCCATCATCTCGGGAAACCCGGTGACATCCGAGACATCGATCACCTCAAGCCCCGCATCGCGCAGCGCCTTCGCCGTCCCGCCGGTCGAGAGCAGCTCAACTCCCCGCGCAGCGAGCGCCTGCCCCAGCGGCACGAGACCCGTCTTGTCGGAAACAGAAAGCAGCGCGCGGCGCAACGGCACGAGGTCGGTCATGGTCGGTCCTTTGGAAAGTCTGTGGCAGCGTTTGCGCGCCCTATACAGGCTGGCTCGGCGATTGACCACTCCACGCGCCGGGAACGGCCCCGCAACGCTGTCGCAGGCCGACCCTACCCGGTCCGGCCGCGTGCGCCAAGGGGGCGGGCGCACCGCGCGCGCGGGCGTCTTCTTGGGGGTACCGCCCCCATACTGGCATGAATTGCGCATGGGACTTCGCCGCAGGCGCGCAATTGGATCACCGCCCGCGCGCCCGCGCCCCCGCGATCAGGTCGCGCGGGTGAAGGACCAGCCGATCTCCACCGCGTAATCCTGCACATGCCCGGTCAGCACGATCTGCCGCGTGGCGCGGGGTTTCAGCCGGTCCCGTTCCAGCACGACACTGGGCGCCAGCCGCAGCTCCGCGCCCTGTGCACGAAAGATCCAGACCTCACCCTCCCCGGCCACGAGCGAGACCGCCGTACCGCCCATGTCAATTTCCGCCTCCACCTCCGGGGCGAGATGGAACCGCAGGGAATAGGGCAGGCCCGCCCCGCGCGTCCCCGCCGCCGCCCGGTCGCAGCGCAGATGCGCGCCCTCGGACAGGGCGGCCAGCGTATCGGTCCCGGACAGGACGCGCCCGGCCCCATCCAGCTCCATCTGCCGCGCATGGGTCAGGCCGTGGCTCGCATCATACCCGTCATGGGTCATCAACCGTCCGGACATGCCCAGTGGCCCGTCATAGATCTCGACCGTGACGCGGGTGGGCACCTGCGCCAGCGCCTCGATCTCGCCCGGTTTGCGCGCCCGCGTGATGAGCCGCGAAGAGGACAGCCCATCGAGTTCCAACGTCGAATGGGACGCCGTGGCCCGCGCCGCGCGCCGCCATTCCGGCCCGAAGCCGCTGCCGGGACCGCAGCTGACCACCAGCGGATGCGCGCCCGAGGTCATCTCGAAGGCGAGGGTCGAGGCATGGGCCGACAGGGCCGCTGCCCCGCGCGGCGGTGGTGCCGCGTCGATCAGCACCGTGGTGCCACCTGCGGCCAGCCGCGCGAAGCCCATCACCGAGGGCGCCTCCGACAGGCCTGCCACCCCGGTCCGCGCCAGCGTGCCTTCCAGATGGCCCGGCGCGCCGCGCCCGCCGCCATGGCCACGCAGAAGCGTCCCATCCCGGTGCCGCAGGGCCCGCAGGCTCGGCGCCATGCGCGTGATCGCCTTGGCCTGTTCGAGGCTCGGCGCCTGACCCCGCGCCTCGACCGCATCCGCGACCCAGGTCAACAACGAGAGCACATCGAGCATGTCCTCGGGGTTCCGCGAGGCCAGCGCCCCCTGCCCGTCGATCTCGCGCAGGCACGCCTGATCCAAGGCCTTGGAGGCCGCCGCGACCTTGTCCTCGAACCCGCTCAGGCTCAGCCCGGCATACATCATCCCGCAAAGCGCCTCGAAGCGGGGCCGCCCCGAGGCCGCCGTGCGCCAGCGGCGGCTGAGAAAGACCGTCTGGTGGCTGAGCGACCGGAAATAGCGCGGCGCCAGCGCCGACCCCTCCGCCCCCAGCAGTAGCACCGTATGGCTGATCCAGCGCATGATGCGCCGCGCGGTCACATCCGGGGTCCAGCCCGGCCCCCGCCCCCGGCCATAGCGCGCGATCCAGTCCGACAGCCACGCCTGCGCCAGCACCCGGGCGGGTTTCGTTCCGAGCGCGGCCAGGTCATCGAGCCACTTGAAATCATGGAGCATCATCGCATCGAGCCCCGGCGCGCCCTCGGCCACATCCCACAAGGACAGACCCGGGGCCGAGGTGATCTCGCCATTGATCAGGTGATTGCCCGCCAGCAATTGCCGCCCCCGCGCCGGATCGCCAAAGCTCGTGGGTTCGGGATGGGAGACAAAGGCCGTGGAGGCCGGACCCAGCCCGGCCAGCACCGCATGCAGCCGATCCGCCGCGCGATAGCCCGCCGACCGGGAGCCGGTCGACCGTGAGAGGTCCTGCTTGAGACTGCCCGCCATGGCCGTGTCAGGGTCTTTCCGATGATCCGCAGGCCCGGTGTGAGGTCCCGCGCCTTTGGGCGAATCCTACGCCCTGCTCAGGGCGCTGTCATGGCGATAACCGCGTTCAGACCGGTTTCGCCAAAGCTGCGATAAAAAAGCCATCCAACCCGCCGCGCTCTGGCCAGAAATCCGGGCGCAGGCGCAGGGCGCCGGTCTCGGTGACCCATTCGGCTGCAATCCCCGGCAGATCCGCGAGGCTCTGTTGCACGAGCTCCGGATGCCGGGCGCGCGCGGCTGCGATCTGGTCCTCGCCCTCGGCGGGCATCAACGAACAGGTCGCGAAAACCAGCCGCCCGCCGGGCCGCAGGACCGACACCGCGCGGTCGAACAGCGCGGCTTGCAGGGTCGTCACCTCTGTCAGATCCGCGAGGTCTCGCAGATAGGGCAGATCCGGGTGCCGCCGGATCGTGCCCGTGGCCGAACAGGGAGCGTCGAGCAGCACGGCGTCAAACAGCGGTTCCGGAGCGTAGTCCCGCGCATCGGCCACGACGATCTCGGCGCTCAGGCCCGTGCGATCAAGGTTCTGACGCAGCCGCGCCAGCCGCCCTTTGGAGATATCGAGCGCCGTGACCTCGGCCCCCGCTGCCGCGAGCTGCAAGGTCTTGCCCCCGGGCGCGGCACACAGGTCGAGCACCCGCTCGCCGGGTTGCGGCGCAAGGGCCTGCGCCGCCAGCGCCGCCGCCGCATCCTGCACCCACCACGCGCCCGCGTCATAGCCCGGCAAGGCGCTGATCCGCCCCGGGTCCCGCAGCCGCAGAGAGCCCGTGGGCAGGATCTCGGCCCCGAGCGGCGCAGCCCAGTCCCCGGCACTGGCAGGATCGCGCAGGCTGAGATCCACTGGCGGGACCGCGGCCTGAGCCTCTTCCATGGCGCGCACGGTCTTGTTGCCCCAGATCGCCGCCAGCCCCTTGCGGAACGGTTTCGGCAGGCTGGGGGGCGGCGCGGCCTCCCAGGCCTCGGGGCCGCGTTCGGCCACCCGGCGCAGCACCGCGTTCACGAGCCCCGGTGCCTTGCTGCGCGGATCGGCGACGCGTGCCAGATCTACTGCCGCGCTCACCACGCCATGGGGCGCTTCCTGCAGCGCGCAGATCTCGTAGGTGCCCAAGCGCAGGATGTTATGGATCTCGGGATATGGGGGCAGGCGCAGAAAGGGCCCGAGCATCTGATCGCAGGTCCGCAGATGGCGCAGGGTCTCGGTCGCGAGCCGCTGGGCCCGGGCGCGATCCCCGGTGCCGAGGCTGGCCAGTGGCCCCTTGGCCTGTCCGACCTGATCGGCGAGGGACAGCTGATCCACCAGAACCCCGTTGAGGAGCGCCACCGCTGCGGCGCGGGCCGAGGTCGGCCCCGTATGAGCAGCGCTGCCAGTCACCCTGCGTCTCCTTGTTGCATCCCGCTTGTCGCGGCAAGCTTGGGCCGTATATCACGGGCATCACCGTGACAAGCCGCGCAGGAGCGATGCCATGAGCGACGACACCCCGACACCGGACGCCCCCGAGCCCGTGCTGCCCCCGCTCAGCCCCGAAGAGGCCGCGCGCCGCGCCGCCCTGCCTGAGACCGCGCGCCGTGCCCTCGAAGAGGCCGATCTACGCAAGGCGAAGGACAGTGAGGCCCAGATGCCGGTGGAACTGGGCGGGCGCGACGGGCCCGAGCCCGTGCGCTATGGCGATTGGGAAAAGAAGGGCATCGCGATCGATTTCTGATCCGCGCCCCGCGGGCTGAGGCTCAGCGCATCAGCCGGAAATCGGCCTTGTCCCCCTGCCCCTGATCCGAGATGAACCGCATCTCGTTGCCCTTGATGGCGACCAGCTGGCAATTGGATGGGATCGTGTTGTCCCCATAGGTCATCTCACGGCAGAAAAAGCCGTTCTCCCAGCTCCAGGCGCCGGTCACGGGCTTGCGCAGGGCGGTGCCTGCGATTTCCCCCTGCGGGGAGACCTGCAATTTGATCGCGTTGCGCAGGTAGAACGGACGTAGGATCGACAGCTCGGTCCCGTCGACCAGAGCCACGAAATCCGACTTGCTTTGAACGCGCTGGAATTGCTCCTGCGCGGTTGCGGCGGATGCGGTCAGCAGTCCGACGACCAGCGTGGCGGCGGTGGCGAGCGATGCAGAAATCCTCATGGTCAGTCTCCAGTCACGAAATCCGGTTGATGGAATTACGCAAAGCTGAGCCTGTTGGATGAGTTTTCACATCACGGGCCTGTGATCGGCATCATTCCGCTGCCCGCAATGGCGGCGGGGCAGACGGGTCCACCGGGGCGATCTGGGGCGCAGGCTGCGTGTCGCCCGGCGTTGCGTCGGCACCCGTCCGGTCGGCCCGCGCCCCACCGCCCGTCACGAGGGACACCAGCGCCGACAAGCCCTCCGCCGCGCGTGCCTGGGCCATGAAGACCGCCGGAACCGCGAGGATGATGGTCGCCGTGCCAAAGAGCACGCCATAGCCGATGGACACCGCCAGCGGGATCAGGAACTGCGCCTGCAGCGAGGTCTCCATGATCAGAGGATAGACTCCGAGGAAGGTGGTCAGGGAGGTGAGCAGGATAGGGCGGAACCGGTCCTTGGTGCCCTCTATCACCGCCTCGCGGGTCTCGTAGCCCTTGGCCAGATACTCGTTGTAAAGGTCGATCATCACGAGGCTGTTGTTGATCACCACCCCGGCCAGACCGATGATCCCGAAGATCGACAGGATGGTCAGCGGAAGTCCCATAATCAAATGGCCCGTCACCGCCCCGATCAGACCCAGCGGGATCGCCACCATCACCACGAGCGGCTGCACATAGGACCGGAAGACCAGCGCCAGAAGCGCAAAGATCACGAAGAGCGCCACGCCCAGCGCCTGTCCCAGCGCCGCTCCGGCATCGCCCTGGGTGCGCTGTTCGCCCCCGAACTCGACGATCAGACCCTCGTAGTTCTCCGTGAGTGGCGGGATCAGATCGGCAGATATCAGGGCATTGGCCTCGCTGGAGGTGACAACGGCGGCGTCCACATCCGCGGTGACCGTGGTAATGGTGCGCCCGTTGCGGCGCAGGATCTCGGTAGGGGCCAGCCCCTCGGTGATCTCGGCCACATCGCCCAGCGCGATGAGGTCGCCATCCTGGGTCCGGATCTTGAAATCCAGCAGGTCGGCGACGCTGTCCCGCTGGCTTGCGGGCAGACGGACAAAGACCCGGACATCGTCGCGCCCGCGCTGAACCCGGGTCGCCTCGATCCCGAAGAACCCGTTGCGCATCTGGCTCGCGAGATCGGACAGGGTGACACCGTAGATCCGCGCATCCTCGCGCAGGTCCAGCTTGTATTCGAGCCGCCCCGCCGACAGGTCATCGCGGATCGAGAACACACCCGGCAGGCCGCGCAGACCCTCGCGCAACTCAGCCACGACCGGGGCGATGTCCTGCCCGTCCGGCAACGAGAGCTCGACGGCGATGGCATCGCCCGCATCGATCAGCGCCGAGGAGACGTCGAGCACCTTGACCCCGGCGATATCGCCGATCTCGTCGCGCCACGCGGTCTCGAAATCCTTGGTAGGCCAGTCGCGTAGCTCGGGATCCGTCACACGCACGACCACATTGGCCAGCGTCGCGCCTGCGGTGGCGCTGCCGCCTTCGGGGCCACCGGCCGCCGCCGCCTGCCCGATCACCACCGCGATGTTCTCGACCACCTGCGCCTCCTCCGCCGGCAGATCGGCGGCGACGCGGTCACCCGCGCGCAGGGCCGCCAGCCGGATCTGCTCGGCCACGGTCTCGGTCCGGGTGAAAGTCGTCCCATCGACCATCTCGATATTGGCGGTGACGAACTTGCCGTCGATGGAGGGGAAGAAGTTGAACTTCACATAGCCATGGGCCAGCAGCCCCACGGTCAGGATCATCAACCCGATCACCCCGCCAATCGGCACCAACCAGCGCCGGGTCGCAAAACGCAGCGCCGCATCGAGCGGGCGCGCGATAAACCATTGCAACATCCGGTCCACGACACCGCGCACGGCGTTCAGCAGGCGCAGGACGATGTTCGGACGGTAACTCTCGGAAACATCCAACCGGCTGAGATTGCGCGGCAGAATGAAGAGCGCCTGCAAGAGCGACAGCAACAGAACGATGATCACCACCGCCGGGATATCGCCGAGAAACTTGCCCAGCGTTCCGGGCAGCTGAAAGAGCGGCGTGAAGGCGACCACCGTGGTCAGCGCCGAGAACACCACCGGGATCGCCACGCGCTGGGTGCCTTTGACCGCGGCCTCCATGGGCGTCATCCCGGACTCGCCGTTCTTGTAGATATTCTCGCCGATAACGATGGCATTATCGACCACGATCCCGATGGCGAGGATGAAGCCGAAGAGCGAGATCATGTTGATCGACATGCCGATCGTGCCGAGCACCGCAAAGCTGGCGGCAAAGGCCACTGCGATCCCCGCCGCCGCCCAGAAGGCCAGCCGGAAGTCGAGAAAGAGCGACAGGCACAGCACCACGAGCGCGAGCCCGAGAATGGCGTTCTTGACCAGCAGGTCGACCCGGCTCTGCAGCTCATCGGCATCGTTCTGCCACAGGGTCACGTCGACCCCGTCGGGCAGCGAGGGGCGAAAGCCGTCCTCGAGATGGGCGCGCACCTCGGCCACGATATCCAGAAGCTGCTCATCGCCCACGCGGAACACATTCACGGTGGCCGAAGGGTTGCCGCCGAACCGGGCCGAGATATCGCTGTTCTCGAACCCGTCGATCACGGTTGCAATGTCGCGCAGGAACACCTTGGCGCCTGCATCATTGGTCAACACGACGATATTTTCGAAATCCGTCCGCGTGTAGTTCCGCCCCAGCGTGCGCAGCGGAATGGTCAGGGTCGCCGTCTCGATCTCGCCGCCCGGCAGCTCCAGCGAGTTGGCCGCCACGATCTGGCTGACCTGCGCGAGGCTGAGGCCATAGGCATTCAGCGTGTCGCGATCCACCTCGATGGAGATCTCGTAATCCCGCAGGTTTGCCGTCTCGACGAATGAGACCGATGGCAGCAATGTCAGTTCGGTCTTTAGCCGCTCGGCCAGCTCCTTGAGAACCTGCTCGGGCGCGGCGCCGTGGATCGCGATTTCCAGCGCGCGGCTGCGGTTGGAGCGTTGGGTGACCGTGGGCTCCTCGGCATCCTCGGGGAAGGTGGTGATCCGGTCGACCTCGGTCTTCACCTCGTCGAGCTTCTCGGCCACGTCCTCGCCCAGTTTGAGCGCAACCGCGACCTGCCCCGACCCCTCGCGCGCAGTGGCGGTGACCTCGTCTACGCCATCGATGCCGCTGATCTGGTCTTCGATCGGGCGGATGATGCTCTGTTCGATCTCGCCGGGGGAGGCACCGGGATAGACCACCCGGATGTCCACGACTTCCAGCGTGAAATCGGGAAAAGTCTTTTGCGGAATGGTGATCGCGCTCAGCAGCCCGACGATCAGCACCAGCACCATGGTCAGGTTCGCTGCGACCGGGTGCTCGGTCATCCATTTGATCACTGCGTTCATGGCGGCTTACTCCGTCAGAGCCGCAGTGCGCCGTGCCGTCTCTGCGCGGCGCAGGGGCATGCCGACAACCACCGTATCCAGCGGGCTGGTCACCAGCTCTGCCCCGGCGGGCAAGGCCCCGACGCGGACATAGCTGTCCTCGCCATCCACATGGATCAGATCGGCGGGCACCACGTTCAGGACGCCGTCCACATAGAGCCAGAGCGCCCCGTCCCGGAACGCCGTGGAAGGGATGGCATAGGCCCCGGCAACCTCGGCCCCGCTGATCGTGACATGGGCAAAGGCATTGATCAGGGCGGGCGGCGCCCCCGAGGGCAGGCCCCCCTGCGCGTTATCCGGCACGCCTTCGGCATCCAGCAACCGGACCGTCACGTTCAGGGATCGGGTGCGGGTGTCGAGTGCGGTCTCAACCCGGGTGACCTCACCCCCCCAGCGATAGACCTGCCCAGCAAAGCGCGCCTCGACCTCGGCGGGCACCTGTGCGCCCTCGAACAGGCCGGGGATCAAGGCGGCGTCGGCCTGGCGCAGCGGGACCGTGACCTCCAGCGCGTCATCCGTATAGATCACCGCGATTTCCTGCCCCGGGCTGACCACGGCACCGATCTCAGCGGTCTTGCGCAGGACCCGCCCGGCAAAGGGTGCGGTGATCCGGGCGTTATCGAGCGTGACATCCGCGGTCTCGCGTGCGGCGCGCAGGCTGTCGAGGCTGGCCATCAGCTCCTGCCGCTGGCTGGTCAACTGATCCAGCGCCTCCTGTGCGATAACGCCCCGCTCCCGCAAGGTCTCGCCACGTTCGAGTTGGGTTTTGACCAGATCGAGCCGCGCCTGGGTCGAGGCGATATTGGCATCCGTCTGGTCCAGCGCCGCTTCGGCAGCCCGGTCATCGAGCCGCACGAGCACATCGCCCGCCGCAAAGCTGCCGCGCGCATCGATGGCCGGGTCGAGATCGGTGATCCGCCCCTGGATCTGCGCCGAGAGCGCGACCTGCCGGAACGGTGTGATGAACCCCTCGCCCCGCACGGGCAGCGCCGTGTCATAGGCCATGAGCGGTTGCGTCGCCACAAGGGCCACCGGTCGCTCCACTGGCTGGGCCTCGACGATATCGCGGGTCGCCCCGAGATACTGAAAGCCCAGATACCCGCCCGCGACAAGCGCGACCGAAACCACCAGCCAGAAGGCATCGCGCAGCAGTGAAAACAGACGGGACATGGTGCAAAATCCAATGTGATGGCGTATGGGCGCAAATATTGACTTACGGGTCATTAAATCAAGAAAGAAAGTGACCCGCACGTCATTTTTGTGTGCATCAAGGAACAGGGCCTGTGAAAACGCCTTCAAACCACGCAGGTCCCGGCGTAATATAGCGACGCACGCGCAAGGATTGGCCCCGCCGACCGCGCGCGCAAGGAGAGACCTGCTCGTGACACAGCCCCCGCGCCCAGACCCGGACCACCCCGCGCCGCCCCGCCGCAAGCGCCGGAAGGAGGCACGCCCGGCAGAGATCGTCGAAGCGGCCTTCGCGGTGTTCTGCGAGCATGGCTATGGCAAGGCGCGGGTGGATGACGTGGCCCGCCGCGCAGGGATCGCCAAGGGTACGGTCTATCTCTACTACCCCAACAAGCAGGCCCTGTTTCAGGCCGTGGTGGAGGCCAAGGTCACCGCCGCGATCTCGCAGGCCGCGATCATGGCGGACGGATTCGAGGGCAGCTCCGCCGAGCTGCTGCGCCGGATGGTGCGCAACGCCTATGACAATCTGGTGCTGACCGATGCCAAGCTGCTGATGCGGATCATCATCGGCGAGGGGCATCTCTTTCCGGAAATCCAATCCCTGTATTACGAGGTCGGGATCAAACCGGGCATGACCATGCTCGACAAGGTGGTGGAACGCGGCGTCTCAATGGGCGAATTCCGCGATGGCCCGGCGCGGGAGTTTCCGCGTCTGATCATGGCCCCCGGCATCATGGCTGCGATCTGGCAGATGACCTTTTCCGCCAACGAGCCCATCGATATGGAACGCTATTTCGAGAGCCATCTGGATCTGGTGCTGAACGGGCTGAAAGCCTGACGGGGCCTGGGATCACTCCGGCGCACCCCGCCCGGCGGCCAGTTTACGAAAGACCATGAGAATGTCGTTCTCCGTGGCGGTCTCGACCTGCCCGGCGGCGGTCTCCTCCCGGCTCCACATCCAGGACTCGGCAGGGTCGTGGCGCATGTCCCACCCGGGGAACAGCCGGTGGCTGATGGGCAGGCTGGCGAGCTTGCGCACCTCCAGATGGCGGTCATCCCGCGCGATGCGGGAAAAGCAGGCCTGCACCGCCTGCTCGGGCCCCTCCAGAAGCTGACAGTAAAGATCGGCGCGACAGATCAGGGCCCCGGTGACATCGTCCTCGCGGTTGCGCGCCCGGGCATCCACAAGGATCCCGGCCAGCGCGGACGCGTCATAGCCGAAAGGGCGTGAGACATAGGCGATCTGGATCAGTGACATGCAGGCGGGCTCCCATGATGGTGGCGCCGGCTGCGGACCATCTGAGGTCAGGCTAGCACGGACCGGCCCGGATTGCGCGGATCATCTGGGCCCGGCGCGCGCAGCGCGCCCCGCGTGCTCAAAGTCCAAGCACATCCATCATGTCATAGGCGCCGGGGCCCTTGTCCTGCCCCCAGAGGGCCGCCTTGAGCGCGCCCCGGGCAAAGACCGAGCGGTCCGAGGCCACGTGGCGCAGGGTGATCCGCTCGCCCTCGGCGGCGAACAACACGTCATGCTCGCCCACGATGTCACCCCCGCGGATCGCCGTGAAGCCGATATCGCCCCGCTTGCGCGCGCCGGTGATCCCGTCGCGGCCCCGGTCCGCGACCGCGTCCAGCGCCACGCCCCGCCCGGCGGCAGCGGCCTCGCCCAGCATCAACGCCGTGCCCGAGGGCGCGTCGACCTTGTGCCGGTGATGGGCCTCGATCACCTCGATGTCGTAATCCGCATCCAGCGCCTGGGCGACCTTCTCGGTCAGTTTCACCAGCAGGTTCACACCGAGGCTCATATTCCCGGCCCGCACGATCACCGCATGGCGGGCGGCGGCCTCCAGATGCGCGAGATCCTCGGCGGCAAAGCCGGTGGTCCCGATCACATGCACGGCGCGGGCCTGCGCGGTCAGCTCCGCATGGGCCACGGTGGCGGCGGGCGAGGTGAAATCGATCACCGCCTGCGCCGTGGCAAACGCCTCCAGCGGGTCATCGGTCACGGGCACGCCGATCTCGGCCCCGCCCATCGCCGTGCCGATATCCATGCCGATCCAGTCATGGCCCGGCCGCTCGGTCACACCCACCAGCCGGGCCTTGTCCGAGGCCTGTACCGTCTCGATCAGCATCCGGCCCATCCGGCCCGAGCCCCCAGTCACCACGATCCCCGGCACATCGGTCATGTCTTGCCCTTTCCTAGCAGTCGGCCCCTCCTAGCGCGCCGGGCCCGCGCGTGCAAACGCGTGTGTTGCAAGGGGCGCGCGGGGCAGGTACACGGGCGGCTCGAAAGGATTCCCACCATGGCACGTTCGCGATTTGATACCGGCTCCGGCCCGTCCCAACGCCAGTTGCGCGTGGGCGAGTTGATCCGGCGCACCCTGTCCTCGGTTCTGGCCCAGGGCGATATCCACGACCCGGACCTGAACCGCATGTCGATCACCGTGGGCGAGGTCCGCACCTCGCCGGATCTCAAGGTGGCCACGGCCTATGTCCTGCCCCTTGGCGGGCATGGCGCGGAGGAGGCGCTGGCCTCTCTGCGGCGCAACCGCCACGAGTTGCGCCGGGCCGTGAGCAAGGAGCTGACGCTCAAGTTCTCGCCCGAGCTGCGGTTCCAGATCGACCAGACTTTTGACCGGATGGACGAGACGCGGCGCCTGCTCAATCAGGACCATGTGCGGCAGGATCTCGACAAATCCGTGGATGACGACGACGAGGCCTGAGCATGGGACGGCGGAAGAAGGGGCGCGCGGTGTCCGGCTGGCTGGTGATCGACAAGCCCGCGGGGATGAGCTCGAACGCGGTGGTCAACAAGGTCCGCTGGGCCTTTGACGCGCAAAAGGCGGGCCATGCGGGCACGCTGGATCCCGAGGCAACGGGCGTTCTCGCCATCGCCCTGGGCGAGGCCACGAAAACCGTGCCCTTCGTGACCGACGCGCTCAAGGCCTATGAGTTTATCGTGCGGCTGGGACAGGCCACCAATACCGATGATCAGGAAGGCGAGGTCATCGCGACCAGCGATGCGCGCCCCTCCGATGACGAGATCCGTGCGGCCCTGCCGGACTTCGAGGGCGACATCCTGCAGGTGCCACCGCAATTCTCAGCCGTGAAGATCGATGGCGAGCGGGCCTATGCACGGGCCCGCGCCGGCGAAGAGATGGAGATCGCGGCCCGCCCGCTCTATGTCGACAGCCTACGCTTTGTCGCCCGGCCCGATGCGGATCACGTCACGCTTGAGATGGTCTGCGGCAAGGGGGGCTACGTGCGCTCGGTCGCGCGGGATCTCGGCGCGGCGCTGGGATGCCACGGCCATGTGCGCGAATTGCGCCGGATCTGGTCCGGGCCCTTTGAAGTGACCGATGCCACGCCGCTCGACGCGATCGAGGCGCAGGCGAAGGACCCAGCGCTGGACGCCCATCTCATGCCGCTGGAAACCGGGCTGGCGGATCTGCCCGAGCTGCCCTGCACGCCCGAGGGCGCGACCCGCATGCGCAATGGCAACCCGGGCATGGTCCGCGCGGCGGAGGCCGAATATGGCGACACCGCCTGGGCCTCCTATCAGGGGCAGGCTGTCGCCGTGGGCACCTACCGCGCGGGGGAGCTTCACCCCTCCCGTGTTTTCCTCCATGGTGCCTCCTGATGGAGAGTATTCTTCCCGATATCCCGGTCTGGCTCGCGGTGGCCCTGCTGAATGTCGGCGCGTTCTTCGCCTTCTGGATCGACAAGCGGCAGGCCGAGCAGAGCGGCACGCGCATCGCCGAGCGGCGTTTGCTGCTGCTGGCGGCCATCGGGGGCAGCCTCGGCGCGAAGATCGCCCAGATCACCCTGCGCCACAAAACCCGCAAGCAACCCTTCGGACATATCCTGAACGGCATCCTTGTTGTGCATCTGGTGCTGCTGCTTCTGGTGCTGCGCTGAGCCGTCAGAATTTTCTGACAGATCGGGCAATTCGCCCTTTCACAGCCCCGTGACATTCGCAAGACTAGGGTAAGACGGCCCGTCAGAGGCCGCGCCCAATCCAACAAGCATGCAAACGGGAGGTGCTCATGCGAGCCGCCATTATCCTATCCACCGCCCTTCTCGGGGCCAGTTCCGCTATGACCTTGGCAAGCGATGCCGAAGGTTGCGCGGCCCTGCGCGACACGGTCTTCGCCGGGGGCTATGTGACCTCGGCCCGGGTCATGCCCGCGGGCGAGACCACGCCGGAATACTGCGAGGTCCGGGCCACCGCCCTGCCCGCCATCTCGATCGAGGTGCGCCTGCCGCTCGAAGGCTGGAACGGCAAGTATTATCAGGCGGGCTGCGGCGGGTTCTGCGGCATCCTCGGGCGGGCCGATGCGGGGTCGGGCTGGATCAACGCCATGCGCCCCGGGCTCGAGCGTGGCTATGCCACCGCAACCTCCGATAGCGGGCACCATGCCCTGTCGGTCGTGGACGCGGGCTGGGCCGACAACAACCCCCATGCAGAGCGCGACTGGGGCTATCGGTCGATTTCCGAAACCCACCGGGTGGCGCAGATCATGCTGGACGCTTTCTATGGCAGCGGCTCCGAGCAGGAGATCTTTCAGGGCTGCTCCACCGGCGGGCGCATGGCCCATATGGCCGCCCAGCGCTTCCCGGAGATGTTCGATGGCATCATCTCGGGCGCGCCTGCGATGAATTACACCGATCTGGTGCTGACCAAGATGGCCTACCTGATGCAGGCCAACACCGATGCCGAGGGGAACCAGATCCTGAAGCCCGGCAAGGAGGCGCTGATCGGGGATGCGGTCATGGCCCAATGCGACGCGGTGGATGGCGCCGAGGACGGAGTGATCGCCGATCCGCGCGCCTGTTCCGTGGATCTGAGCACCCTGCAATGCAGCGGCGAGGATGACGGCACCTGCCTGACCGCACCGGAACTCGACGTGCTGGCAAAGTGGCGTCAGGGCCCGGTAAATGCTGTGGGCGAACAGCTCTATCCCGGCGGGATCCCCGAAGGCTCCGAGCCGTTCTGGTGGCTTTGGCTGACCGGCAATGGCACGGGCGGCGGCAAGCTGGTCAACGCCTTCACCACGAATTTCGGGTCCTACATGGCGTTCGATCAGGATCCCGGCCACGGCTGGAGCCCGGCGCAGTTCGATATCGAGACCGATCCGGGCCGCATGACCCGCTCTGCCGGGTTCTACAATGCGGACAACCCGGACCTGACGGCGTTTCGCGAGGCCGGGGGCAAGATGATCGTCTGGCATGGCTGGGCCGATGCCATCGTGACGCCCTACAAGACCGTGGACTGGTACGAAAAGGCCGCCGCAGCCGCGGGCGGTGAAGACATCCTCAAGGAGAATGTCGCGCTCTTCATGGTGCCGGGTCTGGATCATTGCGGAATCCTGCCGGGGCCGGGGGGAATCTCTCAGGCGGCGCTCGATCCGATGACGCCGCTGGAGGCCTGGTTGCAGGAGGGCACCGCCCCGACCAGCATCCGTGTTACAGAGTAAAACCCTGTGATTTCAGGGGGAAGGCGGCTTTCGGGCCGCCTTTCTTGATCGCAGTCAAAAATACTGACAGATCAAATATTAACAATTAGGGTGAACGGCGGCGGACTGTCGCCTGACCGTCATAAACGGGAACTACGCCTTCCGCCAGCGTGCGGCTGCCTCGCGCGCATCCACCAAAAGGGGAGAAGGTACTATGAAAGACATCGACACAACTGAATTGTCCTGGGACGAATGGGACGAATTGAAGGATCCCCGCCCGGAAGAGAATGATTTCGACGCCGTTGTCGAACGCGCCCTGTCGCGCCGCGGTTTTCTTGGCGGATTGCTGGTCATGGGCTCCGGCGCTGCGGCCATGGGCACCGGCCTGCTGAGCTCGACCTCCGCCCAGGCGATGAGCCCGAAATCCCGTTTCGCGTTCAAGCCGATCCCGATCCAGACGGACTACACCGTGCATGTGCCCGAGGGCTACACCTGGGACGTGCTGGTCAAATGGGGCGATCCGCTGTTCTCGGGCGTGGCCGAGTTTGACCACGCGGCCGGGGGGCTCGATGCCGAGAACACCGCCCGGGCCTTTGGCGAGAACACCGACGGGATGGAGCTCTTCCTGATCGGGGACAAGCAGGTCATCGCGGTGAACCACGAATACGCGAACACCAAGACCAACCTGCACAACCATGTGGATGGCAAGGCGGGCTCGGCCGAGGATGTGTTAAAGCTGCAGAACCTGCAGGCGATCACCGTCATGGAAGTGACCGAAGGCGAAGATGGCTGGTCCGTCGTCGTGGATAGCCCGTTCAACCGGCGTCTGACCCACAACTCGCCCATGCGGATCTCGGGTCCTGCGGCGGGCTCCGACCTGCTCAAGACTGACGCGGATCCGGAGGGCGTTCTGTCTCTCGGAACCATGAACAACTGCGGTGCGGGCCGCACGCCCTGGGGCACGTATCTGACCTGCGAAGAGAACTTCAACGGCTATTTCGGCTCTTCGGATCCGGACTTCGAGCGCCCGGCGGATTTCGTGCGCTATGGCGTTAACCTCGAAGGCCGCTATGGCTATGAGAAGTTCGACGAGCGCTTCGACATCTCGAAGAATCCCAACGAGCCGCATCGTGCGGGCTGGATCGTCGAGATCGATCCGTCGGATGCCTCCTCCACCCCGGTGAAGCGCACCGCTCTGGGCCGGTTCAAGCATGAAAACGCCGCCTGCGCCGTGGCACCCGATGGCCGTGTGGTCGTCTATATGGGCGATGATGAGCGCGGGGAGTTCATGTACAAATACATCTCCAATGATGTGTATGTGCCGGGCGGGGATACCTCGACGCTGCTCGACGAAGGTCAGCTCTACGTGGCCAAGTTCAACGATGACGGCACCGGCATGTGGATCGCGCTGACGCCTGAGGCGACCGGCATGTCCGCGGTAGAAACCCTCGTCTACAGCCGCATGGCCGGTTCGGCCGTGGGGGCAACGACCATGGATCGTCCGGAATGGGTGGCTGTGAACCCGATCGCGGTCGAAGGCTATTGCTGCCTGACCAACAACCGCAACCGGGGCGTCAAGCCGAATGCCGGTGGGGACGACACCTCCGCCAACGGGCCTAACCCGCGGGACGCCAACAATTACGGTCAGATCGTGCGCTGGTATCCCGAGAATGACGACCATACGTCGGACGGCTTCACCTGGGATCTCTATGTGATGGCGGGCAACCCCACCGTACATAACGATGCCTATGCCGGATCCGACAATGTCAACGAGGGCAACCTGTTCAATTCGCCGGACGGGATGCAGTTCGACAGCTCGGGCCTTGTCTGGATCCAGACCGATGGCAACGACAAGAACGAGGGCGACTTCGCGGGCATGGGCAACAACCAGATGCTCGCCGGGGATCCGGTGACCGGCCAGATCGAGCGCTTCCTGACGGGCCCGAAAGGCTCGGAAGTCACGGGTCTGACCTGGTCGGCGGACCGCCGCACCATGTTCGTGGGCATCCAGCACCCGGGTGGCTTCTTCCCGGGCAAGGAGGGCGACCTGCCGCGCTCGGCCATCGTTGCCATCAAGCGTGAGGATGGCGGCCTCGTAGGCTAACCTTCCGTGTCGCGGATGTAAGGGGCGCGTCGGGAGAAAGGCGCGCCTTTCCTTTGGCATGCAGGCGCGGCGCATCGTCCTGCCTTGCACCGGCCGAGCGCGGCCGCAACGTCAATTCTGCTCTAGGAAGATCACCTTAAACTTCGTACACCGCAGATATGAGCGAACAGACCGCCCCTTCCACACCGATGCCTCCGGCGCAACGCGCTGACCGCCCGCTGACCGTCGTGGTCGCGGCCTGCACCCGCCGCCGTCCCCGGATGCTGGAGCGTCTGCTTGAATCTTACGTCGGTCTGGACGTGCCGGAAGACGTCACTCCGGTCTTTCTGGTGGTCGAGAACGATACCGAAGCCAGCAGCACTGCCGTGATCGAGGCATTTCAGGATCGCCTGCCCGGCCCGCTGCATGCCGTTCTTGAGACCGTCCCCGGCATCCCCATGGCGCGCAATCGCGGGCTGGATGAGGCCGCAGCCCTTGATGCCGACTTGGTGCTTTATGTGGATGATGACGAGACGGTCGCGCCTGACTGGCTGACCGCAATTGTCGCCGCCTGGCGGACCGGCACTGCCGAGTTGATCGGAGGTCCCGTACGCCTGACCCCGCCGGAGGAAGACCTGACCGGAGCGCAAAGCACGGTGTATGACGGTATGGTCAAACGCTTTGCCGGCAAGGAAAAACGGGCAGTCGAACGGATAGCCGCCGGTCAGGTCGAGCGCGTGACGGTAGTCACCAATAACTGGCTCTGCGACATGCGGCTCTATCACGAACTTGGCCTGCGCTTTGACGAGGCGCTGCAATTTACCGGCGGATCCGACACACGTTTCTTCCGGGCGGCCCGGGAGCTGGGGGTCGAGACCGGCTGGGCGCCGGAGGCGGTGGTCTATGAAACCGTGCCGCCCGAACGGCTGACCCTGCCCTATCAGTTCGCCCGGGGCCGCGACCAATCCGCCACCTCCTTCGGACAGAAAATGGCCGAGGGGAAATGGGGCGATGCGGTGATCAGCATCCTGATCTCTGTCCCGCTCAAAGCGATCGGGCTTGTGATGATCGTTCTGTCACTGCCCATCTCGCGCAGTCAGGGTCTGGTCGCTTTGTTCCGGCAGGCCGGGTGGATCGCCGGACGCCTCTCCCGGCTCTTGGGGCGGCAATCGCGCCTCTACAAGAAAACCACAGGAAGCTGACGCGCTTTCGCGAACCGAGACACGCACAAGGCTGGCAATCGGCATGATGTCGGGCCGTATCAGCGCGCGCAGGCGTGGATGCACTCCACAGCCGTGGGAAACGCGACCCTGTCCACGGTCGGCAGATCCATCAGGAATGTCGGGGATTTTGGCGTTGCTCGACAGGTAGCCCTGGTGAGTTTGTACGATATGCGGCCCTCACGTGGTGCGGCCTCCCACAACCCGCATAGGACATCCGCCTCTGACACGGGATACCGCGCCCCCACTCGGGAGGGGCCGCGACCATCGCCCGGATCCAGTGCAAGCCTCGCAGGGTCCTGCCCAGGATGCGGGCAAGGATCAGCCCGGAATGTAGATCGCGCGGAAATCGTTCACATTGGTATGGGTCGGACCCGACACCACCAGCCCGCCGGCTTTTTCGAAGAAGCTGTAGGCGTCATGGCCTTCGAGATAGGGACGGGCCTCGGCCTTGTGCGCGGCCACGCGCGGCACCCAGATGACGCCCGCATTGTCCTCGGATCCGTCGATGCCGTCCGTGTCGCAGGATAGGGCTGACACCCCTTCGGGCGCGTGCAGGCCAAAGCTCAGCAGGCATTCGGAGTTCCGCCCGCCCTTGCCGTAGCTGCCGCGCACCGTGACCGTGGTCTCGCCCCCTGACAGGATCACCGCCGGGCCCTTGATCGGGTGGCCATGGGTGAGTGCCGCGCGCGCCACACCGGCCAGAACGATGCCCAGCTCGGCCGCCTCGCCCTCAAGCGCGTCGCCGAGGATCAGGGGCGCGACACCTTCGGCCCGGGCCACCTCGGCCGCGGCATCCAGCGCCATCTGGGGCGTGGCGATCATATGGCATTCGGCTGCGGCAAAGGCCGGATGGGTCGGATCCGGGGTCTCGGCGGCGGGGGTCTGCAGATAGGCCGCAACCGCATCCGACAGCTCCAGATGATAGCGCGCCGCGATCTCGCGGGCGTCGCTGGCGGTGGTCGGGTCCGGCACGGTCGGGCCCGAGGCGATGATCGCCGGGTCGTCCCCCGGCACGTCCGATATGGTCAGCGTCACGCAACGCGCAGGCCAAGCCGCCACGGTCAGGCGGCCACCCTTGATGCGGCTGAGATGCTTGCGCAGGCAATTCATCTCATCAATCGCCGCGCCGCAGGACAGGAGCGCCTTGTTCACCGCCTGCTTGTCCTCCAGCGTCAGCCCCTCGCCGGGGGCTGCCAGCAGGGCCGAGCCCCCGCCCGAGATCAGGCACAAGGCCAGATCGCCCTCGCCCAGCCCCGAGACCAGCTCGAGGATCCGCGCCGCCGCGGCCTCACCCGAGGCATCGGGCACGGGATGCCGCGCCTCGACAATCTCGATCCCATCCGTGGGCAGAGCCGCGCCATAGGGCACGATCACGATGCCTTCGCAGGGCCCCCAGGCCGCCTCGACCGCCTGCGCCATCTTGGCCGAAGCCTTGCCAGCCCCGACCACGACCACGCGGCCCGCAGGCCTCTCCGGCAGGAATTTCGGCACCGCGATGGCCGGGTCGGCCGCGGCGACCGCAGCCCGGAACAGGCTGCGCAGAAAGGGTTCGGGATCGGCGATCATATCTCTTGTCCATCCATCTTGCGGAACCGCTGGATCAGGCTCGACGTGTCCCAACGCCCGCCACCCAGCTGCTGCACCTCGGCATAGAACTGATCGACAAGCGCCGCCACGGGGAGCGAGACGCCCATCGCTTTGGCCTGATCGAGGGCAATGCCCAGATCCTTGCGCATCCAGTCCACGGCGAAACCATGGTCAAACTCATTGTCAATCATCGTCTCGTGACGATTGGCAAGCTGCCAGGATCCGCCCGCGCCTTGACTGACAAGCTGCGCGACCTTCTTGGCATCGAGCCCGGCCTTCATGGCAAAGAACATCCCCTCGGAGACCGCCTGCACCAGCCCGGCAATGCAGAGCTGGTTGACCATCTTCACAAGCTGGCCCGCACCCGCCTCGCCAAAGAGATCCGTCGCCTTGGCGTAGCTGTCCATCACGGGCTTGGCGCTGGCATAGTCGTCCTCGGACCCGCCGCACATGATGGCGAGCTGACCGTTTTCGGCCCCCGCCTGCCCGCCGGACACCGGACCATCCACGAAGCCCACGCCCTTCTCGGCGGCGGCCGCCGCGATCTCGCGCGCCACCTCGGCCGATGCGGTCGTGTGATCCACGAGGACCGCACCGGAGCCGAGCGCGGCCAGCGCGCCGTCTTCGCCGAAGACCACCGAGCGCAGGTCGTCGTCATTGCCCACGCAGGTCATCACGAAATCGCAGCCCTCTGCCGCAGCGCGCGGGGTCAGACCGTGGCTGCCTCCATGCTCGGCCACCCAGGCCTCCGCCTTGGCGGTGGTGCGGTTATAGACGACGACCTCATACCCCGCCGCCTTGAGATGCCCCGCCATCGGGTAGCCCATCACGCCGAGCCCGAGAAACGCCACTTTCGCCATCTGTCTTCTCCCTTGAGTTCCGGCCACCCGCCGGTATTGTCAGACAATCTCTAGCCAACCCGAGCGCCGGGGGCCAGAGCCGAGTGTCCATTCGCCGATCCAAAGTTTAGCCCGAGGCAGCCCATGTTCGAGCCCATCGCACAAACCCCGCGCTACCGGCTGGTGGCACAGGCCATCGCCGAGAAGATCCGCCAGGGGGCATTTCCCGCAGGCGAGAAACTGCCGCCGGACCGGGTGCTGGTGGACGAGCTCGGCGTCAGTCGCGCAACCCTGCGCGAAGCCCTGATCGCCTTGGAGGTAAAGGGGTATATTGAGACGCGCTTTGGCTCTGGCGCCTATGTTCTGGGCCCGCCCGACGCCGAGGACAACGTCCCGCTCGCTCCGGATCAGGCCACCGCCGCGCTGGTGCCGGTGGTTCCGGTCACCGGGCCGTTCGAGGCGCTGGAGGCGCGCCGTCTGATCGAGGGGGAGCTGGCCGCGCTGGCCGCCCATGCCATCACACCCTCGGCGCTCGACACGCTCTGGGGCTGCCTGCAGGCGCTTGAAGCCTCGGAACCCGACTGGGATCCGGAGGCTGATTCCCGCTTTCACGAGGTGATCGCCGAGGCGGCGGGCAATGCGGTGCTCGGGCAACTGGCCGCGCAGTTCTGGGCCGATCAGGAGGCCAACCCGCTCTGGGCCGCGATCCAGACCGCTGTCGAGGACAGCAATCGCCGCCCGCAGCTTGTGGCCGAACACGAGGCGATCATCGAGGCCCTGACCGAAGGGGATGCGGAAGCCGCGCGCGCGGCCATGCACGCCCATCTCGACAGTTTTGCGCGCACCTTGCTCGCCCAGTGGGACGCCCCCGAACGCGGCAGCGCCGAGGCCGCGCCCCATGCGCGGCTGCGCGACACGCTGGGCGCGGAGCGTCGGGTCTAGCCCTTGGCCTCGCGCGCTGGTGCATAGGCGGCCTGATACTCGCGCAGGATCGAAACGAACCCGTCATTGACCGGAAAGCCGAGCGCCTCGGCGGTGTCGGTGACAAAGGCCTCGGGCCAGCTCTGCACGATCCGGGCAATGGTCGGATCCGGGTCATGGGAGACGAGCGCCCGCGCAGCAGGCCCTGCCTCGGACTCGAGCGCCGCGAGCATCTCGCCCACGGACACGCAGATCCCCCGCAGGTTCAGCACCGGGTGGGGTGCGATCTGCGCCCACGGCAACGCGGCGGCATGGGCCAGCCCGGCCACAGTGACATCCGGTGAGGCGATCCAGACCTTGGTGTCATCGGGCACCGGGCAATTGGCGGCCTGCCCGGCCAAAGGCTCTCGCAGGATGCCGGACAGAAACCCCGAGGCCGCCGCATTGGGCAGGCCCGGTCGGATCGAGACCGTGGGCAGCCGCAGGGAGGTGCCCCGCAGGAACCCCTTGCGGCTGTAATCCGCGAGCAGAAGCTCGGTCATCGCCTTCTGCGTGCCATAGCTTGAGGCCGGGCGCAGGCCGAACTCTTCGGGGACCACGTCCGGGAAGGGCGGGCCATAGACCGCCAGCGAGGAGGCGAAGATAACCCGGGGCTGTGTCCCGCCAGCCCGCAGCGCCTCGAAGAGCGCGCGCGAGGCGTCGAGATTGACTGCGTAGCCGGTGTCGAATTCAGCCTCTGCCTGCCCCGAGACCACCGCGGCCAGGTGAAAGACCAGATCCGGCTTGAGCCCGGCCAGCGCTTCGGCGGTGCCTGGCGCGCCCAGATCCGCCGCGTGGGACGTGCAAGACACCCCCGCAACCGGCGCGGGCGCGGCCCGGTCCACGAGCACAAGCTCCGTGGTGCCGGGCACTGCCCCCGCTGCGATCTGCGCGCTCAGTTTCGCGCCGAGCATGCCCGCCGCGCCGATGATCATGACCCGCATGAGACGTCCCTCCCCTGACGCCCCCCAATCAACCGGGGAGCTGTGTCTTGCGCAGGTAGGGCAGAACCGCCTCGAAGTCGCCAAATTTCGCTTTGGCATCCTCGTTGCTGACGGTGGGCGGGATGATCACGTCCTGCCCGGTGACCCAGTTCGCCGGGGTGGCGACCCCGTGCCCCATGGAGGTTTGAAGCGCGTCGAGCGCCCGGACGATCTCGCCGAAGTTCCGGCCCACGGTCATCGGATAGGTCATGGACAGCTTGAGCTGCTTGTCCGGCCCGATGATGAAAACCGAACGCACGGTCGCGCTGTCGGCCGGGGTGCGGCCATCGGGCAGGTAGGCCTCGGCGGGCAGCATGTCGAAGGCCTTGGAGACCTCGAGCCCGGTATCCGCGATGATCGGGAAGGTCACGGTCGCGCCGCCGACCTGCTCGATATCGCCGATCCATTTCTTGTGGTCATCCACTCCGTCCACGGAGACGCCGATCACCTTGGTGCCGCGCTTCTCCCATTCCTCGGCAAGCTGGGCGACCGCGCCGAATTCGGTGGTGCAGACCGGGGTGAAATCCTTGGGGTGGCTGAACAGGATCGCCCAGCTGTCGCCGATCCAGTCGTGGAAGGTGATCTCGCCGATATTGGTTTGGGCGGTGAAGTTGGGGACGGTGTCGTTGATGCGCAAACCCATCTGGGAGGCTCCTTTGGCAGCAGGTATCGCGCCGGAGAGTATGCAGTGCGCGACCCGGATGGTAGGGGCTGCGGCGCTTTTTTGACAAGCTTGGGGGTGATCGGGATGACCCGACTGGGTCCGGGGGATCGGGCCGGTGGCGCCGCCCCTGACAGGGCGGCGCGGACGCGCATCGCTCAGGGAGCGGCGCCTGTTTTCGGCCGTTGTGCCTGCGCGGCTGATCCCCGGGCCCAAGCGAAATCCGGGGCCGCGGGGCGGGCTTGCGGGTGCTTCAGCACCCGCCACCGTGCCACCGATCTCAGCCTGCGATCAGCTCGGATTGGGCCACGATGACCTCGGCTTGCTTGATCGAGGCAATGTCCACCAGACGGCCCTTATACACCGTGGCGCCTTCGCCATTGGCCTTGGCCTGCTCCATCGCGGCGAGGATCTCGCGCGCCTCGGCGACGGCTTCCTCGGACGGGGTGAAGACCTCGTTGGCAATCGCCACCTGTTTGGGGTGGATCGCCCATTTGCCGACCATGCCCAGCGTGGCAGAGCGGCGTGCCTGGGCGCGGAAGCCCTCGTCATCCGAGAAATCCCCAAACGGCCCGTCCACGGGCAGCACACCATGGGTCCGGCACGCAGCCACGATGGCGGCCTGGGCCCAGTGCCAGGGATCCGACCAGTACTTCTCGCCCTCGCGATACATGTAGTAGTTTTCCTGCGTCCCGCCGATGCCCGTCGTCTGCATCCCCATGGAGGCCGCGAAGTCCGCCGCCCCGAGGCTCATCGCCTGCAGGCGCGGCGAGGATGCAGCAATCGCCTCTACATGAGCGATGCCCGCCGCGCTTTCGATGATCACCTCGAAGCTGATCGGCTTGGTGCGCCCCTTGGCCGCCTCGATGGCCGTGACCAGTGCGTCCACCGCATAGATATCCTCGGCGCAGCCCACTTTCGGGATCATGATCTGATCGATCCGGTCGCCAGCCTCTTCGAGCAGTTCGACCACATCCCGGTACCAGAACGGGGTATCGAGGCTGTTGATCCGGACGCTCAGATACTTGCTGTTCCAGTCGATATCGTTGATCGCCTCGATGATATTCTTGCGCGCCTGAGGCTTGTCATCGGGGGCCACGGAATCCTCGAGATCGAGGTTGATCACGTCCGCTGCACTCGCGGCCATCTTCTCGAAGATCGCGGGGCGCGAGCCCGGGCCGAACAATTGGCAGCGGTTAGGACGGGCCGGGGCTTGCGGCTGGAGGCGGAAGGACATGGAGGCGCTCCTCTGAACTTATATTACGTATTGCGTTGCTGGCGGGATAGATTATTGCGCGCGACCTCGCAAGCGAATTATGCGCGCGCAGCAATGCAGGCGCGGCACAGGCCGGTTCTCCGAAGGGTTGGGGCCTCAGGATCCGCCGGAGGCGCCCTTGGCCCGGGCGGCGGCGGCATCGAAGCCCGCCTCCAGCATCAGTCGGTCCGACGCAGATTCGATCCGCGTCTCGATCTCGGCCATGAACGGCTCGAGCGCCAGATCCGCGCCCAGCGGCTCGAGGAACTCGACCACCGCCAGACCCGGCTTGCGCAGAACCGCCGAGCGGGGCCAGAAGACGCCCACATTCGTGGCCGCAGGCACGCAGCGCTGGTCCAGCGCCGTATAGAGCGCGCCAACGCCCACCTTGTAGGGTTTGTCCGCATCCACCGCGACCCGGGTGCCTTGCGGGTAGATCACAAGCTGCCCCTTGGGCGCGTTCGGGTCGGTGACCCCGGCCACCATATCCTGCACAGCCCGCCCGCGCTTGCCCCGGTCCACGAAGACGCACCCCACGCGGTGGGCGTAGTAGCCCAGCATGGGCGCGCGGCGGAGCTCTTTCTTGGCGATGAAGCGCGGCGCATCGATCACGCTGCAGATCATGATGATGTCAAAAAAGCTCTGATGCTTCGAGGCGATGATCACTTCGCCCTTCGGCACCTCGCCCCGGATCTCGGATTTCAGCCCGATCATCCACGCGGCCGACCAGCGCACATAGCGACAATAGGTGCGGATCCCCGCATAGGCTGCGCTGCGGCGGAACATGGCCGCGGGCGTGAACCAGATGAACAACACCACCATGGCCAAGTACATCTGGAAATTGAAGAACAGCGAACGGAGATATTGCATCAGGCCAACTTTCTAAGCATGCGCAGCGCGGCGATGCGCGTGGCGATATAGGCGAGCAGGGCGGCAAAGATCGGGACGAGTGCGGGCAGCAGCCAGCTTGCCCCGCTAAACCCGAGCCCCGACAGCAGCGTCGTCTCCGCCGCGCCCCGCGGCAAGAGCACCAGCGCAAGCACCGCGAGGACCGTGCCCAGAACCGCCCCGAGGATGGCGCGCAGGGTAAAGCGCCGGGTGAAGGCGCGCGCGATATAGATATCCTGCGCGCCCACCAGCCGCAGCACCGTGATGACCTGCCCGTTCGCCGCCAGCGCCGCATGGGCCGCCAGCGTGATCATTGCCGACATGGCCACCCCGATCAGCAGGGCCGAGATCACCGCAAGCCCCCGCAGCCGGTCCGCGCCCTCGATCAACGGGCGCCGCCAGCGGGAATGATCGTCGAGCACCGCGCCCGGGGCCTCCCCCGCGAGCCGCAGGCGCAGGTTCACCGGGTCATAGCCGTCGGCGGTTTCCATCAGCTCGATCAGGCGCGGCAGGGTGAGTGTGTCCAGCGGCAGGTCCGGCCCGAACCAGGGGGCCAGCAGGGCCTGTTGCTCGGCGCGGTCCAAGGCGCGGGCCGACGCCACACCGGGGGTCGTGGCCAAGACCTCGAGCACCGCGCGGGTCTGGGCCTCGACCTGCCCCGCCGGGGCCGAGATCCGCACGGTCGCCGTGCGCGACAGGGCCTCGGACCAGCGATCCGCCAACCCGCCCGCGGCGACCGAAAGGGCCAGTGCGAAGACCGCGAGAAAGGCCATGGCCCCGGCGGTCAGCACCGTCAGCTGCGCCGTGAAGCCCGTGGGCGGGACAACGTCATTGGCCGAGAGCGAGATCTCGGTGGCAGGGGCGTTCGGGCTGGTCACAGGTCGCTCCCCGCCTGTTGCAGGCGTCCCCCCGCGAGGCGCAGCACCCGCGTCGTGGTCATGGTCTTGGCATGGCGGATCAACGCGAGGTCATGGGTCGCCAGAAGGATGGCCTTGCCCATGCGGTTGAGCTCGACCAGCAGGGTGAGCAGGCGCTGGGACATCTCCCAGTCGATATTGCCCGTGGGCTCATCGGCGAGGATCACATCCGGATCCATCATCACCGCGCGGGCCAGCGCCGCCCGCTGCCGCTCGCCGCCCGAAAGCTCGGGCGGGGTGGCGCCTGCGCGCTCGGACAGGCCCACCCAGCTCAGCAGTTCCGCCAGATCGGTGTCCGGCACCGCGCGCCCGGCCACCGAGAGCGGCAGCGCGATGTTCTCGGCCACGGTCAGGTGGTCCAGAAACCGGCAATCCTGATGCACGACCCCGATCCGCTGACGTGTTCTGGCAATCTCATCCCGACCAAGCCCGGCCCCCGGCGCCCCGAAGAGCGACACCGAACCCTCATCCGGAGCCAGATCCAGGTAGCACAGCTTGATCAGCGTGGTCTTGCCGGCCCCCGATGGCCCGGTCAGGAAATAGAACTCCCCGGGCTGGACATGCAGCTGCGCCGCGCTGAACAGAAGACGGTCTCCATAGCGGAACGCCACATTGTCCAGATCGATCATGAATGGGGGTCCCTCTGCTGCTGCCCTCCTGTAGCGCATGTGTCTTGGCAGTTGCAATTGCGCGCCGTGACCGCGATCATGTCACGCGCATCCCAGGGGCCGTTGCGCGCCTGCGGGGCCGGAACCCGATAAGAATACTGGGCAGATCCAAAAACGGTGGACCGAGCATGCGACTGACCTGTCCGAATTGTCAGGCACAGTATGAAGTTGACGACGCGGCGATCCCCGCGCGCGGGCGCGATGTGCAGTGTTCGAGCTGCGGCCATGGCTGGTTCCAGCACTCCGCAGGCGCGGGCGATACGGCTGAGCCGGCGGTCGAGACGGCCCCACCCGCCGTCGAGTCGCCCCCGATGCAGGATGCATCACCAACTGACACCGACGCGACGGGGGATGAGGGCGATTTTCCGCCGGTCCCCGCACAGGTATCGCCCAAGCGCGAGCTGGACCCCGCCATTGCGGACATCCTGCGCGCCGAAGCCGAGCGCGAGGCGCGCCAGCGCCGCAAGGAGGCCGCCGCCCTCGTCGAGACCCAGCAGGAATTTGCCCTGACCGACAGCGCGCCGGAGCCCTCCGGGATGGAGGGGTTCGCATTCGGCCCCCCCATGGCGGCCGCCGCGACAGACCGGAAGGTCGAGGCCCCCTCGGAACCGGCAGAGCCGCGCCGGACCCAGGTGGCCCGCAAGGATCTCCTGCCGGATATCGAGGATATCAATTCGAGCCTGCGGGCCGGTCCGCTGGACAGCACGGATCCGACCCGGATGATGACCCCCGAACAGGCGCAGGAGCATCGCAGCCATGGACGGGGCTTTCGGCTGGGCTTCTCGGTGGTGCTGATCTGCGCGACGGCGGCGCTGCTGGTCTATGCCTACGCGCCCCTGCTCGCGCAGCGCTTTCCACAGTTTCAGCCGGAATTGACCAGCTATGTGGCGGCCATGAACGGGCTGCGCGAGACCGTGCATGGCTGGCTCGAAGAGGCTGTAACGCGCGCCAATGCGCTAATCGCCAAGCTCACCTCCTGACGCCATGGGCGCGGCGGCGCGGGTCCGCGCGGTCCTGTCAGGGACCGCGCCATGGCGCGACCTCTGTCCTCCGGATCCAGCCACCTCTGCCCTAGTGCAACGCTGAAACCGGATCGCGGCGACCGGGTCGCGTGGCGCGGTCCCTGGCAGGACCGCGCGGACCCGCGTCTCAGAACCGGTCGAGCAGGCGTTTGAGGTAATCGAGCTCCGCATCTGGGCGTTCCTGCTCGCCGGAGCGGCGGCGGATCTCATCCAACAGCTCCTGCGCGCGGCGATAGCGGTCCTCGCCCTGCAGCAGGTTCTCATCGGTCCCGAGACGACCCTGATTGCCATTGTCGCGACCCAGCGGGTCGCGCTGCTGGTTCGGGGACTGGCTGTTGGCCTGCCCCTGCCGCCCTCCGGGCTGCTGTTGTTGTTGCTGCTGGGCCATCTGCTCGCCGAGATTTTCCATCCCCTCGCGGATCGCATCCATGGCGTCGGACTGGTTGTCCAGCGCCTCGGCCAGATCGCCCTGATCCAACGCGTTGGCCGCGTCATCCATGCTGCGCCCGGCCCGGTCCAGCGCGTCGCGCGCGGCATCGCCAAGCTCGGTCCCGGCCCCCGGCAGGTTCTGGGCCTGCTGGTCGAGGATATCGCCCAGCTGGTCCTGCCGGCGCGCCAGCGTATCCGCATCGGGCATCCCCTGCCCGTTCTGAGCCTGCCCCTGACCTTGGCCGGGTTGCTGCCCGCCGGGCTGTCCCTGGCCCTGACCCTGTTGCTGGCCTTGCCCGAACTGCTGGCCCTGTTGCCCTTGCTGGCCCTGGCCCGGCTGCTGCCCCGGTTGTTGGCCCTGTTGCTGCCCCTGCTGCTGACCTTGTTGCCGGCCCTGCTGTTGCCCCTGTTGCTGACCTTGCTGGTTCTGCAGATCGCGGAACGCCTCATCGGCCAGATCCTGCTGCTGGCGCAGGGTCTCCTGCAGGCCTTCCATGGCCTGATCACCCGGGCTCTGTTGACCCTGCTGCCCCTCGGCCATTTGCATGTTCTGCATCATCTGCATCATCTGATCGAGCAGCGCCTGCGCCTCGTCCATGCGGCCCTGCTCCATCAGCTCCTGCAGCTGGTCGAGCATATCCTGCAGCTGATCGCCGGTGATCTCCTGCATCTCGCCCTGGTTCTCGGCCTGCTGCTGTTGCTGGCCGTTCTCCTGATCGCGCTGAAACTGCTCGGCCATTTCCTGCATCATCTGCTGCATGGCATCGCGCAGTTCCTGCATCAGCTCGGCGATTTCCTCGTCCGTGGCGCCATCGCGCATGGCCTCGGACAAACGCTCCTGCGCGCGCCGCAACCGTTCGGCGGCATTGGCCAGATCGCCCTCCTCGAATTGCAGCGCGGCATTCCAGAGCGCTTCGGCCACCTCCTCCTGCAGGGTCGGCGTCACCTCGGTCTCGATCCCGACGATGAGCTGCGAAAGGGCCGTGCGCAGCATCAGATAGGCGGTGTCGTTGTTGATGAACCCCTCGGGCCGGTGGGTGACCGCGCGCAGAAGCTGGCTGACCCGGACCGCGTTCTCGCGGGTCCAGAGCAGATCGCGCCGCTGTTCGATGATCGCTTGCGCCATCGGGTCGAAGAAGCGCCGTCCGGGTAACACGAGGTCAAAGGGTTCGGCCACACCCTCCTGTCCGAGGTCATCCTCGGCGGTGAAGGTCAGTGTCACGGGCAGGTTGGCCCAGGGATGCTCCGAGAAATTGTCGACCAGCACCTCGGAAAACTCGGCCCGGTCGCCGGAGATCGACATGGGGATATCGACAATGATCGTCTCGCGCGGCTCGGGTGCGGGGACGAGCCCGAAGCGCCGGTCCACAGTGTCGAGATCCAGCGCGATCTGCGCCGACCCGCCCACAACCGCGTAGTCATCGCTGGCGGCAAAGGGCAATTCCATCTCGCCCATGACCGTGCGGGTCACCGGGCCGTCCACCGCGATCACCGGCGGCGCGTCGGCCAGCACGGTGAAGTCCCAGCTGCGCCCGGTCTCGCCCTCGATGGCCAGGGTGCCGTCCCGGGCGACGATCACTTCCTGCGCGATGTCGCCCGACGGCTCCGCCGGCGCCTCGGACACGGTCTCGCGCACGCTCAGCTCGCCATCCAGCGCATAGAGGCGCAAGGTCACCCGGCTGCCCTCGGGCACGGTCAACGCCGCCTGATCCAGATCGTTCAGATAAAGGCTCGGCTTGCCGGTATAGGCTGGCGGCTCGATCCAGCCTTCCCAGGCCGGGCCGGTGGCCAGGGCCTGCCCGCCGGTTGCCGCGCCTTCAAGCTCGCGCACCTGCCCCAGACCGCCAAAGAGCAGCGCCACCGCCAGAGCCGTGGCACCCACATAGCGCAGGGCATAGGGGTCGCGATCCGCAAGACGCAGGTCCGGCAGAACCGCCCGCGCGCCCCGGGCCTTTTCGGCGATGCGCCGCAAATGGGCGTTCCAGACCGCGCGGGAGCCTTCATCCTCGGCCCCGATCGCCTGCAGGTCGCGCAGGGTCTCGATCGGGCGTCCCGGAACCGTGCGGTCCAGCCGGGCTTCGGCATCCGCGCGGCTGGGCATGCGGAACTGGCGGATCCCCAACCATGCGGTCGCGCCCGCGCCCAGCACCAACAGGACCGTGACGGACCAGATCAGCTCCAGCGGCAGGGCCAGCCCCGCGCCAAAGATCATCACCACAAGGCTCAGCGCCAGCACGCACCAGAGCGGCCAGAAGGCCCGCACAAACCGCTCGGCGGTCATGCCGATCTGGGTCAGCCGCCGGGACCAGACGAGCTGGCGCAGGGCGGCATCCTTGTCCTGGATAAAGTCCTCGTCAGGTCGCGGGCTGCGCGTGTCTGGCATCGGTCATTCCTGATGGGCCGGGACGGGAGTATCCTCTAGCCATTCGGGAATGGTATCGCGATTTATGATTTCGTCAAAGCTGGGGCGCTGTCGAATGACAGCGAATTGATCCCCGTGGACCAGCACCTCGGGGATCAACGGCCTTGTATTGTACTCTGACGACATGACCGCGCCATAGGCACCCGCCGAACGGAACGCCACCAGATCGCCCTCGGAAATCGGCGGCATCTCGCGCCCCTTGGCGAAAGTGTCGCCGCTCTCGCAGACGGGGCCGACGACGTCATAGGGCGTCGGGACCACGCCCGGGGCGGGTTCGCGCACCGGGATGATATCGTGATATGCGCCATACATGGAGGGCCGGATCAGGTCATTCATCGCCCCGTCGAGGATCAGGAATTCCCGGTCCTCACCCTGCTTGATGTAGATCGCCCGCGACACCATCAGACCCGCATTGCCGGAGATCAGCCGCCCGGGTTCGATCTCGATCTCGCAGCCCAGATCGCCCACGGTCCTTTGGATCAAGGCGCCGTAATCGTTCGGAAGGGGCGGTGCCTCGTTCGAGCGTGCATAGGGAATGCCCAGACCGCCGCCCAGATCGAGCCGCCGGATGTCATGCCCATCGGCACGCAGGTCGCGGGTCAGCTCGGCCACCTTGAGATAGGCCGCCTCGAACGGGGCAAGCTCGGTCAGCTGGCTGCCGATATGCACATCGATGCCGATCACGTCGATCCCCGGCAGGGACGCGGCCTCGGCATAGATCTCGCGCGCCCGCGAAATCGGCACGCCGAACTTGTTCTCGGATTTGCCTGTGGCGATCTTCTCATGGGTCTTGGCGTCCACATCCGGGTTCACCCGGAGGGTGATCGGCGCTTTCGTGCCGAGGCTCACCGCGACCTCGCTCAGGGCGCGCATCTCGGGCTCGGATTCCACGTTGAACTGGCGAATCCCGCCGATCAGCGCGTCGCGCATCTCCTCACGGGTCTTGCCCACGCCGGAGAACACGATCCGGTCACCCGGCACGCCCGCAGCCTTGGCCCGCGCGTATTCACCACCCGAGACCACATCCATCCCCGCACCGAGCCCGGCCAGCACCTTGAGGATCGCCTGGTTCGAGTTCGACTTCATCGCGAAGCAGACCAGATGCGGACCCCAGTCCAGCGCCTCGTCAAAAAGCCGGAAATGCCGGGTCAGGGTCGCCGTGGAATAGACGTAGAACGGCGTGCCCACCGCATCGGCGATGGCCGACACGGGCACGTCTTCGGCGTAAAGCTGGCCGTCACGATAGAGAAAGTGGTCCATGGGGCGATTCCTCAGGGGCGTAGAGCTGCGCGGGCGGGCATAGCAGACCGGCCCGGAATTGCAATTTCAGGAGATCCGCGGATCAGCGCGCCCGCACCGGCCCGCCGCGCAGGAAAAGATAGAGCGGCAATCCGCAGGACACCCCGATGCAGAAGGTCGCCGGCACCGCCAGAAGGGCAATCCAGTTCTTGCGCATGACGGTCTCGGAGATCACGAAAACCGTCAGGGCGATCGCCGCAATCGTCAGGTCCCAGGTCAGCCCGGTGGTGGAGTTGTTCACATACCACGCGTCGATCAGCCCCGAGAGCCCCGTGCCCGTCTCCTGCATGTAGGTGACGAAATAATACATCGGGTGGATCGCGCCCCAGATGGCCAGCGCGAGATAGAGCCAACGCAGCAAAGACATCAGAACCGGGCCTTCACGCCCGCCGAGGCTGTCCCCGAAATGGTCACCCCGGGTTCGGGGCGGTCATCGGCGGGCGGGGCCGAGGGCGCGCCATCCACACCGCAGGCGGTCAGCAGGCCGAGGGCCGCGAGGATCCAGAGCGGTCTCATAGTCCGACCCCCACACGGGCCCGGCCCAGGCTGACCCCGACCGAGGGCGAGACGCGGACGCCGTCCGATCCCACGCTCACGCCCGCGCCGACGCGCGGGTCCGACACGTTGCACGCCGCCAGAACGAGGCACAGGGCCCCGAGGCCCAGCGTTTTGCGCAGGCTCATCCCAAAATCTCCTTCCAGCGCGCGATCTGCGCGCGGACCTGAACGGGCGCCGTGCCGCCATAGCTGGTGCGGCTGGCCACCGAGTTATGCACGCCGAGCACATCGAACACCGCCTCGGTGATCTCGCCATGGACCGATTGCATGTCCGCGAGGCTCAGATCCGGCAGATCACACCCCTGATCCTCGGCCATGGCGACCAGCGTGCCTGTCACATGATGTGCATCGCGGAAGGGCAAGTTCAACTCCCGCACCAGCCAATCGGCAAGATCCGTCGCGGTTGAGAAGCCGCTGGCCGCCGCCGCCTCCAGGCTGTCACGGTTCGCGGTCATGTCGCCGACCATGCCGGTCATGGCCGCCAGCGCCAGCATCAGCGTGTCGGCGGCGTCAAAGACCTGCTCCTTGTCTTCCTGCATATCCTTGGAATAGGCCAGCGGCAGCCCCTTCATCACCGTCAGAAGCGCCACATTCGCCCCGACGATCCGGCCGATCTTGGCCCGGATCAGTTCGGCCGCATCCGGGTTCTTCTTCTGCGGCATGATCGAGGAGCCGGTGGAGAACCGGTCCGACAGCGCCACGAAACGGAATTGCGCGGAGGACCAGATCACCAGCTCTTCGGCCATCCGGCTGAGATGCATGGCGCAGATGCTCGCCGTGCTCAGGAATTCCAGCGCGAAGTCCCGGTCCGAGACCGCGTCCAGCGAATTGGCCGCCGGGCGGTCAAAGCCGAGCGCGGCCGCCGTCGCTTCCCGGTCAATCGGGAAGGAGGTCCCGGCGAGGGCCGCAGCCCCCAGCGGGCATTCGTTCATCCGTGCCCGGGCATCCCGCACCCGGCTCAGGTCCCTGGCGAACATCTCTACATAGGCCATCATGTGATGGCCCCAGGTCACCGGCTGCGCGGTCTGCAGATGGGTGAAGCCCGGCATCACCCAGTCGGCCCCGGCCTCGGCCTGGGCCAGAAGGGCGCGCATCAGCGCCTCGAGCCCCTGCTCCGCCGCGTCGAACTGGTCCCGCACCCAGAGCTTGAAATCCGTCGCCACCTGATCGTTCCGCGAGCGCCCCGTATGGAGCCGCCCCGCCGGCTCGCCGATCAGCTCCTTGAGCCGGGCCTCCACGTTCATGTGGATGTCCTCCAGCGCGGCCGAGAAGGCGAACGCGCCTGTTTCGATCTCTGACAAGACCGTGAGGAGGCCTTCCCGGATCGTCTCCACGTCCTTACTGCTGAGGATACCCTGTTGGGCAAGCATGGCCGCATGGGCGCGGGAGCCGTCGATATCCTGCCGCGCCAACCGCTGATCGAAGGAGATCGAGGCGTTGATCGCCTCCATGATCGCATCCGGTCCCGCGGCGAAGCGGCCGCCCCACATGGCGTTGGATTTGGTGTCGGACATGGCTCGGCCCCGTGAAGCAAAGAGAAGGAAGACATATGCGCTGGATCGCGTTCGCCGTCCTATATCTGGGCGCCGCCCTTGGTGCAAATGCCGACACGGGCCAGCCCGTCCTCCGCGACATCCCGGCGCTCGAGGCGCTGCGCGAGGGCGAGATGATCAAGCTGCGCTTTCACGAGACCGCCCAGCCGAGCTCGGACCTGCCCTTCGTGCTGGACGACGAGAGCCAGTCGAGCCTGGCGGCCTATGAGGGCAAGATCGTCGTGCTGAACTTTTGGGCCACCTGGTGCGGCCCCTGCAAGAAAGAGATGCCCGGGCTGGACCGGCTGAACACCTCCATGGGGGGTGAGGATTTCGCCGTGGTGACCCTGGCCACGGGGCGCAACTCGGTGACCGGCATCAAGCGGTTCTTTGGCGAGGCAGAGGTCGCCTCCCTGCCCGAGTATCGTGACATCAAGCAGGGAATCGCCGATGCGATGTCCGTGCCCGGCCTGCCGACGACGGTGATTCTGGACCGCGACGGAACCGAGATCGCCCGGCTGGTCGGGGCCGCCGAATGGGACACCCCGTCGGCCAAGGCGATCCTTACCCGGCTGATCGACGAACAGCCGGGCAGCTAGCGCGCCGCCCCCCCAAGGGCCGCCACGCGGGCATGCCAGGGGCAGGAAACGAGGTGGTCATTCACCATGCCCACCGCCTGCATGAAGGCATAAACGATCGTCGGCCCGCAAAACTTGAAGCCCCGCGCCTTGAGGTCTTTGGACAGCGCCTTGGAGATATCGGTCGAGCCGGGGACCTCGGACAGGCTGGTCCATTGGTTCTCGATCGGGCTGTCTGCGACAAAACCCCAGAGATAAGGTGAGAACCCCTGTTTTTCCTCGATCTCCAGATAGACGCGGGCATTGCCGATGGTTGCCTCGATCTTGCCGCGATGGCGCACGATCCCGGGGTCCTGCAACAAGCGCGCCACCTCGGCATCGCCCCAGGCCGCGATGATCGCGGGGTCGAAACCGGCAAAGGCGCTGCGAAACCCCTCGCGCTTGCGCAGGATGGTGATCCAGCTCAGCCCGGCCTGAAACGCCTCGAGGGTGAGTTTCTCGAACAGGGCGCGGGGATCGCGCTCCGGCACACCCCATTCGGTGTCGTGATAGGCCACGTAAAGCGGGTCATCACCACACCAGTCGCATCGGGTTTCGGTCATCGGGGCCTCCAATCGCGGCATTTGAGTCCAATTTAGAACAAAGCAGGAAGATTCATGACGAATTAAGGGTTCTCGCGCAATGGTGGCCTCGTAACGAATGGAGCTGTCCCATGCCGCCGAAGCGCCCTGCCAAATCCGCTGGTCCCAACCAGAAGAACCCCCTGTCCGAGGCCGTCGCCCAGCGCGACAAGTCCACACTCGCCCTTGTGAAACAGGCGGTCGCCCACAAAAACGCGCTGCTGGCCTTTCAGCCCGTGATGCAGGCCGGCAACCAGAAGAAGGTCGCCTATCAAGAGGGGCTGATCCGGATCCACGACGATTCAGGACGCCTGATCCCGGCCCGGGACTTTATCACCGTGGTCGAGGAACAGGAGCTTGGGCGGCAGATCGACTGCCTCGCGCTGGAACGCGGTCTGGAGGCGCTGCGCCAGGTGCCCACCCTGCGTTTGGGGGTCAACATGTCCGCCCGGTCGATCGGTTATCCGGAGTGGAACGAGGTCCTGGAACGGGGCCTTGCGGCGGACCCCACGGCGGCAGAGCGGCTCATTCTCGAAATCACCGAGCAATCCGCCATGGCCATCCCCGAGATCGTGACCAAGTTCATGCGCGATCTGCAACGCAAGGGGATCACCTTCGCACTGGATGATTTCGGGGCGGGTCAAACCTCCTTCGCTTATCTGCGGGACTTCTTCTTCGACATCGTCAAGATCGACGGCAAGTTCATCCGGAACATTTCCAGCAATGTGGACAATCAGGTGCTGACCCAGGCGCTGATCTCGCTGGCCGCTCATTTCGACATGTTCACCGTGGCGGAGTCGGTGGAGACGGCAACCGACGCGGCCTTCCTGACCGCTGCGGGGATCGACTGCATGCAAGGCTATCACTTCGCAGCCCCCAGCACGAAGCCCGCCTGGCTCGACGACGCCGCCCTTTTGCGCGCCTGAATCACTCTCGACGCGACGCCGTTTCGCGCGCATCGACCCTTCTCAGCACAGCCTTAACGGGTAAACGCCGCCTCTCGCAGGGCGGCTTTGCGCTGCACGCATGTGTGGTAAATTTTTTTTACCGCACTGCGCGCGCACAGCTCAGCGCGCCAACCCTCTCATATAGTTAACAAATTTCCGCACCCTTGTGTCCAAAGCCCCCCGGCAAGCCGGACTCCGACCATAGGAGTGAGACACGATGTCAGGTGCCCCGCTGGAATTTCCTCCAATAGACGAAAGAGGACATTTCGTCATGCACCGCAAGCAGCCTGCCGAACCCGGGCGCCCGAAAGACCTTAGAGGGAGACCTTAGATGACCAACGTTGTAATCGCATCCGCCGCACGAACTGCCGTGGGCAGTTTCGGCGGCTCGTTCGCCAACACGCCGGCCCATGATCTCGGCGCGGCCATGCTGCAGGAACTGGTGTCCCGGGCCGGGATCGAGAAATCCGACGTCTCCGAAACCATCCTCGGTCAGGTTCTGACCGGCGGTCAGGGTCAGAACCCGGCCCGTCAGGCCCATGTGAATGCGGGTCTGCCGATCGAAGGTGCCGCCTGGGGCATCAACCAGGTTTGCGGGTCGGGCCTGCGCGCCGTGGCTCTGGGCGCCCAGCACATCCAGCTGGGTGACGCGACCGTGGTCTGTGCGGGTGGTCAGGAAAACATGACGCTGAGCCCCCATGTGGCAAACCTACGCGCGGGTCAGAAGATGGGCGACATGAAGTTCATCGACTCCATGATCCGCGACGGTCTTTGGGATGCCTTCAACGGCTACCACATGGGTCAGACCGCCGAGAACGTGGCCGAGCAGTGGCAGATCAGCCGCGACATGCAGGACGAGTTCGCCGTCAGCAGCCAGAACAAGGCCGAAGCCGCCCAGAAGGCCGGCAAGTTCGACGACGAGGTCTTCGCCTACACGATCAAGACCCGCAAGGGCGACATCGTCGTGGACAAGGACGAGTACATCCGCCACGGCGCGACCATGGAAGCGATGCAGAAACTGCGCCCCGCCTTCACCAAGGACGGCTCGGTCACTGCGGCAAACGCTTCGGGTCTGAATGACGGCGCGGCGGGCGTTCTGCTGATGTCGGCGGATGAAGCCGAGAAGCGCGGCATCGAGCCCATGGCCCGGATCGCCTCCTATGCCACCGCCGGTCTCGACCCGTCGATCATGGGCGTGGGCCCGATCTACGCGTCGCGCAAGGCGCTCGACAAGGCTGGCTGGAAGGTCGACGACCTCGACCTCGTGGAGGCCAACGAAGCCTTCGCCGCCCAGGCCTGCGCCGTGAACAAGGACATGGGCTGGGATCCGTCGATCGTGAACGTCAATGGCGGGGCCATCGCCATCGGTCACCCGATCGGGGCCTCCGGCGCGCGCGTCCTGAACACCCTGCTCTTCGAAATGCAGCGTCGCGGCGCCAAGAAGGGTCTCGCAACCCTCTGCATCGGCGGCGGCATGGGCGTGGCTCTCTGCGTTGAGCGCCCCTGATCTGATCCCGGGCGGTCCCAAGGCGGGCCGCCCAACCTATTCCACCGGGATCATCTGAGACGCACCCGTCCCGGTCGGACAAATACCTACCTCGAGGAGGATATCTAATGGGACGTGTTGCACTAGTTACCGGCGGTTCGCGCGGCATCGGCGAAGCCATTTCCAAGAAACTGCAGGCGGACGGGTTCACCGTTGCGGCCACCTATGCGGGCAATGACGAGAAAGCAGCGGCCTTCACCGCCGCGACCGGCATCAAGACCTACAAGTGGAACGTCGCCGACTACGAATCGAGCAAGGCGGGCATCGCCCAGGTCGAAGCCGATCTCGGCCCGATCGAGGTTGTCGTCGCCAATGCGGGCATCACCCGCGACGCGCCCTTCCACAAGATGACCCCCGAGCAGTGGGACGAAGTGATCGGCACCAACCTGACCGGCGTGTTCAACACAGTCCACCCGGTCTGGCCCGGCATGCGCGAGCGCAAGTTCGGCCGGGTCATCGTGATCTCGTCGGTCAACGGTCAGAAAGGCCAGTTCGCCCAGGTGAACTACGCCGCGACCAAAGCCGGTGACCTCGGCATCATCAAGTCCCTGGCTCAGGAAGGCGCGCGCGCCGGCATCACCGCCAACGCCGTCTGCCCCGGCTACATCGCCACCGAAATGGTCATGGCGATCCCGGAAAAAGTCCGCGATTCCATCGTGGCAGGCATCCCGGTAGGCCGCCTCGGCGAGCCCGAGGAAATCGCACGCTGCGTGGCCTTCCTGGCCTCCGATGATGCGGGCTTCATCTCCGGCTCCACGATTTCGGCCAACGGCGCTCAGTTCTTCAGCTGATCTGCGCTCAGCGCAACACACGAAAGGGGCGGTCCCGGATGGGGCCGCCCTTTTGCGTGCGTCGCCTAGCGTGGGCGCTACGCGGTTTCTGCCCGGGCACCGGTTTCAGCGCTGTGACCCGGAAATGCCCAGCGCAGGAACAGGGCAAAGGCGGCAGCGCGTTCGCTGCGGCCGCGGGCGATGGCGTCTTGGGTGGTCAGGGTGGCGGTGGCATGGGTCATGGCGAAGATCCTTGATCTGAATTTCTGAACTGTCCCTAATATGATGCCGCTAACAAAAAGCCACAAACGAGACTTTTCCCGCATTCAGTTAAGGTATACTTATCTGATATGTCCGATCGCCTCCCCCCTCTGACCGCCCTGCGCGCCTTCGATGCTGCCGCCCGCCATATGAGTTTTGCCAAGGCGGCGGCGGAACTGAACGTCACCCCTGCAGCCCTGAGTTTTCAGATCAAAGGGCTGGAGGAGTATCTGGGCGCGCCGCTCTTTCGGCGGCTGAACCGCGCTGTCGAGCTGACCGAGGCCGGGCACGCGCTCGCCCCTGGCGCCGCGGAAGGCTTCGACGCCCTGCGCCGGGCATGGCTGGCGACGCGGCGCGCGCTGGACACGCGCACATTGACTGTCACCGCTGGCCCGGCCTTCACCGCAAAATGGCTTGCGCCGCGTTTGTTCGATTTTGCTCAGGCCCATCCTGATGTGGAGCTGCGCTTTTCCGCGACCCTGCGGCTGATGGATTTTGACCGGGACGATGTGGATGTGGCTATCCGGTTCGGCATGGGGGGCGATGACCGCGACCTTTACAGCCGGGTGCTCGTGCGCGAATGGCTCACACCGATGGTGCCCCCGCGTCTCGCCGAAGGGCTGAAAACGCCCGCCGATCTGCTCAAGCTGCATCTGCTGGAGGATGGCAATCTCGATTTCGTGGACCCGCCCTGCAACTGGGCAACCTGGTTCACGGCCATGGGCGTGCCGAACCCACCCGAGGTGAAACCCCAGTTCAGCCAAGCCGATCATGCGATCGATGCGGCAGAGACCGGCGGAGGTGTCGTGCTGGGCCGTGCCTCCTTGACCGCCAAGGCGTTGCAGGAAGGCCGCCTCGTGATCCCCTTCCCCACAGCGATCACGACCGAGGCCCATTACCGCGTGCTCTGCACGCAGGAGGCGTCAGAGAAACCGCAGGTGAAAGCGTTCCTGTCGTGGCTGTTCGATCATGTGGAAGAGATTACGGCGCTCGATCATGGGATGACATTCGTCGACTCGGCGGATGTCAAAACCTGAGAGGCCTTGCGGGGCTGCGGCTCGGTCAGGAGCACCGAACCGCAGTGTAATGCGCTGCGTCAGGTGTCTTGCAGGCGCTCGATCTGCTCTTTCAGGTGCAGCTTCTGTTTCTTCAATGAAGCAATCGTCAAACTGTCCGTTCCTGCACTTCGTTGCGCGTCATCCACACGTGCAGAAAGGATTTGGTGTTTACGGCGGAGTTCCTCGATGTGCGAACTCACGGTCATGGGCGACCTCCTTGTAAATGTGGACAGTAGGGAAAGTGCAGCACAGAACCCGAGTCGTGTCACGAAAAACAACTGAGCGTTTTCGTCAAATTTCTTAACGATCCGCGTCCAGAAACCGCAGTTTTGCCCCGTTTCGCAGGATGTCCTGCGCAGTATTGGACGCGTCATCCCCGTCACGCAGATGCGTTTCCCCCTCATGCAGCACCAAGGGCGCGCAGAGAACAAATGGGGCGCGCCCATCCTTGAAGCCCTGTAAAACAAACCGCTTGGCCGGACGGCCCGTCCGCGCAACCAGGGGTTGTAAGCGAAGCGACCCGAGGTGGGGCGGTACCGCTGCCAAAAGCTCCGGCAGACGGTCGGTCCGCGCGATCACCGTCACCGAGCCTTTGGGCTTGGTGCGACGTACTGCCACACCCAGCCAGTCCCGCAAATCGCCCCGATCCCGCAAGGCGCGGTCCCGGCCGGGGTCGCGGGCAGCCGTTCCAGCCCCTTGGGCGAAATAGGGTGGATTGAGCATCACATGGTCAAAACTGCGCTGGCGCAGCGCGTCCGGCAGGGCCATTAGGTCAGCCTCCCACACGGTCAGGGGCAGGGCATTCGCCTCTGCATTCTGCCGCGCCAGTGCTGCATAGTCCGGTTGCAACTCGACCCCGTCGCAGACCGCGCCGGTCCGCGCGCTCAGGCACAAGGCCGCTGTGCCGACCCCGCAGCCGAGATCGAGGCAGCTCTCCCCGGCCCGGGCGGGAACGGACGCCGCCAGCAGGACCGGATCCGTGCCCGCGCGGTATCCCCGCCGGGGTTGGGCCAGCCGCAACCGCCCTCCCAGAAACCCGTCCAGGCTGATCTCTGACGCCGCCTCCGGGGTCACGCCGGGCGGTCTTCGGTCACCGGGATATCATTGTCTGTCATCACGGCCCGGGCCCGGAACATGTCCCGTTGATGCACCATCAGGCGCCGCGGCAAAACGCCAATGGATCCTTCGAGTACGCTCATGTGGACGTCCATCTGGAAGCAGTCTATACCCTCGCCTTGGAGCAGGGCAGACGCGTAAGCGATGATGGTCGGATCGTTGGTGCGCAGCAGCTCTCTCATGACGTTGAGATAAGACCAGTAGGGTTCGGTTGTCGAGCCGCATGACGGAGCCGTGATGAGCTTGGATACCGCCGCAGCCACCAAACCCCATGAACGTCTCGCCGCCTATCTCGCCGAAGATATGGAGGCCGTGAATGGCCTGATCCGGGATCGGATGGCCTCGGAACATGCCCCGCGCATCCCCGAGGTGACCGCCCATCTGGTCGAGGCCGGGGGCAAGCGGTTGCGCCCGATGCTGACCCTCGCGACGGCGCGGCTCTGTGGCTATGAGGGGCCGTACCACGTGCATCTGGCCTCGACGGTGGAATTCATCCATACGGCGACACTGCTCCATGACGACGTGGTCGATGAAAGCAATCAGCGCCGCGGGCGGCCCACGGCGAACCTGCTTTGGGACAACAAGTCGAGCGTTCTGGTCGGCGACTACCTGTTCGCCCGCTCGTTCCAGTTGATGGTCGAGACCGGCAGCCTGCGGGTGCTCGACATTCTGGCGAATGCCGCCGCGACAATCGCCGAGGGCGAGGTGCTGCAACTGTCGGCGGCGCAGGATCTGGCCACGGATGAGGAAATCTATCTCAAGGTCGTGCGCGGCAAGACGGCCGCGCTCTTCTCGGCGGCGACCGAGGTTGGCGGGGTGATCGCGGGCGCGGATGAAGCCCAGATCCGCGCGCTCTTTACCTATGGCGACGCGCTGGGGATCGCCTTTCAGATTGTCGATGACCTGCTGGATTATGGCGGGGATGCCGCGCAGACGGGCAAGAATGTGGGCGATGACTTTCGTGAGCGGAAGCTGACCCTGCCGGTGATCAAGGCCGTGGCGCAGGCGGACGAGACCGAGCGCGCCTTCTGGCAGCGGGTCATCGAGAAGGGCGATCAGCGGGAGGGCGATCTCGAGCATGCGCTCAGCCTGTTGGACAAGCACGGCGCCATGGAGGCCACCCGCGCCGATGCGCTCGCCTATGCGGCCCAGGCCAAGGCGGCTTTGGACGCGGTCCAGCCCCATCCGTTGACGGATATGCTGCGGGATCTGGCCGATTACGTGGTGGCGCGCCTGACCTGAGCGCCTAGCGCAAGGTCGTGGCCTGCACCCACCAGTCGGGGTGATCGGCGGCAATCATGGCGGCGGCGGCTGACGCCCCCGCCGCGGACCCGAAGAGCCCGAAACAGGTTGCCCCGGACCCCGACATCCGCGCAAGCGCGCAGCCCTCTGCCGCGGCGAGCCGCGCCAGGACCTCGGTGATGACCGGGGCCTGTTCCCCTGCCGGGGCCTCCAGATCATTGCGCTGGGTGTTGAGCCAGCCCGCGAAGCCCAACGGGTCCGCAAAGGCAGGCAAGATCGCGGGCATAGGCGGATTGTCTCTCCGTGTCAGCGCCTTGAACACAGCCGGCGTCGGCACATCCACCCCGGGATTGACCAGCACCGCAGGCAGCGCCGGCAGGCCGGGCAGAGCCGACAGCCTCTCGCCGATCCCCGCCATGCGGGTCGCGCGCCCGCGCAGGCAGACCGGCACGTCCGCCCCCAGCGCCGCGCCGTCATCGGGCACGCCCCGCCCCGCTGCCTCGGCGTAAAGGCGCAGCGCCGTGGCGGCATCCGACGAGCCGCCCCCGATCCCCGCTGCGGCGGGCAGATGCTTTTCGAGATGGGCCGCGCCCCGGGTCGCACCGAGATGCGCCGCGGCCTTGAGGATCAGGTTGCTGGCATCCGTGGGCACCCCTGCCGCGCGCGGGCCGGATACGGTCAGGCCCAGCGGCCCCTCAGGATCGAGCCAGAGCCGGTCTCCGCAATCGGCGAACACCACGAGGCTGTCGAGCAGGTGGTAACCATCCGCCCGCTGCCCCGTGACATGCAGGGTCAGGTTGACCTTGGCCGGTGCGAAGCCTTCGAGCCGCGCGCCGTCAGTCCCTGGCAACATGGGTGGGTTCGGCCCCTTCTTCGATCAGCACGGCGTCGAGACCAACCTCGAGCTTGCGGCGGATGCGCTCGGCCTCTTCGACCTCCGGGTCGAAGGACAGGGCCCGCTTCCACTGGAACTCCGCCTCGCGCTTGCGCCCGACGGCGTAATACACATCACCCAGATGGTCGTTGATGATCGGATCCAGCGGCTCGAGCGCCACGGCCCGTTCCATATAGGGCACCGCCTCGTCGAAATCCCCCATGCGGTAGAGCACCCAGCCGAGGCTGTCGGTGATATACCCGTTATCGGGCCGCGCGGCGACGGCCTGCTCGATCATGTCGAGCGCCTCGTCCATGTTCTCGCCAAGCTCCACGAAGGAGTAGCCGAGATAGTTCAACACCATGGGCTGCCCCGGGTTGAGCTCTAGCGCGAGACGCAGATCGGCCTCGGCCGCGTCCCAGGCACCGATCCGTTCGTTGGCGATGCCGCGCGCGTAATAGAGGACCCAATCCTGCTCGCCCTGCGCCTCGGAGATTTCGATGGCCGTGTCATAGGCGGCGGCAGCTTCGGAGAAATTCTCCATCCGGCGATGGGCATCGGCCAGCGCGGAATGCACGCGCGCCACGCTGCCATGGGTCTCGACCAGCTGGGTCAGAACCTCGATCGCCGCATCGGGCTTCTCCGCCCGGCGCAGCACATTGGCTCGCCCGATCTCGGCGGTCAGGAAGGCCGGGCTGTTCCGGGGCACCTGATCATAGGCCTTGTTGGCCAAGTCATACTGCTCGAGGTTTTCCAACAGGCTCGCCGTCAGCAGGATCGCATCGATATGATCCGGCGCGAGGGTCTGGGCCACCCGGGCATAGAGCAGGGTGAAGTTGTCCGACGCCTGTCCGTTCAGAGCGACCGCCACGGTGAAGAACGCTTCGGCATAGCCAGCCTGGGGCGTGGGCACCACATCGAAGCTGAGCGTGCCCGCGTCGATCTGGTCCAGCAGCGCCGCACCACGCGGGGCGTCCCGCCCGATCCGCGCCTCGATCAGGCTGCGGGCCTCATCGGCCCGGTCGAGCTGGGCCAGCACCTGCGCGGTGGCGATGATTGCACGGCCCGAGAGCGAGGCGGCCACCGAGCCATCCTCGGTCAGCATGGCAAGCGCGCCCTCGAAATCGCCGACCTGTGCCAGCGCCATGCCCTTGTGGTAGATCCCGAAGGCCCGGGTGCGCGGGTCCTCGATCATCTCGTCGAAGATCCCGAAGGCGGCATCCGCCTGCCCCTGTTCCAGCGCGCGCCACCCGGCGACCAGCTTGTCGCCCACGGGCCCCACGCCGGGCACCTCGGCCTCGGGATCGCCATCGGGGCCGAGGATGTCCGCCGCCAGCACAAGCCCCGCGATCTGGTTCGTCGGGAAATCCTTGGCGAGCTTCAGGGCGATGGGATAGGCGCTCTTCTGGTCGCCCAGCGCGAGAAAGGCGATCGCGGCACTTTCCATCAGGGCCGGGTTCGCCCGGTCCCGCATCAGCGCGCGGGCGAAATAGCGGGCCGCTTCGGCGTAATTGCTGTTCAGGCTGGCGGCCCGTCCGGCGAGATAGGCCCCGGACACGCCATTGGGCGCGGCGGAAACGGGGGTGGTCATCGGTACGCTGAGCACGAGGGCAAGCGCCACGCTGGCCCGGAGGGCGGCCTGTCTGATCATCTCAAAAAACCTCTCAACTGGGGGGTGTCCGCTGGAGTATGCGGTACCGTAGCGAGGCCTTTGCCAAGTCGCAATGCAAAGGCACCCCGCACCGAAACCGGTACGGGGCGCTTCACGCAGATGTCAGGCGCGCGGGCGCGAGGGCGCCCGGATGCTCACATATTGGGATAATTCGGGCCGTCGCCACCTTGGGGCGTGGTCCAGACGATGTTCTGGGCCGGGTCCTTGATATCGCAGGTCTTGCAGTGGACGCAGTTCTGGAAGTTGATGACAAACCGCGTGGGCTTGTCGTCTTCCTTGACGAACTCATAGACCCCGGCCGGGCAGTAACGCGCTGAGGGGCCCGCGTAATCCGGCAGGTTCTGTCCTACGGGGATGCCCGCGTCGCGCAGGGTCAGGTGTCCGGGCTGGGATTCCTCGTGATTGGTGAAGGAATAGGCCACATTGGTCAGCCGGTCGAAGCTGAGCGTGCCATCGGGCTTGGGATAGTCGATCGGCTCGAACTTGGCGGCCTTGCCCGTGGCTTCGGCATCGGTCTTGCCGTGCTTGACCGTCCCGAACAGCGAGAAGCCCCAGGTGTTCGTCCACATGTCGATCCCGCCCATGGTCAGCGAGGCCATGAGCCCGTATTTCGACCAGAGCGGTTTGACGTTGCGCACCTTCTTGAGGTCCTTGCCCACAGGCCCGTCACGCAGCTCGGCCTCGTAGCCATCCAGCGTGTCGCCGGACCGGCCCGCGGCGATGGCCGCCTGTGCGGCCTCGGCAGCGGCCATGCCCGAGAGCATCGCGTTGTGGTTGCCCTTGATCCGCGGCACGTTCACCAGCCCGACCGAACAGCCCAGCAGCGCACCGCCCGGGAAGACCGATTTCGGCATGGACTGATAGCCCCCTTCCGAGATCGCCCGCGCGCCATAAGCCACGCGCTTGCCGCCCTTCAGAAGCTCAGCGACCATCGGATGATGCTTGAAGCGCTGGAATTCCATATAGGGGAAAAGATAGGGGTTCTCGTAGTTCAGGTGGACCACGAACCCCACATAGACCTGATTGTTATCAAGGTGATAGATGAAGGACCCGCCGCCTGCGTTCTTGCCCAGCGGCCAGCCCATCGTATGGGTGACCGAACCTTCGCGGTGCTTGGCGGGGTCGATCTCCCAGATCTCTTTCATGCCGAGGCCGTATTTCTGCGGCTCGCGCCCCATGGAAAGGTCGAACTTCTCGATCACCTGCTTGCTGAGGGAGCCGCGCACGCCCTCGCCCAGCATCACGTATTTGCCGTGCAGCTCCATGCCCGGCTCGTAGCCCGCGCCCTGGCTGCCATCGGGGTTCTTGCCGAACTCGCCCGCGACCACGCCTTTGACCTCGCCATTGTCCCCATAGATCAGCTCGGAACAGGCCATGCCCGGGAAGATCTCGACGCCCATCGCCTCGGCCTGCTCGGCCATCCAGCGGCAGACATTGCCCATGGAGACGATGTAATTCCCGTGGTTGTTCATCAGCGGCGGCATGGGCGCGTTCGGGATCCGGATCTGACCCGCCTCGCCCAGCATGTAGAACTTGTCCTCGCGCACCGGCACGGTGATCGGGGCGCCCTTGTCCTTCCAATCCGGGATCAGCGCGTCGAGCCCTACCGGGTCCAGAACCGCTCCGGACAGGATATGCGCGCCCACTTCCGAGCCCTTTTCGAGCACGACCACCTCGAGATCCGCATCCAGCTGCTTCAGCCGGATCGCCGCCGAGAGGCCCGCGGGGCCCGCTCCGACGATTACGACATCGTATTCCATGGCTTCGCGCTGCACTTCGGTCATTGGCTCTCACACTGGCTGGCCTGCGGAGAATCCCGCGGCGTTGAAATATTGTTGCGGGACGAGATAGCCGTCCCTTAGGAAAGCGTCAATTGTGACGCTGCATCGCAACGAAACGGGACGCAACGTTTCCAGTTTGAAACCGGTCTTGCACCATGGCCGGGCTTGATTATGGTTCTGTCTTCACGTTGCGACTCGCATTCTCAGGAAAGACCCATGGAAAAAATCCCCATGACCCGCCGGGGTCATTCGGCTTTGGATGCCGAGCTCAAGCAGCTCAAGAGCATCGAACGTCCCGCTGTGATCCGCGCGATTGCCGAAGCGCGGGAACATGGCGACCTGTCGGAAAATGCCGAGTATCACGCTGCTCGCGAGAAGCAGAGCTTCATCGAGGGCCGGGTGAAGGAGCTCGAGGCGCTGCTGTCGCTGGCGCAGGTCTTCGACCCCGCGACCCTGTCCGGGCCGATCAAGTTCGGCGCGACCGTGACCATCGTCGATGAAGAGACCGACGAGGAGAAGACCTATCAGATAGTCGGCGAGGCCGAGGCGGATATCGAGAAGGGTCTGTTGAACCTCAAATCCCCGATTGCCCGCGCGCTGATCGGCAAGGAAGAAGGCGACAGCGTGGATGTCCGCACCCCCGGCGGTGTGAAATCCTACGAGGTCCTCGAGATCGCCTACAAGTAAGACCGCAGCAGCACGGAGCCAGACATGGCGCAGCAGAGGACCGGTCCCGCAGGATCAGGCGGCGCGCCGCAGGGCCCCAAACCTGCGATCACCGCCATCGAGGTGATCGCTCTGGCGCTCAGCCTCGTCTGGCTGGCGGCGATCCTGTTGTTGTTCTTCGGGCTCGATCTGGGGGCCAGCATCGCCGCCACGGGGGCGGGCGGGCTTGGCGTCGTGATGATCCTTCTGGCGGTGTTTCTGCCCATTGCGTTGATCTGGGTGGCGGCCTCCGTGGCGCGCACCGCGCGGATCATGCGCGAGGAAGCCGAACGGCTGCAGGAGGCGCTGACCGCCATGCGCGAGACCGCCCTGCGCCAGTCGGTCAGCGGCGGCGCCGTGCCACCGACCGTGGCGCGCAAGATCGACGAGATCGCCGAGACCACCCGCCATACGGACAGCACGCTGGTGACCTTTGCCAGCGCGCGGTCGGGCGGCGGGACACCGCCCCCGTCCGAGACCAAGGCAGCGCTGGCCGAGCCGGCGATACCCCGCACGCGCCCGGATCCGCAGCCCTCGCTGGGCCTGGATGCGCCGCCCGAGGACATGCGCGAGCCGATCTCCGTGTCGGAATTCATCCGCGCCGCGAATTTCCCCGAGACCGCCGAAGACAAGGAGGGCTTCCGCGCCCTGCGCCGAGCGCTCGAGGATCGCAATGCGGGCAAGTTGATCCGCTCGGCCCAGGATGTGCTGACACTTCTGTCCGAGGACGGGATCTATATGGATGACCTGATGCCGGATCGCGCCAAGCCCGAGGCCTGGCGACGTTTTGCGGATGGCGAGCGCGGGCGCTCCGTCGCGGCCCTGGGCGGGATCCGGGACCGCTCCTGCCTCGCGCTGAGCTCGGCGCGGATGAAATCCGACCCGATCTTCCGCGATACGGTGCACCACTTCCTGCGCCATTTCGACCGGACATTCTCAGCCTTTGCGGCCCATGCCACGGATGAAGAGATCATCAAGCTCGCCGATACCCGCTCGGCCCGGGCCTTCATGCTGCTGGGGCGCGTGACGAAGACCTTCGAATAGGCTGCCATGGCCCCGACCGGGACGGTCGGGGCGGACGCGCACCGTCCGTCCGACAGCGCCCGGCCCCTCTGTCGGGTTTGGGGCGCGCGGTTCACCGGCCCCGCGGGTCCGCGGGTCCTGTCAGGGACCCGCCACCGGGCGCCCCTGCCCGTCTCGATCACACCTTGTTACCTGTGATTGCACCTGCCCCCGGCTTGATCTAGCCAGCGGGCAAAGGACCTTCTCCATGACCCCAGACAGACCCGACCGCCCCTATCTCGATGGCCTCCTCGGCGGCCTGCCGTTCCTGCTGGTCGTCATTCCCTTCGGTCTGCTCTTTGGCGTGGTCGGCACCGAAGCCGGGCTCAATATCGCAGAGGTGATGGGGTTCTCCCTGCTTGTGATCGCCGGGGCCGCGCAGTTCACAGCCGTGCAGCTGATGACCGAGAATGCGCCAGTGCTCGTGATCCTAGCCTCCGCGCTCGCGGTGAACCTGCGCATGGCGATGTATTCGGCTTCCATCGCGCCCTATCTCGGGCCCCTGCCCCTGTGGCAGCGGGCGCTCTGCGCGTATTTCCTCGTCGATCAGACCTACGCAGTGTCCATCGCGCGGTTCCAGGCCCGCCCTGAGATGAGCCTGCGCGCCCGGTTCGCCTTCCATCTGGGCACGGCGACGCCGATCTGCCTGCTGTGGTATCCCTCGACCTATCTCGGTGCCGTGCTGGGCACCCGGATCCCCCCGGATTACGCGCTCGATTTCGCGCTGCCGATCACCTTTCTCGCCCTGATCGCCCCCGCCCTCACAAGCCTGGCCCATGTGGCGGCGGCCCTGACGGCGACGGTCCTCTCGCTGCTCTTTGTCGGCATCCCCTTCAGCCTCGGCATCATCCTCGCGGCGCTCTGCGCCCTGCTGGTCGGGGCTCAGGTCGAGCTCTGGCAGACCCGCCGCCGGGAGGGCCAGACATGACCGAGATGTCGGCCATAACCCTCTGGGGGCTGATCGTTGCCCTCGGCATCGGGACCTTCCTGATCCGCTATTCCTTCATGGGGCTGCTTGGCGGGCGCGCGCTGCCCGAATGGGTCCTGCGGCACCTGCGCTACACTTCGGTGGCGGTTTTTCCGGCCCTGATCGCGCCGCTGGTGCTCTGGCCTGCGGCCACGGGCGGCACGCCGGAGCCCGCGCGTCTCTCGGCGGCTGCCGTGACCCTCGTGGTCGGCATCCTGACCAAGAATGTCGTGCTCTCGGTCGCCCTGGGCGGGGTGACCCTCTATGCGGTGATGGCGCTTCTCGGCTAACGGTTTCGAGATTTTCGCTGTTTTCTGCGACGGAAGCCATTATCTCATCCGTATACCCTTACAGGACCGCCCAAAGCCCGGAGATCCTTCGCCATGCGCTTCCTGACCCGCAGCCTCGTCGGGCTCGTGCTCCTCTCACTCACGGTGGGGTTTCTGGGCATGGGCGGTCTGATCCTGTCCGACGCCATCACCGCCCGGAACGCCGATGACGGCCCCTCGCGCCCGGCGCGCGAGCGAGTCTATGCGGCGGGCGTCGTCACGCTGGAGCCGGCCACACTGACCCCGAGCCTCTCGGTCTATGGCGAAATCCGCAGCCGCCGCACCCTCGAGGTGCGCGCGCCAAGTGCCGGGACGGTGCTCGCCCTGCACCCGGCCTTCGAGGAAGGCGGCCGGGTCGCCGCGGGCGACGTGCTGGTCCAGATCGACCCGGCAGATGCGGAAACCGCCCTCCAGAAGGTGCAAACGGATCTCGACGAGGCCCGCGCGGATCTGCGCGACGCGCTCCGCACGCTGGAGCTGGCGGTGGATGATGTCACCGCCGCCGAGGCGCAGCTTGCCTTGCGCCGACAGGCCCTGGAACGGCAGCGCAACCTGCAGGACCGCGGTGTCGGCACCGAGGCCACGGTCGAGATTGCCGCGCTGGCCGAGGCGGCTGCGGTGCAGGCGCTGCTCTCGCGGCGTCAGGCCCTTGCGGCCTCCGAAGCGCGTATCGACCTCGCCGAGACCCGCGTCGACCGGCGCGAAATCGAGGTCGCCGAGGCGGCCCGGGATCTTGCGGACACCACCCTGACGGCCAGTTTTGACGGAACGCTCACCGCAACCACCGCCGTGATCGGCGGGCTGGTGAACGCCAATGAACAGATTGCCCAGCTTGTGGACCCCACCGCCCTCGAGGTCGCCTTTCGCACCTCTGCCGCGCAATACCTGCGCCTGCTCGGACCCGATGGCCGCCTGCGACAGACGGATGTGTCCGTCACGCTCGATGTGCTGGGCGAAGCGATCACCGCCGAGGGGCGTCTGACCCGCGCCGGGGCGCTGGTTGGCGAGGGGCAGACCGGACGGCTGCTCTTTGCGCAGCTCTCGAATGCCCCGGCCTTTCGTCCCGGGGATTTCGTGACTGTCACCGCGCCCGAGCCGGAGCTGTCCGGCGTCGTCCTCCTGCCCTCCAGCGCGGTCTCGCCCGAGGGCGGTGTGCTGCTTCTGGGGGCGGAGGACCGGCTTGAGACCGGGCGGGTCGAGATTGTCCGCCGTCAGGGGGATGATCTGATCGTCCGGGTCGGCGGTCATGCCGGGCGCGAGGTCGTGACCGATCGCAGCCCGGTTCTGGGTGCGGGGATCAAGATCCGCCCCGTCCGCGCCGAGGCCGAGATCACCACCGCCGCTGCGCCGGACATGCTGGAGTTGGACCCGGAGCGCCGCGCGCGCCTCATCGCCTTTGTCGAGGGCAACACCCGGATGCCTGCGGCCGCCAAGGCCCGGGTTCTCGGGCAACTGACCGAGGATCGGGTGCCCGCCGCCGTGGTCGCCCGGATCGAAAGCCGGATGGGGGGCTGACATGGGCGCGATTGGCGGATTGCTGTCTTACTTCACCCGCCATCGCACGGCGGCGAACCTGCTGCTCGTGATGCTGCTGGCCGTGGGCCTTTTCGTGGTGCCCAAGATGCGCACCCAGTTCTTCCCGGATGTTGTGGTCGATGACGTGACCGTCAGCGTGACCTGGGACGGGGCCGGGGCCGAGGATGTGGACCGCGCCATCGTCGCGCTGATCGAGCCGGTCCTGCAGGCGGTCGAAGGCGTCACCGAAAGCTCCAGCACTGCGCGCGAGGGCCGCGCCACCCTGTCGGTGGAATTCGAGCCGGGCTGGGATATGAGCCGCGCCACCGATGATGTGCGCGTCGCGGTGGACAGCGTCACCGACCTGCCCGACGACGCCGAAGAGCCCACGATCCGGCGCAGCAATTGGCGCGACCGGATCACCGATGTGGTGGTCCATGGCCCCGTGGGCGTGGATCAGCTTGCGCGGTTCTCGGACGAGTTCGTCGCCCGGCTCTTCGAGGCTGGCGTTACCCGGGCCACGATCCGGGGGATCGCGGCGCCAGAGACCCTGGTCGAGGTCTCGACCCTCGACCTGATCCGCTATGACCTGACGCTCAGCGAGATTGCCGAGGCCATCGGTGGCGCCGCCGACAGCGCGCCCTCGGGCGATGTGGCCGGGGGGACTGCGCGGGTGCGCACGGGCACCGAAACCCGCAGCGCGGACCAGATCTCGGCCCTTGCCCTGCGGACCAACGAAGATGGCAGCCTGCTGACCATAGGCGATGTCGCGACGATCTTTGTCGGCGGCGTGGACCGCGAGCGGGCCTATTTCGTCGGCGAGAACCCGGCCATTTCCGTGCGCGTGGACCGCAGCAACCGCGGCGATGCCATCGCGATCCAGGCCCAGGTGGCCGAGGTCGCCGCCGCCTTTGAGCGGGACCTGCCCGAAGGGGTTCAGATCGAGCTGATCCGCACCCGGGCCGAGGCGATTTCGAGCCGCCTGAACATCCTTCTGGACAATGGCCTTGTGGGGCTCGGGCTGGTGGTGGCGCTGCTCTTTCTGTTCCTCAATGCCCGCACGGCCTTCTGGGTCGCCGCCGGGATCCCCGTGGCGATGCTGGCAGCGGTATCGCTAATGTATCTCGGCGGGCTGACGCTCAACATGGTGTCGCTCTTTGCGCTGATTATCACGCTGGGGATCGTGGTGGATGACGCGATCGTCGTGGGCGAACATGCCGATTACCGCGCCCGCCATCTGGGCGAGGATGCCGCCACCGCCGCCGAGAATGCTGCGATCCGCATGGCGCCACCGGTTTTCTCGGCCACCATCACCACGGTCATCGCGTTCTTCGGCCTGACGGCGATTGACGGGCGCTTCGGCGACCTGATCGTGGCGATCCCGTTCACGGTCATCGCCGTGCTGATTGCCAGCCTCGTGGAATGCTTTCTGATCCTGCCCAACCACATGGCCCATGCCCTCGCGCATTCCGCGAAGGAGCATTGGTATGACTGGCCCTCGCGACAGGTGAACCGGGGCCTCGACTGGGTCAAGCGGGTGATCTTCCGCCGCCTGATCCGCTGGGTCATTCTCGCACGCTACCCGGTTTTTGCGGGGGCGGTGTTGCTCCTGCTGTCCCAGGCGGCGCTCTTCGTGCGCGGAGACGTGACATGGCGGTTCTTCAACGCCCCCGAGCGCGGCTCGATCACCGGCAATTTCGCCATGCTGCCCGGGGCGACGCGCGAAGACACGTTCGAAGTCATGGGCGTGATCCAGACCGCCACCGAAGAGCTCGGCGCCCGCTACGAGGCCGAATACGGGGTGAACCCGCTGGCCTTTGTTCTCGCTGAGGTGGGCGGCACCACCGGGCGCGGGTTGGCCGGGGCTGACACCAAGGACGCGGATCAGCTGGGCTCAATCGCGATTGACCTGATCGATGCGGATCTGCGGCCCTATTCGTCCTTCGCCTTCCTCGCCGAGTTGCAGGACGCCGTGCCGCGCCATCCCAAGCTTGAGACGCTCAGCTTCCGCGGCTGGCGCTCGGGGCCGGGGGGCGATGCGCTCTCGGTCGAGTTCTACGGCGCCGACACTCAGGTCCTCAAGGAAGCCGCCGAGGCGCTGAAGACCGCGCTGGCGGTGTACCCGGAGGTGTCCGCCCTCGAAGACAGTCTCGCCTATGACAAGGAAGAGCTTGTGCTCGAGCTGACGCCGATCGGCAGCCAGCTCGGGTTTGACATCGACGCGCTGGGGCGCGAGCTGCGCAACCGGTTGAACGGGATCGAGGCCGCGACCTATCCGTCGGGCACCCGCACGGGCGCGATCCGGGTCGAATTGCCCGCGCGCGAGCTGGGGGCGGATTTCCTCGACCGGATGCAGTTGCGCACGCCCAGCGGGGCCTATGTGCCGCTTGCGGATATCGTGTCGGTCCGCAGTCAGGACGGGTTCTCGCGGATCCAGCGCGAGAACGGGCTGCGCGTGGTGACGGTGTCGGGCGATATCTCGGGCGACAATGCCGTGCGCGCCGCCGAGATCAACGCCGCGCTCACCGATGAGCATCTGCCCCGAATCCAGGAAGTCTATGGCGTGAACTACGTCCAGTCCGGCCTCGCCGAGCAGGAGCGCGATTTCCTCACGGATGCGACGCTGGGCTTCCTGCTCTGCCTGATCGGAATCTATCTCTGCCTCGCCTGGATCTTCTCGAGCTGGACGCGCCCGGCGGTGGTGATGATGGTCATCCCCTTCGGGTTCATCGGCGCAATCTGGGGGCACTACATCTGGGATGTACCGCTGTCGATGTTCTCGGTGGTCGGGCTGATCGGCATGGCCGGGATCATCATCAATGACAGTATCGTCCTGGTCACGACCATTGACGAGTATGGCAAGGAACGCGGGCTGATCCCCGCGATCATCGACGGGGCCACGGACCGGTTGCGCCCGGTTCTGCTGACGACACTGACCACGGTGCTCGGGCTGACGCCGCTGCTTTATGAGGGGTCGCAACAGGCGCAATTCCTCAAGCCCACGGTGATCACGCTGGTCTACGGGCTCGGCTTCGGGATGCTTCTGGTGCTCGTGCTGGTCCCGGCGGTGATGGCCATGCAGCAGGATATCGGACGCCAGATCACCGCGCTCCATCGGGCCGTGCGGGCGCCGCGCCGGACAGGCAGCGCCGGGCCCGCCACGCTTGTGGCGGCCGGGCTGGGCGCGCTCTGGCTCGCGGCGACCTTCGGGGTGAGCTTCGTGACCGGCGCTCTGCCACCGGCGCTTGCCGAGCAGATGCCGGCGGGCCTCTCAACGCCCATGGCGACCTTTGTGCTCTTCATCGCGGGGATTGCGGTGATCGCGTTGGTCAGTTGGGCGGTCGCCGCGCTGGCCCACGGGCTGCGCGCGGCCCGCACACCGCCCAACGCCTGACCCGGGTGGACCCACTCACGCGGCGCGGCGCGCTTTCGGGGTCAGGAGCGGCATCCCTGCACGTCATAGGCCGCCCCGGCAGAGATCAGCGTCAGGCGCAGATCCTCGCGGGCGATCTGGATCGGGCCGTCATGGCCGGAGCGGATCTCGGCTTCGGCAACGACCTTGCCGCCCTCGCGCGCCGTCGTGGCATGGGACACCCAGAGCATGGGATCCGGCAGTTCGAGCACGGCCACCTCGCCGTTTTGCTGCGGGGCATCCACAACGGCCCGCACACGCAGGCCTTCCTCCGTAGGCTCGAAGGCGCAGGTCATAGGGGTGTTGAGCCGGGTCGGTTCCGCCTCCAGCGCGGCAGCGATCAGCGCACTGCTCTGCCCCGGTGCGGTCAGCACCGCATCAAGCTGCACCTCTGCGGGCATGCAGATCTCTTCGCAGACCCCGATGAAGAGCGACCCGTTGAGCGCGATGGGCGCATCGGCGGTTTCCGCCGAAAGCCGGAGGGGGAAGACCACCTCGGTCTTGTAGCCCACCGAGCGCAAGCCGTCCTCGTCAAACACCGTGGGCCGCGGCATATGCGGGGCGAACCCCACAAGGTTGCCGGACCCCGTCAGGTCGAATTGGGGCGGAATGCCCCCGTCGCCCGGTGTGCGCCAATAGGTTTTCCAACCCGGGGCGAGCTGGATCCGGACCCCGGCATAATGGGTCCCGTCCGCCTCGCGCCAGCCGGGCAGCACATCAACCTTCACCACATCCGGGTTGCCAAAGCTCTGGCCCAAGGCCGGCAGGGCCATGGCAACAGGTGCGACCGGGGCCGCCAGAAGGACGCAAAGCCGGGCCGCGGCGCGGAAGGAAAGCTGCTGTATCATGGGGCGCGATCCTAGCCATGGGGCCTGCGAACGGAAATCACGTTTCGGCGATGCTCCGTGAGACCAAGGCGCACAGGCTGCGTGAGACCAAGGCGCACAGGCTGCGTGAGACAAAGCGCCTATTGTAACGGGCTGAGAGGCCCCCCATTTTCGGCCCATGGACGAGCGGAACACCACTGACAGCCTGAGCGGAAAGCTTCTGATCGCGATGCCCGGAATGGGGGATCCGCGGTTCGAGCACAGCGTTGTCTTCATCTGCGCCCATTCCGATGATGGCGCGATGGGGCTGATCGTGAACAAGCCGACGCCGGAGCTGAAATTCTCGGACCTGCTGGCGCAGCTCAAGATCGCCCCGCCCCCGGCGGAGGCCACGGCGGTGGCGGTTCATTACGGTGGCCCGGTCGAGGGTGGGCGGGGTTTTGTGCTGCATTCCTCGGACTACTCGGGCAACGAGTCGACCCTTCAGGTGGATGGCGCCTTCGGCATGACTGCGACGCTGGATGTGTTAGAAGATCTTTCCCGGGGAACCGGGCCCGATCGCTGTTTCCTCGCTCTGGGCTATGCGGGCTGGGGTCCGGGGCAGCTGGAGGACGAGCTGCAGCGCAATGGCTGGCTGACCTGCGACGCAGAGCCCGAGATCGTGTTTTCACCGGATCCCGATCGCAAATGGCAGATGGCTCTGGCGAGCCTCGGGATCGATCCGATGATGCTCTCGGCGACCGGCGGGCGGGCCTGACCGGCTAGGGCGGTCGCCCGGGTCGGGCTGGGTGTGGAGGCTTCGTTCAAGGGCCCCAATAGACCGGATTGCGCCAGACCTTCGGCACATCGAGCGGGCCCGCCGCAAGGCCCTGCCTGTTTCCGAGCCGCAGGGATTGCCAGGCGGGTGCCCAGTCTTCGGGCAAGCTGTATGGGGCGCTGACCCGGTCGGATTGGGCAAAGCCGAACCGTCCGTAATAGGCGGGATCGCCCAGGACCAGCACCTCGGCCACGCCCTCGGCATCGAGCCGAGCGTGCCCGGCCGCGACGAGCGCCGAGCCGATGCCTTGCCCGTGGCGCTCCGGCGTTGCCAGCAGCGGCCCGAGCAGGGCGCCGCGGCGTCCATCGCCCTGCGGTATGCAACGGGTGAAGACCACATGGCCCAGCACCGCCGCCCCCTCGACCGCCATGAGGGACAGGATCTCTGCCCCGGCGGCATCGAGCAGATCCGCCGCAAGGGCGGTCAAGTCCTCCTCCGGGAAGGCCTTGGGGTACAGGGCCAGAATGGCGGCCCTGTCCTCGGGGGTTGTATCGCGGATTTCCATGCGCCTCGTCTCGCTGTCTTGCACCCGGCTTTCGCAGTCGATCACGGGGCGGCAGGGCGGTCAATTGCCCCGATCGGTCAATCCCGGGGCGCTGCAGCCCGGCGCAGGCGATCATTGATGGCGCGCCCCAACCCGGTCTCGGGGATCGGTGCCACCGCGATCCGCCGCCCCGCAGCCAAGGCATCCATGGCGCGCAGGGCGTGAAAGAGGCCCGCGGCGGCCTCATCCAGATCCCCGGTCTCGGAGAGGGACAGGAGCGCGCCTGCGCTATCGGGCCCGAAGCCGAGCCAGACCTCGCCCGGCTCCGCCGCACGGGCATTGAGCCGCACCGCAGCCTCGGGTGCGTAATGGGATGCAAGCTGACCCGGGGCCGTGGGCTGCGGCCCGGCAGGCCCGCCAAGTGGCACCGCCTGCCCCAGCGCCTCCTCCAGCGCCTCGGACGTCACGCCGCCGGGACGGAGCAGGCGCGGCCCCTCGCCCAGTACCGAGAGAATGGTTGATTCAACCCCCACCGGGCAGGCCCCGCCATCGACCACCGCATCGATCCGCCCGTCGAGCCCCTGCAGCACGTGATCGGCCCGGGTCGGGCTGACCTGGCCCGAGGGGTTGGCCGACGGCGCGGCCACAGGCCCGCCAAACACCTGCAGCAGCCTGCGCGCAACGGGATGGGCGGGCACGCGCACCGCGAGCGTCTCAAGCCCCGCCGTCACCAGCGGCGAGATGCCCGCCCCCGCCCGCAAGGGCAGCACAAGGGTCAGCGCCCCGGGCCAGAAGGCCCGCGCCGCCTGCTCGGCCAGCGCGGGGAGCTCGACCAGATCCCGCACCGCCTGCAGGTCCGGGACATGGACGATCAGCGGGTTGAAGCTGGGGCGGCCCTTGGCGGCATAGATCCCGGCCACCGCCGCCTCTTGGCGCGCATCGGCGCCGAGCCCGTAGACGGTCTCGGTCGGAAAGGCCACGCGCCCGCCCGCGCGCAGGATCTCGGCCGCGGCCGCAAGGCCCGTATCACTGGGATCAAGACGTCTGGTCTGCACCGCGCGGCCCCTTTCGTGACGCTGCGTTTCATTTGAGGGGGCCGCGCCCCCTGCCTAAGGTCACCCTCAGCGATCAGCCCATAAACCGACACCGCGCCCCTGCCAAGACCGGCGCGCCTGCGACCGGTCGGCCCAAAGGAGGCTCCATGCCCTATACCGCCCCTCTCAGCGACTTCCGCTTCCTGCTCGAGCATGTGGTGGGCTTTCCCGCGCTGCAGGCCACCGCGCGCTTTGCCGAAACGACACCTGACCTGACCGAGGCGATCCTGAGCGAGGCGGGCAAGCTCTGCGAGACCGAGATCGCGCCCCTGCAACGGGCCGGGGATCTGCATCCGGCGCGGTTGGAGAACGGTGTCGTGCGGACCTCGCCGGGCTTTGCCGACGGCTATGGCGCGATTGCCGAGGGCGGTTGGGTTGGCATGTCCGCCGATCCGGAGTTCGGCGGGATGGGCCTTCCCATGGCGCTGACCACCTGCATGAACGAGATGCTGTCGAGCGCCTGCCTCTCGCTGCAGCTTGCGCCTTTGATGACCCAAGGCCAGATCGAAGCGCTGGAGGCCCATGCCTCGGACGAGATCAAGGCGCTCTACCTGCCCAGGCTCGTCTCCGGCGAATGGTCCGGAACGATGAACCTGACCGAGCCCCAGGCCGGGTCGGATGTGGGCGCGCTCAGCACCAAGGCGGTGCCCAATGGCGACGGCACCTACGCGATCACCGGGCAGAAGATCTATATCAGCTGGGGCGATAACGATTTCACCGAAAACGTCTGTCACCTGGTGCTGGCGCGGCTGCCCGATGGCGGTCCGGGGACCAAGGGGATCAGCCTGTTTCTGGTGCCCAAGCGCCTGCCGGATGCGGACGGGGCGGCGGGCATGGCCAACAGCCTCAAGGTCGTGAGCCTCGAGCATAAGATGGGCCTGCATGGCAGCCCCACCGCCGTCATGCAGTATGACGGCGCAACCGGCTGGCTCGTGGGGCCGGAGCATGGCGGGATGCGCGCGATGTTCACCATGATGAACAATGCCCGGCTGGGCGTCGGCGTGCAGGGGATCGGTGTGGCCGAGGCCGCCTATCAGCACGCCCTGCATTACGCGCTGGAGCGCAAGCAGGGCCGCACGCCGGTGGAGGGCGATCCGACGATCCTCGCCCATGCGGATGTGCGCCGGATGCTCCTGACCATGCGGGCCGAGACCTTTGCCGCGCGGGCCATCGCACTCTCGACCGCGGTGGCCACGGATATGAGCGAGGCCACGGGCCAAGGCCATTGGGCCGCACGGGCCGCTCTGCTGACCCCGATCTGCAAGGCCTATGGCACCGAAACCGGCATCCGCGTCTCGGATCTGGGCCTGCAGGTCCATGGCGGGATGGGCGTGATCGAGGAAACCGGGGCCGCGCAATTCCTGCGCGATGTCCGGGTCACCGCGATCTACGAGGGCACGAATGGCATTCAGGCCATGGATCTGGTGGGGCGCAAGCTCAGCGATGGCGGCGAGGCCATGGCCCGGCTGCTGGACGAGATCGAGGCGCTGGCCGAGACCGCCCGCGCGCGCCTGCCCGATCTGGCCGAGCCCGTGTGGCAGGCTTGCGAGACCCTGCGCGAGACAACCGAGGCGCTGGTGGCCGAGACCCGGCTGAATGCGCGATTTGCCGGGGCGAGCCCGTTCCTGGCCGCCACGGCCCGGGTTCTGGGCGGGTATGCCCATCTCGCTGCGGCCTTGGCCGAGGGGGGATCCGGGCCGCGTACGGATCTGGCACGGTTCTTTGTCCTGCGCCTCTTGCCGGAGCATGCCGCCCTTGCCCGTCAGGCGCTTGCAGGGGATAAGGATCTCTACGCCCTGAGCGCCGAGGATCTCGTTGCCTGATGAAGATGCCCCAAGAGCAAGCCGTATGAACAAACCTCTGGGGCCTCTCCGAACCCCGTTTGACACACCGCCCGCGCCGGGCACCGCCACCGAAGTGGCTCCGGGCATCCTGTGGATCCGGCTGCCTTTGCCCATGGTGCTCGACCATGTGAATGTCTTCGCGCTGGACGATGGCGATGGCTGGACCCTCGTGGATACGGGCATGTTCTCCCGCCGCTCCCGCGCGCTGTGGGAGGACATCCTTGCCGGGCCACTGGTCGGCAAACCCGTGCGCCGGGTAATCGTGACCCATCACCATCCCGATCATATCGGCTGCGCCGGCTGGTTTCAGAGCGCCCATGGCGCCGAGCTGCTGACCACGCGCACCGCCTGGCTGATGGCGCGGATGCTGACCTTCGACGAGCAGGCCCTGCCTGCGCCCGAAACGCTCGCCTTCTGGACCCGCGCCGGGATGGATCCCGAGATCCTCGCCCAGCGCGCCGCCGAGCGCCCCTTCAACTTCGCCGATATCGTGGCGCCGATGCCGTTGGGGTTCACCCGCCTGCAGGAGGGCGACCGGATCCACGCGGGCGGGCGCGACTGGGACATCCATATCGGCCATGGCCACGCGCCCGAGCACGCCACGCTCTGGAGCACGGATGGCGCGCTCGTGCTGGGGGGCGATCAACTCCTGTCGACGATCTCACCCAATATCGGGGTCTACGCCACCGAGCCCGAGGCCGACCCGCTCAGCGAGTGGCTCGAGAGCTGCACCCGCCTGCAGGCCTATGCGACCGAGGACCAGCTCGTCCTGCCGGGCCACAAGCTGCCCTTCACCGGGCTGCCGATCCGCTTGCGGCAATTGATCGAGAACCATCACAACGCCCTGCCCAGGCTGCGGGCTTTTCTGGCCGAGAAGCCGCGCAGCGCACCGGACTGCTTTCCCCTGCTCTTCAAGCGGAAGATCACCGGCGATACCTACGGGCTCGCGCTGGTCGAGGCGGTTGCCCATCTCAACCACCTGCGCGCCACGGGGCAGGCCGACTTCACCCTGCGGGCGGATGGCGTGCGGCTGTGGCACGCTGTCGCGACAGAGGCCCCTGCGGCCCCCGCTCCGGCGCAGGCCCCGTGACAGCGGCTTTCGGATAGGCTAGGCGGGTCGGGATTAACGCGAACGGGAGAAACATCATGGCCGAAGAGCACAAGCACGGCAGCATGGACACGACCGAGCAGGAAAAGACCTTCAATGGCTTCATCGCCATCACGAAGTGGTCGACGATCATCATCATCGCCCTCCTGCTCTTCATCTACATGGTCAACGGCTAAGCCGGGATCGCCCAGCGATGCGCCTGACCCCATGGCTCTTGCTGGGGACAACCCTTGGACTGGCCGCCTGTGGCGGGCCGTCCGAATGGGCCTCTGACGCCGAGGTGAGCCAGTACCGCTATGCGGATGGCGGCACCACGTCGGTCACGCTCTACACGGTGATCCGCATTCGCTCGGGCGAGGGCGGGCACACGGCGCTCCTGATCGACGGGAGCGAGCGGGTCATCTGGGATCCGGCGGGCACCTGGTGGTATCCGCAATCGCCCGAACGCAATGATCTGCATTACGGGATCACCCCGTGGCTGGAAAACCACTACATCGACTACCACGCCCGCGAGGATTGGAGCGTTGTTGAACAGCGCATTGAGGTCGATCCCGCCACCGCCGATGCGATGATCGCGGCCTTTGCGGCGAACGGGGCGGTGGGCAAGGCCAATTGCGCACGGGTGACCTCCTCCATCCTGCAGGACTTCCCGGGATTCGAGAGCCTGAGCACCACATGGTTCCCCGTCACCATCATGGAAGAATTCGCCACCCTGCCCGGGGTCGAAACCAAAACCTATTTCGATGATAACGATGCGGATCGCACGAATCCGCTGCGGGTTGTGCAGTAGAGGGCCTGCCATCACGATCCCTGCGCCCCGTTGCCGGCCTGCGCGAAACCGCTCCAGCCTGCGTGGCGCGGGGGGACATGGTGTTCCCACACAACGATCCCGTCCCCGGCGCGAGATCCCCTCGATCTGCGCCCGGCCCAGACGCGGTCCAATGTTCGACTATCACGCCGCCATCGTGACCCGGCCCAACGCGCCGATCCATGTCGCCATCACGAACGCCCATGCGGTTCCTGCCTGCCATCTGAGTTTGGACCGGAGGCTGGCCCATCGGTTCCGGCATCATTGAGTTCGGCAAGGCAGCCACCGGACTCGACCCTGCCGCCCGTAACCGGGGTGTGGTTCCGCGCAAGGTGATGATCAGCGAATCCAGCGCGTACACGACCGACCCGCCCGGCGGATGACCGCAAGCTGATGACCCTCGCCCAACTGCCCAGCGGGCCCCCGAGTGCCGTGGATGAGCACAACCTGCGGCTCAACGGCGCGATCTGGGACGACGGAACCCTCCGGAGGCCTGACCGCACCCCCGGGCCCTGCGCTCACTTGCGGCGCAGGTGCTCGTCCAGCCGGGGCAGGATCTCGACGAAGTTGCAGGGCCGGTGACGATAGTCGAACTGCCATTGCAAGATCTCGTCCCAGGCATCCTTGCAGGCGCCGGTGCTGCCGGGCAGAGCGAACAGGTAAGTGCCATTGGCCACGCCCCCGCAGGCGCGCGATTGCACCGCCGAGGTGCCGATCTTCTTCATCGAGACGATGGTGAAGACCGTGCCAAAGGCCTCAATTTCCTTTTCATAGACGTCCCGATGGGCCTCGACGGTGACATCCCGCCCGGTCAGGCCGGTGCCCCCGGTGCTGAGGATGACGTCGATCTCCGGGTCCGAGCACCAGCTGCGGAGCTGCGCGGCGATCTCGGTCCGCTCGTCGCGCAGGATGGTGCGGGCAGCGACCTTGTGGCCCGCGCCCTCGATCCGGTCCACGAGGGTCTGGCCCGAGCGGTCTTCCTCCAAAGCACGCGTGTCCGAAACCGCGAGGACCGCGATTTTCAAGGGCATGAAGGGTTTGCTCTCGTCGATGCGGCTCATGACATACCTCTGAGTTTGGCCTGCAGGCTGAGCAGATCCGCCCAGGCCGCGCGTTTCTGGGCCGGTTGGCGCAGCAGGAAGGCCGGGTGAAACATCGGCAGGACCGGGCGGTCCATGGCCTCGGTCCACTGGCCGCGCAACCGGGTGATCCCCTTGCGCCCCAGAACGGCCTGGCAGGAGATGTTGCCCATCAGCACGAGGATGTCCGGATCGGCCAACGCCACATGGCGCTGCACGAAGGGCATCATCATGGCGATCTCGTCCGGACGCGGGTCGCGGTTCTGGGGCGGACGCCAGGGCAGGACATTGGTGATGTAGAGCGCCTTGGCTGGATCCGGGTCCGACCGGTCGAGCCCGATGGCCCCGAACATCCGGTCCAGCATTTGCCCGGCGCGGCCAACAAAGGGTCGGCCCTCACGGTCTTCGTCGCGGCCGGGCGCCTCGCCGAGGATCATCACCCGCGCCCCGGGCTGGCCATCGCCGAAAACAAGGTTGCGCGCGCCCTTGCGCAGCTCGCAATGGGGATAGGCGGCCAAGGCCTCTCGTAGCGCGGTCAGAGTCTCTGACCGCGCGGACGCGCTCCTCGCATCCGACAGCGCCTGCTGTGCCGGATCGCTGACCTGGGGCGGGTCCGCGGCGTCTGGCGTGCCAGACGCCGCCACGGGTGCCGCTTTCGGCGCGCTGGCCGGGATCGCCGTGCGGTCCACGGGCACATCCCCGATGGCCTCGGTCGCCCCAAGCTCCACCTGCCATTCCAGCGCCGCGCGCAGGGCGTGATAATCCAGCTCCTGATCCATGGCGCGACCCTACCCAGCGCGACGCGGCGCCGCAATCGGATGTGTTCCCCCCGCCCCTCCCCTTGCCCGTCCGACCCGCCTGCGCCTATAAGCGGGCAACTCACTCCGAGGCTCCCATGACCTTTCGCGCGCGCCACCTTCTGGGCATCGAAACCCTCGCCCCGGACGAGATTGTCACCCTTCTGGATCTGGCCGACCGCTATGCGGATCTGAACCGCCGCAAGGACAAGCACGCGGACGCCCTGCGCGGCCTCACCCAGATCAACATGTTCTTCGAGAACTCCACCCGCACCCAGGCCAGCTTCGAGATCGCCGGCAAGCGCCTCGGCGCGGATGTGATGAACATGGAAGTGCGCGCCTCCTCGATCAAAAAGGGCGAAACCCTGATCGACACGGCCATGACCCTCAACGCCATGCACCCGGACCTGCTGGTGGTGCGCCACCCCCATTCCGGGGCGGTGAACCTGCTCGCCGAGAAGGTCAATTGCGCCGTGCTCAATGCCGGGGACGGACGGCATGAGCACCCGACCCAGGCCCTGCTCGATGCGCTGACGATCCGGCGCGCCAAAGGCAAGCTGCACCGGCTCAACATCGCGATCTGCGGGGATATCGCCCATTCCCGGGTTGCCCGTTCGAACATCCTGCTGCTCGGCAAGATGGAGAACCGGATCCGCCTCGTCGGCCCGCGCACCCTGATGCCCTCCGAGGTCGCCGCCCTTGGCGTCGAGGTCTATGAGGACATGAAAGCCGGGCTCGACGGCGTCGATGTGGTCATGATGCTGCGGCTCCAGCGCGAGCGCATGGATGGCGGCTTCATCCCGTCGGAGCGGGAATACTACCACCGCTACGGGCTCGACGCAGAGAAGCTCGCCTATGCCAAGCCCGACGCCATCGTCATGCATCCCGGCCCGATGAATCGCGGGGTCGAGATCGACGGCACCCTGGCCGATGACATCAACCGCTCGGTGATTCAGGAACAGGTCGAGATGGGTGTCGCCGTGCGCATGGCTGCCATGGATCTGCTGGCGCGGAACCTGCACAGCGCGCCCGCCGGGGTCATGGTATGAGCGTGACCGTCTTTCGCCCGGACCGGATGGCCTATCTGCGCGCCTATGCGACCATGGCCGCCATCGCCATGGCGATCGGGATGGGCGTGCTCTGGGCGATGGGCAATCCCTACCCCTGGACCGGGGCCGTGGGCGGGCTGGCCGCGATTGCCCTGCGCGGCTGGTATCTGAGCTCCGAGGAACTGGCGATCAGTTGGGAGCTGAGCCGCGACCGGCTCGAAGGTCCCGGATGGCGCAAAATGGCGCTTCGCGACATCACCACCGTGCGCATGCTCGGCAGTTCGGTGCAGGTCATCACAGCGCAAGGCGACAAGCATCTGATCAAGTACCTTGCCGAGGCGCAGACCGCCAAGGTGGCCATCGAAGAGGCCGCGGGCCGAGCCAAAGCCCGTCCGCCCGCCGAGACCGCGCCCCAAACCGAACCCAAACCCGACGGGGCCGCGCAATGATCGAGATCCCGGCCAATGAAACCGGCATGGTCCGCATCTTTGCCGTGAACGGCGCGAGCGAGGGCACGGGCACCGCCCAGAGCTTTCTCAGCCGTCTGGAGCAGAGCCCCGAAGCGATCGCCGCCGAGGCCACCCGCCTGCAGGCCATGCTCGGCGTCTACCGGATCGATCCGACCTATACCGAAACGATCACCCTCGCCGATATCCGCGAGCTGGGCCTGACCCAGTATCTGGCGACGGCCATGGACATTCCCCATGCGCAGCTGAGCGCGGATCGGTCCCGGCTCGACGCGCTGGAGGGCGAGGTGCTGATCGTGCTGTCGCGCGCCCTGGGCTTTGAGGCGCAGACCTTGCGCCCGGGGCCGGATCTGACCTTCATCGGCGCCTATGAGATGGCCGACGTCCCGCTGAGCGGCGCAATCCCCGCCCGCCCCGCCGACCCGATGCCCGCGCCCGCAAGCGCCCCGCCCGCTGCCGCGCCCAAGGGTGTCGGCAAGCTGCCCTTCATTCTGCTGGGGCTGCTGGTCGCGGTCGGGCTTGTCCTTCTTCTGGCCCGAGGGGGAGCGTGATGTCCCAGCGCCCGACCGCCCTGATCAATGCCCGCGTGATCGATCCTGCTGCTGCCGAGATCAGCGCGGGCGGCGTGCTGATCGAGGGGGGCGTGATCGCCCGGATCCTGTCGCCTGCCGACACCTTGCCCGCCGAGGCCGAGATCGTGGATTGCGCGGGCAAGTGTCTCGCCCCCGGGATCGTCGATATCGGGGTCAAGGTCGGCGAGCCGGGCGAGCGCCACAAGGAAAGCTTCAAGACCGCCGGGCGCGCGGCGGCCGCCGGCGGCGTGACCACCATGGTCACCCGCGCCGATACCTCGCCCACCATCGACAGCCCCGAAACCCTCGAATTCGCAGCCCGTCGCGCCGCCCAGATGAGCCCGGTAAGGCTGGCCCCCATGGCGGCGCTTACCAAGGGCCGGGCCGGGCGCGAGATGGTCGAGATCGGCTTTCTCCGCGATGCCGGGGCGGTGGCCTTTTCCGATGGCGACCATGTGGTCGAAAATCCCAAGGTGTTCTCTCGATGCCTGAGCTATGCGGCGAGCCTCGGAGCGCTGGTCATGGCCCATCCGCAGGATCCGGGGCTGAGCGCCGGGGCGGCGGTGACCTCGGGCAAATTCGCGACCCTGCGCGGTCTGCCTGCGGTCTCGCCGATGGCGGAACGCATGGGGCTGGAACGGGACCTCGCCCTCGTCGAGATGACGGGCGCGCGCTATCACGCGGACCAGATCACCACGGCGCGAGCGTTGCCCGCGCTGACCCGCGCCAAGGAGATCGGACTCGATGTGACGGCCGGTGTGTCGATCCATCACCTGACGCTGAACGAGTTCGACGTGGGAGACTATCGCACCTTCTTCAAGGTCAAACCCCCATTGCGCAGCGAAGACGACCGCCTCGCCATGGTCGAGGCGGTGGCCCAGGGGGTGATCGATGTGATCTGCTCCATGCACACGCCGCAGGATGAAGAAAGCAAGCGCCTGCCCTTTGAAGAGGCCGCTTCGGGCGCGGTCGGGTTGGAAACGCTGCTGCCTGCGGCCCTGCGGCTGGTGCATTCCGGGGATCTGAGCTTGCCGGTCCTGTGGCGCGCCCTGAGCCTGAACCCGGCCGACCGTCTCGGCCTGCCCCAGGGGCGGATGGCGGTCGGCGCGCCTGCGGATCTGGTGCTGTTCGACCCGGACGCGCCCTTCGTGCTGGACCGTGCCAAGCTGCATTCGAAATCCAAGAACACGCCCTTTGACGGCGCGCGGATGCAGGGGCGCGTCCTGCGCAGCTTTGTCGGCGGCACGCAGATCTACGCGCGAGACGGGCTATGATCCCCGAGATCACCACGGCGCCGGGCCTGCTCGCCCTCGTGGCGCTGGCGGCCTACCTGCTGGGGGCGGTGCCCTTCGGCATGGTCATCGCGAAACTGATGGGCCTCGGCAATCTGCGCGAGATCGGGTCGGGTAATATCGGCGCAACCAATGTGCTGCGTACGGGCAGCAAACCGGCAGCGGCGGCGACGCTGATCCTCGATGCGGGCAAGGGCGCGGTTGCGGTCCTGATCGCCCGCGCGGTCTTTGGAGAGGATGCCGCACAGCTTGCCGGGGCGGCGGCCTTTCTCGGCCATTGTTTTCCCGTCTACCTGAAATTCAAGGGCGGAAAGGGGGTCGCGACCTTCCTCGGCACGCTTCTGGCGCTGGCCTGGCCCATCGGCGTGGCGGCCTGCCTGATGTGGCTGCTCTGCGCGGCGGCCTTCCGCTTTTCGTCCCTCTCGGCGCTGATCGCGGCCCTGATGACCCCGGTCTTCGCTTGGGGATTTGGCCGCCCGGACGCCGTGGCTTTCTGCGCATTTCTCGGCGTTTTGATCTGGATCCGCCACAGAGAGAACATAATTCGCCTGCTTTCTGGCTCAGAACCGAAGATCGGAGCCAAGAAGAAAGGGTAGAGATGGGGTTTCTGCGCGCCGTCCTTTCCGCCTATATCAACATCGTGAATTTCGGCGGCCGGGCGAACCGGGCGCAATACTGGTGTTTCCACCTCTACCTGACGCTGCTGGGTCTCGGTCTTGGCATGGCGGGCGTAATGCTTGCAACACCTGAAACGCTGGCCGCGCTGGAGGCCAAGCTGCGCGAACCTGCCTATGTGCTGGGGTGCTTCGCACTCTTCTCGTTGCCCTCCTGGAGCCTGTTGATCCGCCGGTTGCACGATATCGACCGCTCCGGGTTCTGGTGGCTGATCGCCTTCGTCCCGCTCGTGGGGGCCATCGTGCTCTTTGTGTTCAGCCTGCTGCCGGGCAGTCCGGGTGCGAACCGGTTCGGCGCCTCTCCCGGCACCCGGCGCGCGCCCGCGCCGCCCAAGCCGAGCCAGCGGGGCCCGGCCACCGAAGAAGATCGCAAGGCCGAGGTCCATGCCCTTTATCTCGCGCGGGTCAAGCAAGCGCCGTCCTGACATGGCGCCGGACATGCGCCGCCTTGCCCCTGATCGGGCACGTGCCCCATCTGGGAATTGTGGACGCTCTGAAGACTGGTCCGCAGCGTTTCGCAGACCTCCCGGGCCAGTCGCCAAGAGGTCTGGAGCTTTTCTAGGCTACATCTTGGGCACGATGGGGTTTGCCCTCGTTGCTGTGGGCGGCAGTGAACTGAGCGTCCTTGCAGCTTTGTTTGCTCTGATCTTCCTGTTGCCGATGCTGGCCGTTTTGGTGCGGCGGCTCCACGACACGGACCGCTCCGGCTACTGGGCCTTCTTCTGTTTGGTGCCGATCGCGGGACCGTTGGTCATTTTTGTCATGACCGCGCAGCCCGGCACCCAGGCACCGCCTCGCGATCAGTAGCTATAGGCGGCGTAGATTTTTGACAGATCACCGTCCCAGGCCCCGTGATACTCGGCCAGAAGGTCATCGGCGGGCACACGGCCTGTCTCGAGACTGTCTTTCAGCGCGTTGAGGAAATGGGTCTCATCCGGGATCATGCCCCCGGCACCGGGCTTTGCGCGCGCGGCGAGCCCCGCCTCGGAGATGGCCACCACCTCGCGCGCGAGATCGTGCATCTTGATGCCCCCGACTTCCGCCTGAAGCCCGTCCACGGACCCCGCCACACGCAGGGCGTCGCGGGTCTCGGCATCCCAGTCCTTGACCAGATCCCAGGCGGCATCCAGCGCGCCCTGATCATAGGTCAGCCCAACCCAGAAGGCGGGCAGCGCGCAAAGCCTGCGCCATGGGCCGCCATCAGCTCCGCGCATCTCGATGAACTTCTTGATCCGCGCCTCGGGGAAGATCGTCGTCAGATGATCGGCCCAGTCGCTGAGCGTCGGGACCTCGCCCGGCAGGGCCGGCAGCTTCCCCTCAAGGAAGTCACGGAAGGATTGGCCCAGCGCGTCGATATAGACCCCGTCGCGATAGACGAAGTACATCGGCACATCGAGCGCGTAGTCGACCCAAGCCTCGAACCCGAACCCCTCGTCAAAGACGAAGGGCAGCATGCCCGTGCGGTCCGCGTCGAGATCGCGCCAGACCCGGCTGCGCCAGCTCTTGTGGCCATTGGGCTTGCCGTCGAGGAACGGGGAATTCGCAAAGAGCGCGGTCGCCACCGGCTGCAGGGCAAGGGCCACGCGCAGCTTCTGGACCATGTCCGCCTCGGAGGAGAAGTCGAGATTCACCTGCACCGTACAGGTTCGGTACATCATGGTTTTGCCCATGGTGCCGACCCGGTCCATGTAATCGGTCATCAACTTGTAGCGGCCTTTGGGCATCACCGGCATCTCGTCATGGGACCAGATCGGCGCAGCCCCGAGCCCGATGAACCCGGCTCCGATCTCTTCGGCGACGGATTGCACTTCGCGCAGATGGACATTCACCTCGTCGCAGGTCTCATGGATCGAGACGAGCGGCGCGCCGCTGAGCTCCAGTTGCCCACCCGGCTCGAGGCTGACATTCGCGCCGTCTTTTTCCAGCCCGATGATCTTGCCGCCTTCGAGGACCGGGGCCCAGCCGAAGCGATCCCGCAGGCCTTCGAGCATCGCCCGGATCGAGCGCGGCCCGTCATAGGGCAGCGGTTTGAGCGTGTCCTTGCAATAGCCGAACTTCTCGTGCTCGGTGCCGATCCGCCAGTCTTCCTTGGGTTTACAGCCTGTGCTCAGATACTCGGCCAGTTGCGCGCGGCTCTCGATCGGGCCGCCGCCGGATTGGGGGATGGACATGGGGGCTCCTCTCCGAGGCCGTTTCTTGACACCGGGGTGTCCCGTCAGGATCCGGAAGTCAAGCGCAGGCCTTTGGGATCCAGTGTGCGTTGCCACACAATGACCGACCCATCCTCGGAGGAGTCGAGCGCCGCCAGAAGCCCGGGCATATGGAGCCCCGGCAGCGCCGCAAAGGCGTCAAACAGGGTCGTCTCGCCTTCGGCACCATGCGGAATGGCCAGCGCATTGCCGTCTTCGGTCTGCAGAAGCCAGACCTTGCGCCCGGCCTGTCGGCGCAACCGCAGCACGCTCAATCGGTCCAGATCGACCGAGCCCCCGGCGATGGGCCCCATATAGGTCACCTCGCGCTCATCCAGCAGGACCATGCCCGGCGCGGCATCCTCGGCCGCGAAACGCTTGCGCCGGATCGCCACGAAGCCCAGACCTGCCCCGGCCAGCGCCGCCACAAGACCGACGCCCTTGACCACCGGGCCGGGCTGCTGCGTCATCCAGAGCCCGAGCAGTAGCACCCCGATGCAGATCAGCACCTCGCGCCAGTCGCGCAGCCTTTCGGCAATCTCGGGTCGGATGAAGGGCATGGGTGGACCTGAACAGAGAAACGCAGGCCTTGTACGACCTGCGCCCCCCCTGTTCAAATCAATATCGGTGTCAGGACCGACGCTTGGCGCGCCGCATGGCTCCGAGACCCGCGACACCGCTCAGAAGCAAGAGCGCGCTGGCCGGAATCGGCACCGGCGAGACATTGGCGTCAAAGGTGACTTCGGACAGGAACACCCAAGGAGCACTGCGAAACAGGTCGACCACAAGCGTATCTGTCGTTTGACCGGTCAAATCAAAGGTGTATGCGAAGGGCGCGCTGCCCGGCTGGAAGGGAACGACCTTGTTCACCCCGTTGATCGTAACGGAGCTGGGCTGGTCCACCCCACCTTCGTTCGAGTGATCGAAATGGAAGGTCGCCGAATTGAATGCATAGACCTGATCGAAGACGAAGGTGATCCGCGGGGTCTCGTTTAACCAACCGACATAGGGTGTGGAGCTGGTCTGGCCGCTGGAATTCCAGTTCGAGCCTGCAATCACGCCATCGGTCAGATCACCGGTCCCGCCGGTCAGGTTCCGCCCGGAAACCGTGCCGTCATAGGTGTCGTCGAAATAGGTAAAGGACCCGGTCTCGCCATTGAGCATATCGTAACTGACGGGAGAGACCGGAGCGGCATGGGCCACAGTCGCGGACAGGGCAAGGGCGCTGAGGGAAAGGAAAAGGGGTGTACGGGGCATATCGGGTCCTCGGAACAAACTCATAATGGCGCAAATTTTAGGCAAGATGTAAAAACCGGTCAAGCTTTGGACCGGGCTTTGTGTGACCTTGGTTTACGACAGGGGATTGCGTGGCGGCGCGCGCCCTTGCTCAGCGCCAGTCGCCATAGCGTTGTTGCCAGACGGTCAGGGCCGCCACCGCGGCGGTGTCCGCGCGCAGGATCCTCGGACCCAGCTGCACCGTCTCGGCCTGCGGCATCGCCCGCAGCCGCGTGCGCTCGGCTTCGGAAAACCCGCCCTCGGGACCGATCAGAATCGCCCAAGAGGCCTCGATGGCGCCCTCGCTGCACGAGGGCGCGGACGCGCCCGGTCCGGTCGGATCCGCATCAGACCCCGCCAGCGCCTCGTCGCAGAACATCAGCCGGCGATCCGCCGGCCAGTCCCGGAGCAGGGCGTCGAGCGAGGTCAGATCAGCCACCTCCGGCACGAAGGTTCCGCCGCATTGCTCGGCAGCCTCGACCGCATGGGCCTGCAGCCGGTCCCGCCGGATGCGTTCGGCATTGGTGAAGGCGGTCTGGACCGGCAGGATGCGCGCCGCACCCATCTCGGTGGCCTTTTCCACGATGAAATCCGTGCGCGCCTTCTTGATCGGCGCAAAACAGAGCCAGAGATCCGGCGGATCGCGCTGGGGCGCGGTTTGCCCCTGCACCGCCAGCACACCGCCGCGTTTGCCCGCCTCGACCACCTCTGCAGCCCAAGCCCCGTCACGCCCGTTGAAGAGGGTCACGACCTCCCCCAGCTTGCGCCGCATCACCCCAAACAGGTAATGGGCCTGGTCCCGCGACAAACCAAGCGTTTGCCCCGCCCCCAGAGGGTGCTCTACATAGAGCCTGATCTTTCCGGCCGACATGACCGCAGCATATGGAGGGCTGATCCGATGAGCAACGACGCGCAGACCGAGGCACAGGGCATCGTTGCGGACGCACCGCCGGACAATTGGGTCGACCGCTATGCGCCCGAAGTGACGCGCCCCTATCTGCGGCTGAGCCGGGCGGATCGACCGATCGGCACATGGCTCTTGCTGCTGCCCTGCTGGTGGGCGGCGCTCTTGGGCGCTGCGGCGGGGGAGGGGTTCGACCTCGGCACGGCGTGGATCCTGATCGGCTGCGCCATCGGAGCCTTCCTGATGCGCGGGGCGGGCTGCACATGGAATGACATCACGGACCGGGACTATGACGCGCAAGTGGCGCGGACCCGCTCGCGCCCGATCCCCTCGGGGCAGGTCACGGTGCGGGGCGCGCTGATCTGGATGGTAATCCAGTCCTTGATCGCCTTCGGGATCCTCCTGACCTTCAACCTGCCGGCGATCTTGTTGGGGATCGGGTCACTTGCGCTGGTCTGCATCTATCCCTTTGCCAAACGTTTCACCTGGTGGCCGCAGGTCTTTCTGGGCCTTGCCTTTAACTGGGGCGCGCTGCTGGCCTGGACCGCCGAGACAGGCACGGTCTTTGATGCGCCGAGCGTCCTGCTCTATGTGGCCGGGATCGCCTGGACCCTGTTCTACGACACGATCTACGCCCATCAGGACACCGAGGATGACGCGCTGATCGGGGTGAAGTCCACCGCACGCCTGTTCGGCGCGCAGTCCCGGCGCTGGCTGGGTGGCTTCCTGATCGCGGCGACCGTGCTGGCGGGCGGTGCGGTGATCACGGCTCTGGCTCCGCTCGGGGCGCCGCTGGCACTGGCGCTCGGGCTGGGCGGCGTCTGGGCCTTTGGCTGGCATATGCTGTGGCAGTTGCGCCAGCTCGACACCGAGGATCCGGGCACCTGCCTCCGGCTGTTTCGCGCCAATCGCGACACCGGCCTGATCCTCGCGCTGTTTCTCGCCGTGACGCTGCTGGCCTGATTGCACCTGCGCGCCACTGGCGGTAGGACCGGGGGACCGTTTTACAACCGTCCTGGTGCCCATGACCAAGCGCAGAGTTCTGCCCGCCCTTGCCCTGATCAGCGCTGCCGTCGCCTGCGGGTTCGCCGCAAGAGCGATCGTGCTCGAGGTCGAGACCCGCACCCTGGCCGGGGTCGAAACCGCGCTGGCCGAGGCCGGGACGGAGTTCGCACAAGCCCAGATCGACGGGCTGCGGGTGACCGTGCTGGGCACCGCACCGGATGAGGCCACACGGTTCGCGGCGCTTTCGGCGGTGGGCACGGTGATCGCGCCCAACCGCATCATCGACGGGATGGAGGTGGTCGAGGCCACCGAGATCGCCCCGCCCCGCTTTTCGCTGGAGCTTTTGCGCAATTCCGACGGGCTGTCGATCATCGGGCTGGTTCCGGCAGAGATGGGCACGGACCTTCTGGGCGCCGGGATCGCGGATATCGGCCCGGTCACCAACATGGTCGAAACCGCGGATTTCCCCCTGCCCACGCGCTGGCTGGGCGCGGTGGGCTTCGCGCTCGACACGGTGCGCGCCCTGCCGCGGGCGAAGATCAGCGTGACCGCCGAGGCTGTTCATGTCAGCGCGCTGGTCGACAGCCCCGAAGAGAAGGCCGCGCTGGAGACCCGTCTCACCCGGCAGGCTCCGGCAGGGCTGGACGTCACGCTGGAGATCTCGGCCCCGCGCCCGGCCATCACGCCCTTTCTGCTACGGTTCACGAAGACCGATGACAGCGCCGGGTTCGACGCCTGCGCCGCCGATACCGAGGCCGCGCAAGCGCAGATCCTCGACGCGGCGCGGGCCGCCGGTGCGCCGGAGAGTGTGACCTGCCGCCTTGGCCTTGGCGCCCCCGCGCCGAGCTGGGCCGACGCGGCCAGCCGCAGCATCGCCGCGATCGACGCGCTGGGGGGCGGGACCGTGACCCTGTCGGATGCGGATGTCACGCTGGTGGGGGCGGTGGGCACCAATCGCGCCCTGTTTGACCGGGTGACCTCCGAGCTTGGCGCGGATCTTCCGGCGGTGTTCTCGCTGACCAGCACGCTGGCCGAACCCGAAGCGCCGCAACCGGGGATCTTTGAGCCCGAACGCCTGCGCTTTACCGGGACGCTCAGTCCTGAGGGGCTGGTGCAACTGCGGGGGCACGTGACCGACGAGACCCGCAAAGAGGTGACCGCAGCCCTGGCCAAAGCGCTGTTTGGGGCGGATAATGTCTATAGCGCCACCTCCGTCGCCCCGCAGGTGCCCGAGGGCTGGTCAATCCGCGTGCTGGCTGCGGTCGAGGCGCTGAGCCATCTGCATAACGGGTCGGTCACCGTATCCCCGGATTTCGTGCGACTTGCCGGGCGCACGGGGGATGAGGGACTGCCCGCCGAGGTCGCACGCCTTCTGTCCCAGCGTATCCCGGAGGAGGCCGATCTGCGGCTGGACGTGCGCTATGACCCGATCCTCGATCCGGCCACGGCCCTGCCCACCGAAGAGGAATGCTTCGCCCGCATCGATGCGATTCAGGCCGAGGGCAAGATCACCTTCGATCCGGGCTCGTCGCAGATCGCCGCCGAAGCGCGGGGGATCATCGACCGCATTGCCGAGGTGATCGCCGATTGCGCCCATGTGCAGATCGAGATCGCCGGGCACACGGATGATCAGGGCCGGGAGAGCATGAACCTCAACCTCAGTCAGGCGCGCGCCGACGCGGTGCTGGCCGCACTGGCCGAGCGGCGGTTGTTGACCGGCAATCTCGTGGCCATCGGCTATGGCGAAGCAGTCCCGATTGCGGATAACAAGACCGCAGAGGGACGGGAGGCGAACCGGCGGATCAGCTTCACGCCCCCGACCCCGCCCGTGCGCACGCCCGGGGAGACGACAGACGAGCCAAGCGAAGGACCCGCAGAATGAACCAGACGGAATTCATCGCCGCCACGGCGGTCATCCTGTTCGTGGTGTTTCTTCTGGGCTGGTTCACCCATTGGGCCATCGCGCGGCTGTCGCGGGTGACCAAGGCCGAACTTGGCGAGCTCGAAAGCATGGCCCAGGCCCTGCATGAGGCTGAAGAAGCCCGCGACGATGCCGAGGCCCATCTCGCCCAGCGCGAGCGCGAGCTGACAAATGCGATGACGCAAACCGAGGCGGAACTGGCGGCGGCCATGGACGGGCTGCGCGAGGCGCGGGCCGAGGCGCAAGAGCTGCGCAGCCGGCTCGAACGCTAGGGCAGCGACCTCACCAGCGGGTCAGCGCGGCCTCGTCCTCGTCCGTGGCTGCAACCCAGGACGCGCCCGTGCCGGTGATCTCTTTCTTCCAGAAGGGCGCGCGGGATTTCAGGTAATCCATCAGGAACTCCGCCGCCGCAAAGGCATCCACCCGGTGCGGAGCGGCCGTAGCCACCATCATGATCCGATCGCCCGGCCCCATCCGCCCATAGCGGTGGATGACCAGCGCATCCCCGAGGGACCAGCGTGTCATGGCCTCCTCCACGATCTTGGTGATCGCGCGTTCGGTCATGCCCGGGTAATGCTCGATCTCCATCACGTCGAGATCGCCCTGGGCGAGATCGCGCACCACGCCGGTAAAGCTGACAATCGCGCCCATATCCGTGCGCCCCATGGCAAAGGCGTCGAGCTCTGCCCCCGGCGCAAAGGCCGCCTCCTGCACCCGAACGGTCATGGCTTACCCGCCCGTCATCGGCGGAAAGAACGCAACCTCGCGGGCCTCGGAGAGATCCGCATCGAACTCGGTCAGGTCCTGATCCACCGCCACGCGGATCGCCGAGAGATCCGAGAAGGCCAGATCATAGCGTTCTTCCCTGCTGCGCAGTTCCGCCACCAGCTCGGACACGGTCCTGGCTTCGGTCTCGATCCGTTCCTGCGACAGGCCAATGCGCTCGCGCAGCCAGGCGAAGTAGAGAACGTCAAGTTTCATGGCTTCTCCGACAGAAAGGGCAGGGATTTCCTGAAGTAATCCGCGCCAGTCACCAGGGTCAGGGCAGCGGCCACCCACAGGAGCGCCATGCCCAGAAACGCCGCCGGCACGCCGATCACCGCCGAGAGCCAGACCATGTTCCAGTCCTGCGGACCCGTGTCGAGCGCGGCCTGATAGGCCTCGCGGGTCAGGCTGCCAAAGGCGGCCAGATGCATGTATTCCAGCGCAATCGCCCCGATCAGAACGGCGATCGACACCATTTGCGCGGTGGTTTTCCACTTCGCCAGTTTTGTCACCGAGAGCTTGCCCGCATCCGCGCCCAGAAACTCGCGCAGGCCCGAGACGAACACCTCGCGGAACAGGATCACTGCCGCCGGGATCATCACCAGCGGGTCGAGCGCGCTCAGCGCCATGACCACGGCTAGCGCGGTGATCACCATCGCCTTGTCGGCAATCGGGTCCAGCATCGCTCCGAAGCGCGAGGTCTGTCCCCAAGCGCGCGCGATCCAGCCATCCAGGAAATCCGTCAGGGAGGCGCCGATGAACAGCGCCAGCGCCACCCAATCGGCCAGGGGCCGGGGCAGCACGGCGAACACGACCGCCACAGCCGGAGCTGCGAGCAACCGTGCAACGGTCATCATATTCGGAATAGTCCAGCGCATGAGGCACCTTGTAGCCTCTGTAACAGGGCGCGGAAAGGGGAACCTCCGGGAAACGCGGCTACAGGCGGTCGCACACCCGACGCGCCGGGATCCCCGCTCGGAAGACGGGCCAAAAGGCGGACCGATCGCGCTCAGCGGCGTCTGGTGGTTGGTCGGTGTGGTTGAGGATATGGGGCCGGCATCAGCAGGGGTGGGCTGCGAGAAATTGCTGCGACACGCGACTAAAACAGTAGGCTCGTACCATCCCCCTACGCCCCACGCGTCGCAGCGTTTCTCACTTCAATGCTTCCCCCCAGGGCCCAATGAATGCCTTGGTGCGAAAACGGTAACATGGGTCCTGAAAATCGCAAAAAGCGACTGCGTTTTCTGCAGTCGCACACAACCCCCGGATGTAGCGAAGCTAGATGTAGTGTGCGCAGACACCCCAAACACCATTAGGCGGCGAGACTTTCGTCGCGAATCAGCAGCGAATCGCCGATGACTTAGCGGCAACCTGAGCGGTTTCAAGCTGACCCGATCAGGCCTCAGAACGGGACCGGCGCGCGAAAGGTCATCCCCACACCACCATCCGGATGGCGCAGGCGCAGGGATTCCGAATGCAGCATCAGGCGCGGAAAGGCCAGCGCCGCCCCCGTGGCATAGAACGGATCGCCCAGGATCGGATGGCCCAGCGCCTGCATATGCACGCGCAACTGGTGCGAGCGACCTGTCTTGGGGCTCAGCCGCACCCGGCTTTCACCTGCGCCGGTCCGCAGCACGCGCCAATCGGTGACCGCGGGCTTGCCGGTCTCGTGATCCACCTTCTGCAGGGGGCGGTTCGGCCAATCCACAATCAGCGGCAAATCCACGGTCCCGGTCCGTTCGGTCATCTCGCCCCAGACCCGCGCCACATAGCTCTTGCGCATCTGGCGTTTCTCGAACTGGAGGCCCAGATGCCGCTGAGCATGGGGGGTGAGCGCGAAAACCATCAGGCCCGAGGTATCCCGGTCCAGCCGATGCACCAGCAACGCATCGGGAAAGGCCGCCTGCACCCGGCTGAGCAGGCAATCGGCCAACTCAGGCCCCCTCCCCGGCACCGACAAGAGACCCGAGGGCTTGTCCACCAGCAAGAGATGCGCGTCCTCGTGAATGAGGCGCAGCGGCTCCTGTGGCGGGGCGTAGTTATCTGGCGGCAAGGGCGGCATGCCCGCCTCATAAGAGAGCCGCGCCGCCGGGAACAGCGCTTTTTGTACGGACACCGCCCGGGGGCCTTGGCCTGCCCCGCCGCCCTGCCTAGGGTGCCGGCAATTCCCGGAGGCCCCATGAGTTTCGAAGCCTGGACCGTATTCGCCCTGTTCTGGGCGCTGTTCGTGACGACGCCCGGTCCGAACGCGGTCAATTGCATTGCCAACGGGATCGATCATGGAATGCCCAAGGCGCTCTGGGGCGTGCTGGGGATCCTGACCCAGGCGAGCCTGTTCCTCGCGCTCTCGGCGCTTGGGGTCACCGCGCTGATCACCGCCGCGCCGGATGTCTTTGCCTGGGTCAAGCTGGGCGGGGCGGCGGTGCTGGTGGCGCTGGGGATCCGGGCCTGGCTGACGGCGACCCAGCCCGTGCGCCCGGCCACGGGCGGGCGGTCGATCTACCTGCGCGCGCTGGCCATTGCCACCTTCAACGCCAAGAGCCTTGCGGGCTATCTCGCGGCCTTCTCGCAATTCGTCCAGCCCGACGTGCCGATCCTGTCGCAGATGAGCGTGATCGTTCCCACGGCGCTCAGCCTTACCGCGCTGTCCTATTGCGGCTACACGCTGCTGGGCGTGGGTCTAGGCAAGCTGGCATTGGGTGCGATCCTGAATGTCTGGGTGCGCCGGGCGCTCGCGCTGTGCTTTGTCGCCTATGGGATCGCCCTTGGCCTCGCGCCCAATGTTGGCACGGGCTGACCGCGATCACGAAGCTTTGGCTTGACGTTAACCCGCGCCGGGGCACCCTGCGCGCAACCGAGCCGAGGAGCCGCCATGACCACGAGACGACAATTCATCGGCGGGGCCGTGGTGCTGGCCGGTGGCTACTCCGCCTTGCGCTATGGCGGCCCGGCCCTGCGCGACCTGCTGACCCCGCTGCCGGAGGCGCAGGCGCTGGACGCCCCCGCTGGGTTCCGCGCCCTGCCCCTGAGCAGCGTGAGCCAGGGCCTCGATCCGCTGGTCGGGCTGGAACCCGCGCAGGTCCTTGAGGTCGCGCCGGACCAGTTGGACGGGCGGCTCTGCGAGGCCTTGTTCGGGCTGGACCGGGTGCCCGACGGCGTGGTGCCCATCGCCTCGTTCAGCGATTATGCCTGCCCGTTCTGCCGGGTCCTGACCCCGCGCCTGAACGCGTTGGAGGCGGCCTCCGGCGGTGCCCTCCGGGTGAAATGGCATGAGCTGCCGATCCTTGGACCGGCCTCGACCGATGGGGCGCGGGCCGCCCTCGCCGCCGCGCAGCAGGGCCGCTATGCCGAGACCCATGCCCGGCTGATCCGGGCGGCCTTTCAGCCGACCGAGGCCTATCTGCGCGCGCTGTCGCAGGACCTCAACCTCGATGCCGAACGCCTGCTGACGGATATGCAGAGCCCGGCGATCGATGCCGCCCTGACCGATAGCCGCGCGCTGGCGCAACTGTTCGGGATGGTGGGGACACCGGCGCTGGTGGTCGGGCGCACATTGGTGCAGGGCGAGATCAGCGCGCGCAATCTCGACCGGCTGATCGCGGTGGAGCGGGCTGCAGGTCCGCCCCCGGGCTGCGCCTGATCGCGCCGACACTGGGACCGGCGACACCCCGCCCTAGATCGGGCAGGGAAAGGAGGACGCAGATGCCGCGCCGCTATGCCGAGATCTATCCGTCGCTGCCGCTGCTCAACAGCGATGCGTCCGAGCATGTCTCGGCCGCCGCACTCATGTCTCTGCGCTACTTTCAGGCCGCGCCGGACAGCATGCCAGAGGATGTCTTTGCCGAGCATCACGTCTTGCTGAACCTGCAGACGGAACCGCACCGAGTGCAAAACCGCCGCGACGGCGAGATGCATGATTTCATCTTCCGCAAGGACGATATCATCGTGACCCCGGCGGGGATGCGGTCGGGCTGGCGCTGGTTCGCGACCTCGGATGTGATCGTGGTGACGCTGGACCCGGAGCGGGTGGCGCAATTCGCCCAGCGCGAGATGGGGCTGCTGCTCGATCCGCAGCAATTTCGCGATCTGCCCCTGTTTACCGATCCCGATCTCTGCACGGCGGGAGTGATGCTGCGCGACGCGCTGGAGACGGGCGATGTCACCTCCGGCGTGATGTTCGAGGCCATGAGCCGGGTGTTTCTCGTCAAGCTCCTGCAGCGCTACGGACAGGAGCGGCCCGAGCCCGTCCGCCGCAGCACCGGCTTCACCTCGGCGCATTACCGTCGGGTGCTGGCCTATATCCGCGCCCGGCTCGACCAGACCATCAGCGTCGAGGCGCTGGCCACCGAGGCAGGGATGAGCCCCTCTCATTTCAGCCGTCTCTTCAAGGAGACGCTGGGCAGCACGCCGATGCAATATGTCATGGCCTACCGGATCGAGCAGGCCATGGAGATGATGACGGACCCCGCACTGTCGCTTGGCGAGATCGCCCTGGCCTGCGGCTTCGCCGATCAGGCGCATTTCTCGCGCAGCTTCAAGCAGGTGACGGGCGAGACGCCCCGGCGATACCGGCGGACCCAGACCGCCTGACACCCGCGCGATGCAAAAAAGCAGGATTGTTCAAAAACGCCGGAGGGCGCTCCAAGAACCGAGCGGCCCGACACCGTAGATCTGTCCTCATCGGGCGCACCGCCCAGACAGAGGAGAGATACAGATGACCCAGTTCACCCTGACCACCGCCGCCGCCCTTCTGGCCTCCACCGCCGCGCTGGCGCAGGTCGAGACCCGCAGCGTGAGCTTCGAGAACGAAGGCGCGATCCTGTCGGGCACACTCTACCTGCCCGAGGGCCATGACGGCACGGCCCTGCCTGCGGTGGTCGTGACCGGCGCCTGGACCAGCGTCGAGGAGCAGATGCCCCGCGTCTATGCCGAAGCGATGGTCGCCCGGGGCTTTGCCGCCTTCACCTTCGATTTCCGCGGCTGGGGCAAGTCGGGCGATCTGCCGGATGCCCAGCGCTTCGTCGAGAGCCCGGACGCCAAGACATCGGATATCCGCGCGGCCTTCGAGGTGGTCGCGACCCTGCCCGAGGTCGATGCCACCCGGATCAACGGTCTCGGGATCTGCGCCTCGGCGGGCTACATGATCGACGCCGTAGCCGGGAATGCGGGGGTTCAGCGGATCGGTCTTGTCGCGCCCTGGTTGCAGGATGCCGAGATCGTCGAGGCGGTCTATGGTGGGTCCGAGGGGGTCGCGGGCCTGATCGCCCTGGGCCGCGCAGCCGTTGCCGCGGGCGGCGAGGTGATCCCCGCCGCAGGTCCCGAAGGGGCCGAGGGCGTGCTCATGCCTATCGGCGGTTATTACCACGAGCCCGAGCGCGGCGCGATCCCGGCCTATGACAATCGCTGGAACAATGCGGGCTGGGAGGGCTGGCTGACCTATCACCCGGCTGACAATCCCGACCGGCTGACCCAGCCGCTGGCCGTGGTGCATTCCGAGGCCGCCGCGATCCCGCAAGGTCTGCGCCGCTTTCTCGACGGGTTCGGTGGTCCGGCCACGCTGCAGATGCTCGAAGAGGTCACGCAGTTCGATTTCTACGACAATCCCGAGGATGTGCGCCGCGCCGCCGACACCATGGCCGCCCATTTCGCCCAGACCTCGGACGCCGATCTCTGATCCCGGCGGGGCCGTTGCCTGGCCCCCCGCTTCCCCAACCTCATCACAGGAGACGTTCCATGACCCGCCTTTCCCCCCTCGCCGCCCTGCTCATCGCGCTCGCCCCCATGGCCGCACAGGCCGAGAGCCCGCAGATGCCTGCCACCAGCCTCGCACAGCTCGTGGATCAGGCCGAGATCATCCGCATCACCAATGCCATCGACATCGCCGTGGACCGCAAGGACTGGGAGACCGCGCGCAGCTACTTTGCCGAGACGATCCACGTGGATTTCACCAGCCTGACCGGCGGAGACCCGGCAACGATCCCGGCGGATGCGTTGATCGCGGGCTGGGCTGGGAACCTCACCGCCGAGAAAGAAAGCTTCCACCTGCGCGGCAACCATCAGGTCAGCTTTTCCAGCGCCGATACTGCCACCGTCTACAGCCATGGCTATGCCTGGAACCGGATGGAGCGCGGGCTTGCGCCGGAAAACGGGGGCGAGGCCCTGTGGGAGGTTTGGGGCAGTTACACCCACGACCTGCGCCGGGGCGCGCGCGGGTGGGAGGTGACCGGCATGAGCTTCACCGCGACCGCCGAGCGCGGCAGCAGCTTTGTCCGGAATACGCCGGGCAGCTAAGAGGCTCGGGAGCCCCGCCCGGTGCTCGGATGCGAGGGCCGGGCGCGGCGCGTATGCTGCGCTACGGGCCCAGCTCGCCGCGCAGAACCTTGAGCGGGACGCTGTCGGGATTGGCCGCGATTGCATCCTCCGCAGCGGCCTTGGCCGCATCCGCATTGCCCAGCGCGGCGTGGATCCGGACGATCATGGTCCAACCCTGTTCCAGTTGCGGATCCATGGTCACCGCTTCGGTAAAGGCCATCAGCGCGGCCTGCATGTTGCGCGAGGTCAGGCCGATCCCGGCCAGCACGATCTGGGTCTCGGGGTAATCCGCCCGCGCAATCAGCGAGGCCTGCCAATCGGACATCGCCCGCCCCAGATCCGCGTTCACACGGTTGGGCAGACGCGCGAGGTTCATGTTCAGAAACTCCCGCGCGGCGGCCATGCGCACGCTGCGCGCAGGATCCGCCAGCAACGGAGCAAGGCGCGGGGCGCGCTCGGTATTGGGCGCGGCCCGTTGCACCGGGATCGCCGCCGCCCGGACCAGCGGATCCGGGTCCGACAGAAGCGGCATCATCCGGCTGGCCAGATCCGGCGTCGCGATCGGATGCAGAAGCTCCAACGCCGTGGCGCGCACGATTCCCGGCAGCTCCAGATATTCGGTCAGGGCGACGATATTCTCCGCCGTGCTCTGGGGTGCGATCCGGGCGCGGGCAAAGACATCGGCGAAATGCGGGCCGCGATGGCGGCTATCGGGGAAACGGGCCTGCAGGATTTCGGCCATCTCCTCGGCGCTGCGATCCGTGTGGCAGTCATTGCAGGCATTGGGCGCGCCGGTCCGCACCGTCAGATCCGGGCGCGGCACCCGGAAGGAGTGATCGCGCCGCCCGTCGATGCCCATATAGTCGCGTTCGATCATATGGCAGCTTTTGCACTGCGCACCTTCGCTGCCGATCTCGTGGAAGTGGTGCGCGGGGGTATCATAGTCGGCCAGCGGCAGGCTCGGAAAATCGGGATTTCCGGCGGTCGAGTGGCACTGGGTGCAGACCGTGTTCGTGTCCGAGATCACCTGCGCCGTATGCGGATTGTGGCAATCGGTGCAGGCCACGCCCTTGGCATACATCTTGGATTGCAGGAACGAGCCATAGACATAGACCTCGTCGAGGATCTGCCCGTCCGGATGGTAGGTGCCATCCCGCAACAGGGTCAGCCGATAGGCATCGTGAAAGGCCGTCCCGGGCAGCGGATTGCCCGCCTCGAAAGGTTCGCGTCGGGAGTGGCAGCTGGCGCATTGCTGGATCTCGGCCTCGGCCCCGGCGGTGAAATCCATGGTCAGGCCGGTCGCCCCCACCGAGCGCCAGAGCCCCGGATCGTAGCTGCCCCCCGGCAGGGCCCAGTCCCGATGCGCCTCGCCCGGACCGTGACAGGCCTCGCATCCGACCCCGATCTCGGCCTGACGGCTGGCATAGCTGCGGCTGCGGGGGTCATAGCCCTTGTCATAGCCCGTGGCGTGGCATTCGGCGCAGCGCGCGGCCCAGTTCTTGTAAGGCCCGGTCCAGTGCAGCCCATCCGAATAGGGCAGGTCCTGATCCGGATAGAGGTGATACCAGCGCGCCTGATCCACGTCCCACACCACGTCGAAGGACTGGATTTTGCCCGGCTCCGTCTCGATCAGGTATTGCTGGAGCGGCGCAACGCCGGCAACCGAGTGGACCGGGTACCTTGTCATTTGCCCGTCCGGCCCATCGGAGGTGATGTAGTAGCGGCCGTCTTCGGTGGTGAACCGCGTCCGCACGCCCTTGTGCAGAAACTCCGCATTGTCGAAATCGCCCAGCACATGGGTCGCATCGGGCGGGGTCCAGGCCAGCGCGTGGTGCGACCCGGTCCAGGCCTCGGCCTCCTCCGTGTGACACTCGGTACAGCTCTCGGACCCGATATAGGCCGGCGTCCGCGGATCCTGAGCCGCTGCGGGCAGGGCCGCGCAGACCGCGCTCAGACCCAGTGCGAAGACCCAGCGCAGCGGGCGGCGCGTGATGCGAGCGGTCCCGCTCATTCCGCCGCGTGCCGTGCCAGAGCCTCGGCATCCTGCACCCGGATCCGGCCATAGCCGATCTCGATCAACCCGAGACTGGCCAGCCGCTTGACCAGCCGCTGCACGGTGGGCAGGGACAGGGCCGTCATCGTGGCCAGACGATCCTGCGGCGTCTCGAGCCACGCGCCAGGCTCGGCCTGCACCGAATTGGAATACAGCAGGAAGGCGGCAATGCGTTTTTCCGAGTTCGGGATGGACAGGTTCGCCAGAATGTTGAGCTGCAGCTCCATGTTCACATGGCTCAGCGCATAGAACTCGCGCAACATCCCCGGCTCATCGCGCACAAGGGCAGCCAGCTTGGGCTGCGGGATGAAGTAGACCTCAACCTCAGACACTGCGAGCACGGTGACAAGACGGCGTTGCTTGGAAAAGAGCGCCAGATCGCCGATCCAGAAGCCGGGCGTGGCCTGATAGATCGTGTGCTCGCTGCCGATGGTATTGGGGATTGCGATCGTCACATTGCCCCGGGCAAGACCGTAGAGCCCCTCGGACGTGTCCCCGACCCGGTACACGGTTTCACCGGGCGCGAAGCTGCGCAGCCGCCCCCCCTCGAGGATGCGCGCCTGCATCTCGGGCGTACGCCCGGACAGCCAGCCATGGCGGCGGAGGATCTCTGGTTCCATCGTCATTTTACGCCCCTATACGACAAAAAACCTGAAACAACCTGTCAAATGATAGAAAGCGTGATCGGAGGCAGATGCATAGACTCGGTCAGAGCGTAGTACGGAGCGCCCCGGGCCACAATGCCAACACAGCACGAGAATATGCGTCCAATCCTCTATATTTTTCATAAAGATAGGGCGTGTGCGGCCCTGCGCACGAGATGTGTCCGGCCCCGCAGGCTCGGGCGCGATGCAACGCTTTTCCGCCTCAGGCTTGACCGGCATCGGTCGGTTATGGCTCCATGCGGGCCCCACTCACACCAAAAACAACAAATCGATATAACAAGGAGACATGCACCATGACACGGAACAGGACCCGGAAGGAGCTGACCCTCGGGGTGGCCCTTTTGGCGCTGACCGCGGGCATCGCCAATGCCCAGGATGCGGACAAGCCCAATATCCTCGTCATCTGGGGAGATGATGTCGGTCAGTCCAATATCTCGGCCTACACGATGGGTCTGATGGGCTACCAGACGCCGAATATCGACCGGATCGCCGATGAAGGCATGATCTTCACCGACTATTACGGCGAGCAGTCCTGCACCGCGGGCCGGTCGTCCTTCATCATGGGTCAGTCGGTGTTCCGCACGGGCCTGTCCAAGGTCGGTCTGCCCGGTGCCGAAGAAGGCATGAGAATCGAGGATCCGACCATCGCGGGCCTTCTCAAGGCGCAAGGCTATGCCACCGGCCAGTTCGGCAAGAACCACCTGGGCGACCGGGACGAGATGCTGCCGACCAACCACGGGTTCGATGAGTTTCTCGGCAACCTCTACCACCTGAACGCCGAGGAAGAGCCCGAGAACGCGGATTATCCCGGGGATCTGGTCATGCCCGACGGGCGGACCTTCCGCGAAACCTTTGGCCCGCGCGGTGTGATCAAGTCCTCGGCTGACGGCACCATCGAAGACACCGGTCCACTGACCAAGAAGCGCATGGAAACCATCGACGACGAAACCGTCGCCGCCGCGCTCGACTTCATCGACCGGCAAGAGGCTGCGGGCACCCCGTGGTTCCTGTGGTGGTCCGGGACCCGGATGCACTTCCGGACCCATGTGAGCGATGAGCGCCAGCAGATGGCGAACGACCAGATCGGCAAGACCGTGGACGAGTACACGGCGGGCATGATCGAGCACGACATGCATATCGGCATGTTCCTCGACAAGCTCGAGGAGCTTGGGATCGAAGACAACACCTTCGTTTTCTATTCCACCGATAACGGCCCCCACATGAACACCTGGCCCGATGCGGCCATGACCCCGTTCTGGGGCGAGAAGAACACCCAGTGGGAAGGTGGCTGGCGCGTGCCTGCCATGGTGCGCTGGCCGGGCAATATCGAGCCGGGTTCGATCAGCAACGAGATCGTCCACCATATGGACTGGTTGCCGACCTTCCTCGCCATGGCCGGGAATGAAACGGTCAAGGAAGACCTGCTCGACGGCATCACCGTGGCCGAGGTCGGCGGCGGTCGTGACTACCGCGTGCATCTGGATGGCTACAACATCCTGCCGATGCTGACGGGGGAAACCGACGAGAGCCCGCGCAACGAGATCTTCTACTTCACCGATGACGGCGACCTCGCGGCGCTGCGCTATGGCGACTGGAAGATCACCTTCCTCGAGCAGGAAGTCTGGGGCACCTTGCGGGCCTGGGCCGAGCCGCTCACCGAGCTGCGTGTGCCGCTGATCACCAACCTGCGCCGTGACCCCTATGAGCGGGCCTACCGGACGTCGAACACCTATTACGACTGGCTGATCGACCGCGTTTACCTGCTCGTGCCTGCACAGGCCTATGTGGGTCAGTTCCTGTCGACCTTTGCGGAATACCCGCCGCGGCAGAAGGCGGCGTCCTTCAGCCTCGAAAAGGTCATGGAGAAGCTCTCGGATCCGGGCGGCGCCCAGTAAGCGCCCCCCGCATAGCCAACCGATCGCCCCTCTGCCCTCACCCGTGGCAGGGGGGCGATCCTTCCCCCCATTTTCTCAGCCCCCCTAAGACAGGATCTGCTGCCATGTTTTTTCGGACTGTTTTCGCCGGATGTCTTGCCCTGGCCGGGACGGCCTTTGCCGACCCGCTGCCTTCCTGGAATGACACCGAGACAAAGAGCGCGATCATCGCCTTCGTGGACAGTGTGACGGACCCTGCATCGCCCGATTACGTCACCCCGGCCGACCGGATCGCGACCTTCGACAATGACGGCAACCTCTGGGCTGAACAGCCGGTCTATTTTCAGCTGATCTATGCGCTGGACCGCCTGCGCGAGCGCGCCGAAGCCGACCCGTCGATCCTCAGCACCGATGCCCTCAAGGCCGCTGCAGAGGGGGACATCGACACCCTTTCTGCAGGCGGGGTCGAGGCCCTGCTCGAAGTGCTCGCGGTCAGCCATGCCGACATCTCGGTCGAGGACTTTCAGGCAGATGTGCTGGCCTGGCTCGACACGGCGCGGCATCCGAGCACCGACATGCGGTATGACGCGATGATCTATCAGCCCATGCTTGAGCTGCTGAGCTACCTGCGCGACGAGGGGTTCCAGACCTGGATCGTCTCGGGCGGCGGCGTGCATTTCGTGCGTGCCTTTGCAGAAGAGGCCTATGGCATTCCCCCCGAACAGGTGGTCGGCAGCGCGGGCCCAACCGAGTACCGGGATGGCAAGGTCATGAAGCTGGCCGGCATCGACTTCATCGATGACAAGGAAGGCAAGCCCGTCGGGATCGACAGCCGTATCGGCAAACGCCCGATCTTTGCCTCCGGGAACTCCGATGGCGACTTCGCCATGCTCGAATACACCACCGGCGGGGACGGCCCGAGCTTTGGCCTGCTGCTGCATCACACGGATGGCGCGCGCGAGTTTGCCTATGACCGCGAAGGCCATATCGGCGTTCTGAACCGGGGTCTCGACGAGGGACCGGACCGCGGCTGGGTCATCATCGACATGGCCGAAGACTGGAAAACCATCTTCCCGAACTGAGCGTGTGGAGGCCCGCATGTGGATCAAGGACCGCCACCGCACCGGATACAGCCGTCTGAGCCCCGTGCTGGGGATCGCGCTCTGCGCGGTCATGCCCGTCGCGGCCAGCGCGCAGGAGCGCCCCAAGCTGGTGGTTCAGATCACGGTCGATCAGCTGCGCGCGGATCTGATCGACCGGTTCGGGGGCGGGCTGGGGACCGATGGCTTTCGCCGACTGATCGATAGCGGGACGGTCTATACCAACGCCCATCACCCCCATGCCAACACCGAAACGATCGTGGGCCATGCCACACTGGCCACGGGAACCACGCCCGCGATCCATGGCATGGTCGCAAATCTCTGGTTTGACCGGGTTTCGGGCGCGCAATTCTACAATGTGCAGGACCCGGATTACCCGCTGGTGGGCGCCGCGGGCGTGGATGCCGATGCCGAGATCGACCCCACCCAACGGGCGGCGACCACGGATGGCCGGTCCCCCCGTGCCCTGCTGAGCTCCACCATTGCCGATGAGATTGCCCTGCATTTCGGCCCCGCCTCCAGGATTTTCGGGGTCTCGGTCAAGGATCGCGGCGCGATCTCCATGGCGGGTCACGCAGGTCAGGCCTATTGGTTCTCGAAATCCGAGGGGCGGTTCGTCACGAGCACCTTCTATCGCGACAGCTATCCCGACTGGATGGACGCGTGGCAGGCAGAAGGCCTAATCGACAGCTATGCCGGGCAAAGCTGGACCTTGCGCGCGGATCCCGACAGCTACATGTTCGGCGCGCGCGACGCCCAGCCATGGGAGACCGATTTCCCCGGCTTCGGCATCACCTTCCCCCATGACTGGGGCGCACGGGACGACAAGTACTTCACCACCCGTCTGACCCTGAGCCCGGCTGGCGACGCGATCACGGCGGATTTCGCCAAGACGCTGATCACCGCCGAGGGCCTCGGGCAGGACGCGGTGCCCGACTACCTCGCCGTGAGCTTTTCCTCGACAGATTACGTGGGGCATCTCTTTGGCCCCTCCTCGCTGGAGGCCGAAGACAACCTGCATCGTCTCGACCGGGTGCTCGCCGACTTCCTGAGCTTTCTCGATGCCGAGATCGGGCTCGACCAGACCCTCGTCGTGCTGTCGGCGGATCACGGCGCGCCGGAGCATCCGGATTACCTCGCGACGCTTGGCATTCAGGCCGGGACCTTCGATTTCGAGCGGGTGGATACGGAACCCGGCTTTGTCCGCCTGACCGAGGATTTCGGGGACAGCACGGCCCTGATCCGGAACTTCTCGAACCCCTATCTCTACCTGGATCAAGAGGTGATCGCCGCGCGCGGGCTGGACCTTGCCGAGGTGTCGCGCGCCGTGGCGGCGGAACTGGACGCCCTGCCGGGGATCGCCCATGCCATCCCGAGCACGGAGCTGCGCGCGGGCCGGGTCGCGCCCGGCAAGATTACCGATGCGGTGCGCGCCAATTTCCACCCTGACCGGTCCGGCGACATCTATATCGTCTTCGAGCCCCACTGGTTCATTGCCGATTTCGATGGGCTGCATGTGGCCTCTGCCCATGGCTCGCCCTGGACCTATGACACCCATGTGCCGATCATCCTGTCGGGTCCCGGCATTCCCGCGGCCCGCGTCGCCGATCCGGTCAGCACAACGGATCTGGCCGTCACCATCGCGACCTATCTGGGCACGAAACTGCCCTCGGGCGCGGTGGGCTCCCCCCTGATCGCAGCCCTGCCCTGAGCAAGAGAGACCGACCATGACCCCCCGAGAGCATATCGACACCCTGCGCACCGCCATGGGCCAGTCCATCATCGGCCAGCGCGATGTGATCGACCGGCTGGTGATCGGGCTTCTGGCCAATGGCAACTTGCTGATCGAAGGGCTGCCGGGGCTTGCCAAGACCCGGGCGGTCAAGGCGATGGCCAAGAATATCGAGGCCGAGTTCGGGCGGATCCAGTTCACGCCGGACCTGCTGCCGTCGGATGTCACGGGCACCGAGGTGTACCATCAGACCGAGACCGGCTCGGCGTTCAAGTTCGAACCGGGGCCGATTTTTGCCAATATCGTGCTGGCCGACGAGATCAATCGCGCCCCGGCCAAGGTGCAGGCCGCCCTGCTCGAAGCGATGGAAGAACGTCAGGTCACCGTCGCGGGCACCACCCACAAGATGCCGCCGCTGTTCATCGTCATGGCCACGCAGAACCCCGTGGAACAGGAGGGCACCTATCCCCTGCCCGAGGCCCAGATGGACCGCTTCCTGATGCATGTGCAGGTCGGCTATCCCACGGTCGAGGAAGAGACGCTGGTCATCGCGCTCGTTCGCGGCGAAGACAATGCAGCCGGGGACGCGCCCACCGCGCCCCCGCCCCGGATCCCGCAGGATGTGATTTTCGCCGCCCGCGCCGAGATCGCCGGGATCCATGTCTCGGATGCGATGGGCCGCTACATGGCCGATCTGGTCTACGGCACCCGCACGCCGGCCGCGCTGGATCCGGATCTGGCCCGCTGGATCGAGATCGGGTCGAGCCCGCGCGCCTCGCTGGGCCTCGACAAATGCGGGCGCACCCATGCCTGGCTGTCCGGGCGCGACTTTGTGGATCCCACCGATATTCGCGCGATCGCCCATGACGTGCTGCGTCACCGGCTGACCCTCAGCTACGAGGCGCAGGGCGAGGGGGTGACACCCGATCAGGTGATCGACCGCCTGCTCGATCTCGTGGCCCTGCCCTAGGTCCGTCCCATGGCCCCGCCCTCTGATCCAAGGATTGCCGTTGATCTGCCCCATCTGCAGGGGTTGCAGAGACAGGCGCGGCCCCTGAGCTTTCTGCCTCGCCAGCCCGTGCGCTCGATCCTGAACGGACGCCATGCCTCCAAGCTGAAGGGGCGCGGCCTGAATTTCGAGGAACTGCGCCATTACATGCCGGGCGATGACATCCGCACCATCGACTGGAAGGTCACCGCCCGCACGGCGAGCCCCTATATCCGGGTCTATACCGAGGAACGGGACCGGGCCGCGATGCTGGTGGTGGATCAACGGATGTCCATGTTCTTCGGCAGCGTGCGCAACATGAAATCGGTCACCGCCGCCGAGGCCGCCGCCATCGCCGCGCACCGGATCCGGGCGCAGGGCGACCGGGTGGGCGGTATTGTCTTCACCGATGACGCCGTGATCGAGCATCGCCCGAAAGCCAGCCCGCGCGCCTTGCACCGGTTCCTCGGATCGGTTGCCCAGGCCAACATGGCCCTGCATGCGGGCCGACAGGCCGAGACCCGCATCGCCCTGAACACCCCCTTGCGCGCCACGGAACGGATCGTGCGGTCCGGCGGTTTGGTGATGGTCTTCAGCGATTTCGACGCCTGGGATGAGGACACGGAAAAGAGCCTGTCGCGGATGGCGCGCCGCAACGACGTGATCCTTGTGACCGTCTCGGACCCGGTGCTCGAGACGCTGCCAGAGACCGCGCAGCTCGTCGTCTCCGATGGCGGCTTGCAAGCGCAGATCGACACCCGGTCCGGCGAGACCCGCGCCGCGCTGCGCAGCTTTGCGACCGCACGGCTGGCGGCGATGACCGCCTTTTGCACCCGGACCGGCATTCCGGTCCTGCCCCTGAGCGCGGCGGAGGACACCCTGCCCCAGCTCCTGCGCCTGATGGGCGCGCGGGAGATGCGGACATGAGCGACACGCCAACCCCCGACGCGCTCGACGGCCTGAGCCTGCCGGAACTCTTCGACGCTTTGGCGCCGATCACGCCGCCGCCCGCGATCTCGATGATGCCCCAAACCCCGGCCTGGGCGGTGCTCGGGCTTGCCCTGCTGGGCGGGTTGGTCTTCGCGGGTATGTACGTGCGGCGGCGCCACGCGGCCAATGCCTATCGCCGCGCCGGGCTTGCCGCGCTCAGCGCAGCAGGATCGGACCCGGCGGCGATTTCCACCGTGTTGCGGCGCACCGCACTCGCCGCCTTTCCGCGCGACGCGGTCGCCGGGCTGCACGGGACGGATTGGGTTGCATTTCTCGACCGGACCGCGCCGGGTCTAGGCCTCGCGCAGTCTCCGCTGGCGGAGGTCCTGCTCGCCGGGCCCTATGCCGCGCAACCGCCCTCGACCGATCTGGCCGCGCTGGCAAAACGGTGGATCGAGACGCATCGCCCCCTCGGCCCCGCCGAAGGAGCCGCATCATGAGCATCGCCTTCGCCACCCCCTGGATCCTGCTAATGCTGCCGCTGCCGCTCCTCGTCTGGTGGCTCGTCCCGCCCCATCGCGAGCGTACGGCCGCCCTGCGCATTCCCTTTTTTCGGAGCGTGACGGCCGCAACCGGCGTGAGGGCTGCCGATGGCGCGCGGGTTCTGGCCCGCTCCCGACTGCAGGTGCTGGCGACGACCTTGTGCTGGATATTGATTGTCGTGGGCCTTGCGCGTCCCGAACGTCTCGGCGATCCGATTACGGTGACGAATGCCGCGCGGGACCTGATCCTCGCCGTGGATATCTCGGGGTCGATGGATGACCGGGACATGGAAACCCCGGAGGGGGACCGGGTCCAGCGCCTGCAGGCGGTCAAGGACGTGGTGCGCGCCTTTGTTGCCGAGCGCGAGGGTGACCGCATTGCCCTGATCGTGTTCGGCGCGAATGCCTATGTTCAGGTGCCCTTCACCGAGGATCTGGACAGCGTCGCCGAGCTGCTGGAGCAGACGCAAACCGGGATGGCCGGACCGAATACGGCGATCGGCGATGCAATCGGGCTCGCGATCCGCGCCTTCGAGGACAGCGAGATCGAGGAACGGCTGCTGATCCTGCTCAGCGACGGCGCCGATACGGCCAGCGCCATGAGCCCGATCAACGCCGCGGAAATCGCCGCCGATGCGCAGATCACGATCTATACGATCGGCGTGGGCAACCCCGATGGCAGCGGCGAGGAGCGTCTCGACCCTGCCACGCTCGAGGACATCGCCCGGAGGGGCGGAGGTGCGTTCTACTACGCCACCGATGTGGAAGGGCTGGCCGAGATCTATGCGGAGATTGACACGCTCAACCCGCGCGTGACCGACAGCGCAACCTATCAGCCCCGCGAACCCATCAGTCACATCCCCTTCGCTTTAGCGCTCCTGATCGGCGTTCTGACCAGCGCGTATCTCCATCTGGCCCGGGGCCAGAAGGCGGCGGCATGAACACGCTGGAGGCCTTTCACCTGCTGCGCCCCTGGGCCTTGCTGGTCCTGCCCGTGCTGGCAGTGCTCTGGTGGCGGATCCGTCCGAAACGCACGGCCTCGCCTGCTGCTTTGTCCGGACTTGCCCCGCATCTGGCCAACGCCTTGACCGTGGGCGGCGCGGATCGGCGGCGGCTCTATCCCGTGGACGGGGTCATGGCCGTTCTGGCCCTGCTGACGCTTGCGGTGGCCGGGCCAAGCTGGACCCGCCTGCCGGACCCGTTTCAGGCGGAGACCGCCCCGATGGTGGTTGCGTTGAAAGTGACCCCGTCCATGGAGGAAGGCGATGTCGCGCCATCACGGCTCGAGCGGGCGACCTTCAAGATCCGCGATCTCGTGAACCGGCGCGCGGGCGCGGAAACCGCCTTGATCGCCTATGCGGGCACCGCCCACCGCGTAGTGCCCCTGACGACGGATCCCGGCATTCTGGGCAGCTTCCTCGATGGGCTCAGCGCCAAGGTCATGCCGGTCGAGGGCGACGCCCCTGCCGCCGCACTTGCGCGCGCGCAGGCCGAGATGGACCGGGCGGAAACACCGGGAGCGATCCTGTTCATCCTCGATGACCTGTCGCCGCAGGCCGTGGCGGAGCTGAACACGGCGGAGCGGGGCCCGCTGGTCGTTTATGTGGTCGCCCCCCCCGACATCGCCCTGCCGCAGCTCGACGGCATCGAGAACGCCCGGATCGTCCGGATGACCCCCGATGACGGGGATCTGGACCAGATCGAGCGTCACCTCACCTCGGCCTATCAGGCCGCGCTGGCCGAGGACGACTCGCAAGTGTGGGAGGATCGCGGCTGGTGGCTGGCATGGCCTGCGGCCCTCTTGCTGCTGATGTCGTTCCGCCGGGGCTGGACCATGCCATGGGCGGCCGTGGCCGTGGTGCTGTTTGGCCTTACGGCCGCGCCGCAGGCCCGGGCAGAGGGGCTCGCAGACCTCTTCTGGACCCCGGATCAGCAGGGCCAGCGCGCCTATGATGCCAATCAGTTCGGCGCAGCGGCCGAGCTGTTCTCTGATCCGATGTGGCGTGCCCTCTCTCTCTTCCGGGCCGGGCAATACGAGGCCGCGGCAGAGGCCTATGCAGCCCTCGACGGGGCCGAGGCCGCCTTTGGCGAAGGCATGGCACGGTTGCGCAACCGCCAGTATCGCCCGGGCGTGCGCGCCTTTGAGCGCGCGCTCGAACTGCGCCCGGACTACCCGGAGGCAGAGCGCAATCTGGTCGTCGCACAGGCGATCGTCGCCTTTGTCGAAAGCACTCAGGCCCAGTCGGATACCGGCGAAGAGGCCGGGATCGGCGCCGATGAGGTGGTCATGGACAACGAAAGCGGACTGGGCGAGCAGACCCAGATCATGCCCGATCAGGACGGGCTGGGACTGGAAAGCGCCGAGCAATGGATGCGCACGGTCGATACCAATGTGGGCGATTTCCTCGCCACGCGGTTCAAGCTCGAAGCGGCAGCGGGGGATGCGGAATGAACCGCCTCATCACCCTTCTTGCGACGCTGATCTGCGCCTTCGGGCCCGCGCAGGCGCAGGAGCCGGTGGTCGAGCTCAGCCTCGCCGAAGAGAGCGTCGCCGTGGGGCAGCCTGTCATCCTGCGGCTGACGGTCCTGGTCCCGAGCTTCATGCCGAACCCGCCCAGCCTGCCGAGTTTCGAGACGCCGAACCTGCTGGTGCGCCTGAATGGCCGCGCGACCAGCCCGACCAGCAAGTCTGTGGATGGCGAAACATGGTCCGGCGTCACCCGCAGCTATACGCTCTATCCGATGGTGGCCGGGCCCTTCGAGATCCCGGCTCAGCAGGTCAGCATCACCTATCGCGGGACGGGCACCGAGGACATCACGACCACGGTCGCGACCGAGCCCTTCACCCTGACCGGGTTGGTGCCCGAGGGGGCCGAGGGGCTTGACCCGCTGGTGATCGCCAAGGGGCTGACCGTAACGCAGGAGATCGTGCTGCCGGAGGGCGACATCGCCGTGGGTGATGCCGTGACCCGGAGCCTCAGCGCCAAGATCACCGGAACCGCGCCGCTCTTTGTGCCGCCCTTGCTGCGCCTGCCCGACGAGAGCGAGCTGCGGGCCTATCCCAAGGACGCCGTGCTGACCGAAAGCATGGACCGGGGTGTTCTGTCCGGCACGCGGCAGGAGGAGGCCAGTTACATCGCCCTATCGGAGGGGCCAGCGGAGCTGCCGGAAATCACGCTGGAATGGTACAATCCCAGCTCCAACAGCGTCGAAACCATCACGTTGGAGGGGGCCAGTTTCGAGGTTCTGGCCGGGCCCGCGGCCCCCATCGCTTGGGATCGAGGTCTCATCCTGCGTCTGGTGCTGGCCGCGGCGGGGCTGATCGCGGTCGGGTTCGGCTATCTGCGCTTTGGCCATGCACGGGTGCTGCACTGGTGGGCCGCACGACATGCGGCACGGGCCCTGTCGGCGCGGCAGATGTGGGCGGATATTGAGCGCGCCATCGCGGCGCAGGATCTGGCACAGACCCTCGCGCGCCTCTCCGCCTTCGAGGCCCGGCACGGGGCGCTGGACCCGTCGCCAGATTTCGAGTCCGCGATGGCGCAGGTCACTGCGATAATCTACGGGTCGGGGGCGGTTTCGGATCGCGATGCGAAAGCCCGCTGGGCCGCTCTGGCCCGCGCCTTCGATGCGAGGCATCCCGCAGGGCGGGGCACACGCAAGGCCGAGGCGCTGCCCGCGCTCAACCCGCTCTGAGCGCTCACTCGCCGGTATAGGTCCAGCGATAGGCGGGCGGGGTCGGCCCCTTGTTGCGGCCACCCTGCTGCATCTGTTCCCAGGAATGCGCCAGCAAACCCACCGAGCGCGAGAGGCAAAAGAGCCCGCGGGCCAGCGGCGGTGCGAAGCCGAGCTCGGCATAGATCACCGCCGTTGCGCCATCGATGTTCATCGGGATCGCGCGGCCCTTGCGCACGGCGAGCTCGGCCTCCACCGCCTCGCCGAGAGCGAGGAAGCGCCCCGTGCAGGCCCCGGCAGCGACCGCCTCGCGCACCAGCGCCATCAGGCGCGGCGCGCGCGGATCGACAGGCGTGTGAAAGCGGTGCCCGTAGCCGGGAATGATCTTGCCCCGCGCGGCGATCCAGGCATCCAGCGCGGGGCCGAGCGGCCTGTCGGCCAGCGCATGGAACATCTCCACCGCCTGCTCACCCGCGCCGCCATGGACATCCCCGAGCATGTTCACCCCGGTCGCCATCGCATTGTTCAGGGGCAACCCGCAGGTGACCGCCATGCGCGCCGCCGCAATCGACGGCGCTTGCGGTCCGTGATCCACCGCAGAGACCAGCGCCGCCTCGAAGAGCCGCGCCTGGGCAGGCTCCGGCCGGTCGCCCCGCACCATCAGCCAGATCATCTCGGCGAAGGAGGTCGACCCTATCAGATCCTGGATCGGCTGACCGCGCAGGTGAATGCGCCCGGGCTCCATATCGATGATGGCCGTGGACCACCAATCTGCGACATCGCTCATATCACGCCCTCCTCGCGCAGCGCGGAAATCTCCGTCGGGTTCAGGCCCAGATCCTGCAGCACCCGGTCCGTATCCGCGCCCAGCGCCGGGGGCGGTGCGGCAGGCTGCCGGCGGGTGCCGTTCACCTGAACCGGCGCGCCGGGCAAGGCGATATCTTCCCCGGCCAACTGGACGGTCCCGATCAGGCCACGGTCCCGTACTTGCGGATCCTCCAGCGCCTCGGCCACGCCGAGCACGGGCCCCGTGGGCACCCCTTCGGCGTTCAGCGCCGCGACCCAATGGGCGGCGGGCCGGGTTTTCAGCACAGCCTCCAGCGCCGCGCGCAAGGCATCGCGATTGGCCTTGCGGTCCTCGCGCGTGCGATAGGCCGGGTCCTCGATCAAGCCGGGCAGGCCGAGCAGACGCGCGAGGCTTTCCCACTGGGTGTCGCGATTGGCGGCGATGTTGATCGGGTTGTCGGCGGTCGCGAACGTCCCCGACGGGGCCGAGGTCGTGTTTTCATTGCCATGGGGCGCGGGCGGCACACCGCCGATCAGGTGGTTGGACACCACCCAGCCCATGCTGGAAATCAGCGCTTCGGTCATCGAGATGTCGAGAAACGCGCCCCGGGGCCGGGCATTGAGCGCGGCCGCCACCGCAAAGGCCGCCGTCATCCCGCCGCAGGTATCGGCCACCGGATAGCCCACCCGGTATGGCGCGGTGTCCGGAGCGCCGGTAATCGACATCGCGCCAGACACCCCCTGCACGATCTGGTCATAGGCCGGGTCATTCTTGCGCGGCCCGTCCTGCCCGAAGCCTGAGATCGCGCAATAGATCAGCCGGGGATTGGCCGCGCGCAACACCTCATAGCCGAGACCGAGACGGTCCATCACCCCGGGGCGAAAATTCTCGACCAGAACATCCGCCGCCGCCACGAGCCGCTTGAGCAGCCCTTTGCCTGCCGGGGCCTTGAGATCGAGGGTGATGGAGGATTTGCCCGCATTCTGGGCCAGAAAACTGATCCCCATATGCGCGGCGTTCCGCGCCGGGTCCGCGCCGAGCTGACGCGCGAGGTCGCCGCTGCCGGGACGTTCGACCTTGATGACTTCGGCCCCCATCAGTGCCAGTTGATAGCAGCAATAGGGGCCGGCCAGAACATTCGTCAGATCAAGCACCCGCACCCCGGACAGGGGCGCGGGGGCCTGGGTCTCAGTCGCCATCGGCTACGCCTTCGGCCCGGGCCCGGGCGCGGCGCGCCCGGTAGCTCGGCAGGATGATCAGAAGCCCCGCGATCACCAGCAGGCCGAGGGTCATCGGACGCTCCCAGATGAACCCGATCCCGTCATAGAGCTGCATCGCGCGGGAGAAGTTGTCCTCCAGCATGCCGCCCAGAATGAACCCGATCAGCAGGGGTGCCAGCGGGTAATCCGCAAAGCGCAGGATCGTGGCGCAGATCCCGAAGCCCACGAGCAGCAACAGTTCGGTCGCGTTGTTCTGGCCGATATAGGCCCCCATCAGGGTGAAGAACAAAATGAACGGGATCAGAAAGTTACGCGGAACCGACAGGATCTTGGCGATATAGGGGATCAGCGGCAGGTTCAGCACCAGCAGGATCAGGTTGCCGATGAACATCGACATGATCACCGCCCAGAAGATCTCGGGCGCATCGATCATCAGGCGCGGCCCCGGCGAGACGTTCAGGGCAATCAGGGCCCCGAGCAGGATCGCCGTGGTCCCCGAACCGGGAATGCCCAGGGTCAGAAGCGGCACAAAGGATCCGGTGCAGGCCGCGTTGTTCGCGGTCTCGGGCGCGGCGAGGCCCTTGATCGAGCCTTTGCCGAACTCCTCCTGCTCCTCCTTGGGCGCGATGTTCCGCTCCACCGCGTAGCCGAGGAAGGAGGCGATGGTCGCGCCCGCCCCCGGCAGCACGCCGATGAAGAAGCCCTGCACAGATTGCCGTCCGACCACGGGGGCCATGGATTTCGCTTCGGCCTTGGTGATGCGCAGATCCTTGATCTCGCCGCTGTCATCACCGCCACCAGAGGCGGAGCGCACCGGGTTCATGACCAGGAACAGCGCTTCGGGCAGGGCGAACATCGCCATGGCCAGGGTGATGAAGCCAAAGCCCGATTGCAGGTCCATCAGCCCCATGGTGAAGCGCGGCAGGTTGAACAGAGCGCCCTCGCCGACGGTCGCCATGATCAGCCCGAGGATGGTCATCATCAGCGCCTTGGCCACCTGGCCCGTGCCCGCGAAGGCCGCGATGGCCGAGAGGCCCACCACCATCAGCGCGAAGTATTCCGCCGAGTGGAACAGCAGCGCGACCGAGGACAGGGCCGGTGCAAAGACCATGAGCAGGATCGCCCCAATGGTTCCCCCACAGAAGGAGGCGATGGCCGCAATGGTCAGCGCCTTGCCCGCCTTGCCCTGTTTGGCCATGGGATAGCCGTCAAAACTGGTGGCCACGGTGCCCGCAACCCCCGGCGCGTTGAGCAGGATCGACGAGGTCGAGCCGCCGAAGATCGCGCCGTAATAGACGCCCGCCAGTAGGATGAGCGCCGCCGAGGGGTCGCCGAGCGAGATCGCCACGGGGATCATGATCGCGATGATCGACATCGGGCCGAGGCCCGGCAACATGCCGATGAACGTTCCGATCAGGCAGCCCCCGATCACCATCAGCAGGTTCTGGATGGAAAAGGCCGTTTGCAGGCCGATAAGCAGTCCTTCAAGCATCTCTTACGCCCCCAGGAACATGGGCAGCGGGCGCAGGAAGATGCCGAGCACCTCTTGCACCAGATACCAGACAAAGCCCGCGGCCACCGCCGAGACACCGATCATCACCGGCCAGTTCCGCTCGCCAAGGATGACCGATCCGAGGATCAGGAAGCCGCTCGTCGAGAGAAGGAACCCGGCCGGACGCAGCAGCAGCGCATAGGCCACCATCAGCCCGAGAAGGGCAGCCGCCTGACCAATCTTGTAATCGCCAAGCCGGCGGTAATCGATATCGCCCTCCTTGGGCGGCTTCTGCGGGCCCTCGAGCCCCAGCAGGATCACCAGCGAGGCCACCGCGCCGAGCACGGCAAGAACCTTGGGGAAAGTGGACGGCCAGATCGGATTGCGCCGCATGAACGGGGCAAGATTGTCGTCCATCGTGAAATAGGCCGTGTAGCCGTAGACCAGGCAAATACCCAGCAAAACAAGCGCGATCCAACGGTCGAGCGCCATGTCCATCCCTCCCAAATTTTCGAAATAATGCGGGCGGGCGCGTTGTTCTCCGCGCCGCACCCGAGAAGCCGAGGCTTCAGATCAGAGGAAGCCGAGCTTCTTCATCAGATCGCCGATCTGCGTTTCCTGGGTCTCCAGGAACTTGAGGAACTCGTCGCCGCTGTTGTGGATGTTGACCCAGCCATTGCGGGCGCGGACGGTTTCCCACTCTTCGGTGTCGTACATCTTCTCGATGGCCGCCTGATAGGCTTCGACCTGCTCGGAAGGCATGCCGGGTGCGCCGAAGAAGCCACGCCAGTTGACGAAGGTGGTGTCGATGCCCTGCTCCATCATGGTCATGGCCTCGGGGGCTGCGCCCACGCGCTCATCGGAGGTCACGCCGATGATCTTCACCTCGCCCGCATCGGCCAGATCGACCGCTTCGGAGAACCCGGTGGACAGCGCCGCGATCTCGCCCGAGAGCAGAGCCGCCATGGCTTTGCCGCCCGCGTCATAGGGGATGTACTTCACGCCCAGCGGGTCCTTGCCCGCGGCTTCCATCACCATGGCCGCCACGAGGTGGTCCATGCCGCCCGGCACCGAGCCGCCGCCAATCGCGGTGGAGTTCGGGTCTGCGTCATAGGCCGCCAGCAGGTCTTCCATGGAGTTGATCGGGCTGTCCTTGCCAACCACGATGGCCGCATAATCGCCGATGGTCCCGGCCACGAGGGTCAGGTCGCGGAAGTTATGCGGGAACACACCGGTGAGCGAGCGGATCACGATCGGCGTGGAGTTCACCATCAGCGTGCCGTAGTTGCTCTCGGCGTTTTCGATCAGATACCCGATGGCTTTGCCGCCGCCGCCGCCGGACATGTTTTCATAAGATGCCGAGCCGACGAGCCCGGAATTGGTGAGCGCCTCACCGGTGCCGCGCGCGGTGCCGTCCCAGCCACCACCGGCGCCGCCGGGGATGAGGAAATGCACGCTGTCGAGCATCTGGTGGCCACCGGCCTGAGCGCCACCGGCCAGCGCGAGCGAAGCCGCGGCTGCCATGAGCGCGCGACGAGTCATTGCGAATGTCATGTCAAGATCCTCCCGTTTGACAAAGGCGGTCGTTGCCGCCCATGAAAGATACGTCGCACCGAAAGCTGACATAAACCTGACACCGCTCACGGGAATCTTTGCGCCCATGCGATTTCTTTTGATCGAGGACCACGCGCCGCTGGCCCGGGCCGTCATCGACCGGCTCAGCCTCGATGGCCATGTGGTCGATCATGCCGACAGCATGGCCGAGGCCTGGGATTTCATCGCGACCACGACTTACGATCTGTTTTTGCTGGATATTATGCTGCCCGACGGAGATGGCCGCACCTTTCTGAGCCGCTGCCGCCGCGAGGCGCAGGAGACCCCCGTGATCGTGCTGACCGCCCGTTCCGAGGTGTCCGACCGGGTCAGCGTTCTGGATCTGGGCGCGGATGATTACATGGTCAAACCCATCGATTTCGCCGAGCTGGAGGCCCGCTGCCGGGCCGTCATGCGGCGCAAGAGCGGGGCGGCGGGCAATCAGATCACCCTGGCCGAGGTCACTTTCGACGCGCTGGCCGGCACGCTCGAGACACCGGACCGGGTGGTGCAGTTGCGCACGCGCGAGCTGCGGCTGTTCGAAACCTTTGCCAATGCACCGGGCCAGATCTTCTCGAAATCGGCCCTTGTGGACCGGCTTTTTTCCTTTGACGAAGAGGTCACCGAGAACGCGATCGAGGTCTATGTGGGCCGGTTGCGCCGCCATCTGGCCGAGACCGGGGTGCGGATCACCACAGTGCGCGGGCTCGGCTACAAGCTGGACGTGCCATGAGTTTCGGACTGGCGCCGACCACATCGATCCGGCGACGCCTGCTGACCTTTCTGCTGACGGGGGCGGCGGCCACGGCAATCATTCTCTATTTCGTTGTGCAATCCGTGGCCGCGCAACTCGCCCAGGAAAGCCAGGACAATATCCTGACGGCCTCGGCGGTCTCCATTGTTGACAACGCCCGGGTGCGCGATGGCGAGATCATGATCGACATCCCCTATTTCGCCTTCTCCATGCTGGGCAGTGCCGCCGATGAACGGGTGTTCTATGCGATCTGGCTCGGCGACGAGTTTCTGTCGGGCTATGACAGCCTGCCCCGTCCCGAAGGCCCCCCGGCGGAGCCCGCGCGGTTCGACACCCTGCCCTTTCTCGGCGAGGAGGTGCGACTTGCCACCGTGGCCCGGCCAATCTCGCTGATCGAGGGGTCGTCCCTGCTGCAGGTGTCCATCGCGCAGACGCGGCAGGGGCAGCGCGCGGTGCTGACCCGGGTGTCGCGGCTCTCGCTCGGGATCGGGGCGGGGTTCTTTGCGCTCACCGCGCTACTCGCGATTGTCGTGGCCAGCACCACGATCCGCCCAGTCAACCGGTTGACCGGCAGTCTGTCCCGCCGGGGCCCGTCGGATCTGCGCGAGGTGACCACGGCCGTGCCGCGCGAGATGGCCCCGCTGGTCGCGACGCTGAACAGTTTCATGACGCGGCTGAAAACGTCGCTCGCCCGGTCCGAGGATTTCATCGCCGAGGCGGCGCACCGGGTGCGCACCCCGCTGGCCATTGTCCGGACGCAAGCCGAAATCTTGCATCGCCGCGCCGAGACCCCGGAGGCGCGCCAGACCCTGCAAGAGATGATGCGCGCCGTGGACGAAACCTCGCGCACGGCGGGGCAATTGCTGGATCACGCAACCGTGAGCTTCCGCTCCGACAGTCTGGAGAGCGGCGAGATCTCTCTCCAGACGCTCGCGCGGGAGGCTGCGGCCCGCGCGCGCCCGATCTCGGAGCTCAAGGACATTGAGATCACAGTAGAGGGCGCCGCCGAGTCCCGCCTGCGTGGCGATCTCATCCTGATGCAGAGCGCGGTGGCCAATATCCTCGACAACGCGATCAAATACACACCCGCCGAGGGGCAGATCACCCTGAGCGTGGACCGGGACCAAGACCGTGCGCGGCTGCGCGTGACTGATACCGGCCCGGGCTTTCCGGATGCGGACCCTGCGGCGCTGACCGGAAGGTTCGTGCGCGGAAGCAACGCGGCGCAGATCATCGGGTCCGGACTCGGCCTGACCATTGCCGACGAGGTCGCCCGGGTCCATGGCGGTCAGCTCATCCTTGCCAATTCAGCCGGAGGCGGCGCATGCGTCACACTCTCCTTTCCCTTGTCGGGTTCCTGATCGCCGCGCCGCTCGCGGCCTTCGAGATCGAGGATCAGGCGCGCTTCGGCCCGGAGGGGGCCACGACCACGCTCGAGATCATCTCGACCGCCGATATCGCGTTCTTCGAGCCGATGATCCTGTCCTACCTCGCGGGCGCACCGGATACGGCGGTGGCCTATACCGTGGCCAGCTCTGCCGAGCTGGACCGTGCCCTGCGCAGCGAGCGCGCGCGGTTCGACATCGCGATCTCCAGTGCAATGGATCTGCAGACCAAACTGGCCAATGACGGGCTGGCCCAGCCGCACAGCTCGGACGCCACCGAAGCGCTGCCCGATTGGGCCCTGTGGAACGACCGGGTCTTCGCCTTCAGCCAAGAGCCGGCGGCCATGGTCGTCTCCAAGGCGGCCTTCGCCGATCTGCCCCTGCCCCGCAGCCGGCAGGAGCTCATCACGACCTTGCGCGAGAACCCCGACCGGTTTCGCGGGCGGATCGGCACCTATGATGTGCGCCAATCCGGGCTCGGCTATCTGTTCGCGACGCAGGACGCCCGCACCTCCGAGACCTATTGGCGGCTGACCGAAGTGATGGGCGCGCTCGACGTCCAGCTCTATTGCTGTTCGTCCGACATGATCGATGGCGTGGTCGGGGGCGAGCTGGCCATCGCTTACAATGTTCTGGCGAGCTATGCTTTGGGGCGGACGGATCGGGACGCCTATACGATCATCCTGCCCTCGGATTTCACGACACTCATGCTGCGCTCGGCCCTGATCCCGGCGGGGGCCGCCGAACCCGAGACAGCGCGGCAATTCGTGGATCACTTGCTGAGCGAGACCTTTGACGGGACCGCCCTGCCCCCCCTCAGCCCCGCCAGCAATGACAGTGCGGTGCGGCGGATCGAGCTGGGTCCGGCCCTGATGGTCTATCTCGACCGGTTCAAACGGCGCGGTTTTCTGTCGGAATGGGAAAGCGCAATCCTGCAGTGACCACCCGCCCCCATGAAAAAGGCGCGGCCCCCGAAGGCGCCGCGCCGATCCGCATTTCGAAGGTCCGGGCTTAGAAGAAGCCCAGCTTGTTCGGGTTGTAGCTGACCAGCATGTTCTTGGTCTGCTGATAGTGGTCGAGCATCATCTTGTGGTTCTCACGCCCGATGCCGGACTGCTTGTAGCCGCCAAAGGCCGCATGGGCCGGGTAGGCGTGGTAGTTGTTGACCCAGACACGGCCCGCTTCGACACCGCGCCCGAAGCGGTAGCAGGTGTTCTGATCCCGCGACCAGACACCGGCGCCGAGGCCGTACATGGTGTCATTGGCCAGCGCGAGCGCTTCTTCTTCGGTCTTGAAGGTCGTGACCGAGACAACCGGGCCAAAGATCTCTTCCTGGAAGACGCGCATCTTATTGTGGCCCTTCAGGATGGTCGGCTCGATATAGAAGCCGTCCTTCAGATCGTCGGAGACCTCTGCGACCTTGCCGCCCGTGAGGACCTCGGCACCTTCTTCGACACCGATCTGGAAGTAGGAGAGGATCTTCTCTTTCTGCTCGGCGCTGGCCTGCGCACCGACCATGGTTTCCATCTTGCGCGGGTCGCCCTGCACGATGGCCTTCACGCGGGCGATGGCGCGGGCGATGAACTCTTCATAGATGTCTTCGTGGATCAGCGCGCGGCTCGGGCAGGTGCAGACCTCGCCCTGGTTGAACGCAAAGAGCACGAAGCCTTCGACGGCCTTGTCGAGGAAGGCGTCGTCCTCGGCCATGACATCCTTGAAGAAGATGTTGGGGGACTTGCCGCCCAGTTCCAGCGTCACCGGGATCAGGTTGACCGTGGCGGCCTCCATGATCTTGCGGCCCGTGGCGGTAGAGCCAGTGAAGGCGATCTTTGCGATCCGGTCGGAGGTCGCGAGGGCCGCGCCCACTTCGCCGCCATAGCCGTTCACGATGTTCAGAACACCAGCCGGCAGCAGGTCTGCGATCAGCTCGACCATGACCATGATGGCCGCGGGCGTCTGCTCGGCGGGCTTCATTACGATGCAGTTGCCTGCTGCGATGGCCGGGGCCAGTTTCCAGGCCGCCATCAGGATCGAGAAATTCCACGGGATGATCTGGCCCACGACGCCAAGCGGCTCGTGGAAGTGATAGGCCACGGTGTCGTTGTCGATCTCGGACATCGACCCTTCCTGCCCGCGCAGCACACCGGCAAAATAGCGGAAGTGGTCAACGGCCAGCGGAATGTCGGCCAGCGTCGTCTCGCGGATCGGCTTGCCGTTATCCCAGGTCTCGGCCTTGGCGATGATGTCGAGGTTCTCTTCGATCCGGTCGGCGATCTTCAGCACGATATTGGCGCGCTCGGTGACCGAGGTTTTGCCCCAGGCGTCCTTCGCCGCATGGGCCGCATCCAGCGCCAGCTCCACATCCGCAGCAGAGGACCGGGCGATCTGGCCGACCACTTCGCCGGTGATCGGCGTGACGTTGTCGAAGTAGCGCCCTTCGACCGGGGCCACGAACTGGCCGCCGATGAAGTTGTCGTAGCGGTCCTTGAACGGGGAGACGAGGGTCTCGTCCAGTTGGGTCATCTCATTCATGTCGTGGTCCTCCTAGGGTGGTGCAGTCGGGGTTGCCCCCATGTGATGCAACGGAGCCTAGGACAGCGGATCCCGCGGCCGGGGTGGTCCCTTAGTCGTGGTTCGGGGGACCTGTCTCAGGAGTGAGACAGGTTGCAGGACAAATTCACGGATCCTGTGCAATTTCCGGCGTGGCATGGCGCGGTATCGGCTTTACACCCTCGGCTCAGGCCAAGTTCCCGACTCGATCCCGCGACAGGCGCGCCGGTTTCCCAGCGGGACATATATATAGAGAGTGTTCGCGCGGCACCGGCAGAGGGATGGCTCTCGCATGGAGAGGCAGTGACCTGTCATTGCCCCTTTTCCGGTGATTTTCGCAGTCGACCTAGGGATCTCCAGGGCAACTCGGCCTGATTTGAGCGCAGGATCGGCCAGTTCGGCGGGTAAAACGGCGGGGTTCCACGCCGCCAAGGGCATGTGTGCGTTTTTTTCGATGTTTTTCTGTCACGCGCGGCGTGAGGTTTCGGGCTCTGGGCGGGCGGTGTTGGAAACATCACCGGCGCGTGAGGGGGTGTTTCGGGGTAAGTCTCTGGAAGGGCTACGTTTTCCCGAAAGGCATCGGCGCCCCGCGCAGAAGGCCTGATCGCGCGAGCGTGATGTGCGTCAGCGCGCAAATGCCTCTCTCATCATCGCCATTTCATTCCCGGCCCAACCGCCCCAAATCCAACTCATCGGCAGCGACACACACCGCCGACACACACAACACCGCGGCTCGCAACGCACATTCAAGCCGCGTAACACACTGAAAGGACTACTGAAATGAAACTCGCTCTGACATCCGCCCTCGTGATCGCCCTGACCGCTCCGGCCTTCGCCTCCTCCCAGCTCGAGCGTCAGCTCGGCGTCGAGCCCGGCGCTTACAGCTTCTCCGAACTGGCCGCGATCAAAGGCTCCTTCGACACCGACAATGGCTACAACATCCCGCCCCGCGGCGACGTGGTCTCGACCCAGTCGGTCGGCATCTCCCCGGCCCATGCACAGCTGGCCGCGACCTTGGGCCTGGACACCAATGACTACAGCTTCGGCGAACTGGCCGCCATCAAGGGCAGCTTCGACACCGACACCGGCTATAACGTGGCCGAGCGCGGCGCAGTCGTCTCGACCCAATCCGTGGGCGTGACCGGCGCAAGCGCACAGCTCGCAGCCTCCCTCGGGCTGGACGCAAACGACTACAGCTTCGCCGAGCTGGCCGCGATCAAAGGCGCCAAGGGTTCGTCTAACGAGTAATCCTTAACATCCCCCAAACCCCGCCCGGCCTCCTCCCGCCGGGCGGGCGTTTC
>NZ_JBNAGD010000009.1:0-181508 GCF_049801015.1 Dinoroseobacter sp. S124A | reverse complement strand
CGCCGGTGGTGACCTCGGGGGCGGGCGATGCCGCCGGGGCGCTGACCGAGGACGGGCCGACGGATGTCACCGGCGGCCAGCTTGCCGCGAGCGATCCCGATACCGGCGCCGTGCTCAGCTGGTCGGGCGGTGCCGCCACCGCGCTTGGCGCTTTCGCGATCACCCCGGACGGGGCCTGGAGCTATACGCTCGACCCCGATGCCGCCCAGTCCCTCGCCGCGGGGCAAGAGGTCACCGAGACCACGGAGGTCACCGTCTCCGACGGGCTGGGTGGCACCGCGACCCAGACCCTGAGCGTCACCATCACCGGCACGAATGACGCGCCGGTGGTGACCTCGGGGGCGGGCGATGCCGCCGGGGCGCTGACCGAGGACGGGCCGACGGATGTCACCGGCGGCCAGCTTGCCGCGAGCGATCCCGATACCGGCGCCGTGCTCAGCTGGTCGGGGGGTGCCGCCACCGCGCTTGGCGCCTTCGCGATCACCCCGGACGGGGCCTGGAGCTATACGCTCGACCCCGATGCCGCCCAGTCCCTCGCCGCGGGCCAGGAGGTCACCGAGACCACGGAGGTCACCGTCTCCGACGGGCTGGGCGGGACCGCGACCCAGACCCTCAGCGTCACCATCACCGGCACGAATGACGCGCCGGTGGTGACCTCGGGGCCGGGCGATGCGGCCGGGGCGCTGACCGAGGACGGGCCGGCGGATGTCACCGGCGGCCAGCTCGCCGCGAGCGATCCCGATACCGGCGCCGTGCTCAGCTGGTCGGGCGGTGCGGCCACCGCGCTCGGCGCCTTCGCGATCACCCCGGACGGGGCCTGGAGCTATACGCTCGACCCCGATGCCGCCCAGTCCCTCGCCGCGGGCCAGGAGGTCACCGAGACCACGGAGGTCACCGTCTCCGACGGGCTCGGCGGGACCGCGACCCAGACCCTGAGCGTCACCATCACCGGCACGAATGACGCGCCGGTGGTGACCTCGGGGCCGGGCGATGCGGCCGGGGCGCTGACCGAGGACGGGCCGGCGGATGTCACCGGCGGCCAGCTTGCCGCGAGCGATCCCGATACCGGCGCCGTGCTCAGCTGGTCGGGCGGTGCCGCCACCGCGCTCGGCGCTTTCGCGATCACCCCGGACGGGGCCTGGAGCTATACGCTCGACCCGGACGCCGCCCAGTCCCTCGCCGCGGGGCAAGAGGTCACCGAGACCACGGAGGTCACCGTCTCCGACGGGCTCGGGGGCACCGCGACCCAGACCCTCAGCGTCACCATCACCGGCACGAATGACGCGCCAAGCCTCGACCTGCCGACCATCACGGCCACGGCGGGAACCATCAATTTCGGCACGCTGACCGCCACGGATCCCGAGGGCAGTGCGGTGACCTTTGCGCTTGATACGCCCTCGACCAATGCGGATGTGGTGGTTTCGAGCAATGGTGACTATCTCTACCTGCCCGGTGCGGGCTTCGTAGGGACGGATAGTTTCAAGGTCACGGTGTCGGACCCGGATGGCGGGATCCGCGTCGAGACGGTCACCGTTCAGGTCGCAACCTCTCTGGTCGTTTCGAACACCCCGGCCCCGGCGGCACTGAACCTGACGGCGGTGGATCAGGTGCCTGCGCAACAGCAGGACCCGGACCTGCCCGACCTGTTGCAGGACGCGGATGGGACGGATGATGCCGTTGACGCCTTGCTCGATGCGGCCTTTCCGGATGACCCGGACGCGGATCAGACGTCAACGGATGCAGGGGATGCCAGCGCCGATGCCCCGGATGCAGATGCCGGAGGAGCGGATCTCTCGGACGTGTTGGGCGGGCTCGGAGATTTCGCCAATCTCGTCTCCGTACAGGACGATGTTGTGGCGACCACGACGCCCTCGGCCTAGGGGCGCGAGATCCGCAATGCCGGGCTGCGACGGATCCACCAGCCCAGCGAAAACGCGAGCGCGCCCGCGCCAACGCCCCAAGGCCAGAGCGGAGCGTCCTTAGGCGCGGCCTCGGTCAGCGCAACCTGCTGACCCGGGGCCAGCACCAGCTCTTGCGCGCCGAGGGGTTTGCCTGCGTCGAAGCGGTCGATCCGGACGGTCACCGGCGCCGGAGCCTCGGCATCCAGGGCCCAGTGCAGGTCGCGCACCCCCTCGCCGCGCAGGACGAACCCGGCATAGAGATCAAGCGCGGGGCGCGCCGCCACGAGCTCGGTCGGGGTGACGCAGACCGCAGCGGCGATCGAAGCTGCAAGGGGTGTGTCGAAGGGCACCGGGCGCGCGCGCGGGTGCATGACCATGCCCATGGGGGTCGCCGGGACAGCCCCCTGCCCCGTCTCGATCCCCAGTTGCGGCCAAAGCTCCGGCGCGCGCGCATCGAGCCGCGCCTTGAGCGCTGCGTAGTCCAACGCCTCCGTCTCGGACCACAGATGGTCGGGCGCCATGCCAAAGACAGGCTCCAGCAAGACCGCGTTGATCCGAAGGTAGACCGTGGTCGCCATCCGGTTTTCATTGACAATAAACGTGACATCCGCCGCCCGCAGGGGCAGCGCGGTCAGGGTCAGCGCGCAGGCGAGCCAGAGGATGCGCAGAGAGGCAAGGCGGGTCCTGTCCATGGCGCAAATCATAGCCCTGATCCCCGGCAGGTCAGGTAAAATCCGCGCCAGAGGCGACGCGCCTAGTCCGGATTGCCCGGGCTCTTGCCTTCCCAGGCCTCGGCGACCCAAGGCGCGGGATAGAAAAACTGGCGCATGGCCTTGAGCTTTTTCTTCTGACCGAGGGCGCGTTTGAGATGCGCGAGCCGTGGCAGATGGGGCAACCGTTCGACATAGCGGCCCGCAATGGCATCGGGCGGGTTCAGGGCCCCGGCAAAGATCACGACCCGGGCATTCTTCGGCGGCTTGGGCGGCAGGAAGAAGTTCAGGGGAAAGCGCGGGATGCAATGGATCCGGAAATGCGCGACCAGGCCGCGCGGCCAGAACTTCACCCCGCCCGGGGCGTTCTTGGTCACGAAATGCTGCTCGAACCGGTATTCATCGGCCACCGCCTGCGGATCGGCGGCAAACATGGCCTGCAATGGGGCCAGAGCGCCCACGGGCATCCGGTAGATCGAGGTCTGCCCGAGCCTGTGCAGCGGCTTGGCCGGGTTGCGCGCCAGCACCACATCCTCGGGATCGCCAAACTCGAAGAACGGATCAAGCGAGCCGATGATCGCGCTGTCGAGATCCAGAAACAGGACCGGCCCTTCCAGATCGCCCAGCGTCGGAGCCCAGAGGCGGGATTTTGGCCATTGCCCGATCGTGTTCTTGGGCATGAAGCCGGGCATTTCCGGCAGATCGAAGCAATCCACCTCGGGGCGCACGCCCTCGCGCGTATCGGTGAAACACACGAAGCGGAAAGGCGGCGTCGTGTTGCGGGCCACCATCTCGTAGAGACGGTTGATGTAGACCGCGCCGTATTTCGGGCCCCAGTTGATGCACATGAACTGCTTTTTCATGGGCTGGCGCTAACACCCCGCGCTGCGCAAATCAATGATCGAGCCTGCGCATCCGCCGCAACCGGGGTGAAACCTGTGCCTTGACCGACGCGCCCGGACGTTAATAGTGTAAAGCTTAGACTTTACGCGCGCTACCTTTGGCGCAAGACAGGCTGCAAGATGACGCAAAAGAAAATCCGGAACATGGAGGAGTTCGCCCGCGTCTCCGGCATTTCGCGTCCCACCCTGTCGAAATACTTCAACGATCCCGAAAGCGTCCGGGCCTCGACCCGGGTGAAGATCGAGACCGCGCTCGAGCAGCATGACTACCGCCCCAATGTCTTTGCGGTGAACCAGAACCGCCGCACCACCAAGAATATCGGCGTGGTGGTGCCGAACCTCGCGGACCCATTCTTTTCCGAGATTGCCCGTCGGGTCGAACTGGCCTGTCTGGAGGCCGGATACAGCCCGATCCTGCTGAGCTCCCATGGGCGCCCCGAGATGGAGCGGGACAATCTCGAATCCCTCCGCTCGCTCAAGCCGGCCGGGGTCTTGCTGGCGCCGTTCGGACGGCGGCTGTCGAACAAGGCGGCGGTGCAGGCGTTTGGCGCGGACATCCCGCTCGTTCTGTTCGATGCGAATATGCAGGAAACCGGCGAGGCTTTTGTGGGCACGAACCACACCCAGAGCATCGACCTGATGGTGGAATATCTCTGCCGCAGCGGCGAGCCGCCCTGCCTGTTCGAGATGAAGAACCCGACCCACCCCAACGCCTTTGTCCATCGGCGCGCCTATATCGAGAGCATGGAGCAGCACGGCCAGACGCCCCATGTCTTTCAGGCCGAGGGCGGAGGCTGGAACTTCGAGGAGATCGGCTGCAGCGAGGGCGGCAGGTTGCTGGCCGAGCAGGCGTTCAACACCAACACGATCCTGTGCAGCAATGATCGCCTCGCCATCGGGATGCTCGCGGCGGCCTATCGCCTGAACATACCCGTGGGACACAGCGAAACCTGCGAGATTCGCGTGGCGGGACATGACGACCACCCGTTTTCACGCTTCACCTGCCCGCCCATGACCACGATTGCGCAGGATTACGAGGCCATCGCAAATGCCGCTGCGCGCACCCTGTTCGAGCGCATCGAGACCGGCACAACCCCCTCGGAACGCTCGGAAACTTTCTTTGACGGACGGCTCGTGATGCGCGACTCCGCCTGAGATCCAGCGTCCCGCGTATTTTTATTTTTTAACGCGCGTAAATTTTTATTGACGCAGCGCGTGCACTCCCGCTACCACTGGTTGCATCATCCAGACTGTAGGGAGGAACCGGATGTCTCTTAAAACCACGATGTATGCTGCGACGGCACTTGCGCTTGTCACGGCGACCGGCGCGTATGCCGCCGAAACCCTGACCATTGCCACGGTGAATAACGGCGACATGATCCGTATGCAGGGTCTGACCGACGATTTCACCGCCAAGACCGGGCACACGGTGGAATGGGTGACCCTCGAAGAGAACGTGCTGCGTCAGCGCGTGACCACGGATATCGCCGCAAAAGGCGGATCCTTCGACATCATGACCATCGGCATGTACGAAGCCCCGATCTGGGCCGCCAATGGCTGGCTCGTGCCCATGGATGACCTGTCCGCAGAATATGATGTGGACGACATCCTGCCGGCCATGCGCCAGGGTCTGAGCTATGACGGCACGCTCTATGCGGCACCGTTCTATGGCGAAAGCTCCATGGTCATGTATCGCACGGACCTGATGGAAAAAGCGGGTCTGGAAATGCCGGACGCGCCGACATGGGCGTTCATCCGCGAAGCGGCGGCCGCCATGACCGACCGCGAAAACGACATCAACGGCATCTGCCTGCGTGGCAAGGCCGGTTGGGGCGAAGGCGGGGCCTTCATCACCGTGACGGCGAACGCCTTTGGCGCCCGCTGGTTCGACGAGGACTGGAACGCCCAGTTCGACACGCCCCAGTGGAACGAAGCACTCACGTTCTTCGTCGACATGATGTCCGAATCCGGCCCGGCAGGCTATGCCACCAACGGCTTCAACGAGAACCTCTCGCTGTTCCAGCAGGGCAAGTGCGGCATGTGGATCGACGCCACTGTGGCGGCGTCCTTCGTGACCAACCCCAACGACTCCGAAGTTGCGGATAAGGTCGGCTTCACCCTGGCCCCCGATACCGGCCTCGGCAAGCGCTCCAACTGGCTCTGGGCCTGGGCCCTGGCGGTTCCGGCAGGCACCCAGAAAGAGGGCGCAGCCAAGGAATTCATCGAGTGGGCGACCTCGAAAGACTATATCGAGCTCGTGGCCGAGAACGAAGGCTGGGCCAACGTGCCTCCGGGTGCGCGGACCTCTCTCTACGAGAACCCGAACTACAAGGACATCCCCTTCGCTCAGAAGACCCTGGAGTCCATCCTGGCAGCCGACCCCAACAACCCGACCGTTGATCCGGTTCCTTATGTTGGTGTCCAGTTCGCCGCGATCCCCGAATTTGCCGGGATTGCCACCGAAGTGAGCCAGGAATTCTCCGCCGTCTATGCCGGTCAGCAGACCGTCGAAGAGGCCCTTGAGAAGGCTCAGGCCATCACCAACGACGCGATGGAAGCCGCGGGCTACCGCTAAGCGCTCCTCCCCCGCCCGGGGGGCACGCCAACTGCGTGCGCTGCCCCCCGGGCCCCTTCTTTTCTCTCAAAATTCCGGATCCTGTATAGATAGCCTCACGGCGATCAACAGAGGAGGTATGCCCAATGGCAACCCAACACTCCCGGTCAGCGGCGCGTCTTATGATGATGCCTGCGGTCGTCCTGCTCCTTGGCTGGATGCTCGTGCCCCTGATCATGACCCTGATGTTTTCCTTCAAACAGTACTTGCCGCTGCGGGGCGGCGATCTGGGCTGGGTCGGATTTGACAACTATGTCCGATTTGTAAGCTCAAGCGCCTTCTGGCCCTCGGTGATCGCCACATTGACGATCGTGGGCGGCGTTTTGTTGATAACGATTGTTTTCGGTATTCTTCTGGCCATCCTGCTCAACCAGCCCATGTGGGGCCAGGGTGTGGTCCGGATCCTCGTCATCGCACCGTTCTTCGTGATGCCCACCGTCTCGGCGCTGGTCTGGAAGAACATGTTCATGGACCCGACCAACGGCCTGTTTGCCCATCTCTGGCGATTTTTCGGAGCCGAGCCGGTCTCATGGCTATCCGAAGCCTCGATGACCTCGATCATCATGATCGTCTCCTGGCAGTGGCTGCCTTTCGCGACGCTCATCCTGCTCACGGCGATCCAGTCCCTGGACAGCGAGCAACTCGAGGCCGCGGAAATGGACGGCGCCCCGCCGCTCAAGCGCTTCGCCTTCATCACGTTGCCGCATCTCAGCCGCGCCATCACGATTGTTCTGCTGATCCAGACGATCTTCCTGCTGGCGGTCTTTGCCGAGATCTTCGTGACCACGGGCGGTGCCTTCGGAACCCGGACGCTCACCTATCTGATCTTCCAGCGTGTGCTTGAAAGTCAGAATGTCGGATTGGGTTCAGCCGGTGGCGTATACGCAATCATTCTCGCCAATATCGTTGCCATCTTCCTGATGCGCATCGTCGGCAAGAACCTGGACGCGTGAGGAGGACATCATGGCCCGCGCAGTTACTCAACAACGCAAGATGATCAACACCGCCTTTGCCTGGGGCATTGGCCTGCTGATCTTCTTCCCCATCCTCTGGACCATCCTCACCAGCTTCAAGACCGAGGCGACCGCGATTGCGGATCCCCCCGTGTTCCTGGCCTTTGACTGGACAATGGAGAACTACACGGCGGTTCTCGAACGGTCGAATTACGCCAAGTTCCTGTGGAACTCGATCATCATCGCTGGGGGATCGACCATCCTTGGCATCATCGTCGCGGTTCCGGCCGCATGGTCCATGGCCTTCGTGCCGTCCAAGCGGACCAAGGACATCCTGCTCTGGATGCTCTCGACCAAGATGTTGCCGGCGGTGGGTGTGCTCTACCCGATCTACCTCATCTGCATCAATCTGGGACTTCTGGACAGCCGTGTGGCGCTGGTCGTCATCCTGATGCTGATGAACCTGCCGATCATCGTGTGGATGCTCTATACCTACTTCAAGGAGATCCCCGGCGAGATCCTCGAGGCCGCCCGCATGGACGGCGCGTCGCTGAAGGAGGAAATCCTCTACGTTCTCACCCCCATGGCCATTCCCGGGATTGCGTCAACGCTTCTGTTGAACTTCATCCTGGCCTGGAACGAAGCGTTCTGGACCCTCAACCTCACGGCGGCCAATGCGGCGCCTCTGACAGCCTTCATCGCGAGCTATTCCAGCCCCGAAGGCCTGTTCTTCGCCAAACTCAGCGCGGCCTCGACCATGGCTATCGCGCCGATCCTCATCCTCGGCTGGTTCAGCCAGAAACAACTCGTCAGCGGCCTGACCTTCGGCGCTGTGAAATAAGGAACCTGACCTATGGGACAAATTCAGCTTAACCAAGTGACCAAAAGCTTCGGTGACGTTCAGGTCATTCCGCCTCTGGACCTCACCATCGAAGACGGCGAGTTCACGGTCTTCGTCGGGCCCTCGGGCTGCGGGAAATCCACCCTTCTGCGTCTGATCGCGGGACTGGAGGACATCACCACCGGGCATATCGCCATCGATGGCAATGACGCCACGGATGTGCCCCCGGCGAGACGTGGCCTGGCCATGGTGTTCCAGTCCTATGCGCTCTACCCGCATATGTCGGTGCGCAAGAACATCGCCTTCCCGATGAAGATGGCCGGGATCGACGAGGCCGAGCAGGAGCGCCGGATCTCGTCCGCGGCCAAGGCCCTGAACCTCACGGACTACCTGGAGCGTCGCCCCGGGCAGCTCTCCGGGGGTCAGCGCCAGCGGGTCGCCATTGGCCGGGCCATCGTCCGCGAACCGGCCGCCTTCCTCTTCGACGAGCCGCTGTCGAACCTAGACGCGGCCCTGCGGGTGGGGATGCGGCTGGAGATCTCGGAGCTTCACGAGCGTCTGAAGACCACGATGATCTACGTGACCCACGATCAGGTCGAGGCGATGACCATGGCCGACAAGATCGTCGTGCTGCGCGCCGGGCATATCGAGCAGGTGGGCTCCCCGCTAGAGCTCTATCACAGCCCGCGCAACAAGTTCGTGGCCGGCTTCATCGGGTCCCCGAAGATGAACATCATCGACGGTCCCGAGGCCCAGAAGCACGACGCCACGAGCATCGGCATCCGCCCCGAGCATACGGATGTCAGCACGACCGAAGGCCTGTGGGAAGGCCGCGTGGGCGTGGCCGAGCATCTGGGATCGGACACCTTCATCCACGTCCATGATACCGGGCTCGCGGATATGGTGACCGTGCGGATCACCGGCGATATCCAGGTCAAGCATGGCGACAAGATCTTCCTGTCGCCGCAGATGGACAAGCTCCACCGTTTCGATGCGCAGGGCCTGAGGATCGCATGACCGCCCTCGCCGGAACATCGGCGATGACCACAGGCTCCGCCCGGATTTCCGGGCGGGCCTTTGGCGCGACATCCCTGCGTGACAGGACCCTCCGGGGTCTCGCCGAGACCGCAGCGATCGCGCAGACCGCCCGGGCGTCTAGCGTCCGGGCCATCGCCGTCCCGTTGACCGCCGCCAAGCCCGTCAACGCCGCGACCACGCCCGCCCTGCGCGCGCGTGGTCTTGACCTCCGCCCCTCTCTTGCGCGCCACGCGGGCCGGGTCGGACCCTCTGAACACGCCAGGAGGATCTCGGATGACTGACCTGATCCCCCTGTCCAACAAGACGCTGGACCGGATCCCGATCCCGCACCCGACCTATGATCGCAGCCAGCTGACCCCCGGCATCGTGCATATCGGTGTCGGCAATTTCCACCGCGCCCATCAGGCCTGGTATCTGCACCGGCTGATGGAACAGGGGCGCGCCCATGACTGGGCGATCCTCGGCGCGGGTGTGCGGCCCTATGATGCGGCCATGCGCGAGCGGCTGCTGGCGCAGGACTGCCTGACGACGCTGATCGCGCTCGATCCCGGCAGCGTCTCGGCCGAGGTGATCGGTCCGATGATCGACTACCTTCCCATCGAGGAGGATCACGGCGCGCTGATCGCGGCCATGGCGGACCCCGCCACCCGGATCGTCGCCCTGACCGTGACCGAGAGCGGGTATTTCGTCGATCCCGTCACCAAGGGGTTCGACGAGGCCAATCCCGAGATCCAGCATGACGCGGCCCATCCGGACGCGCCGCGCACGGCCTTCGGGGCCATGGTCAAGGCGCTCAGGCTCCGCCGTGCGGCGGGGATTGGTCCCTTCACCGGGCTGAGTTGCGACAACCTGCAGGGCAATGGCGCGATCCTGCGCCAGACAGTGGTCTCGCTGGCGCGGCTTTCGGATCCGGAGCTGGCGGAGTGGATCGATGCCATGGGCAGTTTTCCGAACTCCATGGTCGATTGCATCGCACCGGCCACGGGCCCGACCGAACGCGCGCTTTGCGCCGATCTCGGGATCGCGGATGCCGCCCCGGTCACCCACGAGACCTTTCGTCAATGGGTGATCGAGGATGACTTCTGCGCCGGGCGGCCCGATTGGGACAAGGTCGGGGCCACCTTCTCGGATGATGTCCACGCCTATGAGACCATGAAGATCCGCATCCTCAATGCCGGTCATCAGGTGCTCGCCAATGCCGGAGAGCTTCTGGGGCTGGAGACTATCGCGGACTGCATGGCCGATCCGCTGGTCCGGGGGCTCTTTGCCCGGGTCCAAGCCGAGGAGATCACCCCCACGGTCCATCCCGTACCCGGCACCACGCCCCAGGCCTATGCCGAGCTGATCACCGCGCGCTTCGCCAATCCGCGGATTGTTGACACGACCCGGCGCGTGGCGTTTGACGGCTCGGCGCGGCACACGGGGTTCGTGCTGCCGATCCTGCGCGATCAACTGGCGCGTGGGGGCTCGGTCACCGGGCTGGCCCTGGTCGAGGCGCTCTGGGCAAGGATGTGCGCGGGGCACCGGGAGGATGGCAGCGAGATCGCCGCCAATGACCCCGCCTGGGACGAGCTCAACGCAGCCGCCTTGGCGGCGCGCGACCGGCCCATGGCCTGGCTCGAACAGGCCCGGCTCTATGGAGATCTGAAGGACCAGCCCGCCTTTGCCGAGGCCTTTGCGGGCTGGCTGCAGGCGCTCTGGGCCGAAGGGACCACCGCCGCGCTGACCCGTTATGTCGGCCCCGATCAACGGGCCGCACAGGGCGGCGGCTAGGCGAGATCGGCGGTGCCATGGGGGCTGGCTTTGGGCCGGTCCCAGGCCCGCCCCGAAAACGTGCGCGGGGTGCCGCAAGCATCCCGCGCCCATGTCACAATCACGGGCCACAGATAGGGCCACAGATAGCGCGCGCCCCCCATGTCCAATGGGTCCGGCCCGCCCCTGCCGAGGGCGACAAGGGTTCTAGGCGCGCGCTCGAAGGTCAGGTATAGGGGAACTGCTAGCGCTAACGCATTCAGCGACGCACCTGCCCCGTGAGCAACAAGGCGATGACACTCCCATGAAAGACGATATCCTCAAAGAGCTGCGCTATGCCCTGGGCAAGGACGCCGCGCATGCCTCGCCCTATGATTGGCGCATGGCCCTGTCGCTGGTTCTGCGCAACCGCTTGGTGGACACCTGGATCGACAGCACACAAGAGACCTATGCCCTTGGCACGAAACGGGTCTATTACCTGTCGATGGAGTTCCTGATCGGACGGCTGATCGAGGATATGATCTCCAATCTCGGGCTTGAGGACGCGGCCCGCCGCGCGATGGAGGATCTGGGTCAGGATTACGACGCGATCGTCCATGACGAGCCCGATGCGGCGCTTGGCAATGGCGGTCTGGGACGACTCGCGGCCTGTTTCATGGATTCGCTCGCGACCCTCGGCCTGCCGGCCTATGGCTATGGCATCCGCTATGAGCATGGCCTTTTCGAGCAGAGCTTTGTCGGCGGCGAACAGGCCGAGAAGCCCGAGACCTGGCTGAGCCAGCGCCACGCCTGGGAATTCGAGCGCCCGGAGGTGACCCACAAGATCTGCTTTGGCGGCCATGTGACCCATGATGCCGGGCAGGCCCATTGGCATCCAGGCGAGGTCGTGCTGGCCACGGCCTATGACACGCCGATCATCGGCTGGCAGGGGGTCTGGGGCAACACGCTGCGCCTGTGGTCGGCCACCTCCGCCGGGGAGTTCGATCTCGACAGTTTCAACCGGGGCGACTACCTCGCCGCGAACCGCTCCGAAGCGCTGGCGCGGACGATCTCGCGGGTGCTCTACCCCGATGACACGACCGACAATGGCAAGGAATTGCGCCTCAAGCAGGAGTATTTCTTCACCGCCGCCTCGATCATGGACCTGCTGCGCCGCTACCTGAGCGACCATGACGACCTGCGCGCCCTGCCCGACCATGTGGCGATCCAGCTCAACGACACCCACCCGGCCATTGCCGGGCCCGAGCTTGTGCGGATGCTGGTGGATGTCCATGGCCTGCCCATGGCCGAGGGCATTGCACTGGCGCGCCGCTGTCTCGCCTATACCAACCATACGCTCCTGCCCGAAGCGCTGGAACGCTGGAGCGAGGACCTGCTCGGGCGCACCCTGCCCCGACATCTCGAGATCATCCGCGTGATCGAGGAAACCCAGCAGGCCGAGAACCCCGGCAGCCCCCGCATCCTCGAGCATGGGGATGTGCGCATGGGCGAGCTGGCCTTCATCATGGCGCACAAGGTCAACGGGGTCTCTGCCCTCCATACGGAGCTGGTGAAAGAGACCGTCTTTGCCGATCTGCACCGGATCCATCCGACGCGGATCATCAACCAGACCAACGGGATCACCCCGCGCCGCTGGCTCTATGGCTGCAACCCAGGCCTGCGCGACCTGATCACTGAGGAGCTTGGCACCGGTTGGGTCAGCGACCTCGAACAGCTCAGCAGCCTCAAGGACAAGCGGTCCGACCCGGCCTTCGTCAGCGCCTTCATGGCCGCCAAGCGCGCGAACAAGGTGCAGCTGTCGAACTGGATCGCCGAGACCTGCGGGATCGATGTGAACCCGGACGCCCTGTTCGACGTGCAGATCAAGCGGATCCACGAATACAAGCGGCAGCTCATGAACCTGCTGGAGACAGTCGCGCTCTGGTCCGAGATGCGCGACGATCCCAATGCGGGCTGGACCCCACGGGTCAAGATCTTTGGCGGCAAAGCGGCCCCGGGCTATGCCATGGCCAAGGAGATCATCCGCCTGATCAACGATGTGGGCGCGGTGGTGAATGCCGACCCGGTGACCGGCGATATGCTCAAGCTGGTCTATCCGCCCAATTACAACGTCACCATGGCCGAGCGCCTGATCCCGGCGGCGGACCTGTCCGAGCAGATCTCGACCGCGGGCAAGGAGGCCTCGGGCACGGGCAACATGAAATTCGCCCTGAACGGCGCGCTGACCATCGGCACGCTGGATGGCGCGAATGTGGAGATCCGCGAGCATGTGGGATCCGAGAACTTCTTCCTCTTTGGCCTGACCGCGAGCGAGGTCGTGGCGCGTCGCCAGCAGCCGGGCTTCTCGCGCGCAGCGATCGAGGCGAGCCCGCGCCTGCAACGGGTGCTGGGCCAGATCTACGAAGGGGTGTTCTCGCCGGACGAGCCGCACCGCTATCACGGGCTGGTCGGCATGCTCTATGACCACGACCATTTCCTCGTGACCTGCGATTTCGATGACTATTACGACACCCAACGCCGGGTGGATGTGGTCTACCGCACCCCGCAGGCCTGGTCGGCCATGGCCGTGACCAATACCGCGAGCATGGGCTGGTTCTCGTCCGACCGGACGATCCAGGGCTATGCGCGCGACATCTGGAAAGCCGCACCGCCGCGCTCGGCGCTTGAGAAATCCGCATGACCTCCGCGACCGCTCTGACCCCTCCCGCCGCGGCGGAGGCTCTGGTGGCGGGCCGTCATGGCGATCCATTCGCCGTGCTGGGCCTGCACGATCTAGACGGCAAGCTTGTGCTGCGCGCCCTGCGCCCCGAGGCTGACGGGGTCGAAGTGCTCGACGCCAAGACCGGGCGACGCCTTGCCGGGCTGAGCCCGGTAACCGGCGCGCCGGGGCTGTTCGAGGGGGTGATCCCGCGCCGCAAGAAGCGGTTCGCCTACCGGCTGCGCATGACCCGGGGCGCGGATACCTGGGAAGAGCGGGACGCCTATGCCCATGGCCCGCGACTGGGCGAGATGGACGAGTACCTGCTGGGCGAAGGCACCCATAACGCCCTGTGGAAAGCGCTCGGCGCCCATGTCGGCCCCCATGAAGGCGTGCCCGGCACCCATTTCGCGGTCTGGGCCCCGAACGCGTCGCGCGTTTCGGTGGTCGGGGATTTCAACGGCTGGGACGGGCGGCGCCATGTCATGCGCCGTCGGGGCGCCACCGGCGTGCATGAGATCTTCGTGCCCGATCTCGGCGATGGCGCGGTCTATAAATACGAGGTGCTGGATCAGCACGGCAACCTGCTGCCGCTCAAGGCGGACCCGGTCGGGTTCGGGGCCGAGCTGCCGCCGAAGACCGCCTCGGTCGTGCGCGACCTGAACAGCTATGACTGGTCCGATGGCGGCTGGATGCAGCGCCGTGGCGCGCGTCAGAAGATCGACCAGCCGATCTCGATCTACGAGGTGCATCTGGAAAGCTGGCGCCGCGTGCCCGAGGAGGGCAACCGCCCCCTGACCTATCGCGAACTGGCCGATCAGCTTGTGACCTATGCCCAGGAGATGGGCTTCACCCATCTCGAGCTGACCCCGATCTCGGAATACCCGTTCGGCGGCTCCTGGGGCTATCAGCCCGTCGGCCTCTTCGCGCCGACCTCGCGGTTCGGGACGCCCGATGACTTCCGTGCCTTTGTCGAGGCCTGCCATGCGGCCGATCTCGGCGTGCTCATCGACTGGGTGCCCGGACACTTTCCGACCGATGCTCACGGACTCGGTCAGTTCGACGGCACCCCGCTCTATGAGCATGCCGATCCCAAGGAAGGATATCACCCGGACTGGAACACGCTGGTCTACAATTACGGTCGCACCGAGGTGCAGAACTTCCTGATCGCCAATGCCCGCTACTGGTTCGAAGAGTTCCATATCGACGGGCTGCGGGTCGATGCCGTGGCCTCGATGCTCTATCGCGACTATTCCCGCAAGGAGGGCGAATGGGTCCCCAACAAGGATGGCGGGCGCGAAAACCTCGAGGCGATCGCCTTTTTGCAGCGGATGAACGAGGTGGTCTATGCCGCCGATGACAGCATCTTGACCGCCGCCGAGGAAAGCACCGCCTTTCCGGGCGTGAGCGCGCCCACGGATACGGGCGGTCTGGGCTTCGGGTTCAAATGGAACATGGGGTGGATGAACGACACCCTGCGCTACATGGGCGAAGACCCGATCAACCGCAAATACCACCACGACAAGATGACCTTCGGGCTGCATTACGCCTTCACCGAGAACTTCATCCTGCCGCTCAGCCATGACGAGGTAGTCCATGGCAAGGGCTCTCTGCTGGGCCGGATGCCCGGCGATGACTGGCAGCGTTTCGCCAATCTGCGGACCTATTTCGGCTTCATGTACGGCCATCCGGGCAAGAAGCTGATCTTCATGGGCGGCGAGTTCGGTCAGGCCAAGGAATGGAACAACGAGACCAGCCTCGACTGGCACCTGCTGGAGGATCCGCTCCATGCCGGGATGCAGGCCTGGCTGCGGGACCTCAACCGGGTCTATGCGGCGATGCCCGCGCTGTTCCAGAAGGATAGCAGCCCCGAGGGGTTCCAGTGGATCGATGGCGGCAACGCGGCGGATTCGATCTTTTCCTGGGTCCGCATGGGCAATGCGGGCACGGCCCCGGTGCTCGTGCTCAGCAATTTCACACCGGTCCCGCGCACGGGCTTCCGCATCGGCGTGCCCGAGGCCGGGCACTGGGCCGAGCGGCTGAACTCGGACGCGGCGGAGTATGGCGGCAGCGGCATGGGCACCCCCGGGGGCGCCACCGCAGACCCGGTCCCGGCCCATGGCTGCGACCACTCGATCGAGATCACAATACCACCACTGGCAACGGTGTTTTACGAATGGACCGGCGCGGCAACGCGCTGACGCGGCATTAGGGGAGGACGCAATGGAACAGGACAGATTTCGCCTGGCACAACAGACAATGGCCTATGTGTTGGCCGGGGGGCGGGGCAGCCGCCTGAAGGAAATGACGGATATCCGGGCCAAACCGGCCGTGTATTTCGGGGGCAAGACGCGGATCATCGACTTCGCGCTTTCGAACGCGGTCAATTCCGGCATCCGCCGCATCGGTGTCGCAACCCAGTACAAGGCGCACAGCCTGATCCGGCACATGCAGCGCGGCTGGAGCTTTTTCCGCGCCGAGCGCAACGAGAGCCTCGATATCCTGCCCGCTTCGCAGCAGCTGGACGAGGATAACTGGTACAAGGGCACCGCCGATGCGGTCACCCAGAACATCAAGATCATCAAGGGCTATGACCCGAAATACGTCCTGATCCTCGCCGGAGACCATATCTACAAGCAGGACTATTCCTTCATGATCGAGGAACATGTGCGCTCCGGCGCGCAGGTCACCGTGGGCTGCATCGCCGTGCCCCGCGAAGAGGCCAGGGGCTTTGGCGTCATGGCTGTGGACGAGACCGACAAGATCCTCGAATTCGTCGAAAAGCCTGCCGATCCCCCGCCCATGCCCGGCGATCCGACCAAAGCGCTGGCCAGCATGGGGATCTATGTCTTCGAGGCCGAGTACCTCTATGAGGTATTGGGCGAGGACGCAAAGAACCCCGACTCCAGCAATGATTTCGGCACCGACATCATCCCCAAGATCGTGGCCGCAGGCGGCGCGCGGGCGCATCCCTTCAGCCGCTCCTGCGTGATGTCCGGGCTCGAGACCGAGCCCTACTGGCGCGATGTGGGGACGATCGACGCCTATTGGCAGGCCAATATCGACCTGACGGATTTCAAGCCCGAGCTCGATATCTATGCCACGGACTGGCCGATCTGGACCTATTCCGAACTGACGGCGCCGGCGAAGTTCATCCATAACGAGGAAGGCCGTCGCGGGCAGGCGGTCTCGTCCATGGTGTCAGGGGGCTGCATCATCTCGGGCTCGTCCCTGTTCCGCTGCCTGCTTTTCACCGGGGTGAAAACCCATTCCTATGCGCAGCTCGAAGGCGTGGTCGCCCTGCCCTATGCAAAGGTCGGACGCCGCGCCTACCTCAAGAACGTGATCCTCGACCGGGGCGTGGAAATCCCCGCCGGGCTGATCGTCGGCGAGGACCCGGAGCTCGACGCCAAGCGGTTCCGCCGCTCGGAAAACGGGATCTGCCTGATCACCCAGGACATGATCGACAAACTGGAAAGCTGACGACCCAAGATGGCTGAGATGGACATTCTGATGGTGGCCTCCGAATGCGCGCCCTTCGCCAAGACCGGCGGGCTGGGCGACGTGGTCGGGGCCTTGCCCGCCGCATTGGCGCCGCTGGGCCTGCGGGCGCGGGTGCTCTTGCCGGCGTATCCCGGGCTCTTTCCGCTGCTGCCCGGCGGCACGGAGCTGGCCCGGATGGGCGGGCTGCCCGGGGGCGAGGGGCGCATCGTCACGGCCCAGGCCGAGGGGATCGACCTGCTGCTTCTGGACATGCCGCAGCTCTTTGACCGGCCCGGCACGCTCTATCAGGATGAGCAGGGTCAGGACTTCACCGACAACCACCTGCGCTTCGGCGCGCTGTCCCAGGCTGCGGCACGGATCTGCATGGGCGAGATCGACGGCTATCAGCCGGATGTTCTCCATGCCCATGACTGGCAGGCGGCCTTGGCCCCGGTCTATCTCAAGATGGCCGGGCGCGATCACCCGCGCTCGGCCCTCACCATCCACAACATCGCGTTTCAGGGCCGCTACAACCCGGACACGCTGGGCCCGCTGGGCCTCAACCCGGACTGGTTCCATCCCGAGGGGCTCGAATATCACGGCGATCTCAGCTTCCTGAAAGCCGGGCTCGCCTTTTGCGACCGGATCACCACGGTCAGCCCGACCTATGCCCAGGAGATCCTGACACCGGAATTCGGCATGGGGCTCGAGGGGCTGTTGCGGGCGCGCAGCAGCGTGCTGAGCGGGCTGTTGAACGGGATCGACATGGCGGTCTGGGATCCGGCGGCGGATGCCGCCCTGCCCCGCGCCTATGACGCGCGCAGCCTGAAACGCCGGGCCGAGAACCGGGCCGAGATCTGCGCGCGACTGGGGCTGGACCCGGAAGGTGACGGGCCGCTCTTTTGCGTGGTCAGCCGGTTGACCAGCCAGAAAGGGCTCGACGCCCTGCTGGGCGCAGTGCCCCATCTGGTCGGGCGCGGCGCGCAGCTCGCCGTTCTCGGCAGTGGCGAGCCCGCGCTGGAACAGGGGTTCCGACAGGCCGCCGAGGCCCATCCCGGGCGGGTCGGCTGTTTCATCGGCTATGACGAGGCGCTTTCGCATCTCTTGCAGGGCGGGAGCGACGCGATCCTGATCCCCTCGCGGTTCGAGCCCTGTGGCCTCACCCAGCTTTACGGGCTGCGTTACGGGACCCTGCCCGTGGTGGCGCGCACAGGCGGTCTGGCCGATACGGTGATCGACTCCAATGTCGCCGCTCTGGCCGCCGAGGTCGCCACCGGCTTTGTCTTTGACGAGGTCAGCGCCGAGGGCATCGCCCGCGCCATCGACCGGGTCGTGGAGCTCTATGAGACGCCGCGCCTCTGGCAGAAGCTGCAGCGCGCCGCCATGCGCCACCCGGTGGGCTGGGAAAGCTCGGCCCAGGGCTATGCCGATCTTTATGCTGCGCTGACGCCATGACCTACCATGCCGATGTGTCGGCCCGGTTCGAGCCGGGCAGCCCCCACCGTCTGGGGGCCCATTTCGATGGCGAGGGCACGAATTTCGCCGTGTTCTCAGAACATGGGCAAGCGGTGTTTCTCTGCCTCTACAGCGCCGATGGCCAGCGCGAAGAGCTGCGCCTGCCCCTGCCCGAACGCACGGGCGATATCTGGCACGGCTACCTGCCCGGGCTGCGGCCCGGCGCGCTTTACGGCTACCGGGTGGCGGGCCCCTTCGCCCCCGAACAGGGGCACCGGTTCAACATCCACAAGCTCTTGCTGGACCCCTATACCCGCGAGCTGCAGGGCGGGCTCACGGACCACACGGCGACCCTCGGCTACCCGGTGGCGAACCCGGCCCGGGATCTGGCCTTCGACACCACGGACAGCGCGCCCTTCGTGCCGAAATCGGTGGTCTCGGACCCGGCGCTCTTTGCCCCGGATGCTACCCCGCTCGGGCGGGACTGGCGCGGTGCGGTGATCTACGAGGCCCATGTCAAAGGCGCCACCATGCGCGCGCCGGAGATCGCGCCCCCCGTGCGCGGCACCTATGACGGGCTGGCCACGCCCCCGATGCTCGACCACCTGACCCGGCTCGGCGTCACGGCGGTAGAGCTTCTGCCCGTGCAGGCAATCAAGTCCGAAGAGGCGCTCGGCCGGCGCGGGCTGGTGAATTACTGGGGCTACAACACCCTGGGCTTTTTTGCCCCCGAGCCGCGCTATTTCGGGCCAAGCGGTGTGCAGGGCTTTCGCGCCATGGTGGACCGGTTCCACGCGGCGGGGATCGAGGTGATCCTCGACGTGGTCTACAACCATTCCGGCGAAGGCGACCATCTGGGCCCGACCCTGTCCTTCCGCGGGCTCGACAATGCCGCCTATTACCGGCTGATCGACGGGCAGCCGCGCTACTATGTGAACGACACGGGCTGCGGCAACACGCTGAATGTGAGCCACCCCTTCGTGATGCGCATGATCCTCGACAGTCTGCGTTTCTGGGTGACGGTGATGGGGGTGGACGGGTTCCGCTTCGATCTGGCCACCACGCTGGGGCGCGAGGCGCAGGGGTTCGATCCGCGCGGCGGGATCCTCGACGCGCTGCGGCAGGACCCGGTGCTCAGCGGCGTGAAACTGATCGCGGAGCCGTGGGATGTGGGTCCGGGCGGCTATCAGCTCGGCAGCTTCTCCCCCGAATTCGCCGAGTGGAACGACCGCTACCGCGACACGATCCGGCGGTTCTGGCGCGGCGACCGGCACAGTGCCCAGGATCTCGGCTCCGCCCTGCTGGGCTCGGCGGATATCTTCGACACCAAGGGGCGGCGGGTCTGGGCCTCGGTCAATTACGCGGCCTCCCATGACGGGTTCACCCTGGCCGATACCACCCGATATGCCGAGCGGCACAACCACGCCAATGGCGAAGAGAACCGCGACGGTCATCACGCCAATTTCAGCGAAAACTTCGGCGTCGAAGGCCCCAGTTCCGACCCCGAGATCCGCGCCCGACGCGCTCAGCGGCAGCGCAATCTGCTGGCCACCGTGTTCCTGTCCCAGGGCACGCCGATGCTGCTCTGCGGGGATGAGGGGGGCCATACCCAACAGGGCAACAATAACAGCTATTGCCAGGACAACCCCACAAGCTGGGTGGAATGGGCCGCGCTGGATCCCGAGCTGATCGACTTCACGGCCGCAGTATCGCAGGTCCGCAAGGCGCACCCGGCGGTGCGGCAGCTCGATTTCCTCCACGGGGAGGCGCGCCCGGGCGATGGCAAGCCGGATGTGGAATGGCGCAGCTTTGACGGCGCACCGCTGGACTGGCGGGATCCGGGGCTTGCGAGCCTCTGCCTGCTCCTTCGGGGCAGTGCCGAAAGCGTGGCCGGGGCCGAGATCCGGGACGAGGTGCTGCTGGCCTTCAATCGCACCGATGCGCCGCTCGCGTTGCACCTGCCGCAGGGCGTCTGGACACGGATGATCGAGACCTCGGTGATGGCGCAAGCGTCGCTGGTAATCACCGGCGATCAGGTCGAGGTCCCGGCGCAGAGCCTGTCGGCCTTTGCCAGCGCGCCCCAGCCCGCCCCATGAGCGATCCGGATGCCGATCTGCGCCGTCTGGCCGAGGCGCATGGGGTCTGTACGCGGTTTCACGACCTGCAGGGCCACGAACAGATCGCCGCCCCCGACACCCTGCGCGCGCTTCTATCCGCGCTGGGTGTCCCGGCCCGGAGTCCGTCGGACCTGCACGACAGCCTCGCGGCTCTGACCGCGCCGGGCCCTGCCGGGCAACTGCCCGATGAACGGATCCTGCTTGCCGACACGCCCGAGACCCTTGCCTTGCCCGGCCCCTGCGCCTGGGCGCTGATCGACGAACACGGGGCGCTTGCCGCCGAGGGGCGCGGGACGGATACCCTCAGCCTGCCGAGGCTGGAGATCGGGTATTACACCCTGGCCCTGACGGCCGCCGAATGGCGCAAGGAAATCCGCGTTCTCGTCCGCCCCGACCGGGCCCCCGGCCACGCGGAGGCCACGGGTCTGACGCAGTGCTGGGGCGTGACCGGCGCGCTCTACGGATTGCGCAGCGCGCAGAATGGCGGGCTGGGCAGCTATGCCGATCTCGGCACCCTCGCCGAAGGTCTGGCACGGCACGGTGCGCAGTTTCTCGGGATCAACCCGGTCCATGCCCTGGGCTGGGCAGAAACCGAGATCATCAGCCCCTATTCCCCCTCCCATCGCGGATTTCTCAACTGCGATCACATCGCGCTGGAGGGCGGGCTGGGCCCCACGCCCGAGGCCGCCCTGATCGACTACCCCGCGTTTCGGCACGCGCACCGCGCCGCGCTGGAGCACGCATACGAGGCCGGCAAGGACGACCCGGCCTTTCTGGCCTGGAGGGCCGCCGCCGATCCGGACACCGAGGCCTTTGCCCAGTTCGAAGCCCTGAGCGAGCGGCATGGGGCCGAAACCCGTCGCTGGCCTGCCGCCGCCCGCAAACCGGGCCAAGGGGCCGCACGCCATGCCGGAGCGCGCGCGGACTTCCACCTCTGGCTTCAATACAAGGCCGAGACCCAGATCCACGCGGCGCAAGGCCGGGCCAAGGCGGCGGGCATGGGACTGGGCCTCTATCTCGATCTGGCCGTGGGGCCGCGCCCGGACGGGGCCGAGGTCTGGCTCAACGCGGACACCATTGCCACGGGCGTGACGATCGGCGCGCCGCCCGACCATCTCAGCCCCGAGGGTCAGTCCTGGGCGCTTGCGGCCCATGCGCCCACGGCGCTGGCCTCCGCCATGTACCTGCCTTTGCGCAAGATCCTCTGGAACCTGATGTCCACCTGCGGCCTTTTGCGGATCGACCACGCGCTCGGCCTGATGCGGAGCTTCTGGCTCCCCGAGGATGGCAGCCCCGGGGGCTATATCACCCAGCCCTATGAGGCCCTGCTGGCGGTGATCAGCATCGAGGCCGCGCGCACGGGCTGCGTCGTGATTGGCGAGGATCTCGGCCTCGTGCCGGACGGCTTCCGCGACAAGATGCAGGCCGCGGGGCTCTACAGCTATGCGGTCTGGCAGTTCGAGACCGAGGATGATGGCCGCGTGCGCGATACATCCTCCCTGCCCGAACAGAGCATGGCCTGCTTCGGCACCCATGACACCCCGACGATTTCCGGCTTCTGGCACGGGGTGGATATCGAATGGTGGCTCCGGGTCGGCTGGATGCGCGCGCCCGAGCGGGCGGAGCGTCACAGCGCCCGCGCCCATCAGCGCGCCGGGCTGCGCGAGGCTTGCGGGCTGGCCCCCTCGGCCCGGTTCGATCAGGTTCGGGACGGGATCAACCGAGAGCTCGCCGGGGCGCGCTCGGCCATGGTCGCGGTGCAGCTCGACGATGTCTTTGACGTGCAGGAGGCGCAAAACCTCCCCGGCACGATCGATGCCCATCCCAACTGGCGCCGCCGCCTGCCGGTGGATGTCGCAGAGGTCGAGACCGCGCCCGAGCTGACCGAGACCGCGGCGCGGTTTAACGCGCGCGGCCCTGCGAAGACCCGCGGGGCCGCCTAGGTCCTGCGCAGCACCTTCAGCCGCATTTCGAGAAGCCGCAATCGGCGCAGGTGTTGCACCCCTCGACCATGCGCAGCGCGAAGGATCCGCAATTGGGGCAGGACGGGCCGCGCGGGGCTTCGCCCACGGCGACGACCTCGGCATGGGGATCGGTTTTCAACCCCATCCCCTCGCCCTCGATGAAGCCGGTCGCGATCATGTGGCGCTCGATCACGCTGCCGATGGCCGCGAGGATCGACGGGACATATTTGCCATCCATCCAGGCACCGCCCCGGGGATCGAACACGGCCTTGAGCTCTTCGACGACGAAGGACACATCCCCCCCGCGCCGGAATACCGCCGACACCATGCGGGTGAGGGCCACGGTCCAGGCAAAATGCTCCATGTTCTTGGAGTTGATGAAGACCTCGAAGGGCCGCCGATGCCCGTTGATCACCACATCGTTGATCGTGATGTAGATCGCGTGATCGGTCAGCGGCCATTTCACCTTGTAGGTCTGCCCCTCCAGCGCCTGAGGACGGTCCAGCGGGTCCGAGATATAGACGACATCGCCATCGAGCCGCGCCTCCGAGACCGGTTTGACCTCGCCTAAGTTATTGCCGGCTTTGTCACCCGCGATAAGCCATCCCGCATCTACGCCCAAAACGGTTGCAAGTTTTTGCACATTTTCCGCCGAAGGAGACTTACCTTCAGTTTTAAGACCATGGACGTAGCCAGCCGCGAGGCCCGCTTGGAGCGATACCTGCCGAAGAGAAAGCTTTTTCTTTTCAGCAGCCAGGACGACTCTATCCGCCAAGGTTTGGCTCTCTGGACTCTCGCTGGCAACACTCAGAACCGAGCCAGTCACCGCGTTCGGGCGGTAGGTGGTGCAGCCTTTGCAGCCCTGATCCCAGGCTGCCATATAGACGTCCTTGAAATCGTCAAAGCTGATATCCTCGGGGCAGTTGATGGTTTTCGAGATCGACGAGTCGACCCATTTCTGGGCGGCGGCCTGCATGCGGACATGGTCCTGCGGGGCAAGCGTCTGGGCGTTGACGAAGTAATCCGGCAGCGGCGCATCCCCTTTCAGGTCGCGCCACATCTGCACCGCGTAATCGACCACTTCCTCTTCGGTGCGCGAGCCATCCTTCTGCAGAACCTTGCGCGTGTAGGAATAGGCAAAGACCGGCTCGATGCCGGAACTGACATTGCCAGCATAAAGGCTGATCGTCCCGGTCGGCGCGATCGAGGTCAGCAGCGCGTTGCGGATCCCGTGTTCGGCAATCTCTGCGCACACGTCCTCATCCATGGCCTGCATCGTGCCTGACTGCAGATAGGCCTCCGCATCGAAGAGCGGAAAAGCGCCCTTTTCGCGTGCCAATTGCACCGACGCCCGGTACGCGGCGCGGGCGATCGCGTGCAACCAGTGCTCGGTCTGACGCGCCGCCTCCTCGGAGCCATAGCGCAGCCCGAGCATCAGGAGCGCATCCGCGAGCCCCGTCACCCCAAGCCCGATCCGGCGCTTGGCGCGCGCCTCGGCCGCCTGTGCCTCCAGCGGGAAGCGCGAGGCATCGACCACATTGTCCATCATCCGCACGGCGGTGGCGACCAACCCGTCGAGCTCCGCCCCGTTCAGCTCGGCCGCCTCCGTGAAGGGCTCCGAGACCAGCCGCGCGAGATTGATCGATCCCAGCAGACAGGCGCCATAGGGCGGCAGGGGCTGCTCCCCACAAGGGTTCGTCGCAGCAATTGTTTCGCAATAGCTCAGGTTGTTCGCCGCATTGATCCGGTCGATGAAAATCACCCCGGGCTCGGCATAATCATAAGTCGCCTGCATGATCCGGTTCCACAGATCCCGCGCCTGCACGGTCTTGTAGACCTTGCCGTCAAAGACCAGATCCCAGGACCCGTCGGACTTCACCGCTTCCATGAAAGGGTCCGTCACCAGAACCGAGACGTTGAACATCCGCAACCGCGCCGGATCGGACTTGGCCGCGATGAACTCTTCCACATCCGGGTGGTCGCACCGCATGGTCGCCATCATCGCCCCGCGGCGCGAGCCTGCGGACATAATCGTGCGGCACATGGCATCCCAGACATCCATGAATGACAACGGCCCCGAGGCATCCGCCGCCACGCCTTTGACCACGGCCCCCTTGGGCCGGATGGTCGAGAAATCATAGCCGATCCCGCCGCCCTGCTGCATGGTCAGCGCGGCCTCTTTCAGCCCCTCGAAAATCCCGCCCATATCGTCGGGAACAGTGCCCATCACGAAGCAGTTGAAAAGGGTCACAGACCGCTCAGTCCCGGCCCCTGCCGTGATCCGCCCGGCGGGCAGGAACTTGAAATCCTCAAGCGCGGCATAGAATTTCGGCTCCCAAGCCTCCGGCTCCGCCTCGACCTCGGCCAGTGACCGCGCGATCCGGCGCCAGCTATCCTCGACCGTGGTGTCGAGCGGCGTGCCGTCCGCCTCCTTGAAGCGGTATTTCATGTCCCAGATCGTTTCGGAGATAGGCGCGGAAAAACGAGTCATGGCAGCGATTCCCTATGTGCAGCAGCCTCATAATATACCGCAACATCCGCAGGAGACACAACAGGTTGCAGCGCGGTCTGTCTGCTCTACGATATACGGTGTGTCGCGACCCGTTCTGGGGACGAATCTGGGGATAAGCCTGTGGAAAAGACTGTCCATCTCATCAAACTCTGCGTGGGCGCCGAGAAAGTCGAGGATCTGACCAATTGGCAGGCCTCCGCACGGGCCAAGGGGCCCGACGGCCTGCCGCGCCATGTGACCCGCATGTGGCCCAAACGCAGCGACGAGATTCTCAATGGCGGCTCGATCTACTGGGTGTTCAAGGGCATCGTTCTGGCCCGGCAACGGATCCTGCGGCTGGACGAAGTGGTGGGCGCCGATGGCATCATCCGCTGCGGGATTGTACTGGATCCGGAGGTCCACCGGACCGAGGCCGCCCCGAAACGCCCCTTCCAGGGCTGGCGCTACCTCACCCCGCAGGACGCCCCGGCCGATCTCAGCAGCGCCAAGCGCCGCGAAGAGACACTGCCCCCCAAGCTCGAGATGGCGCTGGCTGAGATAGGCGTGCGCTGAGACCGTTCAGCCGCCCTTTGGGCAGCGGGGTTTCGGACGACCGGCTGTTGCATATGCCAGGGCCAGGACGATCTCGTCCGGGCGCGGACCGTCGGGGACAGATACAGTCATCGTGTCGAAATGGTCGAAGGACCAGGCATCGTCTTTGTGACCTAGCGGCAGGTCGATGGCGGTGCCCATCGCCGCCAGCTTCACATTCGACGGGATCACTGCAGCCCCACCCTCCGACGCCGCCCGCATTGGCGCTCCGAGCCGGGGATGCACAACCGCGCCGCCATGCTCCATATCGCCGGCGACACCAACGAGGGCTGCCTTTCCATAGCTCACGGCGGGCGCGCCCAGCGCGGCGACTGCCTCGGCGGCGAGAAGCGCGCCCGCGTCGGCGCCCAAAGCAAAAAGCGGCGTCAGATCTTCAACCACCTGCCCCGCCAGCGGATTTCGAAGCACTGCCAGCGCCGCCACGCGCACCACAGGAGAACACGGCGTTCCCATGGGGTCGGTCCGTATCACCTCGCGCAGCAGAAGTGTCTCTCTGAGCTCGTCCATGATACCTCCTCTGCGGTGTGTGCGGCCTGCGTCAGGACCAGCGATCCAGTTCACCCAACGGGCCCGAAAGATCGCCAAACTCCGCCGCGACCCAGTCCGGGTTGTGGTACGTGTTCAGATACCGCTCCCCCCCGTCGCACATCACCGTCACGATGGACCCACGCTTGCCCGCCGCCTGCATCTCGCCCGCGATCTCGAGCGCGCCCCAAAGGTTTGTCCCCGTGGAACCGCCGACCTTGCGCCCGATCTGTTCGGACAGCCACAGGGTCGTGGCAACCGAGGCCGCATCGGGCACCTGTCGCATGGCGTCGATCACATCGGGCTGGAAAGATTTCTCGACCTTGGGCCGCCCAATCCCCTCGATCCGGCTGGAACAGGCCCGGGTCAGCGTCGCGTCGCGCTGGGTATAGCTGTCGAAGAACACCGAATTCTCGGGATCGACCACCACCAGCCGCGTCGCGTGCCCGCAATAGCGGATATAGCGTCCCAGGGTGGCGGAGGTGCCGCCAGTCCCGGCGCTCATCACCAGCACCGAAGGCACCGGAAAACGCTCCCGCGCCATCTGGCGGAAAATGCTCTCGGCAATGTTGTTGTTGCCGCGCCAATCCGTGGCCCGCTCTGCATAGAGGAACTGGTCCATGAAGTACCCGCCGCTCTCGGCGGCGAGCGTGGTGGCCGCGTCATGCATCTCGGGCGCGCTCTCGACGAAATGGCACTGCCCGCCATAGCGGGCGATCTCGGCGATCTTGCTTGGCGCGGTCTTGCGCGGCATCACCGCGACAAAGGGCAGGCCCAGCATCTTGGCGAAATACGCCTCAGACACTGCCGTGCTACCCGATGAGGCCTCGATCACCGGGCGTTCGGGCGCGAGCTTGCCATTGCACAGGGCATAGAGAAACAGCGACCGCGCCAGCCGGTGTTTCAGGCTGCCCGTCGGGTGTGTGCTCTCATCCTTGAGGTAGATGTCCACATCGCGCAGGGCGGGCAGCTCGAGCTTGAACAGATGGGTATCGGCGGAGCGTTGGAAATCCGCCTCGATCTTGCGGACGGCCTCATGCACCCAGGCGCTCATGACCTATCTCACCGCCACGTTGTCGATCAGCCGCGCGCCCCCGAGCTTGGCGGCCACGAAGACGCGCGCCGTGCCCGGCTTGGGCGCCTCGACAATCTGCAGCGTCGTGGCGTCCCGGCATTCGAGGTAATCCACCGTCTTGAACCCCAGGCCCAGCACATCCTTGGCCGCCGTATAGCAGACCCCCGAAGCGCCATGCCCATGGGCGATCCGCGCCGCCGCGTTGCGCAGGATCTTGTGCATCCCCGGCGCGATGGCGCGTTCTTCCTCGGTCAGGTACGCGTTGCGCGAGCTGAGCGCGAGCCCGTCCTCGGCCCGCACCGTGGGAATGCCGATCACCTCGGTGGGGAAGTTCAAATCGCGCGCCATCTGCCGGACGACGGCAAGCTGCTGCCAGTCCTTCTGACCGAAATAGGCGCGATCCGCCTGACCCAGATTGAAGAGCTTGGTGACCACTTGCGTCACCCCGTCGAAATGCCCCGGGCGCGTCTGTCCGCAGAGCATATCCGTCAGCCCGCCGACCTTGACCGTGGTGCTGAAGCCATCGGGATACATGATCTCGCGCGTCGGCGAGAAGACCACGTCCACCCCGGCCTCGCGCAGCATTTGCAGATCCGCGTCGAACGTGTCGGGATAGGCGTCCAGATCCTCGTTCGCGCCAAACTGCGTCGGGTTCACGAAGATCGTCACGACAACCTTGGCGCATTCCTCGCGCGCCGCCGCCACCAGCGCCATATGCCCCGCATGGAGCGCGCCCATGGTCGGCACCAGCCCCACGCTCTGGCCCGCGCGCCGCCACATACCCTGCAACATCCGCAGGGAGGCCACATCCCGGATCACGTCAGTCATGGAACACTCCATCCGTCACGTCGTCGCGCCCCAGTGCCGTGCCCAGCGCCTGTAGCGCCGTGCGCGCGGTGGCGTCCCAGGGCGCCATGCGCGACGCGAACAGGGTCGCCTGCGAGCGCAGCACCGGTTCACCCTTCAGGATCTTAAGGTGATTGGCGCGCAAAGTCTCGCCGGTCGAGGTAATGTCGGCAATCGCCTCGGCGGTCAGGTTCGCCACCGTGCCCTCGGTCGCGCCCTGGCTGTCGACAAGCTGGTAGTCGGCGACGCCATGCCCGCTCAGATGGGCATGGACAAGACGGTGATACTTCGTTGCGATGCGCAGCCGGAACCCGTGATTGGCGCGGAACTGCGCGGCCACCGCGTCGAGATCGTCGAGCGTTTCCACATCGACCCAGCAGCGCGGCACCGCGAGGATCAGATCCGCATGGCCAAAGCCCAGCGCCTCGAGGCTGCGGACCTGCCGCATCCAGTCGGGCAGCTTCTCCTGCACGAGATCCGTGCCGGTCACGCCGAGATGAATGCGCCCGGCGGCCAGTTCGCGCGGGATCTCCCCCGCCGAGAGCAGCACGAGCGAGACATTGTCGAGCCCGTCCACCGCCCCTGCATATTCCCGATCCGACCCGGTCCGGCGCAGGGTCACGCCATGCTTGCCGAACCAGTCGAAGGTCTTTTCCATCAGCCGCCCCTTGGACGGCACGCCGAGCTTCAGGGTCATCGCAGAGCCTCCTCAAGCGCGGCGACGAGACCGGGGCGGATCACCCCGCCCACCGCCGGGATCGCCCGGCCCTGGCCCAGAACCGAGGTCAGCGCATCATAGCGCCCGCCCGAGGCCACCGGCGCCATATGGGGCCGTGCGCGCGAAAAGATGCCAAAGACGAACCCGTCATAATATTCCAGCGAAGCGCGCCCATAGGTGCCATCGAATTCCAGCGCCGCCGGATCCTCGCCCCGGGCCGACAAGGCCTCCAGCCGGGCCTCCATCTGGTCGAGCGCCGGGGTCAGCGTCGGAAGATCCACCGCGAGATCCCGCAACCGCTCCAGCGCGTTCGGGGCGCTCTCGCGCAGGCGCGAGATATCCTCAAGCACCGAGACCTCCGCCGCCGGGATCGGCGCCGTGTCCTGATCCGCGCGCAACCGGTCGATGCGGGCGGTGATCTCCTCGGGGCTGCGCCGGCCCATATCCGGGCCATTGGCGGCAAGCACAGCGGCGACGCCCTTCTCGGCCACCTCCGTGACCAGCGCGGCGCGGCCCTCGGGTTCGGGCAATTGTCCGCCAAACCGGCTCAGCAGCGCGCGGAACCGGCGCGGGCGCCAAATATGGCGCAGCAGGGCCGCCCGACGCTCGGGCGTGGTGGTCAACCCGACAATGGCCGCGCGCAGAATGCCGATATCGCCGATCACCGCCCGGGTTGGCAGATGCGCCAGCTGCACGCGCAACAGGGCAAAGACCTCGGCATCTGCGGCGGCTGGGTCATGGCCGTCAAACACCTCGTAGCCCGCCTGCAGGAACTCGCGCGGGCGCTCGACACCTGCGGCCTGTTTGCGAAAGACCTCGCCCATATAGGCGTAGCGCGCGGGCTCGGCCCCCTCGCTCATGTGCATTTGCACGACGGGCACCGTGAAATCCGGGCGCAGCATCTGCTCGCCCCGCACCGCATCGGCGGTAACATAGGCCCGGTGCCGGATCGTCTCGCCATAAAGATCGAGGAGCGTTTCGGCAGGCTGCAGGATATCCGCATCCACCGGAGCCGCCCCCGCCGCTTGGAATGCCGAGAAGAGCCGCGCGCCGACCGCACGATCCGCTTGGGAAATGGTCATGGCATCAGGCTCCGCGACCGAGGATCGCCTGCACCTCGGCCACCAGGTCCGAGACCGCCACCTCCCGCTGCGCGGGCTGGGATTTCCACTCGTCGAGGCTGGCGCTCGCGGCGATCTGAGCCCCGAGCACCAGATCCTTGATCTGGACCACGCCGCGTGCGGCCTCGTCCGAGCCCTGGATCACCGCCATGGGCGCGCCGCGCTTATCCGCGTATTTGAGCTGGTTGCCAAAGTTCTTGGGGTTTCCGAGATAGAGCTCTGCCCGGATGCCCGCCTCGCGCAGGGTGCCGACCATGGTCTGGTAGTCGGCGATGCGGTCACGATCCATCACCGTGACAATCACGGGCCCCGGGGCTGCGGCCTGCGCCTTGCCCTTGGCCCGCAACGCTGCGAGCAGCCGGTCTACCCCGATGGACACCCCGGTCGCAGGCACGGCCTGCCCGGTGAAGCGCTTTACCAGATCATCATAGCGCCCGCCCCCGGCAACAGAGCCGAACTGCACAGTCTGGCCCTTGTCGTTCTGGACATCGAAGGTCAGCTCGGCCTCGAAGACGGGACCTGTATAGTAGCCAAGACCGCGCACCACGCTCGGGTCGATTTCGATCCGGTCCGCGCCGTAGCCTTGCGCCTCCATCAGCGTCGCGATTGTCTCGAGCTCGGTCACGCCCTCGGCCCCGGCCTTGGACCCGCCAACCAGATCGGCCAGCGCCGCACAGGTCTCTGCCGCGGTGGCACGCTTGGCGGCCATGAAGGCCATGACGCGCTCGGCCTGCGCATCGCTGAGCCCGGCCCCGTCGGTGAAATCACCGCTCTCATCCTTGCGCCCGGCCCCAAGCAGAGCCCGAACGCCCTCGGTGCCCAGCCGGTCGAGCTTGTCGATGGCGCGCAGAACGATGCCGCGTTCGGCGGCGAATTTCTCCGGATCGGACGGGTCGAGCACCCCTGCCGCCTCCATCACGCCGTTGAGCACCTTGCGATTGTTGACCCGCACGATGTAATCGCCGCGCTCGATCCCGACCGCCTCCAGCGCGGTCGACAGCATGGCGCAAACCTCGGCATCGGCGGCGACGCTGGGCGCGCCGACCGTATCCGCATCGCATTGGTAGAACTGGCGGAACCGCCCCGGCCCCGGCTTTTCATTGCGCCAGACCGGTCCCATCGCATAGCGGCGATAGGGGCTGGGCAGATCGTTGCGATACTGCGCGGCGACCCGGGCCAGCGGCGCGGTCAGGTCATAGCGCAACGCGAGCCAGTCGCTTTCCTCCTCCTGCCAGGCAAAGACGCCCTCATTGGGGCGGTCCACATCCGGCAGGAACTTTCCCAGCGCTTCGACCGTTTCCACCGCCGAGGTTTCCAGCGGATCGAAGCCATACAAATGATACACCTCGGCAATGCGGTCGAGCATGGCCTTGCGTTCGGTCACGTCAGCGCCGAAATAGTCGCGAAAGCCCTTCGGCGTCTGTGCCTTGGGGCGCGGTGTTTTCTTGGGCTTGGCCATCGAATGGCTCCATTGGGTCTGGTGCGCCCGCGTTTAGCGGAGCAAAGGCACAGGAGCAAGACAAGGGCGCCCGCCAAGAAGGGGAAGCGGAAAGATGTCTCAGGCAGCAATCGACCGGCTGGAGGAGAAACTGGCCTATCAGGAAAAGGCCATCGACGAGCTGTCCGAGGTCATCGCCACGCAGGCCCGCCAGATCGACCTGATCGAGGCCCGCCTGCGCCGCCTGATGGAACGCGAAGCCACCCGCGAGGCCGAAGGCACCGGCGGCGTCATCCTCGGCGACGAGCGCCCGCCCCATTACTGAGCCCGGATACAAGAATACCCCGCCAGCGCGGCGAGGTATCCCTTAAGTCACGGTCATCGGCGTCCCCGCCTGTACCGTAAACTGAAATTGCCGCGATTCTGGTTTCTTAAGTCTTAAAATATCCCCGCCGGAGGCACTGGCCGCAGGCCAGTTGGCCCGAGCTCTGCTCGGGCGGATTTTGGGCCTCCGGCGGGGATATTTCCGGACTTAAGCTTGCCGCAAGGCTCAAAGCTCTTCGACCATGGCCACGCCGGACAGGCTCTTGAGTGCGCCCTTGATCTGCGGATTGACCGGCAGGGTCTCTCCCAGAAGGACATCGACCTCTCCGGGCAGGTCGGGATCGACAAGGGCCAGAGTGATCGGGCCGCGGGTCCGGATACTGGGATCTTCGGCCATACGCCCGAGCAGACCCGCGATATTGGGCACCGCCTCGTCATCATCCACGAAGATCCGCAGCCCCATCATGCCCTTGGCATCCGAGACCGCGTCATCAATCGGCGCCGCCGAGCGGCAGAGCAGCTTGAGCTGATCCGCCTCCAGGGTCGCCTCGACGGTCAGCACCACATTCTTGCCGGTTTCAAGATGGGGTCGGGCCGTCTCCAGCGTATCGGAGAAGACCGTCACCTCGTAGAGCCCTGTCGGGTCCGAGGCCTGCACGAAAGCAAAGCGATTGCCGCGCGCGGATTTACGCTCCTGCCGCCCGGCCACGGTGCCCGCGATCTTGGCCACGGCCGCACCGCGATCCATTTGCTGGGTCAGAGCCTCAAGCGTCACGACGCCTTTCCGCTTCAAAGCCCCCATATAATCATCGAGCGGGTGCCCCGAGAGGTAGAAGCCGACGGCCTTATGCTCTTCTGCGAGCCGTTCGGCGGGCAGCCAGTCATCGCAGGGCAGGATCCGCGGCTCCGGCAGGTCCTCACCCGCCTCGCCAAAGAGCGAGACCTGGGCCGAGGCACGTTGTTCGAAGATCGCGGCGGAATAGGCCACGAGGCCGTCGAGGCTTTGGAAGACCCGCCGCCGATTGCCATCGAGCTGGTCGAAGGCCCCGGCCCGGGCGAGCATCTCCAGCGGGCGTTTGCCGACCCGTTTCAGATCCACGCGCCGCGCGAGGTCGAACAGGGTCACAAAGGGCTTGTCTCCGCGCCCGGCCACCACCAGCTCCATCGCGTCGGCGCCGACATTCTTGAGCGCGCCGAGGCCATAGACCAGCTTGCCCTCGGTCACCGAGAAGGTCGCGAGCGAGCGGTTCACGCAAGGCGGCACAATCTCCAGATCGAGCCCGCGCCGCACTTCCTCGGCATAGACCGCGAGCTTGTCGGTCAGGTGGATATCGCAATTCATGACACCCGCCATGAACTCCACCGGGTGGTTCGCCTTGAGCCAGGCGGTCTGGTAGCTCACCACCGCATAGGCCGCTGCGTGGGATTTGTTGAAGCCGTAATTGGCGAACTTGTCGAGAAGGTTCCAGACCTCCAGCGCCTTGTCCTTGTCGACGCCGTTCTCCTTGGCGCCTGCGAGGAATTTCGGGCGCTCGGCGTCCATCGCCTCCTGGATCTTCTTGCCCATGGCGCGGCGCAGCATGTCGGCCCCGCCGAGCGTGTAGCCCGCCATCTCCTGGGCGATCTGCATCACCTGTTCCTGATAGACGATTATGCCCTGGGTCTCGTCGAGGATGTGATCCACCGTCGGATGCAGCAATTCCCGCTCGCTGACCTTGTTCTTCACCTCGCAGAATTTCGGAATGTTCTCCATCGGGCCGGGGCGGTAGAGCGCCACAAGTGCGATGATATCCTCGATACAGTCGGGCTTCATGCGCCGCAGGGCGTCCATCATGCCCGTACTTTCCACCTGGAACACGGCGACGGTCTTGGCGGCGGCATAGAGCTTGTAGGACGCCTCGTCATCCAGCGGGATCGCGTTGATGTCGTTCTCGGTGCCGGGTTTGGGCGTATAGAGCTCGGTGCCATCGGCGGCGATATGCAGGTCCCGCCCGCTAGCGAGGATCAGGTCCACCGCGTTCTGGATCACCGTCAGGGTTTTCAGCCCGAGGAAGTCGAACTTCACCAGCCCGGCCTGCTCCACCCATTTCATGTTGAACTGGGTTGCCGGCATGTCCGAGCGCGGATCCTGATAGAGCGGCACCAGCGCATCGAGCGGTCGGTCCCCGATCACCACGCCGGCGGCATGGGTGGAGGCATTCCGCAGCAGCCCCTCGACCTGCATCCCGTATTTCAGGAGCCGGTCCACGACCTCCTCGGCCTTGGCCTCTTCGCGCAGGCGCGGCTCATCGGCCAGTGCCTTTTCGATGGACACCGGCTTCACCCCTTCCACCGGGATCATCTTGCTCAGCCGGTCCACCTGCCCATAGGGCATCTGCAGCACCCGGCCCACATCGCGCACCGCAGCCTTGGACAAAAGCGCGCCGAAGGTGATGATCTGGCCCACCTTGTCGCGCCCGTATTTCTCTTGCACGTAGCGGATCACCTCTTCGCGGCGATCCATGCAGAAGTCGATGTCGAAATCCGGCATCGAGATCCGTTCGGGGTTCAGGAACCGCTCGAACAGAAGCGAATAGCGCAGCGGGTCGAGATCGGTAATGGTCAGCGCATAGGCCACGAGGGACCCCGCGCCCGAGCCCCGCCCCGGCCCCACCGGGATGTTGTGATCCTTGGACCACTGGATGAAATCCGCCACGATCAGGAAATAGCCTGGAAAGCCCATCCCCTCGATGATCCCGAGCTCGAAATCGAGCCGCTTTTCGTATTCCTCCACCGAGGTCGCATGGGGGATGACCGCCAGACGTTTGGCCAGCCCCTCCTTGGCCATCCGACGCAGTTCAGCCACCTCGTCATCGGCGAATTTCGGCAGGATCGGGTCGCGTTTATAGGCCTTGAAGGCACAGCGGCGGGCGATCTCCACCGTGTTCTCGATGGCCTCGGGCAGATCCGCAAAGAGAGTCGCCATCTCGGTCTGGGTCTTGAAATAGTGCTGGTCCGTCAGGCGACGGCGATCGGCTTGCTGGTCCACATAAGCCCCTTCGGCGATGCAGATCAGCGCATCATGGGCCTCGTACATGGACTCGTTCGGGAAGTAGACGTCATTGGTCGCCACCAGCGGCAGGTCCATCGCATAGGCCAGCCCGACCATGCCCGGCTCGGTCTCAGCGCAGACCGGATCACCCGGATGGCGCTGCAATTCCACATAGAGCCGCGTGTCGAACGCCGCCTTGAGCCGCGCCATCAGCGCCTCGGCCTTGGGTTTTTGCCCAGCTGACAGCAAGCGCCCGACCGGGCCGCGCGGTCCGCCCGTCAGGCAGATGAGATCGCTGCTCAGGCTTTCAAGCTCCGCCAGAGTGACCTGCGGCAACTGCCCGCCCTTGTCCACATAGAGACAGGAGTTGAGCTTCATCAGGTTCTCATATCCCCGTTCGGTCTGCGCCAGCAGGACGAGCGGGGCCGGCGCGCGCGGACGCTCCCCTGGGGCGGCGGGGTCGAACTCCAGATCCACCTGACAGCCGATGATCGGCTGGATGCCCGCCTTGGACATCGCCTCCGAGAATTCCAGAGCGGCGAACATGTTGTTCGTGTCGGTCAGGGCGATCGCGGGCATGCCCGCCTTGGCCGTCAGATCCGGCAGCTTCTTGAGCCGCATTGCCCCCTCGAGGAGGGAGTATTCGGTGTGCACGCGCAGATGGATGAATCGGGGATCAAGCATAACAGGAAATTAGCGCAAGAGATTGCGGGCGGAAAGCGTCAGACCACTCTATTTTGTGGATAATCAAGTGTTAACGCGCGAGCCGGGCATTAACTGTCGGGCAAGAAATCACTGCCCGCGGAGGCCCGTTGCATTTAGTGTGCATTTTAGACGCTTTTGACCCGAACTTGCTTCAAAGCTTCGAACAAACGCAAAGACCTGGATGGATACGACATGATCGACGCAGCTACCAAGACCGCCTTCGCTCTTCTCGGCCTCGCACCGACCACCGATGTCGCCGTGATCCGGAAGGCATGGCGCAAGCTGGTGCGGATCCATCACCCGGATCAGGCCGAGGGCTGCAAGGAAACGGCCAATGCCCGTCTGGCCGAGATCAATGCCGCGTTTGACCTCGTCTGGGTCTGGGCCGAGCAGGGCCCGCGTGCCGCTCAGACCAACCGCGCCGACGCCCAGGCCGAAGCGGCCGCTCGCGCCAAGGCAGACGCCGCAGCTCGTGCCAAGGCCGAAGCCGCTGCCCGCGCCAAGGCCGAAGCCGCTGCCCGCGCCAAGGCAGACGCCGCGGCTCGTGCCAAGGCTGAGGCAGCCGCCCGCGCCCAAGCCGAGGCCGCCGCCCGCGCCAAGGCCAAGGCAGACGCCGCGGCTCGCGCCAAGGCCGAGGCTGCCGCCCGCGCCCAAGCCGAAGCCGCCGCACGTGCCAAGGCCCGCACCGGTGCAGAGATCAGCGCCGCAGCCGTCGCCCGCGCGCGCTTCATGGACGCCCTGTCCGCCTTTGAACCCAAGGCAGCGCAGCGCACCTTTGGGTTTGCCTGATCCCTAAAATTCGACTCAAGCATCGATCAAACCCCAACCAGTTTTGAAAGGGTTTGGTGAGACATCCCGCTCGATCTTGCGCTCCGGTCTCGGGGTTTGACCGGACGCCCCGCGCCCCGGGGGAGATGCCAAAGGATTAGGCATCTGCGCAAAACCATGACAGTCCCGCGCCAAATCTCTTGCAAAGCGCTGTGATCCCCGGTTTCCTGTTCTGGGTTGATCCAAGCATGAGGGGCTGCCTTCTACGCCGCATCGAAGGCCGCAGAACCCTCCCTCTTCAGTAACGCGGCGGGCACAAATCTATGGAGACCACGTTTCTTCTGAATGGAGAGACCGTGCGCGTTGCGGATGAACCGGCAACGCGGACCCTGTTGGATTGGCTGCGTGAGCGGCGCGGGCTGACCGGCACGAAAGAGGGCTGCAACGAAGGCGATTGCGGCGCGTGCACGGTGATCGTGACCGATGCGGATGGACCCAGGACCCTGAATGCCTGCATCCTCTTTCTGCCGCAGCTCGAGGGCAAGGCCGTGCGCACCGTTGAAGGGATCGCCGGACCCGATGGCGGCCTGCACCCGATGCAGGAGGCGATGGTGACCCATCATGGCAGCCAATGCGGGTTCTGCACGCCCGGGATCATCGCCACCCTCGCCTGCGCCCATAGCGCGGGCAAAACCGACTACGCCACCCAGCTCGCCGGCAATCTCTGCCGTTGCACCGGATATGCCCCGATCCTGCGCGCCGCCGAAGCCGCCTCCGATGCGCCGGTGCCGGACTGGATGATCGAGCCGCCTCTGCCCGGGCCGGTGTCCGAAGCGCGGGAGGCCACGACAGCGGGCGCGGAGGCGGGCGTGGTGCAGCCACGCTCCTCCGACGCGCTCGCCACATGGTACGCGGACAACCCCGAGGCGACCCTGATCGCCGGGGCCACGGATGTCGGACTCTGGGTGACCAAGCAGCTGCGCGCGCTGTCCCCCGTCGCCTACCTGTCGGGTTGCGAGGATCTCAAGACAGTTCACACCACAAAGGACCACTGGCAGGTCGGTGCCATGGTGACGATTTCGGAGCTTCTGGAGCTGGTCTGCGACGACTATCCGAGCCTTGCCGAGATGCTCCGCCGCTACGGCTCGGTCCAGGTCCGCAATGCGGCGACGTTGGGCGGCAACATCGCCAACGGATCCCCGATTGGGGACAGCCCCCCGCCCCTGATCGCGCTGGGTGCCACGCTCCATCTGCGGCACCGGGACAAGCGCCGCGAGATACCGTTGGAGGCGTTCTTTCTCGATTACGGCAAGCAGGATCGTGCCCAAGGCGAATTCGTCGAGGCGATCACCATTCCCCGGGGCCAGACGGGCTTGCGGGTCTACAAGCTCTCGAAACGGTTCGATCAGGACATCTCGGCGGTTTGCGGAGCCCTCAATCTGGAGCGCGATGGCGACACCATCGCGCGGACGCGCATCGTGTTCGGCGGCATGGCCGGGATCCCGAAACGGGCCTCCGCGGCAGAACAGGCTTTGACCGGCGCGCCCTGGACCACCGCCTCTTTCGAGGCCGCGGCAACAGCCCTGTCGGAGGATTTCACCCCTCTGAGCGACATGCGGGCATCTGCCCCGTACCGTTTGCGCACAGCGCAGAACATGCTGCATCGCTACATGGCAGATCTCGACGGGGCGGCGACCTCGCTCGCGCAGGTGCGCCCATGAGCGTCGCCAAACCCCTCCCCCATGACGCCGCCAAGCTCCATGTGACAGGCGCGGCGCGTTATGTGGATGACATCCCCACCCCAGCCAATGCCCTGCATCTGGCCTTCGGGTTGAGCGAGATCGCCCATGGCGAGATCACCGCTCTGGATCTGGAGGCCGTGCGGGCGGCCCCCGGCGTGGCTTTAGTTCTCACGGCAGATGACCTGCCCCATCACAACGACGTCTCGCCCTCCCCGGCGCCCGAGCCCATGCTCGCCACCGGCACGGTGCACTATGTTGGCCAGCCGATTTTTGTCGTGGCCGCCGAGAGCCATCTGGCCGCGCGCAAGGCCGTGCGTCTGGCCCGGATCACCTATGCGGAGAAGCCCGCGCTCCTGAGTATCGAGGATGCCATTGAGGCGAATGCGATCTTCGAGGACGCCCCCCGGCACTACACCAAGGGCGACGCCGAGGCCGCGCTGGCCACGGCCCCGAAGGTGATCGAGGGTAGCATCGAAATCGGCGGGCAGGAGCATTTCTACCTTGAGGGTCAGGCCGCGCTGGCCTTGCCCCAGGAAGGGGGCGACATGGTCGTCCATTCCTCGACCCAGCATCCGACCGAGATCCAGCACAAGGTCGCCGAGACCCTTGGGGTCCCGATGCACGCGGTCCGGGTCGAGATCCGACGGATGGGCGGCGGGTTCGGCGGCAAGGAGAGCCAGGGCAACGCGCTGGCCTGTTCCTGCGCGGTGGTCGCAGCCCTGACCGGGCGGCCGGCCAAGATGCGCTATGACCGGGATGACGACATGGTCATCACCGGCAAGCGCCATGACTTCCGCATCGACTACCGGGTCGGGATCGACGATGCGGGGCGCATTCTCGGCCTCGCCTTTGAGCAGTATTGCCGCTGTGGCTGGTCCATGGATCTGAGCCTGCCGGTGGCGGACCGGGCGATGCTCCATGCGGACAATGCCTATCATCTGGAGCATGTCTCGATCCGTTCGCATCGGCTGCGAACAAACACCCAGTCCAACACCGCCTTTCGCGGGTTTGGCGGCCCCCAAGGCATGGTCGGGATCGAGCGCGTGCTGGATCATATTGCCTTTGCCGTCGGCCGCGACCCGCTCGACGTGCGGCGCCTGAATTACTATGCGGAGGGGGGCTGTCTGCCCCCCGCTGCCGCTGGCAGCCCCCCCGAGGATATTTCCGGACTTAAGCCGGAGGGTGCGGTTCAGACCACGCCCTATCACATGCCTGTGGAGGACTTCGTCCTGCATGGATTGACGGATCAGCTTGCACAGCAGGCCGAGTACGGCGTGCGGCGGGCGCAGATCCGGGCCTGGAACGAGACGAGCCCCCTGATCAAGCGGGGTCTCGCCCTGACACCGGTGAAATTCGGGATCTCTTTCACGCTGACCCATCTCAATCAGGCGGGCGCGCTGGTGCATGTTTACCAGGATGGCTCGATCCACATGAACCATGGCGGCACCGAGATGGGACAGGGCCTATTCCAGAAGGTCGCGCAGGTCGCCGCGGCGCGGTTCGGGGTCGATGTCGGCGCGGTCAAGATCACCGCAACGGACACGGGCAAGGTGCCCAACACCTCGGCCACGGCGGCCTCCTCGGGCTCGGATTTGAACGGGATGGCGGTACAGGCGGCCTGCGACACCATTCGCGACAGGATCGCGGAATGCATCGCCCCGGATCTGCAGGCGCGGCCCGAAGACATCGTGTTCGAGGGCGGCATGCTGCGCGCGGGTGGGGCCGAGATCTCCTTCCCGGAGGCGGTGCAGAAGGCCTATATGTCCCGGGTCAGCCTCTCGGCGACGGGGTTCTACAAGACGCCCAAGATCGTCTGGGACCGGATCAAGGGGGAAGGTCGGCCGTTCTACTATTTCGCCTATGGGGCCGCCCTGACCGAGGTCGCGGTAGACACGCTGACCGGCGAGTACCGGATTTTGCGCACGGATATCCTCCATGATGCCGGGGCGTCCCTGAACCCCGCCCTGGATATTGGCCAGATCGAGGGCGGGTATGTGCAGGGTGCGGGCTGGCTCACCATGGAAGAGCTGGTCTGGGACAAGGCCGGACGGCTCAGGACCCATGCGCCCTCCACCTACAAGATCCCGGCGGTGGGGGATACGCCGCCTGTGTTCAATGTCGCGCTCTGGGAAGGATCGAACCGCGAGGAGACGGTCTATCGCTCCAAGGCGGTGGGGGAGCCGCCGCTGATGCTAGGGATTTCGGCGCTGATGGCACTCTCAGATGCGGTGGCGGCTTGCGGCGACGGGGCGCTTTACCCCGCGCTTGACGCGCCGGCGACGCCGGAGCGGGTGCTCTGGGCGATTGAGCGCGTGCGGGGCACGGCATGAGCCTCGATCCGGACGCCTTGCGCGCGGCGATCGCCGCCCATGGGCCGGTGGCCCGGGTCGTGGTGGCCGAGATCCGGGGCTCGGTGCCGCGCGAGGTCGGGGCGGCCATGCTCGTTTGGGAAGGCGGCCAGTCGGGGACCATCGGAGGCGGCGCGTTGGAATTCGAAGCCGCCGCACGGGCGCGGGAGAGCTGGACCGACCGGCTCGACCCGATCCCGCTCGGGCCCGGACTGGGCCAGTGCTGCGGCGGGGCGGTGACCTTGTTGACCGAGTTTTACGACGCGCAGCGCGTGGCCCAGCTCGACGCGCCTCTGTCCGTGCGCCCCCTGCCCGGCACCACCGGGGACGCGCCGCTGGCCCTGCGGCGGGTGTTGGCAGACGCCCGCGGACAGGGACAGGTTCCCACACTGCTTTTGCGCGATGGCTGGGTGGTGGAGGCGGTGGCGCCCCCGCAGCGGCCCCTCTGGATCTATGGGGCCGGGCATGTGGGGCGCGCGCTGGTCCATACGCTCGCCCCGCTGCCGGATCTGGCGATCACCTGGGTGGATACCGGGCCGGATCGCTTCCCCGAAGCCGTGCCCGCTTGCGTCTCCTGTCTGCCGGCCCCGGACCCGGCCGCGGCGGCGCGTCTGGCCCCACCGGATGCGGCGCATCTCATCCTGACCTATTCTCACACAATCGACCTCGAGCTGTGTCACGCGCTGCTGCAGCAGCCCTGCGCCGGGATCGGGCTGATCGGATCGCAGACAAAATGGGCCCGCTTCCGGTCCCGGCTGGCGCAACTGGGCCATGGGTCTGCCCAAATTTCGCGCATCACCTGCCCAATCGGCGATCCGAGCCTCGGCAAACACCCGCAGGCCATTGCCGTGGGCGTCGCCGCCAGCCTACTTTCCGAGCAGATGATGAAAAGACCCGCACAGATACCGCCCCGCGAGGCCCGCGCGTGACCTCGCTGCTGACCGTTGAGCACCTGACCAAAGCCTATCCGGGCGTGGTCGCCAATGATGACGTCTCTTTCGAGATCGCCCAGGGCGAGGTCCATGCCCTGCTGGGCGAGAATGGCGCGGGCAAATCCACGCTCGTCAAGATGATCTACGGGCTCGTGCGTCCCGATAGCGGCGCCATGACCCTGCGCGGCGCCGCCTTTGCCCCGCCCGAACCCCGGATCGCGCGCGCCTCGGGCGTGGCCATGGTGTTCCAGCATTTCAGCCTGTTCGAGGCGCTGACCGTCGCCGAGAACATCGCGCTGGGGATGGAGGATCCGCCCCGGATGCGCGATCTGGCCGCCCGGATCACGGAAGTCAGCCACGCCTATGGCCTGCCCCTCGATCCGGCGCGTCTTGTCGGCACGCTGAGCGCAGGCGAGCGCCAGAGGGTCGAGATCATCCGCTGCTTGCTACAGGATCCGAAACTGCTGATCATGGATGAGCCAACCTCGGTCCTGACCCCGCAGGAGGTCGAGATCCTCTTCGCCACCCTGAACAAGCTGCGCGATGAGGGCACGGCGATCCTCTATATCTCGCACAAGCTGGAAGAGATCCGCAGCCTCTGCGACAGCGCGACGATCCTGCGGCTGGGCAAGGTGGTGGGCACCTGCGACCCGCGCGAGAGCTCGGCCCGCGAGCTGGCCGAGAAGATGGTGGGCAAGACCCTGCAGCAGACGAAATCGGCAGGCAACGCCCATGGGGAACCGGTGCTGGAACTGCGCAATCTGTCCCTGCCCGCCGCCACGCAATTCGGCACGCCCTTGCGCGACATCACGCTCAGCGTGCGCGCGGGCGAGGTGCTGGGCATCGGCGGTGTCGCGGGCAATGGCCAGGATGAACTTCTGGCGGCCATCTCCGGCGAGCGGCGGGCCGAGGATGCGATTTTCCTCCATGGCAAGCCGATCAGCGCCGCGGGCCCCACGGCGCGCCGCCATCTCGGCGTGCTCAGCGGTCCGGAGGAACGGCTCGGCCATGCCGCCGCCCCGGATATGAGCCTGACGGAGAATGCCCTGCTCACGGGATCCGTGCGCGAGAACCTGACCCGCAAGGGCTTTCTCGACTGGGGCAAGACCCGGGCCTTTGCCGAGCGGATCATCGCAGAGTTCGATGTCCGCACCCCGGGCCCGGGGGCCGCGGCCCGCGCGCTTTCGGGCGGCAACTTGCAGAAATTCGTCATCGGGCGCGAGGTGTTGCAACGCCCCGAGGTGCTCGTGGTGAACCAGCCGACCTGGGGCGTCGATGCCTCGGCGGCCGCCGCCATCCGGCAAGCGCTGCTGGATCTCGCCGCCGGCGGCACGGCGCTGGTGGTGATCAGCCAGGATCTCGACGAGCTGATGGAGATTTCCGACACCTTCGCCGCCCTGAATGGCGGACGGCTGAGCGCCAAGGTCCCCGCCGCCGGGCTGACCGTGGACCAGATCGGCCTGATGCTGGGCGGGGCCCATGACATGGACGCGCCCGCAAAGGATGCCGAGGCGGTGCTTCATGGCTGAATGCACCCCCTGCTGTCTTAAGTCCCTAAATATCCCCGCCGGAGGCTCCTGCCCGCGCAGCCCGATCCAACGGCGCGCAGCGGGGCGCTCCCTGCCCGCAAGGCCCCGCCTGTCATGATCCGTCTCGAAAAACGCCCCAACCCGTCCCGCCTCTGGACCACGCTGACCCCCGTGGTCGCGGTGATCCTGACCATGATCGCAGGTGGCATCCTCTTTGCCGCCCTCGGCAAGGATCCGTTCGAAGCCCTGCGCACCATCTTCTGGGACCCGCTCTTTTCTGAGCAATTCGCGGCCTTCTCGCGCCCGCAGCTTCTGATCAAGGCGGGCCCGCTGATCCTGATCGCCATCGGCCTCAGCCTCGGCTTCCGCGCCGGGATCTGGAATATCGGGGCCGAAGGGCAATACATCATGGGCGCGATCTGCGGCGCCGCGGTTGGGTTGGCCGCCTATCCCACTGAAAGCGCGCTGATATTTCCGGCCATGGTGCTGGCGGGCGCTCTGGGCGGCTGGGCCTGGTCGATGATACCGGCCCTACTCAAGATCAAGTTCGGCACGAACGAGATCCTCGTCTCGCTCATGCTGGTCTATGTCGCCGAGGCAATCCTCGCCTCCATGGCGCTCGGAGCCTTGCGCAACCCCGAGGGCGGCGGCTTTCCGGGCTCGCGCAACCTGTCGCAGATCGACGCCATGTCCAACCCCGAGCTTATCGCGGGCACGGGCATGCATTGGGGCGTGGTGACCGCCTTCGTCGCGGTGATCGCGGCCTATGTCATGCTGAACCGGCACCTGCTGGGCTACCAGATCAAGCTGACCGGGCAGGCCCCGCGCGCCGCGCGCTTTGCCGGGGTAAACCCGTCGCTGCTGGTGGCGGTCTGCCTTGGGGTCTCGGGCGGGCTCGCGGGGCTTGCGGGCCTGTTCGAGGTCACCGGCCCCGCCGGTCAGATCAGCATCGACTTCAACTCGGGCTACGGTTTCACCGCGATCATCGTGGCCTTTCTCGGGCGTCTGAACCCGATCGGCATCCTGCTCGCCGGGCTCCTGATGGCGCTGACCTATATCGGCGGCGAGCTGGCGCAATTCATGCTCGGCCTGCCTTCCGCCGCCATCCAGGCCTTCCAGGGGATGCTCCTGTTCTTCCTTCTGGGGGTCGACGTGCTGTCGAACTACCGGATCCGGCTGGGGCGGAGGTCTGCCGCATGACCGGACACAAGCTGACATCGCCGCCCGTGGCTATGGGCCTGATGCTGGGGCTCATGCTTCCCTTTCTGCTGCATTCCGAACGGGGACTCGGCCTCGGCTTCGTGCTCGCCCATCTGGCGGTCGCTCTGACGGCAATGGCACTCGGCCTGTGCCTGCCCCGACCGCGCCCACTGGCGCGGCGTTTTCTGACCCATCATCCGAAACCTGCCCATCTCCCGCTCATGGGGTTCGGGCTCGCACTCGGCTGGGGGGCTGTCTGCCTTTACTGTCTTGCCATCCTCGGGGAGCACCACTGATGGACGCGATCAACCCTGTCATCCTGATTGCCTCGCTGATCGTGGCCTCCACCCCGATCCTGCTGGCCGCGCTCGGTGAGCTGGTCTGCGAAAAGGCGGGCGTTCTGAACCTTGGGGTCGAGGGGATGATGATCTTTGGCGCGATCTGCGGCTTTGCCATCGCGGTCGAGACCGAGAGCCCGGCGCTCGGATTTGTCTGCGCGGCGCTGGGGGGCGCGGCGCTCTCGATGATCTTTGGCCTGCTGACGCAGTTCCTGCTGTCAAACCAGGTGGCCACGGGGCTTGCGCTGACGCTGTTCGGCCTCGGCTTCTCGGCACTGGTCGGTCAGGGCTATGTGGGGATCAAGGCCCCGGTCACCGAGCCGCTGAATTTCGGGCCTCTGTCGGATATCCCGGTGCTCGGGCGGATCCTCTTTTCCCATGACCTGATGGTCTATATCTCGATCGCGCTCGTGGCGGCGGTCTGGGCGGTCCTGAGTTTTACCCGGGCGGGTCTGATCCTGCGCGCCGTGGGCGAGAGCCATGATGCAGCCCATGCGCTCGGCTACAAGGTCGTGCGGATCCGGCTGATGGCGATTGCCTTTGGCGGCGCGCTGGCCGGGCTGGGCGGGGCGTATCTGAGCCTGATCAGGGTGCCGCAATGGACCGAGGGCATGACCGCAGGGGCAGGCTGGATCGCGCTGGCCATCGTCGTCTTCGCCAGCTGGAGACCCTGGCGGATCGTGCTGGGGGCCTATCTCTTTGGCGGGATCACCGTGCTGCAACTCAACCTGCAGGCCGCGGGCGTGAAGGTCCCGGTGGAGCTTTTGTCCATGAGCCCCTACCTGATCACGATCCTCGTGCTGGTGCTGATGTCCATGGACAAGACCCGCGCGGCCCTGAATGCGCCCGCCGCCCTCGGACGCAGTTTTCACGCCTCAAGCTAGGCGCGCCCCGCCCCCGCGCGGGACGATGTGTTTCGCAGAGCGCCCAATTTTGCGGCGCGCGCCCAAGTCACGAGCATTCGGGCCCCGCGCGCCCTTGCCGCTGGCGCGGCGCTCTGTAGGATAATGCCACGCGACGCCCTCCCGGACGGGCTCAACAACAACCGGTTTCACAGGGAAGAAGACGTATGAAATTCCGCTTCGCATTGAAGAGCGCCGCACTCGCGGCCGCACTGGCAGCAGGGGTCAGCAGTGGCGCGTTTGCCGAAGACAAGACCAAGGTCGGCTTCATCATGGTCGGACCGATCAATGATGGCGGGTGGAACACCCAGCACAATGAAGGCCGCCTGGCCGTCGAAGAGCATTTCGGGGACGCGGTCGAGACCGTGTATCAGGAGATCGTGCCCGAGGGTGCCGATGCCGAGCGCGTCATGACCCAGATGGCCCTCTCCGGCGCGGATATCATCTTTGCCACCTCCTTCGGTTACATGGATCCGGTGAACACCATCGCCGCGCGCTTTCCGAATGTGAAATTCGAGCATGCCACGGGCTACAAGCGGCTGCATCCGAATGTCTCGAGCTACAACGCCCGGTTCTATGAAGGGCGCGCCGTGCTGGGTCATATCGCCGGCAGCATGACCAAGACCAACAAGATCGGCTATATCGCCTCCTTCCCCATCCCCGAAGTGATCCAGGGCATCAACTCGGCCTTCCTGCATGCGCAGAAGGTGAACCCCGATGTCGAGATCAGCGTGGTCTGGGCCTATACGTGGTATGATCCCGCGAAAGAAGCGGATGCCGCCAAGGCCCTGCTGGAGCAGGGTGTCGACATCATCATGCAGCACACGGATTCGACCGCGCCGCTCGCCGAGATGGCCAAGACCGAAGGCGTTTACGGCTTCGGCCAGGCCAATGACATGGCCGCCTACAAGCCCTCCCCGCGTATTGCGTCGATCATTGACGAGTGGAGCCCCTATTACATCAAGCGCGTGCAGGCCGTGATGGATGGCACATGGGAGCAGGTGAACAGCTGGGGCGGTATGGCCGAAGGCGAAGTCGTGATCGGCGAGATCACCGCGCCCGTGCCCGCAGAGGTCAAAGCCGAGGCAGAAGCCATGATCGCCGCGATCACCGCGGGCGAGTACCATCCCTTTACCGGGCCGATCATGAAGCAGGATGGCAGCGTCTTTCTCGCCGAAGGCGAGGTCGCCACGGATGAGCAGCTCGTGACAATGGACTTCTACGTCCAGGGGATCACCGGCGACATTCCAAACTGATCCGGCACCGCGCGGGGCGCGCCCTGCGGCGCGGGCCTCCGGCGGGGATATTTAGAGACTTAAGAGGAAGGGGCAGCGCGGAACGGCGCTGCCCCTTTTTCACGTCTGATGCGGGCCTTGTCGGGGGAAGATGGCGGAAGCGCCCAAGGCCCGGACGCGCCAAACGATCAGCTTTTCTTCAGCCCGCAGGTGTTGATCCCGAAGATCGAGTAAGCCGGGCAGTAGCCGACGAGCCCGGTCAGGAGCGGGACAATGCCGACCCAGCCCCAGGGGGTTTGCGGGCCGATGAAAACGAGCGAGAGCAGGACAAGCCCTGCGATGATGCGCAATGCGCGGTCGAGCGTGCCTTCGTTGCGGGTCATGATGCGACTCCTTTGCGTGTCAGATCCTGACCGCAGTATCGCCCGCGCCCGCCGGTCGTGTCGGTGACACAGTCACCAAAGCGCTGCGACAAGCACAGCTTTAGCCATAGGTCTCATCTTTGTCGGGAAAGCTGCGATCCCGGACGGCGGCGGCATAAGCCCCCGCGGCCCGGTCCACCTCGGCGCGCAGATCCGCGAATTTGCGCACGAATTTCGGGGCCCAGGCGCCAAGGCCCAGCATGTCTTCCATCACGAGGATCTGGCCGTCGCAGACTTTTGACGCGCCAATCCCGATCGTTGGGATCGTACAGGCTGCCGAGACCTCGGCCGCCAGAGGTTCAACCATCCCCTCCAGCACCACCGAGAAGGCCCCCGCCTCGGCCACGGCCCGGGCATCCGCATGGTGCAAGGGCCAGCTCTCGGTGTCGCGGCCCTGGGTCTTGAAGCCTCCCATGGCGTTCGAGCTTTGCGGTGTCAGGCCGATATGCGCCATGACGGGGATGCCCCGCGCCGTCAGGAAAGCGATCGTTTCGGCCATGCGCGCGCCGCCTTCAAGCTTCACAGCCTGACAGCCGGTCTCGGCCATGATCCGCGCGGCGTTGCGGAACGCCACCTGCGGGGATTCCTCGTAAGATCCGAAGGGCATGTCCACCACGACCAGCGCCCGTTGCGTCCCCCGCACCACCGCCGCGCCATGGGCGATCATCAGCTCCACGCTCACCGGCAGGGTTGTGTCGAACCCATGGGTCACCATCCCAAGGCTATCCCCCACCAGAAGCACATCGCAATAAGCGTCGAGGATCTGAGCAAACTGCACATGGCTCGCGGTCAGGGCGACAATCGCCTCGCCCCCTTTGCGCGCGGCGATCTGCGGCACGGTGGTCCGGCGGATCGGGGCGGACGGGGTCTCGGGCTGGGGTTGAGCGGACATGGGAGCACCTCCAAAACTGCGGCAGATGTGCGGCAAGCCTTGCTTCCGCTCAACAGGGCCAATCCGCGCAGCCCCAGGCGCTTGCCAGAAGGCGCGCCGCATGCGAGCACTGGTCTCAGCAATGGAGCGCCCATGACCGCCCCCTCTCTCTCTGACCGGCTGCGCGCACGAGTGGCGTCCTCCCTCGCGCAGGACAGCGAAACCGCGCTCGCATCTGTGGCCGAGCCGCTGAATTCCCTGCTCGCCCGCTACCGGGTGCCGCCTCATATGCTGCCCCAGAAGGCGGCGTTTCTCGAGGACCGCGCGGCTGAGATCGACGCGCTGGAGGGCATGCTCGACGACGCGACCTCCCGCACGCGGTTGGAGGAGTTTTTTGCCGCGAAGCTTCTTGGTCCGACGCGCTTTGCCATGACGGCCCGGGATCGGTGGGAGGCCCATGTGGCCGCCCATGACCGCGTGATCAGCCGCCAACCCGATGAGGCCGGGCTCGAGATGCACAGCCTGAGCTTTGGCGACACGCCGCTGCACTACCTCGCCCCGTATGGCAATGCGATCAGCCCCTTTCTCGAGCGTCAGTATTTCCTCGATCGCGACGGGCTGCGGATCGGGCCGGAACCGGGCGATATCGCCCTCGATTTTGGCGCAGGGGCGGGCGATACAAGCCTCGCTTTTGCGGCGGTGGTCGGCCGCAAGGGACGCGTGCTCGCCATCGAGCCGACCCCGACGGAACTGGCTTTGCAAGCCCGAAACCGCGTCGCCAATCCGGACCTGTCCCAGCGCATCACATCTCTGCCCGCAGCGATCTCCGACCGGGACGGTGAAGAGATCCACCTGGCAGGCGCCACCACGGGGGCCCATATCGCGCCAGAAGGGCAGACCAGTGGCCCCAAGGCCGTGACCACCACGCTTGACGCGCTGGTCGCGTCCCAGTCCCTCCCCCGCGTGGATCTTATCAAGATGGATATCGAAGGGATGGAGCTCCGCGCCCTGCAAGGCGGCCTCCAGACCCTGCAGCGTTTCGCGCCGAAACTGGCGATCTGCACCTATCATGGCTGGCAAATTTTCGAGCTGCTCCCTTGGCTGCGCCGCACCCTGCCGGGCCATAGCCTGCATCTGGAAACCCACGCGCCCATTGCCGCGGAAACAGTGATCTACGCGCAGCCTCGATCCCCCGCACCAGGCTCGGATCCGCACCCCCTCCCTTAAGTCTCCAAATATCCCCGCCGGAGGCTCCTACCCTCTCAACCAGCGCAGCGGCGGGATCAAAGGGCACGGCACAGGTCGCATTCGCACCGCCATGGGTCGGCAGGACGGCGCGCGCCCGTGCGGCTTTGCTATGCTGAGCCCGTTGCGCGAAGGAGGCTCCCGATGAAAACCCATGTCAAAGCTCTGATCGTCGGCGGTGGTGCGGTCGGCACCTCCATTGCCTATCACCTGGCGCGCGGCGGCTGGTCCGATGTCATGCTGCTGGAGCGGGACGAGCTGACCTCTGGCTCAACCTGGCATGCGGCGGGGCTTCTGCCCTATTTCAACATGAGCTACGCCACGAGCCATATCCACGACTACTCGATCAAGTTCTACAAGACGCTTGAGGAAGAAACCGGCCTCAACCCGGGCTTCGCGGTCGTGGGCAACCTGCGGATGGCCCAGACTCAGGCGCGGATGGATGAGTATATGCTCTACGCCTCCACGGCTGAGACCGTGGGCGTGCCCTATGAATGGCTCTCGCCAAGTGACATCAAGGACCGCTACCCGCTGGTGCGGACCGAGGATTTGAAGGGCGCGATCCTTCATCCCACCGACGGCTATATCAACCCGGCCGACGTCACGCAGGCCATGGCCAAGGGCGCGCGCCAGCGCGGGGTGATGATCGAGCGGCGCTGGCAGGTCGACGCCTATTACTGGACCGGAGATCACTGGGACGTCACCTGCACCAAGATGGTGGAAAAGGGCGGCAATCTCGTCCCCTCGGACGAGCAGATCACGATCCATGCGGAACATGTGGTCACCGCCACGGGCAACCACTCGCAACGCACCGCGCGACTTCTGGGCATCAAGATCCCCGCCATCCCGGTCGAACACCAATATATCGTCACCGAGCCGGATCCGGCGCTGGTGGAGTGGCGCGCCTCCAACCCCGAACACCCGGTGCTGCGGGATGCGGATGCCAAATGGTATGTCCGCGAAGAGCGCGGCGGCTGGATCCTCGGCCCTTACGAGCAAAACGCCCCGGCGCGGTTCGAATATGCCGTGCCAGATAGTTTCCGCGCCGACCTCTTCCCGCTGGATCTCGAACGGATCGAGGAGGAATACATGTCCATGATCCACCGGATCCCCAGCTCCGAGACCGTGGGCCTCAAGGACGACTATAACGGCCCGATCTGCTATACGCCCGACGGCAACCCCCTGCTCGGCCCCGCGCCGGGGCTGCGCAACATGTGGCTCGCCGAAGGCTTCAGCTTCGGCATCACGGCGGCAGGCGGCACGGGCTATTACCTCGCCCAGCAGATGATCGAAGGCGAGGCCGAGATCGACATGGCCAGCCTCGATCCCAAGCGCTACGGCAGCTGGATGACCACCGAATACGCCATGCGCAAGAACGAGGAATGCTATTCTCACGTTTTCATCCTGCACCACCCGGATGAGGAGCGCGAAGCCTGCCGTCCCCTGAAAACCGCGCCGTGCTATGACCGGATGAAGGCGCTCGGCGCGCAGTTCGGGCAGGTCAACGGGTGGGAGCGTCCGAACTACTTCGCCCCGCAAGGCTTCGACGATCACGCCGCGCGCAGCTTCCGCCGCGGCGGCTGGTGGGAGCATAGCGTGACCGAGGCCAAGGCGATCCGCGAAGCCGCGGGCCTGATCGACGCCACCGCCTTTACCAAGCATGTGCTGACCGGGCCGGGCGCGACCCGGTTCCTCGACTGGTTCACCACCAACAAGCTGCCCCGCGTGGGCCGGATCAACCTGACCTATGCGCTGACCTCCGCCGGGACCACCCGGACCGAATACACCATCGTCCGCCAGGCGGAGGATCAGTATTACCTCGTCTCCGCCGGGGCGTGGCAGGCCTATGACGCGGATTTCCTGCAAAAGGCCATCGCCGACAAGATGCCCGAGTTTGGGCCCATGGTCCTGCAGGATGTGACCTCGCAATACGGGGTTTTCGCACTGGCTGGTCCCAATGCGCGAGCCATTCTGGCCAAGCTGATCCGCGACCCCGAGCCGGGCACGGCCCTGTCGAACAAGCGCTTCCCCTGGCTCAGCGCGAAAGATATCGAGCTCAAGATGTGCCCCACCATGGCGATCCGCGTGGCCTATACCGGCGAGCTGGGATGGGAGCTGCACCACCCGATCGAGATGCAGAACTACCTGTTCGACCAGCTTATGGAGGCGGGCGCCGATCTCGGCCTGACACCGGTGGGCGCGCGGGCGCAGAACTGGCTGCGGCAAGAGAAATCCTATCGCGCCTTCGGCACCGAACTGGGCCGCGACGCGACCCCGCTGGAGGCCGGGCTCGATCGCTTTGTCGACCTGTCCAAAGACTTCCACGGCAAATCGGCGATGGAGGCTCTGGGGATCCGCTCAAAATGCGTGACCCTGCGCATCGATGGGCCTGGGGACGCAGATCCCTGGGGGCGCGAGGCGCTCTATCTGGCGGATGCGCCTGCCGGGCCGGACACCAAGGTCGGGCGTCTGACCTCCGGCGGTTACTCGGTCGCCTTCGGCCAGAGCATCGGCATGGGCTATGTCCGCCCGGATCTCGCCGTGCCGGGCACGAAGCTCAAGGTGCGGATGCTGGGCGAACTCTGGGATGCCGAGATCACCGAGGACAGCCCCTATGACCCGAGCAACGCAGCGATCCGCAAGGACGGCTGAGCGGGACTGCGCGGGCTTACGGGCTGTTAAGGCCTCTGCTCTAGGCTGACCCCGACACCCGGACGATCTGCCCCGTCCGGGATCCGCGCTGCCCGGATCAGGAGCCTGCCATGAGCCATATGTCCCGTGACGACACGGCCCTTGCGCCACAGGAACCCAAAGGGGGGCCGGGCGGGATCGGGGCTGGGGCCAGCATCCGCAACCCATATGGCGACCGCTGGATCGAGAATCTGAACCCGGGCGATCTGGTGGTGACACGCACCGAAGGATTGCAACCGGTCAAGGACGTGGTGATCGAACCGCGCAGTCGGGTGGATGCCACCCTTGCGCCGCCCATCCGGATCGCGGCGCGCGCTTTTGGCCCGATGATGCCGCAACGCGCGCTCCTGCTTGCACCGGATCAGCCCGTGCGGGTTCCGGCGCACCTGATCGATGCCGGTTCCGAGCATCCGACCCTGCGGCTCAAGGCGCAGGATCTGGTCGGTCAGCTTGACGGGGTGAATGCCGCGACGCTCTTCGATCTCGACGCACCGCTGGTCTGGTACCGACTGGTTTTCGAGCGCCCGCAAAGCGTCATGGTCAGCGGTGTGATCCTCGAATGCCGGGGCGCAAAAACACGACCCGGTCAGCTGCCTGAGCCTTTGGGGACCGCAGGCACCCCGCCAACACACGGGACCTGACCGCGCGTCCCAGAAGCGAAGTGGCCCGCAGCGGGTCGCCGAACCGGCTTGTGCGGCGCTCGGACCAGCGGCGCGTTTCTGTGTGAGAGCGCCCTGCCGTCTCTGGCAGGTTCAAACTCAACGAGCGCACCAGGACAAGCGCCCCAAGTTTTCCACAGCCACGATCAACAAGCCGGTGATCGCCTCGCAGGCCTCTGCGCTGCGCGCGCAGACAGAGGCGCAGGCGACTGGAAACTCCGAGGGGCAGCCATTTTGCCAGCAGACAGGACCGACGCCGCGCAGCCCCGCCGGACAAGAAGGATAGCAGAGCCCTGCGTCGTTCTCCCGACCGCTTCCACAGATCGGGAGCGTCCCAACCCCGCGATCATAGGTGTTTTTCTGACAGGACACTCCGATATCCACGGTGTTGGACGGGCATTGCGGCGAGCAGACATTGGCCCCCACCGCGACGAAGCCGCTTTTGCATTTCGGATAGACAATCAGCCCAGACTTCTCGCAATTCCCGCGCCCATGGTCGGCTTCGCAGCGCGCAAACATGCCCGCATCGCTGAACCAATCCGCAGGCTGCCAGGCATAGCCCGCCCCGCGCCCGTAAGACGCTGGTTTGGCGCAATAGAGCCCGTCATCGCGGAAGCCCGAGGGGCAATCGGGCACGCACATGGTCACGGCCCCGGCATAGCCAGAGCGGCAGGTATCGTAGCACAAGCCCCCCTGCATAACCTTACCGCGCGGGCATGCAGTCGGGAGTGTTCCGGCCCCTCGCGTGCGCGACTCGACAAGGCAAGCATCCCGCCATAGTCCCCCAGCGTCTTGGGCCGCAACGGTCTGGGGCCAGAGCATCAGGACCAGTGCCGCACTTGCGATCACGGAAAAAAGGGCTGTCATGCGGTGGCCTCCCATGGTTTGGGCATCGGAACAAGGCCAACCCGGTGTGGCTTGGCGCTATGGCGTAGAGTAGCGGAACCTCGGGGAAAAACCTACGAATGGCGTCCGTCAGCAGCGGAGGGCCCGATCACTCCGCCACGAGCGTATCCCAGGCTGCGAGCGCTTCGGCGGCATACATGAAGGACGGGCCGCCCCCCATCTGGACCGCCATGCTCAGGACATCCACAAGCTCTTGCCGCGTACCTCCGGCCTTGGCGAGCGCTTCCACGTGAAACCCGATGCAGGGCGCGCAACGCTGCGAGACCGCGATGCCCAAGGCCACGAACTCGCGGGATTTCAGGTCGAGCACACCGCTTTCCTTGGCCGCCTTGGTCAGCGTTCCAAAGGCGCGCGCCGTCTCGGGCATGGCCGCGTTGAGGGTTTTCAGATCGCCGCGCATGTCGGACATGAAGCCGGTCCATTCCATCATATTCTCCTTTGTGAATGTTTTCACAGGGAGACATGACAGCCAAACCCGCGCCGGGCTTTGATCCGGATCAACCGGCGCGGTCAGAGCATCGAGGGCACCACCAGATCGGGCGGCCGGTGCCCGTCATCAAAGGTCTTGATGTTGATGATGACCTTCTCACCCATCTCCGAGCGTCCCTCCTCGGTCGCCGAGCCCATATGGGGCAGAAGCACCACATTGGGCAGCTCGCGCAGGCGCGGATTGATCTCATGCCCATGCTCGAACACGTCGAGCCCGGCCCCGGCGATCTCGCCGGCGCGCAGCATCCGCGTCAGGGCGTTCTCGTCGATCACCTCTCCGCGCGAGGTGTTCACGATCACCGAAGACGGTTTCATCAGCTTGAGCCGCCGCGCATTCATCAGGTGAAAGGTCGAGGGCGTGTGCGGACAGTTCACCGAGATCACGTCCATCCGGCTGACCATCTGGTCGAGGCTCTCCCAATAGGTGGCCTCCAGATCCTCTTCGATCCCTGCATGCAGGCGACGGCGGTTGTGATAATGGATCTGCATGCCAAACGCCTTGGCCCGCCGCGCCACGGCCTGCCCGATCCGGCCCATGCCGAGGATGCCCAGGCGGCGACCGGCGACCCGACCGCCCATCAGGGCCGTGGGGCTCCAGCCGGTCCAGGTCCCGGCCTGCATGAGCGCAAGCCCCTCGGGGATCCGCCGCGTGACCGCAAGGATCAGCGCAAGGGTCATATCCGCCGTATCATCGGTCAGAACACCGGGCGTGTTCGACACATGGATGCCGCGCTGGCGTGCGGTGGCGACATCGATATGGTCCACCCCCGCCCCGTAATTCGCGATCAGTTTCAGCCGATCGCCGGCGCTGGCCAGCATTGCCCCATCGATCGTATCGGTCACCGTGGGGACAACCACATCGGCCCGCCGCATCGCCCCCTGCAACGCCTCGCGGGACATCGGCGTATCACTCTCGTTGAGCTCTACGTCGAACAGCTCCTTCAGGCGCGTCTCCACCGCGTCGGGCAACCGTCGCGTGACGACAACACTCAGGCGTTCACCGGGCATCGGCCCACCTCCACACTTTTCAACTCGGCGCCATACTGGCAATAAGTCAGGAACAGGGGCAAGCAGATAGACCCCTCAGCGCAATAAAATTACCGGGCCGAATTCCAAGCCCGGGCGAGCAGTCGAGGCACCTATGATCAACCGCGCAATCCGTGGTCGTTTCTTCCGTGGCATCCGCACTCCGCGGTGGTCGCTGGCCGTTCTGGCCGCGCTGCTGCTGGGACCCGTGAGCGCACTGGCCGAAACGACCCCCACCGCCCCGACCCCTGCAGAGACAGCCGCCGCGCCCAAACCCCAGACCGGCCCCGAGACCAACCTGCCCATTCCGCGCTTCGTGTCGATGAAAGCGAAGGAAGGCAATGTGCGTCGCGGCCCCAGCCTGACCCATCGGATCGACTGGGTGTTCAAGCATCGCAACATGCCGCTCGAGATCACCGGGGAGTATGGCCATTGGCGCCGGGTCCGGGACCGGGACGGCGCGGGCGGCTGGATGCACTACTCGCTGCTGAGCGGCGCACGCACGGTGATCATCGAAGAGGATCTCGCCCCGGTGCTCAGCCACCCCACCGCCGATGCCCCGATCCGCGCCCATGCCGAGCTTGGCGTGATCGCCCGGCTCGAGGGATGTGAACGGGACTGGTGCCGCGTCCGCGTGGGCCGCACGCGCGGTTGGATGAGCGAAGATCAGCTCTGGGGCGTGTCCCACGCCCCGCTCGAGTGATCACTCGGGCTTGGCAATCACCAGATAGTAAAGCTGCTCGCGGTAGAAGATCACGCTGCGGGTCACGCGGAAATGCACGATCAGGCTGTTATTGACGCCGACCTGTGTCTCTTCGGTATGGACACGCCGGTCCAGCACGGAATCCCGCGGCTGGCTCAAATCCAGGACGATCCCGGAATAAGCCTCCAGCGTCACCGGATCACTCAGGAACCGGCGCTCGCCGAACAGAGCCCGGGCCGCGCCATTGGCAAAGGTCACATTGCCGTTCTGGCGCACGACCATCACCGGATCGGGCACGGCCTCCAGCCCGGCGCGCAGATCATTATCGGCAACGTTCAGCACCGCGATCTGCACGATCTCGCCAGCGGCGTCATAGACCGGCACGATCAGCCGCCGCCAGATCCGGGCGAAGACTTCGGAAGGGGGCTCGTGAATGCTCTTGACCCATTCGCCCCGGCCCAGAACCGCGTGATAGAGCGCGGCAAAGAATGACGAGATATGGCCACCGATCTCGGAGGTGTATCCGCCGGTCATATCGCGCCCATAGCTCGCGGCGATCTCGGACCCGTAATGCAGATAGCGGAAATCCCGGACACTACCATCGGCGTCCCGGATGGGTTCCAGCCGCATCATCCAATCGGAAAACCCCGAGAGATCGGCAGCGTCCAGCGCCGCCTGCGTCACCCGTTTTTGCGCGTCGGCAATGGGCCTGAGTGTCGAGGCGAAGGCCCGCACCACCGGATGTTTGAGATCCCGGTCAAAAGGATCCCAGATCACGATGGGCGACGTGGCATTCGCAGCCGCAAACAGGTGCCGCAGCATCTCTGTGCGGCCTTCCACAAGCTCCGCAGCAAGAGCTGCGGTTTCTATCTCGGCGTCGGTCGGGGCAGTCTGAAACACGATCTGCGTCCCTCACTGATGGTGTGATGGTCACACAACCATAGCACGAATTCCGCAAAAACGCCTGTTTTTCTTCACATCCCGGATCGGGCGGTAGTCCGGTCGATGCCGCAGACCGCGCGCGCCATCGACCGGGGAACCAAATCTGGCCGCTCAGGCGGCCTTGTCGAGCCCGCGCCCCTTGAGCAGAGCCTCGACTCCCGGCATCCGCCCGCGGAAGGCCTGATAGAGGGCGTCGGCCTCCTCGGATCCGCCCGCCGAGAGGATATGGGTCTCCAGCTTGCTGGCCATATCCGCGTCAAAGGCGCTGCCCGCCTCTTCGAAAGCGGCGAAGGCGTCGGCATCCATCACCTCGGACCACATGTAACTGTAATAGCCCGAGGAATAGCCGTCTCCGGAGAAGACATGGGCGAAATGCGGCGTCGCGTGGCGCATCCGGATCGCGTGGGGCATGCCGATATCGGACAGGATCTCCGCCTGCCGCGCCATGGGATCCGCCGGGGCCGCGCCCTCGTGAAAGGCCAGATCGACCAGCGCCGAGGCCACGTATTCCACGGTCTGGAACCCCATGTCATAGGTTGAGGCCGCCAGCATCCGCCCGAGCAGGTCATCGGGCATGGGCGCGCCGGTCTCTGCATGAACCGCGTAGCGCTGCAGCACATCGGGCACTTCCAGCCAATGCTCATAGAGCTGGCTCGGCAGTTCGACAAAGTCGCGCGCCACGGAGGTGCCCGAGATCATCGGATAGGACACATCCGACAGGATATGGTGCAGCGCATGGCCGAACTCGTGAAACAGGGTGCGCGCGTCGTCAAAGCTCAGCAGCGCGGGCTGCCCCGCCGCCGGTTTCGCGAAATTGCAGACATTGGTGACGATGGCCCGCGTGTCCCCGTCCAGCTTGTGTTGCGAGCGCAGCGACCCGCACCACGCGCCGGAGCGCTTGCCCGCCCGCGCAAAGTAATCGCCAACAAACACCGCCATCAGGCGGTCACCGCGCCGGATCTCCCATGCGCGGGCGTCCGGATGGGCCAGCGGCGCATCGATCGGCGCAAAACTCAGCCCAAAGAGCCGCGCGGCGCAGTCGAATGCCGCATCGATCATCTTGTCGAGTTGCAGATAGGGCTTGAGCTCGCTCTCATCGAGATCATGCTCGGCCTGCCGCCGCTTCTCGGAGTAGTAGCGCCAGTCCCAGGCCTCCAGAGGGCCGTTGACACCATCCTCCTGCATCATGCCCGTCAGGACGGCCGCATCCGCCTCGGCCGAGGCCTTGGCCGGGGCCCAGACCGACATCAGCAGATCGCGCACGGCAGCGGGCGTCTTGGCCATTTCCGGTTCGAGCTTGTAATCGGCAAAGCTGCCATAGCCCAGAAGCTTGGCGCGCTCGTCCCGCAGGGCGAGGATCTCGGCCGCGATGCCGCGATTGTCCGTGGGGCCGTCATGCTCCCCCCGGGCCACCCAGGCCTCATAGGCCTGTTCGCGCAGATCCCGCCGGGGGCTGAATTGCAGGAAGGGCACGATCAGGGACCGCGACAGGGTCACAACATGCCCTTCCATGCCACGCTCTTCGGCGGCAGATTTCGCGGTCGCGATCACGAAATCCGGCAACCCTTCGAGGTCGCCCTCGGCCAGCGGCATCACCCAATCCCGCTCGTCGGCCAGCAGGTTTTGGGTGAACTCGGTCCCCAGAAGGGCCAGCCGCGCCTTGATATCGGTCATCCGGTCCTTGGCCGCCCCTTCGAGCGCGGCCCCCGACCGGGTGAAATCCTTGTAATAGAGGTCCGTGACCCGGGCCTCCTCGGCGCCGAGATCCGCGCGCGCGGCCCAGACCGCTGCGATCCGCCGGAACAAGGCGGCATTGGTGATCACCTCGGAGTTATAGGCGCTGAGCTTGCCGCTGAAATCCTTTTGTAGCGCCTCGCGCTCCGCAGTGCTGTCCGTGGCCGCCACGTGGAAGAAGACGCGCAGAACCTGCCCGAGTTTCCGCGCGCCGGCCTCCAGCGGGCGGATCGTATTGTCGAAGGTCGGGGCCTCTTGAGCGTCGGCAATCGCCGCGATCTCGGCCCGCGCCTCGGTCAGCGCCGCCTCCAGCCCCGGCGCGTAATGGGCATCGGTGATCCGATCGAACGGCGGCAGGCCATAAGGCGGGGTCCAGGTCTCGAGCAGCGGATTGGAAGCGTCGGTCATGGGCAGATCTCCTTTGTCCTCAACCTAGGTCCTGGCAGGGGCCGCAACAACCAGCCCAGAGCCCGGCGCCCCCATGAAGGCGGTCAAATACCCGGCGCGCGGGATCTGCCCCGGCGGCGGGCGGGTCACTTCGGCCCGGGATCGAGATGCGACGGGTCCCGACTGGCCCAGTTACCCTTGGTCCGCGCCATGACCTCCCGCGCCAAGGAGGAGCGCGCCAAATGGGGACAGAGAACGGCGGCCTGACCGTCCGGGCCCCGGTTCAGCGCGCTGTGCCGGGCGAAAGGCCGCCCGGGAAGCGCCTTCGGGTCCGTCGCTTCCGACAGCAGCGGCAGGTTTGCAGCCCTTGCGTCCAGTCCCGCCTCCGCGGCCACCCGAGCAGTTCGCCATCCAGATACGCATAGTAGGGTCGCGCCGCGCGAGCACGTCGGGGCTCTGCCATGTGGTTTCCGTCCCGGTGGCGCTGCGTTGCGCGCCCGCTTGGATAGTCGAGGCATCTTTTCCCAAGGACAGTGCACGCGCAAAGCCTGCCGCAATCACGATCAGCACCGATCGCCTGTCATGCCTTCGCCCGTCTTGGAAAACGCGCGCTAGATGTCTCCGCAGACCGGGCAGTCCGCCCGCCGCTTGAGCTTGACGGTCCGGGTCTCGGCGCTCAGCGCATCATAGAGCATCATGCGCCCCCCAAGCCCCTCGCCCGCCTGGGTGATCTCTTTCATCGCCTCCAGCGCCATCATCGTCCCGATCACGCCCGGCAAGGGCCCGGCCACGCCCGCCTCGGCACAGCTCGGCGCGAGCCCATCGGCAGGCTCGGTCGGAAAGATGCAGGCATAGCAGGGCGCGCCGCGCACCGGGTCGAACAGGCTGATCTGCCCTTCCCACTGGGCAATCGCACCGGAAATCAGGGGCTTGCCCGTCGCCACGGCGGCCTTGTTGACCAGCGCGCGCGTCTGAAACGTGTCATTGCCATCGAGGATCAGATCGTAATCGGCAAAGAGCTCTTCCGCGATCTCCGCCGTCAGCCGTCGGTTATAGGGGCGCACGGTGACATGGGGGTTCAGCGCCTTCATGGCGGCCTCGGCCGAGAAAACCTTGGGCATGCCCGAGCGGGCATCGGTATGGATCACCTGCCGCTGCAGGTTGCTGAGACTGACCGTGTCGTGGTCGATCACCCCGATCGTGCCGACCCCGGCCCCGGCGAGATAGAGCAGCGCGGGCGAGCCGAGCCCCCCGGCCCCGACAACCAGCACCTTGGCATCCTTCAGCCGTTTCTGCCCGACACCGCCAATCTCGCGCATGACGATATGGCGGGCGTAGCGATCAAGCTCCACATCCGAGAAGGGGCCGAGCTGCTCCCCCGTTGCGGGGGGCGGCGCCTGAACCCGCGCGCGGACCCGCTTGAGGATCTCGCGATAGGCGACGACCAGCGCCGCGAAGGCGCCGAGCAGCAGCCACAGCGCCGGCGAGCCGCCGGTCATCTGGCGCAGCGGTGTCCCCTCGGGCAGGATGATCTGCACCCCGAGCACGGCCACGTAGAGCAAGCCCACCAGCAGCCAGCGCGCCTGCGAAGGCAGGCCCGCCCGACGCGCGACCAGCCAGATCACCCCGGCAAGGAAAAGTACGAAAAACACTCTGTTACTCCCGCCCGGTCGACCCGAACCCCGCATTGCCGCGCGCGGTCTCATCGAGGCTGACAATCGAGGTATAGGCGGCCTGCACCACCGGCGCGATGATCGCTTGGGCGATGCGCTCACCGTGATGCAGGGTCACAGGCTCGGTCCCGATCACCGTCAGGAGCACACCCAGCGGGCCGCGATAGTCGCTGTCGATCGTGCCCGGCGTGTTGGGCAGGCTCAGCCCATGCCGCAAGGCAAGCCCCGAGCGGGGCCGGATCTGCATCTCGTAGCCTGCGGGGATCGCCACGCGCAGGCCCGTGGGCACGATCAGGCGGTGCAGAGGCTGGATCGTGATACCGCTCTCGCGGGTTTCGGGGGGCAGGTTCGCCCGCAGGTCCGCACCGGCGGCCCCGGCGGTCTCGTAGCGCGGCAGGGGCACGTCGGGATCGGCCCAGTCCTCGCGGATCACCGCGATCTGGACGCTCATGCGAGGGCCTCGGCGATGCGGGCGGCGAGCCGGGCGGCGACCGCCTCCTTGCCCATGCGCGGCCACTCTTCGGCCCCCGCCTCCGAGATCAGCGTCACGGCGTTCTCGGATCCGCCCATGATGCCCGTGGACGGGCTCACATCATTGGCGAGGATCCAGTCGCAGCCCTTTCGCGCGCGCTTCGCGGTGGCATGGGCGATCACGTCATCGGTTTCGGCGGCAAAGCCGACCACGAGGCTCGGGCGCGCCGTCCCTTGGGACACCGTGGCGAGGATATCCGGGTTCTCGGCAAAACTGAGGCTGGGCAAGGCACCGCTCCCGTCCTTCTTGATCTTGGAACTGGCCGCATCGACCACCCGCCAATCGGCCACGGCCGCCGCAAAGACCGCCGCATCGGCAGGCAGGGCCGCCTCGACCGCCCGCAGCATCTGGTCAGCGGTCTCGACCCGGTGAACGTTGACCCCGCTTGGCGGGGCCACATCCGCCGGGCCGGTAACAAAGCTCACACGTGCGCCGAGATCCCGCAACGCCGCGGCAATCGCAGTCCCCTGCGCGCCAGACGAGCGATTGGCGATATAACGGACCGGATCAATCGGTTCATGGGTCGGCCCCGAGGTCACCAGCACATGGCGACCGGTCAGGGGCCCCTCGGCGAAATGGGCCTCGATCGCCGCGAGGATCGCTTCGGGGGCGCTAAGCCGGCCGGGACCGAACTCGCCACAGGCCATCTCGCCCGCGTCGGGGCCTATAACGGTCACACCGTCACCCCGCAGGATCGCGAGGTTGCGCTGGGTCGCGGGGTGCTCCCACATGCGCACATTCATGGCCGGCGCGATCATCACCGGCGTGTCCGTGGCCATCAGAAGGGTCGAGGCCAGATCATTCGCCAATCCGCCCGCCATCTTGCCCATCAGATCCGCCGTGGCCGGAGCGACCACCACCAGATCCGCCGAGCGGCTGAGCTCGATATGGCCCATCTCGGCTTCGTCGGTCAGGTCAAAGAGGTCACGATAGACCTTCTCGGCGGCCAGGGCCGAGGCGCTGAGCGGGGTGACGAACTCCTCCGCCGCCCGGGTCAGGACCGGGGTCACCGTCGCGCCCGCGCGGCGCGCCTGCCGGATCAGGTCGAGCGCCTTATACGCCGCGATCCCGCCACCGATAATCAGGAGAAGTCGTTTGCCTGCCAGCATCCAGGGAATTCCTTACCGCCGCTGACCAAGGTGTAGGGTGCCCCGCCCGGGAACTCAACCACCGAGCGGTTCAGCGGAATGCGGCACAGGGGTCGTCGCGCTCGGTCGGGGCGGTGACGAGCCAGCCGTCAAAGGGCGGCGCCTCTTCCGGGGCCTCCTCAAGCTGGCCCAGCGCGTAGACCGAGACCTCGGGCGCGACCCGGGCCAGATAGAAGGGCACGCCCCAATCCGTGCGCGCATGGCCATTGCCCGTGATCAGGACGACTGGCGGACCGTGGGCCTCCAGCGCGTCGAGCACGGTCTCGGCAAAGGCTGCATCGCGCAGGCGCTGCGCGCCGACCATTCCGCCGAGCATATGTTCGGGCAAGGCATCGCAATGGGCGGCCATCTGCATCGCTTCGCGCTCGGTCTGCTGGCTTTCGGGCAAGGGCTGATCCAGCCCGTAGAGCACCGGATCCCCGCCCGCTTCGGCAAAGCTCGCCGCCGGGCCCGCCGCGACCGAGCCGCGCACCAGCGCGCGCGGCAGCGCTGCGCCATAGAGCGGCGCGTCGGGGGCCGCAGCGAAGATCGGCCAATAGAAATCGAAATCGGGCCAGCCGCTCTCGGCCCAGTTCAGCGCGGCGCCGAGGGTCTCGGCATCCTCACGCTCCAGCTCGGACAGCCCCTGCACCTGCCCCGGCGAGAGCATTTCGAAGACCAGCGCGCTGGGGGCGAGCGCGGCCACGGCGGCGGCCTGATTCAGATGGTGGACCGGGCTGTCATGCAGCTCGCCCAGAATGACCACATCGGCCTCGGGCAGCGCGGTCAGGTCCTCGGACGTGATTTCGCCCGCCACAACCGGGCGGGCGAGCAAAGCGAAGGCAAGAAGGCTCAGGCGAAGAATTGGCGAACCTCGGAGGTCTGGTTCATCAGGCTCTTGCGCATCTTGCCAAAGGCGGCAGCCTCAAGCTGACGCACGCGCTCTTTAGACAGGCCAAGCTCTTGCCCGAGGCTTTCCAGCGTGCGCGCCTGATCGCGGAGCTTGCGCTCGCGGACGATGAAGCGCTCGCGCTCGTTCAGGGCCTCCATGGCGGTGACCAGCCAGCCGCGCAGGGCCTCGATGTCGTGATCCTGCTCGACCGTCTCGGCGGCCTGCACGCTGGTATCCTCCAGCGTGTCGATCCATTCGCGGCCCTCATCCTCGGTGGATTGGGTGGCGTTGAGCGAGTAATCGGAGCCTGCAAGGCGGCCTTCCATCATCTCCACATCGTGGAGCGGGACGCCAACCTCGGTCGCAATCATCTGGCGCAGCTGGTGCTTGTCGAGACGATCGCCCGACGCGGCAGCCTCGCGTTCCAGACGGGCCTGAACCCGGCGCATGTTGAAGAAGAGCGATTTCTGGGAGGAGGTCGAGCCCGTGCGCACCATGGACCAGTTGCGCATCACGTAGTCCTGGATCGAGGCCTTGATCCACCAGACCGCATAGGTCGAAAAGCGCACACCGCGATCCGGGTCGAATTTGTCGGCGGCCTTCATGAGGCCCAGCCCGGCTTCCTGAATCAGGTCATTCATGGGCGCGCCGTAACGCTTGAACTTGGCGGCCATGGAAATTGCCAGACGCATATAGGCGGTGATCAGACGGTGCAGCGCCTCTTCGTCCCGCTCATCGCGCCAGGCATAGGCCAGTTTCAGTTCCGTTTCCGCGTCGAGCAGCTCCGCTTGCATCGCACGCCGTGACAGGCTCATTTCACCTGAATAACCGTCTAGTGCCATATCAACCCCCTGCTGGAAACGTTGCGTCCCATTTTATCGCTTGGCATATGAGTTACGCGCGGAGGTCCTATTTGGATCACCAGAAATGACGATATTTTCCGAAAGGAGCGAAAAATGCGCGTCGAATTGCCTCGGCTGACGCTGGTCCTCGGCGGGGCAGCTTCCGGAAAATCTGCGTTCGCAGAAGGGGTTGTCTCGAAAGCCGGACGCCCTCGTGTCTATATCGCGACGGCCATGGCATTCGACGAAGAAATGTCAAAAAAAATCGCGGATCATCGCGAAAGCCGCGGTCCGGACTGGCGCACGATCGAGGCGCCCCGGGATCTGACGGCGGCGTTCGAGCAGGTGGAAGCATCGGAGGTCGTGCTGCTGGATTGCGCGACCCTGTGGCTGAGCAATGTCATGCTGGCCGAGGAGGAGGTCGCGCTCGCGGTCGAGGATCTGTTTGAGGCGCTGGAGGATTGCGCCGCCCCGGTGGTGGTGGTCAGCAACGAGACCGGGATGGGGGTGGTGCCCGAGCACAAGCTGGGCCGCACCTTTCGCAACGCGCAGGGGCGTCTGAACCAGCGTCTGGCCGCGAAGGCGGAATGCGTGGTGCTGGTGACGGCCGGGCTGCCCCTGTTCCTCAAGGGCAGCGCATGACCCGGGATTGGTACTGGGTGCGCCATGGCCCGACCCACGCGAAGGGCATGGTCGGCTGGACCGACCTGCCTGCAGATCTGAGCGAGGCCGCGGCCATCGCGCGGATCGACCGCGCATTGCCGCGCGAGGCCACCTGCGTGTCCTCGGATCTCAGCCGCGCCGTCGCGACTGCCGATGCCGTGGCCCCCGGGCGGGTCCGCCTGCCCCATGCACCCGCCTTGCGGGAGATGCATTTCGGCGCATGGGAGATGCGCAATTTCGCCGACATCGAAGCCGAGGATCCCGAGCGGATCTTTGCCTTCTGGGACCAGCCCGGCGACAATGCTCCGCCCGGTGGCGAGAGCTGGAACGCCTTGCGGACCCGGGTGGATGGCTGGGTCGATACCTATGCTGGGCCCGGCCCGGTGATCGCCGTGGCGCATTTCGGCGTGATCCTCACGCAGGTGCAACGCGCCCTCCGGATCCCCGCGCGCGAGACCTTTGCCCACAAGATCGACAACCTCTCGGTGACCCATCTGCGCCAGAGCGGATCGACCTGGGAGGCGGTGGCCATCAACACCCGGCCTTGACCCCGCCCCCGCAGATCGGGCCCACTCCGCCCAAGAGGAGAGCCCATGCAGAACACACAGGTCATTCTGGCGCGCCGCCCCGTGGGCGTGCCGAGCCCCGCGCATTTCGAGATCATCCAGTCCCCGGTGCCCGAGATCGCCGCCGGGCAGGTCCTGGTCCGCACCAGCCATTGGTCCGTCGATCCCGCCATGCGGGGCTGGGCCAATGACGTGCCGAATTACTCTCCGCCCGTGGCGCTTGGGACGCCCATGCGGTCCTTTGCAGTGGGGGATGTGATCGCTTCGCGCCATCCGGACTACGCAGAGGGGGACGTGGTCGAGGGGCTGCTTGGCTGGCAGACCCATGCGCTGGTCGACGGGGACACACTCGCCCGGAAGGTCACCGAAACGGACCTGCCCCGGAGCTATGCGCTGGGAATTCTCGGGCTGAACGGGACCACGGCCTATTTCGGCCTGCTGGAGAGCTGCGGGGCCAAGGCGGGCGATACGGTGGTCGTCTCCACCGCCGCAGGCGCGGTGGGCTCGGCGGTTGGGCAGATCGCCAAGCTCAAAGGCTGCCGGACGGTCGGGATCGCGGGCGGGCCGGAGAAGGTCGCGCAATGTCTGTCGGATTTTCGGTATGACGCGGCCATCGACTACAAGGCCGAGGATGTGGAGGCGGCCCTTGCGCGCCATTGCCCGGACGGGGTGGATTGCTATTTCGACAACACATGCGGGCCGATTTCCGACGCGGTGATGGGACATCTCGCCTTAGGCGCGCGGATCACGATTTGTGGCACCGCCGCCGTGACCGAATGGGATCCGATCCCGTCAGCTCCAAGGGTGCACCGCCAGATGCTGGTGGCCCGGGCCCGGATGCAGGGCTTTCTGATCTTCGATTACAAGGACCGTCTGGCGGAGGCCCGCACCGCCCTCGCGGACTGGCTGCGTGCCGGGCAGATCACCACGCGCGAGCATATCCTCGACGGGCCCGAGCACGCCCCCGGCGCGATCGGGATGCTCTATCGCGGCGAAAACACCGGCAAACTGATCATCGCGGTCTGAGCCCAAGGCATCCATCACGTTTGGTGATGATTTTTGTCACGAGATAGCGTTTTTCAGATGAATACCCCCGAGGTAAACGGGGCCCATGACTTATGACCTTCTGATCGCCGACCGCTCCTATTCAAGCTGGTCCTTGCGAGGCTGGCTCTGCCTCGCTGCCTTTGACCTGCCCCACACGCTCACCGAGACTCGGATGTACACAGCCGGGTTCCGCGACGACCTCGCGGCCTTTGCGCCCGGGCTGACCGGGGCCGCCGCGCCGCGCACCGTCCCGATGCTGCGCCTGCCCGAAGGCGGGGTCCTGAGCGACAGCCTCGCCATCGCCGAGACCCTCGCCGAGCGCCACCCGGAGGCCGGGCTGTGGCCTGCGGACCCGGTCGCGCGCGCGCTGGCCCGCAGCCTCGTGTCGGAAATGCATAGCGGCTTCACCGCCCTGCGCGAGGCTTGCCCGATGAACCTGCGCGTGGCCTATCGCAGTGTGCCGGTCTCCGAGGCGGTGCGCGCCGATCTCGACCGGCTGGAGGCCCTGTGGGCGGCCTGCCCCGCCGAGGGGCCGTGGCTGTTTGGGGACTACACGCTCGCGGATGCTTTCTTCGCGCCCGTGGCCATGCGCATCGCGGGCTATGGCCTGTCGGTCGGGGCGCAGGCCCAGGCCTATGTGACAGCGCATCTGGCCCATGGCCCTTTGCGCGACTGGCGGGCCAAGGGGCTCGCACAGGCCGAGCAGAGCACCTATCTGCGGGAGTTCGAGACCGTCGACTGGCCGGGCTGAAGCCCGCCCGCGACCGCCACCCTACTGGGCCAGCAGTTTCAGGCCCTGTGTCACATCCATCCGAACGGACAATCGCAGGCCGGGTTCATCCCCGGCCTTCAGCGCGGCAATGATCAGCTTGTGGAAATGGGGCGCCTCGGTGCGTCGCAACCTGCCGTAAAGCTTGCGCATGGTCGGTCCGAGCTGCAGCCAGACCGTCTCGGCCATGGCGAGGATCGCCGGCGCCTGGGCCCGCAGGTACAGCGTGCGGTGAAATTCCAGATTGGTGCGCAGATAGCCCACCGCATCCTCGCGGGCGATGGCCTGGGCGATACTGGTCTGGATCATCTCCAGCCGTTCGATCAGCGCGATATGGGCCCGGGGCATGGCCCGCGCGGCCAGTTCCGGCTCCAGAAGGGAGCGCAGGGCCGCAAGCTCCTCGATCCGCTCGTTGGACAGCTCGGGCGTCGAGACCCGGCCCGAGGCGGTCAGGGTCAGCGCCCCTTCGGCCGCCAGACGACGGACAGCTTCGCGGGCGGGTGTCATGGAAGCGCTGTATTCCTTGCCGATCCCGCGCAAAGTCAGCGCTGTGCCCGGCTCGAGCTCCCCATGCATGATGCGGGTGCGCAGGGACCGGTAGACCCGGTCATGCACATGGGGGGCGGCCGGGGCCGGATCGTTCGGGCGCGGTGTCAGTAGCATGGCGCGCATCAGACCCATGGCCCCGGCCCGCGTCAATCCTTGAACCGGTAGCGATGCAGGCCCGCGCCTTCCTGCCGCAGCCACGCACGGTGGCGGGCGTAATCGGGGCAGATATCCGCCACCACGCGCCAATAGGCCGCCGAATGGTTCATCTCGACAAGATGCGCGACTTCATGGGCTGCGACATAATCGAGCACTTCGGGCGGGGCCATGATCAGCCGCCAGGAATACATCAGCCGCCCCGCGGAGCTGCAGGAGCCCCAGCGCGAGCGGGTGTCCTTGAGGGTGATGCCTGAGACCTTGCGCCCGACCTGTGCGGCATAGTCGAGGCTGGCTTCGGTCAGCCGCTCGCGCGCTTCGGCCTTCAACAGGCCCGCCACATAGGCCCCCGGCGCGGCAACCCGCTCGGGCACCTCGATGAAATCGCCCACCAGCCCGCCGCGCCGGGCCTCGGTGCGGACAAGCCGTGCCGGCCGGCCCTCGACCGGGATGCGATCGCCGATCCCGACGATCTGTGCGACCACCAGTTGCGCGACCTGCGCCCGGACCCAGCTCTCCTTTTCGCGCAGGAAGGCGAGGGCCTCGCGCTCGCTCCCGCGGGTGGGAACGGTCAGCGTCACCCGCCCGTCCAGCCGCGAGACGCGCAGCCCATAGCGCTTGGCCCGACCGGACCGGCGCAAGGCGACCTGGATCGGCGGCTCCCCTTCAAGTTCGACGTCGCGCATAGGCTCCCCGTGGTGCTGACCTTGCAAAAGGCTTTGACACGCCCATCTGCTTGTGGCAACCGACCCCGATCCGATCCAGCAGCCGCTGCAAAGAGGAACTCGAATGCCCAAGGAAGACTGGGGCGTAAAACGCCTGTGCCCGACCACCGGTAAACGCTTTTACGACCTGAACCGCACGCCCATCATCAGCCCGTATACCGGCGAGGAAGTCGTGCTGGAGACCGGTCGCAAGTCGTCGGTGTCCCTGACCCGCGACAAGAAAGCCGCACCGGAGGAACTGAAAGACGACGCAACCGAGGCCGAAGACGTGGTGCTCGACGACGCGGATGATGACGCGGATGTCGATCTCGCCGATGACGTGCTCGACGATGACGATGATGATGACACCGTAGCGCTCGACGATCTGAAGGACGTCGCATCCGAGGATGACGACTCCTGAAAAAGGCGCGCAAAGAGCGTGAGAATCCCTCTTGCACTCCTCGCGCGGCTTACATAAACAACGCCAGCGGATGCGATAGCGACCGCTTCGGTTTGGGGCCTTAGCTCAGCTGGGAGAGCGCCTGCATGGCATGCAGGAGGTCAGCGGTTCGATCCCGCTAGGCTCCACCAAATCCCCCCCCTCTGGTGGTCTGTGTCGATGCGCTCAGCGTGATCGTCCTGCGTGTCCGGCAAACGCGGTCACGTGACCAGAACCACCACAGTCGCCATCGCCAGCAAGACCGATTCCACTGGCCCCCAGAGCATCCGTTCGGGTTTTGACGGCGTGATCCAATTTACCAGCGTCACCAAAGCCTGCACCCCGAGCGCGACCCGCCCGGTCCAACGCGGCCAATTGGGCCAGATGCCCACAGCCGAGAGGATCGCGCAGGCCATGGCCGCGAGGATGAAGATCGACACAAACGCCGCAACCCGCCCGGAGATCGGCAAGGCACCCTGATGTTTGCCCCCTTGGGTGATCCGGCCCCAGGGTGCTCCGGCGATCAGGGCGATCTGAAACCCGATGACACCGAGACAGGCGATCGCGTATCCGACTGCGAGACTTGTGATCAGGTTCATCCGCTGTCCTTGAACTCCGCCTTGTGACGGGCCTCATGTCCGGCCGAGAGTAGAACTCCAAGCCCCGCTTGACGACTGCGAAAGCTCGGGGATCGACAGGCAAAGCGTCCAAAGACGCCTCCGCCCGCCCCCGACACACCCTGCGCGCCCAACCGCCAGCGGGCCAAGCGCCCAAGGCCCGGCCAACTGCCGTTGACCCGCCCGGGGGCAAGGGGCACAACCGGGCCATGATCACCCGCACCCACCAGAAAAACGATGCGGCCTCGGTCGCGGTCTATTCCGATTGCGAGCGCTACCGCTACGCCCTCACCCGCATCTGGGAGCCCGAGGGCGGTCGCATTCTCTTCGTGATGCTGAACCCTTCCACCGCCACGGAGGTGCAGAACGACCCCACGGTGGAGCGCTGCGAGCGCCGCGCCCGGGCGCTCGGCTATGGCGGCTTTCGGGTCTGCAACATCTTTGCCTGGCGCGATACGGACCCCAAGGCCATGCGCGCCGCCGCCGATCCGGTCGGGCCCGCCAATGACGCAGCGATCCTTGAGGGGGCAGATTGGGCCGAGACCGTGCTCTGCGCCTGGGGCACCCATGGCGCCCATCTCGACCGCGGTCCAGCCGTCGCGCGGCTGTTGCGCCAGACCGACCGGCCCCTGACCCATCTGGGGCTGAGCAAGGCCGGGCATCCGAAACACCCTCTCTATATCTCTTACTCCGAACACCCCCGACCCTGGGAGGATCCCGCATGATCCCTGGCTTCACGCAGCGCTTTGTCGACACCAACGGTCTCCGCCTCTCGGTGCATGAGGCGGGCAACGGCGCGCCGCTGGTCCTTCTCCATGGATATCCGCAGAATCATGCCTGCTGGACCAAGGTCGCGCCGGAACTGGCCAAGCATTTCCGGGTGATCGTGCCGGATTTGCGCGGCTATGGCGACAGCGACGCGCCTGAGGATGACGCCGAGCATTCGGTCTATGCCAAGCGCACCATGGCGCTGGATATCATCGGCCTGCTGGACCAGATGGGCATCGAACGCGCCCATATCCTCGGCCATGACCGGGGTGGGCGGGTGACCTACCGGCTCGCGCTCGACCATCCCGACCGCGTGGACCGTCTCGGCATCATCGAGATCGTCCCAACAGGGCCGTTCTGGGCCAGCTGGACCGCAGAGCTCGCCATGAAGGCCTATCACTGGACCTTCCTCGCCCAGCCTGCGCCGCTGCCCGAGCGGATGATCGGCGCGGATCCCGAAGCCTATATGGATTGGACCCTGCAGACCTGGACCAAGGCGAAGTCGCTGGAGGTCTTTACCCCCGACGCGCTGGCCGGCTACCGCGCCCAGGCCCGTGATCCGGCGCGGATCCATGCCATGTGCGCCGATTACCGGGCGGGCGCGACCTATGACCGGGCGCTGGATGACGCGGACGCAGCCGCCGGGCGCAAGATCGCGGCGCCGCTGATGTTCCTCTGGGCCGAGGGCGGTTTCCCGGCCCAGACCGGCGATCCGGCGGGGCATTGGCGCGATTGGGCCGAGAATGTGCGCGATGCCTCCTGCCAGTCAGGGCATTTCGCCATGGAAGAGGTGCCCGAGGCGGTGCTCGAGACCTTTCTGCCCTTTTTTGCCGAGGCCTAGACCCCGCGCGGGTGCCGATCCGTCCAGTAGAGCAAGCCGAGCCCGACCGCGCCCGCCGCCGCCAGGGCCGCGATGCCCGGCTGGTTGCTGCCATTGGCGATGACTACGGCAACCAGCGCCCAGATCACCGTGGCCGAATATTCGGGCGTCTCGGGGCGTTTGGGCTGCACCCAGCGCGCGATGGCGAATGCCAAGGCAAGCGCGATCACCGCCCAGACCCCCTCCCCGAACCACAGCCCATATCCCGCAGCCACCGTGGCCAGCGACACGCAGGAGGCTGCCGTCAGCCATCCGGCATAGAGCGCGAGCGGCGTGCGCAGCCAGATCCGGTCACGGGACGGCGCCCGCAACAGCGCGACAATCGCCGGGATCAGCATCACGAAGATCAGCACGAAGGCCCCCAGCGCCGAGCGCGTCGCCACAAACAGCCAGGGCGTGCCCGCCGCGAGACTGACAATGAGCGGCCAGCGGACATGATCCCAATCCTGCGCCTGGGCCCGCCGGAACAGGCCAAACCCCGCAGAGGCCACCAGCCAGAGGTAGATCACGCCCCAGATCGCGAAGGCATAGCCCGCAGGCTGCACAGGTGGGTCGACCTGCGGCACCGGGAGCTGATCCGGGCGAAACCCGGTGAAGGGCGGGCTGGCCAGTGGCGAGAGCACGAAGGTCAGGGTGAGCAGGGCGACGAGAAGCGCGAGAGGTCTGAACATGCCACACCCTATCCCGCCGCCCGGGCCGGGGTCCATCGCCCTGCGGCCCTCAGGGCAGATCGCCGCCGGAAAAAGGGGTTTTCAAGGCCCGCGATATTTCCTATATGCGCGCATCCGCCTGACCTGCCCGCAGGGAGGGGGACACTTATATGGGCCCTGCTGGACGACATCCCGGCTTGTGCCGTCACACAAACCTGAACAGGAGATCCCGATGTCGATCACGATCGAAGAAAAAACACGCCTCATCAAGGAATACGCGACCAAGGAGGGCGACACCGGCTCCCCCGAGGTGCAAATCGCGATCCTGTCGAGCCGCATCTCCACCCTGACCGAGCACTTCAAGACCCACAAGAAGGACAACCACTCCCGTCGTGGCCTTCTCAAGCTCGTGGCCCAGCGCCGCAAGCTGCTGGACTATGTGCGCGGCAAGGACGAAGCGCGCTACCAGAAGCTGATCTCGTCCCTGGGCCTGCGCCGCTAAGCGCACCAGCGACAGAACCGACCAAGGCCCGCTCGAAAGAGCGGGCTTTTTTGTGTCCGGATCATATCGCGCGCCGCGCGGTGGTGCCTCAGACGGCGCGGTACATCAGCGTCGTGCCATGCAGGGTCTGTCCGTCCGGATCATAGGCATAGTCCGGGATCACGCCTGCCTTCTGGAACCCGACGCTGTCATAGAACAGCTCAGAGACATCGCCCGTGCGGGTATCCAGCGTCACGAGCGTCCTGCCCGCGCTGCGCGCCTCGGCAAGCGCTCTGTCCATCAGGGCGTGGCCCACGCGGCGGCGGCGGCTCTGCGGATGGACCATCATCTTGGCGATCTCCGCGCGGTGCGGCTGGTTTTGAGGCATGGCCAGGATCACCTGCACGGTCCCGACGAGACGTCTGCCGAGATAGGCCCCCAGCAGCACACGCTCCCCGCTCGCCAGGGCCGCGCCGATATCGCGCCGCCAGAAGCGCTCCGCCTCCTCCTGGGTAATCGCCGCCAGAAACCCGATCGCCGCACCCTCCTGCACACAGTCCCGCAGCAAGCCGCAGAGATCCTCGAACTGATGAACAAGATCGGCGGGTGAGATTGGGCGTATGTCACATGTCTGATCCGTCATGACAGCGCGATCACGTATTTGCAGGGGGCATGGCTGGTCTCGAAGACCGTCTCGCCGAACAGGACATAGCGCAGGCAATCTCCCGAACGCAGGTGATGGGGTGTGCCTTCGACCGTGATCGCCATCTCTCCCGACAGGACATAGACGTGATGCTCCTGCCCGGGGATGGCGGGGGCGTCATAGGCAATGCGCTGCCCCGCCTTCAATGTGCCTTCAATCAACTCGATGGACAGCGTCCCGTTCGGCGGCGACACGCTGCGGCGCTCAAAGCCATGCGTCGGATCCTGCCAGACCGCCTGATCCGCCCGCCTCATCACCGGCTGGAACCCCTGTTCCAAGGGCCCAAGAAGATGCGAAATGGGCAGGGCATAGACCGTCGCCAGCCGCCCGAGGGTCTCGGCGGTTGGACTCACTTCGGCGTTTTCGATGCGCGACAGGCTGGCCCGGCTCACGCCGCTGCGGTCGGCAAGGCTGGCAAGGGTGAGGCCGTGGCGGACCCTCAGATCGCGCAGATGGCTGGCCAGCCGGGTTGTTTCGGAAGAAGTCTCGAATCTCATATCCGAGACTTATCCCAAATCTGGGATATCAGGCAAGATCCGATGCGGCAGCTGCGCAGCGAACGCCCAGCGCGCGCGTCAGGGCGGGCCGCTCAGGGCCAGATCCGCCACCAGCGGGTAATGGTCGGTCGGCCACTCGCCCTCGAATTGCTGGCGCAGGACCACCGGCGGACCAAGCGCCGCCACCGGACCGGCCAGCGCGATATGGTCGATCGCGCCAAAAAGATTGAGCCCCCGGTTGAAGTGATACGTCGCGCCCGCGACCGGCAGGAAATCCCAGCCCGCCGCCTCAAGGATCTCGACCGTGGTTGCCCCCAGCCGCGCATTCAGGTCCCCGACCAGCATCACCCGCTCCCCCGCCGCGAGCGGCGCGGCCAGCCGCTCGCCCACCAACGCTGCCGAGAGCCGCCGGTTCGAGCCGCTCTTGAACTCGAAATGGACATTGACCACGCGCAGCTCTTCGCCGCTTTGCAGATCGCGGAACCGCGCCCAGGAGGCAAAGGCGGGCCAGGACCCGTTGAAGGTCCGCGAATAGATCACGTCCGGTGTGTCCGAGAAGAAGAACCAGCCCTCGTCCAGCGGTGCGAGCCGGTCCGCGCGGTAAAAGATCGGCTGGGTCTGGGGGACCTGCCGCCAATCGCCATGGTGGGTCGCCGCATAGCCCGGGTTTTCCGCCAGCAGCCAGTCGCGGGCCAGATTGACACTGCCATCCGAGCCGTTCTGAAAGCTCTCCATCTCCTGAAAGGCCACGAGATCCGCGTCCAAAGCCTTGAAGGCCGCATCGAGCGGGCGCTTGCGCCGCTCCCAATCGCCGCGAGACCAGGGCCCGTCGGCCTGCGACAGAACGATGTAATGCACGTTGTAGCTGGCCAGCCGCAGCGCATCGGCCGGAGCCCCGGCCAAGGACGCCGTGCCCGAATGGCGCCAGACCTGGGCACAGGCCGCCAGCGCCAATCCCACCAGCCCAAAGACCAGCCCTTTCAAAACCCGCCGCATCGCCGCTCCCTTTTGTGCCGCTGCCTACGGCGAAAATACCGCATCCTGTTAGCGCGCAAAGATTGCCTGTTTTCTTGGCGCTGCAAAACGTGTATCTGCCGCGCATCTGAGACGTGACGCTCGGACCCCGGCGTGATGCGAAGGACAGGGGTCGGCGGCAATGGGGCCGCCACATGAACGGGAGACCCGGAAGGCCGGGAGTGCTCCCCTACAGGAAAAACAGATGTTCAAAGAAGTCAAAAAGACAATGGAATGGGGGGAAGATACGCTGACCCTCGAGACGGGCAAGATCGCCCGTCAGGCCGATGGCTGCGTGATCGCCACCTATGGCGAGACCTCCGTGATGGCGGCCGTTACCTATGCCCGGGCCCAGAAGCCGGGTCAGGATTTCTTCCCGCTGACCGTTCACTACAACGAGAAATACTATGCCGCCGGTAAGATCCCCGGTGGTTTCTTCAAGCGCGAGGCGCGCCCGACCGAGAAAGAGACGCTGACCAGCCGTCTCATCGACCGTCCTATCCGCCCGCTCTTTGTCGACGGGTTCAAGAACGAAGTGCTGGTGATCTGCACCGTGCTGTCCCACGATCTGGAAAACGACCCGGATATCGTTGCGATGATCGCGGCCTCGGCTGCGCTGACCATTTCCGGCGTGCCCTTCATGGGTCCGATCGCCGGCGCGCGCGTGGGCTTTGAGGATGGCGAATACGTCCTGAACCCGGTCGTGGACGACATGCAGGACCTGCGGTCGAACCCCGATCAGCGTCTGGACCTCGTCGTGGCAGGCACCAAGGACGCCGTCATGATGGTGGAATCCGAGGCCTATGAGCTCAGCGAAGCCGAGATGCTGGGTGCTGTGAAGTTCGGTCACGAGCAGATGCAGCCGGTCATCGACCTGATCATCGATCTGGCCGAAGACGCCGCGAAAGAGCCCTTCGATTTCCAAGCGCCGGATTACTCCGAGCTTTATGGCAAGATCAAAGCAGCCGGCGAAGAGCAGATGCGCGCCGCCTTCGCGATTTCCGACAAGCAGGAGCGGGTCTCCGCGATCTCTGCGGCGCGGGACGCGATCCTCAGCACCCTGAGCGATGACGAGCAGACCGATCCGAACCTCGGCTCCGCCATGAAGAAGCTGGAATCCAGCATCCTGCGCGGCGACGTGGTCAAGAATGGCCGCCGGATCGACGGGCGCGCGCTGGACACCGTGCGGCCGATCGTGGCCGAAGCGGGCCTTCTGCCCCGAACCCACGGCTCGGCGCTGTTCACGCGCGGCGAGACCCAGGGCCTCGTGGTCACCACGCTGGGCACGGGCGACGATGAGCAGTTCATCGACGCGCTGCATGGCAATTTCAAATCCAACTTCCTGCTGCACTACAACTTCCCGCCCTACTCGGTCGGCGAAGTGGGTCGCTTTGGCCCTCCGGGACGGCGTGAGATCGGCCACGGCAAGCTCGCATGGCGCGCGCTGCAGGCGGTTCTGCCCGCGGCAACCGACTTCCCCTACACGATCCGCATCGTGTCGGAGATCACCGAATCCAACGGCTCCAGCTCGATGGCATCGGTTTGTGGTGGGTCGCTGTCCATGATGGATGCGGGCGTTCCGCTCAAGGCACCGGTCGCCGGTGTAGCCATGGGCCTGATCCTTGAAGATGACGGCTCCTACGCGGTTCTGACCGACATCCTTGGCGACGAGGATCACCTCGGCGACATGGACTTCAAGGTGGCAGGGACCGAGGACGGCATCACCTCGCTGCAGATGGACATCAAGGTTGCAGGCATCACGCCCGAGATCATGGAAAAGGCCCTCGACCAAGCGAAAGCCGGTCGTCTGCACATCCTCGGTGAGATGGCACAAGCCCTCTCCGAGGGGCGTTCGGAATTCTCCGAGCACGCGCCCCGCATCGAAACCATGCAGATCCCGACCGACAAGATTCGCGAAGTCATCGGTTCCGGCGGCAAGGTCATCCGCGAGATCGTGGAAACCTCCGGCGCGAAAGTGGACATCAACGATGACGGCATCATCAAGATTGCTTCCGCCAATGGCGAAGCGATCAAGAAGGCCTATGAGATGATCCACTCGATCGTGGCCGAGCCCGAAGAGGGCAAGGTCTATACCGGGACCGTGGTGAAGATCGTCGATTTCGGTGCCTTCGTGAACTTCTTCGGCAAGCGCGACGGTCTGGTCCATGTGTCCCAGATCGAGAACCGCCGCCTGAACCATCCGTCGGATGTTCTGAAGGAAGGTCAGGAAGTGAAGGTCAAGCTTCTGGGCTTTGATGATCGCGGCAAGGTGCGCCTGTCGATGAAGGTCGTCGATCAGGAGACCGGTGAAGAGGTCAAGAAGGAAGCGCCCGCCGACTAAGCGGCCCTGCCTTTGCGAAACTGCGAGCACCCCCGGCCCCTTGCCGGGGGTGTTTGCTTTTGCGGCCTTGGGCCTTGGCGGCCCTGCCCCGATGGTTCATGTTGCAGATCCGGGATCGGCCTCTGTCGATCTGTCCTTTTGATTCATCGCTTGAGTGCCCCAATGCCGACGACCCTCCCCCCTGTACCGCAGGCGCGCCCCGCCGATACGTTCCGAGCGGCTCTTCTGGTCCTTGCACTGGCGCTCTTTGCGGCCCTCTGGGCGGTTCAGGCCGCAGCCCAATCGACCTTCCCGATCCCCGGGATCGGCGGCGGCAGCAGCACCAGCGAGCCCGCGGCCAGTGACGCGCCAGAACCGGAGCCGACGCCGCAGGACCCCACTCAGGCCCTGATCGATATCCTGCAGGATGATGCGGCGCGCGCCGCTCTGATCGCCCAGCTGGAACAGGCCGCAGGCGAAAGCCCGCCCGTAGATGAAACCCAGGGCGGCGCAGGCCCACGCAGCGCAGTTTCCCCCTCCGAGGTCGCTCCACCGACCACGACGAGCACCGCGCCAGAGGGGAATTTCTCAACCCGGCTGGTGCATCAGTTGCGTACCGAAGTGGCGTCGGACGTACGTGATTTCGTGGCCCGGGTGAACCGGATCCCGACGACCCTGATGCTCGCCTTGCGGGGGTTCGAAACCGAGATCATCCTCTCGGTGATCCGCGATCTGGCCGAGGCGGTGCTCATCAGCTATGCCGCGCTCATCGCGCTGCGGCTGGCAACCCGGCCCATGCTGCGCGCCCTTGGACGGCGCGCCATCAGCGCCAACTGGTTCTACCGGCTCATCCTGCGGCTGGTCGGCACCGCAATCATTACCCTCGCCATCCCCATTGCCGGGGTGATCGGCGTCACCGCGGTGACATTCCTGATGGAAAACGGTGAGGGCGGCGCGACCTTCAGCACCGCGCAGACCGCCTTTTTCGCGGCCTTTGTGCTAGTCGAGACGCTCAAGATCCCGTCGCGCTTTGTCCTGACACCCCGGTCCAGAGACCTGCGCCTGATCGCGGTCGGAGACAAGGCGGCGCGCCGGATGCAGCGCATGCTGGCCTTTGCCATCGGACTGGCCGGGTACGGGCAGCTGGTGGCCGTGCCGGTGGTCACCGCCGAGACCTCGATCTTCATCGGGCGGGCGGTTTCGACCCTGCTGGGCGCGGTGGTGATCCTCTATCTGCTTATCGTTGTGCTGCGCTATCGCAAGGCTGTGGCGAAATGGTTGACCCGGAATTCCGAGGAGGACGCCACGCTGGACGAGGTGTTGGCCTTCTTCGCCATCCGCTGGCATTGGCCGGTGCTACTCTATCTCGGCTATCTGCTGACGGTCGTGCTGACCCGGCCGGGCAATGTTCTGGGCCCGCTGGCCATTGATACGGTCAAGGTCCTGGCGATCATCGCGGCGGGAGGGACGGCAACGGCCCTCGCCCGCCGCGCCACCCGGCGTCGTGTGCGCCTGCCACAGATGGTTGACAGCCGCCTGCCCCTTCTGGCGGGGCGGCTCAACCGGCTGCTGCCTGCCACGTTGATCGTGATCCGGATCGGTATCGTGGCGGTGGTCGTGCTCGGCGTGCTCGATGTGCTGGGTGGTTTCGATTTGAGCGGATATCTCGCCTCGGCGGCTGGGGCCAACTTCATCAGCGCCCTCTTCGGTGTGGCCTTTGCGACGATCCTCGTGACGCTGGTCTATCTGGCGATTTCGTCCTGGGTGGATTACCAGCTCAACCCGTTTGTCGGCACCGCCCCGACGCCGCGCATGATCACCCTGCTCACACTGCTGCGCAACGCGGTGACCATCGTGTTGGTGATTTTCGGGGCGATGTTCACCCTGTCCGAGCTGGGCCTGAATATCGGCCCGCTCCTGGCCTCTGCCGGGGTGCTGGGGCTCGCCATCTCCTTCGGCGCGCAGAAGCTGGTCGAGGATATCATCACCGGCGTCTTCATCCAGTTCGAGAACGCGATGAATGTCGGGGATGTGGTGGATGTGGGCGGTGTGGTCGGCGCGGTCGAGAAGCTCACCGTGCGCTCGGTCACCCTGCGTGACGTGCAGGGGGTCGTCCATATGATCCCCTTCTCCTCGGCCTCGATGATCTCGAACTACATGCGCGAGTTCTCGTTTTACGTTTGCGATATGGGCGTGGCCTATCGCGAGGATATCGAGGTCTCGAAACAGGCGATGTTCGACGCATTCGAAGAGCTGCGTGCCGATCCCGAACAGGGGGCCTTCCTGCTGGGGGATCTGGAATGGTTCGGCCTGAATTCCTTTGGTGACAGCGCGATCGTGCTGCGCGCGCGGATCAAGACCCAGCCGGGCAAGCAATGGGGCGTGGGGCGGGCCTATAACCTGATCCTCAAGCGGATCTTCGACGAACGCGGGATCGAGATCCCCTTCCCGCATCAGACGATCTATTTCGGCGAGGATCGCAAGGGCAAGGCCCCACCGGTGCATGTGATGATGCAGACAAGCAGTCCCGAAGCGTCGCAGGCCCATCCGGTGGCCGATGCGGTCCCCGATGCCAGCGGGCCGCAAGTGCTGGACGTGCCCGCCAGCGATGGCGACGATCCGGGACGGTAACCCGCCCCGGACCGAGCGCCCCCACCACGGGACGACAGGACGTCTGCGGGGCTAGGCCCGGAAATCCAGAATGGGCTGCGAGGTGTCGATCCCCGCATCCTCAAGCGCTTGCTGCAAGAGGCTGCTGAAATCCGTCTCCGCGTCGGTCTCGGAGGCCTCTTCCTCCAACTGTTCGACAATGGATTGCAGGGTCTGGACCGCGGCACTGTCCGGGCCCTTCGACCCTTGCGCCCCCCCGGGACCGCCGCCTCCGCCACCGCCGGGGGGCGGACCGCCCGCGCCACCGGGGCCACCGCCGCCGCCGGGCTTGCCCGCAATCCCGGCCTGCGCGGCCAGTTCACGGGCATCGAATCCGGCAGATCCGAGTGCCTCGGTCAGCGCGGCACCGCGCTGGATCTCGAGATCACGGATCCCTTCGACGAGGCTCCGGGCGTCCTCATCGGACAATGTCTCTGCGTCGTAGTTCGACAAGAGGTCGTCCAAGCCTTGCTGTTGCGTCTCGGACAGGGGTTTGGCCCCCAAACTCGCGCTTGGGGAAGGTGGCACACCACCTTGAACAGACAGCATGGGCCGTCTCCTTCTGCTGGCCCGCCGGGGCTGGTCGGGCCCCCTCGGGATAGGCAGAAAGCCTTGCAAAAGGCCTAGGCGCGTCCGGCGAAATGCGCCGTATTCATGTTGAATTTGCGGATTTTCCGAGGCACCGCTCAGGAAAACGCGTCGGCGAACTGGTCCCGCAGGACGTTCTTCTGGACCTTTCCCATGGTGTTGCGCGGCAGCGCGTCCATCACCACCAGCTTGCGCGGTTGCTTGAACCGGGCGAGCTCGGTCGTGATCTGGTCGGCCACGGCTTCCAGATCGATCTCCGCCCCACCCCGGGGCACAAGCACGCCCACGACACTCTCGCCGAAATCCGGATGGGGCACACCGATCACCGCGGATTCCAGAACGCCCGGCGCCTGATCCAGAGCCAGCTCCACCTCCTTGGGATAGATATTGTAGCCCCCGGAAATGATCAGGTCCTTGCCCCGCCCGACGATCTGCACATAGCCCTGATCATCGATCAACCCGAGATCGCCGGTGATGAAGAACCCGTCCGCGCGCAGCTCGGCGGCGGTCTTTTCCGGCATCTGCCAGTAGCCCTGAAAGACATTGGGCCCGCGCACTTCGATCTGCCCGATCTCGCCCTGAGCCAGCTCGACCCCGGTCTCGGGATCGGTGATCTTGAGCTCGATCCCCGGCAAAGGATGCCCCACCGTGCCCGCGCGGCGCGCGCCGTCATAGGGGTTCGAGGTGTTCATGTTGGTCTCGGTCATGCCGTAGCGTTCGAGGATCCGGTGCCCGGTGCGGTCCTCGAATTCCCGGTGTGTCTCCGCAAGGAGAGGGGCCGAGCCGGACACGAAAAGCCGCATATGAGCGACCAGATCCTTGTTGAACCGCGCATCGGCCAGCAGCCGCGTGTAAAAGGTCGGTACCCCCATCATCGAGGTGGCGCGCGGCAGGGCCGCGATCATCGCATCCGTGTCAAATTTCGGCAGGAAGATCATCGACCCGCCCGCCAGCAACGTGATGTTCGTCGCCACGAACAGCCCATGGGTATGGAAAATCGGCAGGGCGTGGAGCAGCGTGTCCTCCGCCGTGAAGCGCCAATAGTCGATCAGCACCTCGGCATTGGACAGCAGGTTCTCCTGGCTCAGCATCGCGCCCTTGGACCGGCCCGTCGTGCCCGAGGTGTAGAGAAACGCCGCCAGATCCTCACGCGTGCGGGGCACGGTTTCGAACTCTGCGGGGGCTTGCGCGGCGGCCTCGGCAAAGCTGCCCTCGCCCGCGCCTCCCAAGGTCAGGAGGGCAGCGCCCGCCTCGGCGGCGACGGGGGCAAGCCCGGCCTCGGCCCGGGGGTCGCACAGCACGAGTTTCGCCCCGGAATTGCCGACGAAATAGCTGACCTCCGCCGGGGTATAGGCGGTGTTGAGCGGCAGGAAGACGATCCCCGCCTGCACACAGGCGGCGTAGACCGCCAGCGCCTCGGGGGATTTCTCGACCTGCACCGCGAGCCGGTCTCCGGGGGCGAGCCCCTGCCCCGTCAGCGTAGCCGCGTAGCGGGCGGCCAGGGCCACGAAGTCGCCGTGGCTCTGGGTGCTGCCATCGGGCAGGTGGAGGAACGGCGCTGCGCTCCCGATATGGGCACCGAACAGGGCGTCATACAGCGGATTGGTCATATCTCGGTCTTCTCTTTCAGGTCGGCGGCGGGCGCGCGCTTGGCAAGGGCGGCCACATCGCGGGTCGTGACGATCCGCGCGTCGCTGGCATAGGCGGTGTGGTTGTCGGTGATCCGGTCGAGATCGTAAAGGTAGTTCACCATCACCCCACCGGATTGGGCACGGCCATTCTCGGACAGATCCGCCGCCGCATGGAGCGCGTGGATCAGCGCGCCATTGCCCAGATGGAAGCGGGCCACCGGGTCGCGCGGCCCCGCCCCGCGCCCCTTGACCTGGGTCAGGTAATGGGCGGCGAGGGCGCGCTGCGCCTCGGGGGCTTCGGGCCAGTCCAGACCGGCCTCGGCCACCCAGCCCTTCAGCCCCGGCAGAGGCGAGAGGGTGACGAAATTCGAGATCTGCGGCAATTCCCGCTGCAGGTCGCGCACCACCTGCTTGATCAGGAAGTTCCCGAAGGAGATCCCGGCGAGCCCGGCCTGACAGTTCGAGATCGAATAGAACGCCGCCGTGGTCGCCTGCGCCGGGTCCATCTCGACCCGTTCCGCCGCAAGCAGAGCCTGGATCGAGCCCGGCACCCCGTCGAGCAGGGCGACCTCGACAAAGATCAGCGGTTCATCGGGCATGGCCGGGTGGAAGAACGCGAAACAGCGGCGGTCCTCCGGTTCCAGCCGGCGGCGCAGGTCGTCCCAGCTGTCGATGGCGTGGACAGCTTCATAGGCGATGATCTTTTCGAGAATATGGGCCGGGCTTTCCCAGGTGATGGGCCGCAGCACGAGAAAGCCGCGGTTGAACCAGCTCTTGAAGAGATGCCGGAAATCGAGATCGACGCGCGCCAGCGCCGGGTCCTCGCCCAGCATGCTCAGCAGATCGGCGCGCATGGCCACAAGCTGTGCCGTGGCGCCCTGCACCTGGTTCAGACGGCGGGCCAGCTCTTGCCGGGGCGGCTCACTCAGGGCTGCGAACCGGCGATAGGCCCCGGCATCGCGGTCCGTGCCAAAGGCGGCCAGGGCCTCCTCCAGAGCGGCGAGGTCGAGATCCATCTCCTCGGCGAGGAAGCGAAACCAGTCCTGTCGTTCGTCCCGCCCCGCCGCCGCGTAGCGATCGAGCAGGGCATGGGCCAGCGCCCCGCCCGTCCCCTCGGCCCGGGTCTCGACCAAGGCGCGGCTGAGCTCGGGCAAGGACCGGCCATCGGGCGCACCGGCCCTGTAGCGCCGCTCAAAGAGCGTGCCGAGAAGATCCGCCATCACGCTCAAAAGCTGGGCCCCATGACCGCGTCAGGCAGCCAGGTCGCGATGCCCGGAAAGACGCAGAGGATCAGGATCGCGATCACCATGCAGGCCACGAAAGGCAGCGAGCCCATCAGGATGGTCTTGAGCTTGATATCCGGCGCGATGCCATTGATCACATAGAGGTTCAGCCCCACGGGCGGCGAGATCAGCCCGATCTCCATATTGATCGTCAGGATCACCGCGAACCAGATCGGGTCGAACCCGGCGGTGGTGATGATCGGCAACAGCACTGGCGCCGTCATCAGGATCACCGCCACGGGCGGCAGGAAGAAGCCCGCCACCAGAAGGAAGACGTTGATCGCCGCCATCAGGACCCAGCGATTGACCTCCAGCGTGCCGATCCACTCGGCGATGGCCTGGGTGATGAAGAGGCTGGACAGCATGTAGGAAAACACGCCCGCCGCCGCGATGATGAACAGGATCATCACGCTTTCCTTGGTACTGTCGCGCAGCACCGTCCAGAGGGCGGAGGGCGCCCAGAGCTTGTAGATGATCATTGCGATCAGCAGGCACAGGAGGGCCCCCACCGCCGCCGTCTCGGAGGGTGTCGCGATCCCGCCATACATGGCGTAGAGCACGCCGATGATGATCCCGATAAAGGGCAGGACGCGGGGCAGGATCTCGAGCTTTTCCTTCCAAGTATAGACCGTGCGAGACATCACGGCGGTGTTCCCGGATTTCCACGTGGAATAGAGTGACCAGGCCATGAAAAGTCCGACCAGCAGCAGCCCGGGAAAGACCCCGGCGAGGAAGAGGCGGCCAATCGAGGTTTCGGTCGCGATGCCATAGACGATCATGGTGACCGAGGGCGGGATCAAGATGCCCAGCGTGCCCCCCGCCGCGATGGAGCCTGCGGCGACCCCGTCCGGGTAGCCGCGCTTGCGCATCTCGGGGATGCCCATCTTGCCGATGGCGGCACAGGTGGCCGGGCTGGACCCGGACATGGCCGCAAACAGCGCGCAGGCCCCGAGATTGGAAATCACCAGCCCCCCGGGCACCCGGGTCAGCCAGCGCTCCAACGCCTCATAGAGGTCGGCCCCCGCTCGCGTGGAGGCAATCGAGGCGCCCATGATGATGAACATCGGGATCGACAGCAGCGCGAAATTGTCGAGCTTGCCGAAGAAAATCTCGGGCATCAGCTCCAGCGAGCGCATGCCGTCGAAGACGATCAGGAACCCGGCGGAGACGATCAGCAGGCCAATGGCCACGGAAACGCCGGAAAACAGGACAATGATGGTGGCAAAGGCGACCAGCGCGCCCAGCGTGAGGGGATCCATTACGCGTCCTCCTCAAGTCCGAAGGGCGTATCGATCCGCAGCAGGACCGCCACCAGATCGGCGATGAGCTGCAGCATCAGCAGGCCAAAGCCCAGCGGGATCGCGAGATAGGGGATCCAGAGCTTCGGGCCCCAGACCGTGTCCGAGCGCCAGCCCCGATCCCAGGCGAAATGCCAGTACTCGAACCCGTAAAACAGCATGACCCCGATGATCAGGATCGACATGCTCAGGGTGAAGATCGCCATGCCCCGGCGCAGGCGCGGGCCCATCATCAGCGGGATCAGATCCACATTCACATGCCCGCGCAGGCGCTGGACATAAGGCAGCCCGATCAGGGTCGCGGCCACTACGAGGTAGATCACCGCTTCGGTCTGCCACACCGTCGAGCCGTTCAGCACGAAGCGGATGAAGATCATCTGACAGGTCAGGCCGACCGCGATGACAATCATCGAAGCCGAGAGCCAACCGGCGAGTGTCGAGAGAGCTGCCACAGCCTTCAGGAAGGGGTTTCCCCCTGTCCGGGCCACGGCAGCAGAGCTTTGCCCTGCCATGGACTGACCTCAGTTCTTGGAATTCCGGGGAATGGGGGCGGCGGCGGGCGCCGCCCCGAGCGGTTCAGGTATCGATCACTCGACCGACAGCGCCAGATCCAGCAGCTCCTGGCCGCCCGGCGTGTCCTCGATGAACTTCGCGTAGGAGGTCTCCTGCGCCAGCGAACGCCAGGCGTCGAAGTCTTCCTGGCTCATGGCGGCGATCTCGACCCCGGCCTTTTCAAAGACTTCCGCCGAGGCGGCGTCCTGCTTCTTGGCTTCTTCGAGGTAATGCGCCTCGGCCTTGGCGGCCCCGGCCATCAGCGCGGCCTGCTGCGCCTCGTTCAGCCCGTCAAAGGTGGATTTGTTCATCAGAAGCGGTTGATACATGAACCACAGTGCGAAATCCGAGGCCGGCGTGTAGCAGGCGACCTGCTCGTAGATCCGGTAGGAGACGAAGGAGCTCGACGAGGTATTCGCCGCGTTCAGAACGCCGGTTTGCATTGCATTGTAGATCTCGGAGCTTGCCATGGAGGCGATGGACGCGCCCGCGCCTGCCAGCATCTGCTCGAACGCCTTGCCCGCCGCGCGGGTCTGCATCCCCTGCACATCCGACGGCGCCGTGATGCACTTGTCCTTGCCGACAAAACCGCCGGCCAGATAGCCATGGACCAGAACCATCACGTCATCTTCGGCCATCTTGGCCTCGATCGCGTCCATGAAGGCACTCTCGTTAAGACGCGCGGCATGGTCATGGTTCTTTACCAGCCCTGGCATCAGGGTCAGGTTGAAGGCCGGCTGCTGCCCGCCTGCATAGCTGAGCGGAAAGACCGTCATGTCGAGCTGTCCGCGCGACAGGGGCTTGTACTGCTCCCGGGCCTTGAAGAGCGATTGCGAACCGAAGATCTTGATCTCGAGATCCACATCCGCCGCGGCCACTTCATCGGCCACGATCTGGGCGACCTGATGACGGATATCCTTGTTCGACCACTGATGCGACAGGCGCAATTCGGTTGCCCCCGCAGTGGTGGCCAATCCCAGGGCTGTTGCCGCAACGGCGGCCAGCAAAGATGATTTCATGTCGTTTCCTCCCTTATCCGCGCCGCATCTCGCTCGGGCGCGCTAACCTTAAGCTTAGGGAGGCACGGGCATCTGTCAATCATATTGTATACAATTTTTGCACCATTGCATTCTATCGCCATGCGGGGCATCATCCCCGAATGGAGACGCGCCGCGCCGATACCATCGCCCTTGAGCTGGAGAACATGATCCTCACCGGCGCCTTCGCCGACGGCGACAGGTTGAACGAGATCAAGCTCGCAGCCCATTTCAACGTCTCCCGCACCCCGATTCGCGAAGCATTTCATCAACTTGGAACCGCCGGGCTTGTTGAACAAATCCCCCGTCGCGGGGTCTTTGTTCGCCATCCGGGACCGATGGAACTGGTCGCCCTCTTTGAATACATGGCCGAGCTTGAGGCCGCCTGCGGTCGCCTCGCCGCTCCCCGGATCTCCGAGTCCGCCCTGGCTGCGCTGGAGGCCGCAAACGCCACCTGCGCCGAGGCCGTGGCCGCCGGAGACAGCGATGGCTACTATGCCGAGAACGAGCGCTTTCACCGGATCATCTACGCGGAATGTGGCAATTCCTACCTGCAGAACGACGTGGAACGCCTGCATAAGCGGCTCAAACCCTTCCGCCGGATGCAGTTGCAATTGCGCGGACGTCTGGCCCAATCCATGGCCGAACACAAACAGATCGTCGCCGCCCTGACCGCCGCTGACGGCGATGCCGCGGCGGCCATCCTGCGCGATCACGTGGCCGTGCAGGGCGAGAAATTCCATCACCTCCTGGCCGGATTGAAGCAGGTCGCCGAATAAACGCGCGCCTTTCCACCGCTCCGGGATTTGAGATCAGCTGTTTTTTGCGCTAAAGCTCTCCGTCGACCATCCCGTGGGTGGATTTCAGGACGAGTTTGTTAGGTGCGCAGGGATGACAGAGATTTTCACAGATCGCATGATCGCGTCGGTGTTGGAACGTGTGGCCAGCGCCGAGGGCGTCGATTACGAGCTGGCCCGCGCCTTGGCCGAGGAGTTCCCTGAGGCCAGCGGCCTCGCCCTCGTCTTCGCGATCACCTCGGCCGCCAGCGGGCTGGAGGATATGTCCGGCGACGCCAAGGTCCCCGCGCTCTACCGTCTGGCCGCAATGATCGCCGCGGATCTGTTTGCCTATGAGGCGCGCAACGCGCCCCTCCCCGATGGCGAGACCCTGCGCGCGCTCTGGCTCTCGGAATTGCCCGGTCAGGACTGAGCGGCTTCGGCGGCGGCCCGGATCGCCGCGATATTGGCGCCGTACGGGGCCGGATCACACACCGATCCCCCCTTGAACACGGCGGAGCCGGCCACCAGCACATCCGCCCCGGCCTCCGCCACCAGAGGTGCCGTGATCGGGGTCACGCCGCCATCGATTTCGATATGGATCGGACGGTCCCCGATCATCGCGCGCAGGTCGCGGATCTTGGCGCTCAGATCGATGAATTTCTGCCCGCCAAAGCCCGGGTTGACGGTCATCACGCAGACCAGATCCACCATGTCCAGCAGATGGGCCATATCACCAAGCCCGGTCCCCGGGTTCAGCGCGAGCCCCGCCTTGGCCCCCGCCCCGCGGATCGCCTGCAGGGTGCGGTGAATATGGGGCCCGGCCTCCAGATGGGCGGTGATCACATCCGCCCCGGATTGCGCAAAAGCCTCGATATAGGGATCGACTGGTGCGATCATCAGATGGACATCCATCACCCCCTTGATATGGGGCCGGATCGCGGCGCAGGTCGCCGGGCCAAAGGTGATGTTCGGCACGAAATGCCCATCCATCACATCCACATGAACCCAATCCGCGCCCTGCGCTTCGACGGCGGCGCATTCCGCGCCAAAATTTGCGAAATCAGCGGCCAGGATGGACGGGGCGATCTTGATCGAGCGGTCAAAAGCCATGGGCGGTCTCCTTTGCGCGCTCCTTAGCTCGCGCAGCAGCGAGGATCAATCAGCCCGCCCTCTTCATTGTTCCTGAAATACTCCGGGGGGCGGCCCGGCACGGGCAGCGGGGGCAGAGCCCCCTCCACACCCGCCTTCAAACACCAACCGGCAGGACCCGCAGCGACACGATCTCGTAGGGTGTCAGATCCACCGTCACCACCCGGCCCCGCAGCGCGACCGGCCCCAGATCCTCCTCCAGAATGGTGACCTGCCGCACCTCCGCCACATCGAAGCCAAAGCGCAGGTCCACCGGCCCCCGCGTGCGTTCATTCTCGAAGATCCGCACGATATAGCCCCGGCCATCCTCGGCCCGCTTGACCGTCTCGACCACGGTCGAGAACCCTGACACGCCCACCATCTGGACCAAAGGCGCGGCCCCTTGCCCGCCCGACACAGGACGGCACAGCACCGGATTGTTCAGGACATAGCCGCTCTCGGTCACATCGGACCGCCAGTTCCCTTCATGGAGCAAGAGCGCATAGGTCATCTCATGGTGGCCCTGATCCTGCTCCGGATCCGGCATGGTCGCGGATTTCAGCAGGCTGAGCCGCATGACATTGTCCCGGATATCATAGCCATATTTGCAGTCGTTGAGCAGCGCGACGCCGTAATTCCCCTCGCTCAGATCCGCCCATTTATGCCCGACACTCTCGAACCGGGCCCAGTCCCAACTGGTGTTGGAATGGGTGGTCCGCTCGGTATTGCCGAACTGGATGTCATAGGTGGCGCGCGGGCTGAAAATCGCGACCGGAAAGGCGCATTTCAGCAGGATGTGGGAGGCGCGCCAATCCACATCCGTCTTGAACTCGATCCGTTTGGAGTTGTGATGCAGGCAGATCCGCTGGGTGATGGTGGAGCCGCGCCAGTGATGCTCCACCTCGAGGCTGGCGCGCAAGGGGCCGCGCTCGGTGATCTCGAACCGCACGGGCGCATCGATCACCTCGCAGCGATCCTCGTAAAAGATATCGATATCCCAGGCGTCCCAAACCATGGGCCGGTCCTCGAACGCCAGCAGCTGATTGCCGTACGCGCCCTCGGCCAGAACCTCGCGCAAGGCGGTCTTGTCGAACACCGAGACAAGCTGGCCATTCGGGGCCACATGCACCCGGATCAGGTCATTCTCAATCACGGCCCCATCGGGGAACTCGGTGATCCGGAGCGCAGTCGGCTCCGGCGCCTCCTCAGACGGGCCAAGCCCGAGTGCGGCATAACCCGGCAGAGCCGGCAGGTCGATCAACGTGCCACCCTCCACGCCTTGGGTCCGCAAGACCCGGCCCGAGCGCAGATCTGCAAGGTCCGAGACCTCCGCCCCGATCCAGCCGATCCGGTCCACGGAGAACCCCGTGGGGTTCACGGCCATGACCTCGGCCTCTGCGGGCATCTGCGTGCCGAGCGCCGTCAATGCGACCTCCCGCAGGGCCGTGCCCGTCTCCATCACCGCCGCATAGTCCCGCTCCGCATCCGCGAAGACCTCGGTGATCGAGGTGCCCGGCAGGATGTCGTGGAACTGGTTCAGAAGGACCAGCTTCCACGCCTCCTCCAGCACGGAGGCAGGATACTCCGCCCCGGTGGTCAGCCCGGCGAGGCTGGCGAGAAATTCCACATCGTGGAGCAGGACCTCCGCCTTGCGATTGGCCCGCTTGATCCGCGCCTGGCTTGTCAGTGTGCCCCGGTGCAGCTCCAGATAGAACTCCCCGGACCATGTGGGCAGGTCATGGGCGACCTCCGCCTCCACCCGTTCAAAGAAATCGCGCACCTTGCCCATGCGCACCCGCGGCGTGCCCGGCAGCGCATCATAGGCCCGGGCCGCATCGATCAGCTCCCGCGTCGGGCCGCCGCCACCGTCGCCATAGCCGAAACAGGTGATCAGCTCCTGATGCAGGTGCTTCTGGCGGAAGTTTTCCCATGTGCCGAACACCTCGCGCGCGGTCATCTCGGCCTTGTAGGTCGTGGGATGGGGCAGGTATTGCACCGTGGAGGGCGTCGTCAGGAAATGGCTCAACACGCGAGATCCGTCGATCCCCTCCCACCAGAAAAGCTGGTTGGGCATCTGGTTGTACTGGTTCCAGTTCAGCTTGTTGGCCACGAACCATTTCATCCCGGCCTGCTTCATCAACTGCGGCAGGGCGGCAGTGAAGCCGAACGTATCCGGCAGCCAGAGCACGGGCGTCTCGGCCCCCTCGCCGAACTGATCGCGGTAATATCGCCGTCCATACATGAGTTGCCGCACAAGGCTCTCGCCACCCGCAAGGTTGCAATCGGGCTCGACCCACATGCCGCCCATGGGCTCCCACCGCCCTTCGGCCACGCGCGCCTTGATGCCTTCGAAGACCTGCGGATAATCCTGCGCGGTCATCTCGTAGAGTACGGGCTGGGATTGGCTGAAATGGTAGTCCGGGTATTCCTCCATCAACGCCAGCACATTCGAGAAACTGCGCCCGCATTTGCGCCGGGTCTGATCCACCTGCCAGAGATAGGCGATGTCGATATGGGCGTGGCCGATGGCGAGGATGTCGACCTCCATCTCACCGCGATACCCTTCGAGCGTTTCGCGGAACACATCCAGCGCTGCGGGCACGCTGTCGTAGAACGCGTCCCCGCGGATCGGGTCGCGCGTGTCCAGCGCCTTGAAGCACAGATCGAGCGCGCGCAGGATCCGGCCCCGCGCGGTGTTGCCCTCTTCCATATGCCCCGCCACGTCGAGCGCGCGGGTCACCAACGCCACCAGCTCGCGCGTGGGGGTGTCGATCTCGACCACCGCGCAGGGCTTCATGAAGAGCTTCTGCTTGGAATTGCGGTCGGGGGGCCAGCCGCTCAGCCCCGTCCAACCATGGAGCGCGAGGCTGTGCAGCCCGCCATCGCAGAGCTCCGGGCTGAGATAGATCTCGTGATGCTGCCGGTCCGCCGAGGCGCAGCTCACCCCGTCGATATAGGCCAGCCCCTCCGGGTGGCAGAAGATATCCCCGGCAACTCCCAGCGGCAGGTGCAGCGCGACCGGGCCATGGGTGCCAAACCCCTCGGGCACGGCAAAGGCCGAACGCAGGACGAAATCCTGGCTCCAATCGCCCCAATAGCTGTCAAAGGGGATCTCGTCCCAGCCGGAGGCATCCACATCCGCGCCCACCGGGGCCTCGGCCAGTGGGCCGGGCAGCGGCAGATAGCGGAAGGGCAGGATCGGGGACGTGCGGCGATGGACCAGCGGGGTGATCAGCGGCAAACGGCTGAGGATCTTTTGCTCGGTCCAGAAAATCTGGTGCTTCATGGGCTCCTGTCATGCCTTTCGGTCCCGGCCCCCTCAGGCCCTGCGCTTATAGCGCGCCACGGGTTAAGAGAGCGCAAAACCCGGCACCTCCCCGCGGATCACCGTCTCGGTCGAACGGGCGATCTCGGCCAGCCGCGCCGCATCCGACGCCTCATCGGCATGGCCCCAATCCCGGGTCAGATCGGGCCACGGGATCGCCTCGATCAGCATCTGGGTATAGGGGTGCTGCGGATCTCCGATCACCTGTTTCGGCGGCCCCGCCTCGACCACATGGCCGTGATAGAGGACCATCACATAGTCGCTCACGTGATAGGCGGTGGCCAGATCATGGGTGATGTAGAGAATGGAGATGCCGTAGCGGTCCTTCAGGTCATAGATGTTCTTGAGGATTGTCGCGCGCAGGGACGCGTCCACCATCGAGACCGGTTCATCCGCGATCAGCAGCTTTGGCTCCAGCATCAGCGCGCGGGCCACGATCAGGCGCTGGCGCTGCCCGCCCGACAACTCGTGCGGAAAACGGCGGAGAATGAGCTGACCGTCGAGCCCCACGGCCTCGCACGCCTCCAGCATCTTGGCCTCGACCTCCGCATCTGAGGAGCCGAGGCCGAAACGCTTGTAGGGAAACTTCAGAGCATGATCGACCCTGTAGAACGGGTTGAAGCAGGCATAGGGGTCCTGAAACACCGCCTGCACGGATTTGCGGAACTCGAGCCGCTCGGCGGCGGAGTGTTTGGCGATATCCGCGCCCTCGAACAGGACCTGCCCCGCGCTCGGTGGGTTGAAGCCCAGCATCAGGCTGCCCATGGTGGATTTGCCCGACCCGGACTGGCCGACGATCGAGATGATCTTGGGTTTTTCGCCGTCGAGCGCAAAGCTCATCGGGTGGAGCGCGGTGACATCGCCATAGGTTTTCGAAACGGATTTGAACTCCAGAAGCGGGACGCCGGGCTTGCCGCGCTTGACCGGGGCCGCGCCGATCTCGTCATCGAGGAAACTCGCGCCACCCACCAAGGGCACCGAGGAAATCAGCTGCTTTGTATAGGGATGCTCAGGCGCCTCGAGGATCTGTTTGACCGAGCCATGCTCGACCAGCACACCGTCCTTGAGCACGGCAAGTTCATCCACCGATTGCGCCATCAGCCCCATGTCATGCCCGATCAGGATCAGACCCGAGCCGATCCGCGCCTGCACGTCCTTGAGCGTCTGCATCACATGGCGTTGGGTCACCACATCGAGCGCCGAGGTCGGCTCATCCGCGATGATCAGCTCAGGGTTCAGGGACACGCCCAGCGCGATGCAGACCCGCTGCTTCATGCCGCCCGACAGCTCATGGGGGTAAAGCCGCCCCGTGCGCGCGGACAGGCCGACGCTTTCCAGACAAGCATCCGAACGGGATTTCAGTTCGGCGGCATCGGTCTTGCCCTCATGGGCGATGATCCCGTCCCAGATCTGGTTCTCGATCCGCATGATCGGGTTCAGCGAATTCATCGCCCCTTGGGGGATGTAGCTGACCCGGCTGAGGCGCGTCAGGCGCATCTCCTCCTCGCTGAGCGCGAGCATATCGGTCTCGCCCAGCTGGATTGCCCCGCTGGCCACCCGGCCCGAGCCGCCGAGCATCCGCATCACCGAGAGCGCCGTGGTGGTCTTGCCCGAGCCGCTTTCCCCGATGAAGCCGACCCGAATACCCGGGCGGATCTTCAGCGAGAGCTTCGTGACCGCATGGACCACCCCCCGCGCCGTGGGGAAGTCGATGCTGAGATCCGTGAGTTCGAGGACATGCTTGGTCATGATCGGCCTCAGATCTTGCGCAGGCGCGGGTTGGAGACCTCGTCGAGGCCGAGATTGATCAGCAGGAGCGCGATGAACATCGTCGCCAGCAGGGCCGTGGGCAGGCCCCACCACCACCAGAGGTTCTGGATCAGCGCGCCGGAATTGATCGCGTCGTAGATCACCCGGCCCAGAGTCGGGATCCGCTGGGGCCCGAGGCCCAGAACCTCCAGCCCCACGGCAGTGACGATGGCGGTGGTCACGTTCGCGATGAACGACCCGAAGAGATACGGGATCAGGTTCGGCAGCATCTCGCGGAACATGATGTGAAAGGTCGAGGCCCCGCTCAGCTGCGCCATCTGCACATAGCCCGAGCGTTTCATGGACAGCACCTGCGCCCGGATCAGGCGCGTCGGCGATTGCCACATGAAGCCCGCGATCAGGAACGCCATCATCACGAGGCTTACGTCTCCGAAGGCCGACTGGAACACCACGAGGATCAAAAGGGGCGGGATCGTGATCATCACATCCGACAGCACACGGATCGTGTCATCCACGCGCCCGCCGACAAACCCGGCCGAAAAGCCGAGAAAGATCCCGAGGCTCATCCCGATGATCGAAGCAATCGCCCCGATCATCAGCGTATTGGGCGTGCCGATGATCAGCATCGCCAGCATATCGCGCCCGGCCCCGTCAGTGCCCAGCGGGAATTCCGCGACGCCTTCCTGCCGGCGCAGGTTCTCGAACCCAAGCGGTGGGAGCTTCAGGGGCGTCGAGCCGGTAAAGACCAGCTCGGTGTTCCAGACCATCCGCCCGATGATCCCGCCAAGGATGATGACCAGCAGGATGCCCACGCCCCACATCAGCTTGGGGTTGAACCACGGATTGTCGAACCGGTTGAACCGCGAGATCTCGGCGGCATTCGCCTCCCCTGTTTGCGGGTTTGGCGTTTGCGGGGGCGACGTATCGGTCATGCCGCGGCCTCCTCGGACAGACGGATCCGCGGGTCGATCAGCGGATAGATCAGATCGACAAGGAAGACCGAGAGCGCGGTCATCAGGATGATGATGTAACTGACGCCCTGGATGACGGCGAAATCCTGATCGAGGATCGCGTCATAGAGCAGCTTGCCCATGCCATTATAGCCAAAGATCCGCTCGACGAGGATCTGCCCCGAGACGAGCAACCCGATCTTGAGCGCGAAGGCCGTGATCTGCGGCAGGATCGCGTTGCGCACCATGTACTTATACAGGACATAGCGCGGTTTCAGACCCTTGGCCTTGGCGAGGTTCACGTAATCCTCGCCCTGCACCGAGATCATCAGCCCGCGCATCCCCAGCGTCCAGAAGCCGAAGGTCACCACGATGATCGACAGCGCCGGCAGGGTGCCATGCTCGATCACGCTGGCCACGAAGGTCCAGTCCCAACCCGGCTCCACCGTCAGCCCGTAACTGCCGGTCAGCGGCAGCCAGCGCAGGGTGATCGAGAAGATATACATCAACAGGAGCCCCGACAGGATCGGCGGGATCGAGGTGAAGATCATGAAGGTCGGGATGACGACCTTCCAGATTTTCGGCGTGCGTTCCCAGACCATGAACGCGCCCAGCGCATTGCCAATCAGGAAGGTGATCACCACCGACAGGATCATCAGCCCCAAGGTCCAGGGCAGCGCCTGCGCGATGAGCACCGAGACCGGGGTCGGGAAAGAGGCCGTCGAGATCCCCAGATTGAAGGTCAGCAAATTGCCCATGTATTTCAGGTATTGGACGATCAACGGGTCATTCAGCCCGAAATCCGCACGCAGCTGGGCAAGGATCGCCTCGCTATCGGCCACGGCTCCGCCACCTGCGGCCATGCGGCTGAGCATGATCTCTGCCGGGTCCACCGGCGAGAAACGCGGAATCAACCAGATCAGCGTCGCCGCGATGAATACGGTCAGCACGAAGGTGATCGTACGGTTGATCAGATAGCTGCGTGGAATACCGAACACGGCCCCCTCCCCCTCATTGCGTTATGCAGAACGCCCCGGGGGGCGTCCCGCGCTCTCAAGGGCCGCCCGTCAGGCCGCCGCGGCGCTCGCCCGGCTGGCATGGTGGTTCCAGCCCCGCAGCACCATCCGCTCGTCGGGATGGGTGTTGCCCTCCACCACGCGGTCCTGACCGTCATACATCTGCACCAGAACGGTCTTGCGGGTGCGATCCGACCGGTTCGGCATGGACCCGTGAAGCGTCAGGTAATGAAAGAACACCACATCCCCGGCCTTGGCCTCCAGCACCCTGGCCTGCTCGATAGGATACCGGTCAAGCGTGGCATTGGCCTGCCGCCCATCGGCCCCCGCGATCCGGCCCAGCTTGTGAGAGCCGGGATAGACCCGAAGGCAGCCCATCTCGTCCGTGGCATCGCTCACATGGACGATGGCCGCGATCATCCGATCCTGCTCGGTCGGGAAATAGGGCCAGTCCTGATGCATCGGAAAGGGCGCGCCCGCCTCGGCCGGTTTCTGAAAAAGCTTGGAATGATGCAGCACGATATCCGGGCCGAGGATCTCTTCGGCCACATCGAGAAACCCGTCATCGAGAAAGGCATTGAGCCAGGCGCGCGAATATTTCTGCACATTATGGGTGTGCAGGATCCGGTCCCCGGCCCGCGCCAAACGGGCCGTTTCGTCCCCGTCCCATGTGGCATCTACCTGTTCGCCAGAGCGCAACAATTGCCCGACGATGCGGTCGAAATCCCGCACCAACGGATCCAGCTGGCTTGCGCTCAGAAGGCCCTTCGCGTGGTAATAGCCGTTCTCTTCGAAAAAGCGTCCGATCTCGGAAACAGATCTCTCGGACATGGGTCCTCTCCCTTGCATGGCCCCGGGCCGGACCATCCGGCCCGGGGAAGAGCGGTCAGATCAGTTCGCCTTCTCGAGGTTGTGAATGATCTGATGCGTGTGGTTCCACCAGAAGAATGGGTGGTTGTAATAGTTCTCGGAGGTCGGCCAGCCGGTCCAGTATGTGGTGTTCATCGGCAAAAGCTTGGCCGACTGCACCAGCGGGATGAACGGCATCTCCGCATCGAGATACTGATAGGCCTCGGCGACCAGCGTCGGCACCTCCGGATCGCCCAGGGGCAGCCCGCCGATTTTGTCCACCAGCGCGCTATAGGCCTCGGCCCCCGGCCCGTCCCAGCGCGAGGTGTTGTTGAACCCGGGGCTCCGCTCGCCCACGGGCACCACATCCTTGACCGTGTAGCGGCCCATGGACGCCCAGGGCTCGTTCACCGACCCGCAGGACAGCCAGCTATAGGACATCTCGAAGCCGCCAAAGGGCAGAACCTCGCCCCAGAACACGCCATTCTCGACCGGCACGGACTTGGCCTGAATACCGGCGCGCGTCAGCTGCTCGGCGATCACGTCGATTGTTCGGGTATACTCGGTGGAGGCCGAATTCACGTGGATGTCGACGCTCAGGACCTCGCCATCCTTTTCATACAGCCCATCGCCATTCTTGGCCCAGCCCTCGCCCTCGATCAGCGCGGCCGCCGCGTCGAGATCCGGCGCATCCGACAGCCCGAAGCCCGCCGCCTTCACCGCGTCGATAAAGGGCGCCATGGAGCCGTATTGCGCGAACATCGTCTCGGAGGCGACAGTCGCCCCCTCGGCGGCCACATTCACGATCTGGTTGCGATCGATGATCATCGCCACGGCCTTGCGCATATTGGCACTGTCCCAGGGCGCGATGGTCGTGTTGATCTCAAGCTGGCGCGCGCAGGGGTCGGCGGCCGCATAGGGATAGTCCGGATACCAGGCGATCACCGCCGGGTTCTGGAACCTGATCGCCTCGAAGGTGCCCACGGACACGTTCTGGGAGGCATCGAGCTGGTTCGTCGCCATCAACTGCGCACGGCTCTCTTCGCCGCCGGTCTCGAGCCAGATCAGGCGCTGGGGCTCAGGCAGGTCCATGAACCCGGATTTCGCACCCCACCAGTCATCATTGCGGTCCCAGATCGCCCGGTTCGTGGCGCTGGAGGTATAGGTATAGGGTCCGGTCCCGATGGGCGGGAAGAAGGCGAAGGTCGCCGGGTCCTGACCGTTCCAGACATGCTCCGGCATGATCAGGAAGGACCCGAAAATCCGCACCCCGAAGTTTTCTACCAGAAAGCGCGGGTTGGGCGCGTTCAGAGTGAACCGCACCGTCAGGTCATCAACCTTCTCGACCGAGGCCACCTGCGCCCGGATCGTGGCCGCTTCGCGCGACGAGATCTCACTGTTCTCAAGGGCCATGGAGACGGTGAAGACCACGTCATCGGCGTCAAACGCCTCGCCATCGGACCATTCCACGCCCTCGCGCAGCGAGATGGTGAAGACATCGTTGGTATCGTTGCCCTCGAACCCGCTGGCGAGCCACGGATCGAGCTCGCCCGTGCCGTAATTCAGGATGAAGAGCGGCTCCCACATGGCCTGATGCGCGCCATGCATGCGCTTGGTGCCGGGGGTGAACCAGTTGAAATTCTCAGGATCCTTGATGGTTCGGTCGAGATCGAAGATCACCGTGTCCTCGCGGGCCACGTCCTGAGCCAGGGCGGCCCCGCTGGTGGCGGCCAACGCCGCGATCGAGATCGAAAGCAAGCTGCGTCTGAGGGTCATATCTGTTCTCCTGTTGTCGTGATCCAGCTTGGATGCCGGTTGTTTTGAAATGGGCGGATGCTTGACAGAATGTCGCAGGCGCGCCGAGGATCAACCCCCGAGTTCAGGCGTTCGGTCGCACATAGTCCATGACCAGCACCCGCGTGTCCGGGCTCAGGTCCTCTTTGAAAATCTGCGCATGGGCGCCAAAGGCGAAATCCACCTGCGCCTCGTCGAAATGGCTCAGGAAGCTTTCGATCCACATGGTGTTGCAGGGCCGATAGGTGAGGGTCCTGAAATGCATGGGGATGACCAGCTTGGGCCTGACGGCGCGGATCATCGTCATCAGGTCCGGCAGTTCGATGGTCAGGTAGCCCCCCGCCAAGGCCAGCAGGACATCCACATCCTCGAAAAACGCGATCTGATCGGCGGTCAGCGGGTTTCCCACATCGCCCATATGGGCGATCTGCATCCCGTCCATCTCGAACCGGTACATGCCATTCTGGCCCGGCACGCCCCTTGGGTGATGTTCCCACTCGGCGGCGGCGACAGCGCGGATCTCGCGCCCGGCCACGTTCTGCGCCCCGCCATGGTCCAACGCCACGTTGAGCGCGTTGCACACCGCCGGATCCCCGGGGATCAGGTCGGCCCGGCAATGGGCATCATCGTCATCGGACGAGATGACCACCAGATCCGCGCTCTGGGTGATCGGCGCATATCCCACGCCTTCGGGCGTGTAAGGGTCCGTAATGACCGCGCCCCGGGCATCGCTCAGCCGGAACGCCGCATGGCCAAACCATGTGATATCCATAGACGCCCTTCCCCTCCCAAAGTCGGTGCGTGCGGCATTTGCATAGGTATGCAAACACGGTGACTGAACCATAGCCCCCGGCCCAAAGCAAGCCTTTCATCCGAGCTTGGGCAGAACCGGGTACCGGACCTAGTGCTGGACGCGGCAACGTGGTTCTCTGCGCGCAGAGAAAAGGACACCCATCATGAGTTTGACCTATTGGCTCGCCCTCGGAGCCGTGGCCCTTGGCGGTGCGGGCATCGCGACCCAGGCCCCGATCAATGCAACCCTGGCCCGAAACGCGGGGGATCCGGTGGCGACTGCGGCGATCTCCTTCGGGGTCGGGTTCGTCGTGCTGAGCGCGATCACCCTGGCCCGGGGCACGGTGCCGAGCTGGGATGCGCTGGCCCCTTTACCCTGGTGGGCCTGGACCGGCGGTGCGCTTGGCGCGATCTATGTCTGTGCGGCCGCCTGGAGCGCGGATCGCATCGGTGTCGTCTCGCTGGTGGCGGCGCTGGTCTTTGGCCAGCTGGTCGCGGCGCTGATCCTTGACGCGCTGGGGGCGTTCGGGATGGCCGCGCGCGAGATCAGCCCGACCCGCATCCTCGCCGTCGTAATGGTGGCCGGGGGGCTGCTCCTGTCGCGGATCTGACCCGCAGGGCAGGTCACGCCGGTTAGTTTCCGCCAAGGTTGCGCGGGCTGTTTTCTGGCGAGACGTCATTGCCTCGGGGCCGTGCGTGGTGGCGCCAGTGGCCAGAGGGATCATTGCCCCGGCAGAGGATCGCCTCGATCCCTTGCGCCCAGGCCGCATCCGTCATCCGCACCTCGGGCGGGCAATAGCGGATGGTCAGCCCGCATCGGCGGCGATTGCTGAGATTGGCGGCCGACCCATGGGCCAGCATATCCGCATGAACCGACATCTCGCCTGCGCGCAGGGCGTTGGTCACCGGCGCGCCAAGGCTCGCGGTGTCGACCAGTTCCTTGTTCAAAACGCCGCCCTCCGAAGCGCGCCAGTCAAGCGCACCTTTGTCGTGGCTGCGCGGAATAAACTGCATCGCCGCGTTCTCGGCATCGGTGTCGTCGATGGCCAGCCAGACGGTCACCGTGCGGGCCGGGGCCAGATGCCAGAAGGCGGCGTCCTGATGCCAGGGCACGTGCTTCGGGTCCCCCGGCAGCTTGCAGAAGAAATGCGAGGCCCAGCAGACGATGTTCGGCCCCACCAGATCCTCCACCACGTCGAGGATCGCGGGCGCAGTGCATAGATCCCAGATCGCCTGGGCGCGCGCCTGATAGCAGTTGATCGCATAGGCGCCGTCGCGCCCGAGCCCGGCGAGCAGCCCGTCAAAGGTCGTGCGGTTCGCCTCGGCCTGGCTGGGGGGGAAGGCGCGCAGACCCGTCAGGTAGCCGTCGCGATTATAGCGGTCGATCTGCTCGGGTGTCAGAGTGGCCGGGTTCGGGTTGCGCACGGGGGCGAAAGACAGATCGGGGGATGTATCAAGCATGGGGGGATCCTTTCACGCCCTATCATTTCTCTGGTTTCGCAATAATTCTGGCGCTATTTTTCCCAAAAGCTCCTCTGTGTTGACCTATCTATGTCTTTGACCCTGCGCCACCGGGATTACCTGCGCCCGCCGACCGCGTTTCACTTTGCCCGTGTGGCCCTCGGGGACGGGCCGATCCCCGCCCCCCATGGGCAGGATTTCCACGAGATGTTTTTTGTGCTCGACGGCATGGTGCAACACCGGATCAATGGCACCCGGATCGCGCTGCCGCCCCGCAGCCTGTGTTTCATGCGACCGCAGGACCGGCACGGTCTGGGCGGGCCCGCGCGGCTTGTGAATGTGCTCATCGCGCCCGACAGCCTCACCCATCTGCTGGCGCGTTACCCGGAGCTGGGCGGGCGCACCTTCTGGAGCGACGGGGCGCTCCCGGTGACGCTGAGCCTCAATGCGGATCAGGCGAGTACGATGACACGGGCGCTGGAGCGGCTGGAGGTCGGACCGCGCAGCCAGCTCGCCATCGAATCGGTGCTGCTGGAGCTGCATACGCGGATCCTTCGGCCCCTGCCGGCGCTGCCCGGCGGATTGCCGGGTTGGTTGACGCGCACCTTGCGCGCGGCCGAGGACCCGGAGGTATTCGCGCGAGGCCCCGGCGCGCTGGCCGAGATCGCGGGCAAGTCACCCGCCTATCTGGCCCGCAGCTTTCGCACGCATCTCGGTGCCACGCCCACCGACTGGATCAATGCGCGGCGAATGGCCCATGCGGCGCGGTTGATGACCGGGACGGATCTGAGCCTGACGCGAGTGGCAGAAGCCTGTGGCATCGAGACCCCGAGCCATTTCCAAGCCCTCTTCAAAGCCCATCACGGTGCGCCTCCAGCCCGATGGCGGCGCGCCCATCGCCGAGACGTGGTCCAGCCCGGGGCGCGGAGAGGCTGAGGATAGAGGGCGCGGTCCGCATGCGGACCGCGCGGACCCGCGCCGCAGGACCGTCAAATGGAAGGATGGACGACAGGCGATCACGGGCACGTCCGCGCGGGGCGCGCAGCGGACCGCGCCACCGTACATCCGCACATCCACATATCCGCGCTCGGGCGTCGGGACGTGGCGGCGCGCTTGCGCCCCTTCGCGGGCCGTGTCAGCCTCAGATCACGCAGCAGGAGACCTCATCGTGACCAGCACCCCACCGGGCCGCACCGCCACCGGCCAGCAGATCGACCTGCACCGGGCACATTTGCCGGAGACCACCTTGCCGCGCAATCCTGGCATGGCGCTCGATCTCGACTGGGTCCGCGCCGTCGCGGTCAATACATCGGCCGTGGAACGCCGGGCCGCGACCCTGCCCGGGCGGCGGACGGTCAAGAAAGACTTTCAGGCGGCGTGGCTGCTGAAGGCGATCACCCTGATCGATCTCACCACCCTTGCGGGCGACGACACGCCGGGCCGGGTCCAGCGGCTTTGCGCCAAGGCGCGTCGGCCGGTGGATCCCGAGATCCTCGCGGCTCTCGGCATGGGGGCAATCACCACCGGGGCGGTCTGCGTCTATCACGACATGGTCGAGGTGGCCGTGGAGGCGCTTGCCGGTTCCGGCATCCCTGTCGCCGCCGTGTCGACGGGGTTTCCGGCAGGCCTTTCGCCCTTTCGGCTGCGCGTGGGCGAGATCGAGGAAAGCGTGGCCGCAGGCGCCGGAGAGATCGATATCGTCATCTCCCGCCGCCATGTCCTGACCGGCAATTGGCAAGCGCTCTATGACGAGATGCGCGCCTTTCGCGCAGCGTGCGGGGATGCCCATGTGAAGGCGATCCTGGCCACCGGCGAGCTCGGGGATCTGGGCAATGTCGCCCGCGCGAGCCTGATCTGCATGATGGCCGGCGCGGATTTCATCAAGACCTCCACCGGCAAGGAGAGCGTGAACGCGACCCTGCCCGTGAGCCTCGTGATGATCCGCGCGATCCGGGATTACGAGGCGGCCACGGGGATCAAGGTGGGCTACAAACCCGCGGGCGGGATCTCCAAGGCCAAGGATGCGCTGGTCTATCTGAGCCTGCTGAAAGAGGAGCTGGGCAACCGCTGGCTGCAACCGGACCTCTTCCGCTTTGGCGCCTCGTCCCTTCTTGGCGACATCGAACGGCAACTCGAGCATCATGTCACTGGGGCCTATTCCGCAGGCCACCGGCACTCGCTTGGCTGAGGGGGGGACCATGAGTATTTGGGGAACAATGAAGGGGCGTGCAGCATGACAGTCAAGGAGATCTTCGAGACCATGGAGTATGGCCCGGCGCCCGAGGATGACGGCCCGGCCCAGGCCTGGCTGGACCAGCATGATCGGCAGTTCGGGTGCTTCATCGGCGGTGGGTTTCAAGCCCCCGGCGAGACCTTTGCCACCTTGAACCCGGCGCGCGGGACCGCGCTTGCGCAGGTCACCCAAGGCTCCGCTGGCGATGTGGACGCCGCCGTGGCGGCGGCGCGCAAGGCGCAGCCTGGCTGGGCCAAACTGGGCGGGTCGGGTCGGGCGCGGGTCATCTATGGGTTGGCGCGGCTGTTGCAGAAACACGCGCGGCTCTTTGCGGTGCTCGAGACGCTCGACAATGGCAAGCCCATCCGCGAGAGCCGGGATATCGACATCCCCCTCGCCCAGCGGCATTTCTACTACCATGCGGGCATGGCCGCCCTGATGGAAGACGAGCTGCCCGACCGCGCGCCGCTGGGCGTCTGTGGTCAGATCGTGCCGTGGAATTTCCCGCTTCTGATGTTGGCCTGGAAGATCGCACCGGCGCTGGCCATGGGCAATACGGTGGTTCTGAAACCGGCTGAATGGACCCCGCTGACGGCGCTGCTCTTTGCTGAGATCTGCGGCGAGGCCGGGGTGCCCCCGGGCGTGGTGAATATTGTCACCGGGGATGGCGCGACCGGTGCGGCGCTTGTGGCGCATCCGGGTGTGGACAAGATCGCCTTTACCGGCTCCACCGAGGTGGGGCGCGAGATCCGCCGGGCGACGGCGGGCTCGGGCAAGGCGCTGACACTCGAGCTGGGTGGCAAGTCACCCTATATCGTCTTCGAAGACGCGGATCTCGACTCTGCAGTTGAGGGTCTGGTGGACGCGATCTGGTTCAATCAGGGCCAGGTCTGCTGTGCGGGCTCGCGCCTTCTGGTGCAGGAGGGGATCGCGGAGGCCTTCCACGGCAAGCTCCGTGCACGGATGGAGACCCTGCGGATCGGCGATCCGTTGGACAAGTGCATTGATGTGGGGGCGATGATCGACCCCGCGCACCGCACCAAGGTCGCCGGGATGGTGGCCAGCAGCGGGGGGACAGTACATCAGCCGGGTGTGGTGCCCGCCGAGGGGGCGTTCTATCCGCCGACCCTGATCACCGGGCTCTCGCCCGCCGATCCGCTCATGCGGGACGAGATCTTTGGCCCGGTCCTGGTTTCGACGACCTTTCGCACCCCGTCCGAGGCCGTGCAGGTGGCCAATGCCACGCGCTACGGGCTGGCGGCAACGCTCTGGTCCGAGGATATAAACCGGGCGCTGGACATCGCCCCCAAGCTTGCCGCGGGTGTGGTCTGGGTGAATGCCACGAACCTCTTCGACGCGGCCGCCGGGTTTGGCGGGGTCCGCGAGAGCGGATTTGGACGCGAAGGCGGATGGGAGGGTCTGCGCGCCTATACAAAGCCCGTTGGAGCCGCGAAGCCACTCAAACCCGTCGCGGCGGTGCCAGCACCGCAGACGCCCAAGGCCGAAGGGCTCGACCGCACGGCCAAGATGTATATCGGCGGCAAGCAAGCCCGGCCCGATAGCGGCTATTCCCGGGCCATCTGGTCGACCAAGGGCGCGCTTCTGGGCCATGCGCCCGAGGGCAATCGCAAGGACATCCGTAACGCGGTGGAGGCCGCGACCGGGGCCTCTGGCTGGGCCAAAACCACCGGGCATTTGCGGGCGCAGATCCTCTATTATCTTGCCGAGAACCTGTCTGCCCGCGCCGAGGAATTCGCGGCGCGGCTCAAGGCGATGACCGGTGCGCGGGAGCCTGCGGCCAAGGCCGAGGTCGCAGCCTCGATCGAGCGGCTCTTCACCTATGCGGCCTGGGCCGACAAGTATGACGGGGCGGTCAAGCCCGTGCCCCTGCGCGGTGTCGCGCTGGCCATGCCCGAGCCTGTCGGAGTGATCGGGGCCTTTGCACCGGATGAGGCCCCATTGCTGGGGACGGTGTCGATCCTCGGGGCCGCGCTGGCCATGGGCAATCGGCTGGTGCTGGTGCCGTCACAGCCCTTCCCACTGGCGGCAACCGATCTCTATCAGGTGCTGGACACGTCGGACGTGCCCGCAGGCGTGGTCAATATCGTCACGGGCGATCCGGAGGCGCTGGCCAAGCCGCTGGCCAGCCATCTGGGGGTCGATGCGGTCTGGAGTTTTGCGGGCGCTGACATCTCGGCCCAGATCGAGGCCGAAGCGGCGGGCAATCTCAAACGCACATGGGTGAACCACGGAGTCGCCCGGGATTGGTTCAAAGCCGATGCGCGCAGCTTCCTGTCGGAAGCGACCGAGACGAAGACCGTATGGGTGCCTTACGGCACCTGACCGGGGGCGCCCAACTGGCGGCGCTTGATCCGGAGCGCCCTCGCCCATGGCGAGGGCGCGGACACACCCGGCCTCTATCGTCTCAGCACCATTGAACGCGTTGGCCTGTCTCGCGGGTCCGCGCGGTCGGGATACCGACCGCGCCACGTCCGGCGGGTGCCTGACGACGCCTCTCGCCTTACCTCAGGCCTTGCCGCGCATCTTGTCCCACCAGCGGCGAATGCGCCCCTTGGTGGCATCCGCGCGGTCATCGGCCCGGTGCATGGCAATCACCATATCATCCACGATCGGCTCGATCCGCGCCTCGTGGAAATTCGCCCACCAGCGCCAGATCCGCAGCGCGATCAGCGCCAGCACAAGGAAAAAGGCGATGTTGAACCACGGGATGATTTGTGGATCCGGTGAATCGGTCACCTTCAAGGAGACCGCATTTGGAAAGATCGAAAACAGGTTCGAGCGCCATCCGTAATGCCGCACGATCACCCATGTGGGGTCTTCGGCATCCGAGACCAGATCCTTGGCCCGCGCGTTCACATCGCTCGAGTCAAACTTGAAGTAAAAGGGCCAGCCCCAGCCCGTATCCTCGTTGCGGTACACGATCGCCTCGCCCCCGGGCCGCGCGGCGTCAATGAATCTCACATCCCGGCTGTCGGCCATGGGCGCACCACTATCCGGTCGCGCCCAGAAGATACGGTTGCTCTCGGTAAAATCCACGCGCCGCTCGGAGGCATCCACCATCCGCACCACGTCATGCTGGGGCAGCACGTAATGCAACAAGCCTCCAACCAGCACCAGCAGGATCAGTTTCAGCGTCCAGCGCAGGTAGGTCCAAAACATCTCAATCCCAATTCGTCAAAAGCGCCAGCAGCCCGATCACAGCCGCCGGAAACGCGTATACACCCCAGATCAGCCTCTGCCGGAGCGACCGCTCCAGGGCCGCAAGGCCATCCTTCTCATAGGCCTCCCACGTCCCGGGACGGCCTTCGGCCAGCCATTGCTCTTCGAGCGCGGCCGACTTGCGCCACCGCTGTAGCATGGCGGCAAGGATATGCGCCACTGCCAGCACCAGAAAAACCAGAACACCTACCCGCAGAACCGCCATCCATTGCTCCTTTTTCACTGCGTTGCACACCTCTGACTAGAAATGGGGCGCGTCGCGCCAAACACAACGCATCGAGGTGCCCGGGCCCGCTTGTCGCGCCCGGGCTGCGGGCCTAGGCTCGCCTCATGCAGACCGACACCCCCCTCAAGACCGCGATCACCGCCCGGCGCGACGCGCTGGTCGCGCTGACCCAGGACCTGATCCGAATTCCGACCCTGAACCCGCCCGGCCGGCACTACCACGACATCTGCGCGGTGCTCGAAGCGCGGCTCGCACCGCAGGGCTTTACCTGCGAGCTGGTCCGCGCCAAGGGCGCCGCCGCCGATAGCGAGGCCTTTCCGCGCTGGAACCTCGTGGCGCGCTACGAGGGCGGCCGCGCGGGGGAGTGCGTGCATTTCAACTCGCACCACGATGTGGTCGAGGTCGGCCATGGCTGGACCACGGACCCGTTCGGTGGCGAGGTGAAACAGGGCCGGGTCTATGGCCGTGGGGCCTGTGACATGAAAGGCGGGCTCGCCGCCTCGATCATCGCGGCCGAGGCCTTCATCGCCACCCATCCCGAGTTTGCAGGCGCGATCGAGATCAGCGCCACCGCGGACGAGGAATCGGGCGGCTTTGGCGGGGTCGCCTATCTGGCCGAGAACGGCTGGTTCTCGCCCGAGCGCGTGCAGCATGTGATCATCCCCGAACCCCTGAACAAAGACCGGATTTGCCTCGGTCATCGCGGGGTCTGGTGGGCCGAGATCGAGACCAAGGGTCGGATCGCCCATGGCTCCATGCCTTTTCTCGGCGACAGCGCGATCCGCCATATGGGGGCTGTTCTACACGAGATCGAGACGGTGCTCTATCCCCTGCTGGCCACCAAACGCACCGAGATGCCCGTGGTGCCCGAGGGCGCGCGCCAATCCACGCTCAACATCAACTCGATTCATGGCGGCGAGCCCGAGCAGGACCCGGACTATACCGGCCTGCCGGCCCCCTGCGTGGCAGATCGCTGCCGCATCGTGCTCGACCGCCGCTTCCTGATCGAAGAAGACATCGCGGAGGTGAAAGCCGAGATCACATCGCTGCTGGAGCGGGTGAAAGCCAGCCGTCCGAGTTTCGAGTACGACATCCGCGAGCTCTTCGAGGTGCAGCCCACCATGGCAGACAAAGACGCCCCAGTGGTGCGCTCCGTCGCGGCCTCGATCGAGCGGGTGCTGGCGCGGCAGCCGGATTACGTGGTCTCCCCCGGCACCTATGACCAGAAACATATCGACCGGATCGGGCGGCTCAAGAACTGCATCGCCTATGGGCCGGGGATCCTCGACCTCGCCCACCAACCCGACGAATGGGTGGGCATCGACGACATGATCGATAGCGCGCAGGTCATGGCCCTGACGCTCGCCGACCTGCTGCTGGAGCCTCAAGATGACCTATGACCCGGGCTTTCCAAGCCACGAAATCCTGATCGGCGGGGCCTGGGGCCCCTGTGCCAGCGGCGAAACGGTGGGCCTGATCGATCCGTCCGATGGTCGTCCTCTGGCCGAGATCGCGCGCGGTGGCCCGGTCGATATCGACCGGGCTGTCGCAGCGGCGCAGGCCGCCCTGGACGGCGACTGGGGACGCCACAGCGCGACCGAACGGGGCCGGTTGCTGAGCCGCCTCGGCGCATTGGTCCTGCGCGAGGCGGACCGGCTGGCCGACATGGAAGCCCGCGATGTGGGCAAGCCCCTGGGACAGGCCCGCGCCGACGCGCTCGCCCTGGCCCGCTATCTGGAATTCTATGGCGGGGCCGCCGACAAGATCATGGGCGAGACCATCCCCTATATGGACGGCTACACGGTCTATACCTTGCGCGAACCCCACGGGGTGACGGGTCATATCGTCCCCTGGAACTACCCGATGCAGATCATCGGACGCTCGGTCGGGGCGGCCCTCGCCATGGGCAATGCCTGCGTGCTCAAACCCGCCGAGGAGGCCTGCCTGACCGCGCTGGCCTTCGCCCGGTTTGCCGAGGAGGCAGGCCTGCCGCCCGGTGCACTCAATGTGGTGCCCGGGCTGGGCCCCGAGGCGGGCGCGGCCCTGAGCGCCCATCCCGGGGTCGACCATATGAGCTTCACCGGCTCCGTGCCCGTGGGCAGCGCGGTGCAGGCCGCCGCCGCTGGTCAAATCACGCCCGTGACGCTGGAGCTGGGCGGCAAGTCCCCGCAGCTCGTCTTCGCCGATGCAGATCTCGATGCCGCCTTGCACTTTCTCGTCAATGCCGGGGTCCAGAATGCCGGGCAGACCTGCTCGGCCGCGTCTCGGATCCTGATCGAAGCCCCGATCTTCGACACGGTCGCCGACCGCATGGCCGAAGCCTATGGCACGCTCACGGTGGGGCCCGCCCGCAGTGATCCCAAGATCGGCCCGCTGATCTCCGCCCGCCAAAAGGCCCGCGTGACCGAGATGCTCGCCCTCGCCGATCCCTCTCATATCCGGGCCACGGGGCGGCTGAGCCCGGACGCCCCCGAGACCGGGGCTTATGTGGTCCCGCATCTCCTCTCGGGCATGGGCCCGGATCACCCGCTCGCCCAACAGGAGATCTTTGGACCCGTTCAGATCCTTCTCCCCTTCGAGACCGAGGAGGAGGCAATAGCCATCGCCAACGGCACCGAGTTTGGCCTGGTTGCAGCGGTCTGGAGCCGGGACGGCGGGCGTCAGATGCGCCTCGCCAAACGTCTGCGCGCGGGGCAGGTCTTTCTCAACACCTATGGCGCGGGCGGAGGTGTCGAGCTGCCCTTTGGCGGCGTCGGTAAATCCGGTCACGGACGGGAAAAGGGGTTCGAGGCGCTGTACGGGTTCTCGCAGCTCAAGACGGTGGCGGCGCGGCACGGTTAGGGATTTGAGTATTTGGGGAACAATGAAACACAAATCTCAGCATCTTAAGTCGTCAAGTATCCCCGCCGGAGGCCCCGCCCTGATCAGGGGCGGAAAAAATCATGTGCGCCGAAGGCGCTCCGTTTGACTGACGGTCACAGCAGGTCTTCGGCCACAAATCTAGCGCGGACATCCGTTTTGGGGCGCGCCCCGAAATGGCTGATCACTTCGGCCGCTGCGATCACCCCCATGCGCCCGCAGGTCTCCAGCGTCTGGCCCGTCGCCAGACCATAGAGGAACCCGGCGGCGAACTGATCCCCGGCCCCGGTGGCATCCACGGGCACCACGCGGGTCACGGGCACCTGCACCCGCTCTTCTCCACGGATGGCGACGACCGGATCGCCCGAGCGTGTGCAGACCACCAGTTCGCAAACCGCCGCCGCTTGCGCCAGAGCCGTATCCAGATCCTCGGTCTCGTAGAGCGCTTTGTATTCATGCTCATTGCCGATCACGAAGGTCAGCTCATCGGCCACCAGCCGCTGAAAGTCGCTCCGGTGCCGGTCAACGCAGAACGGGTCCGACAGGGTGATCCCGGCCTGCCCGCCGCCCGTGCGCGCAAACCGAGCAGCCGCCTCGAAGGCGGCTTTGCCCGGCACCTTGTCGAAGAGATACCCCTCGAGGAACAGCAACCCCACCTGATCGAACACGGTCTCAGACACATCTTCGGGCCCCAGATCCGCACCGGCACCGAGATAGGTGTTCATGGACCGCTCGCCATCCGGCGTGACGAAGATCATCGAACGCGAGGTCGGTGCCTCCACACCCGGCTGAGGCGGGTTGGGAAAGGCCGTGCCCTCGGCCTCCATGCCCTGGGCATAGAACCGCCCGAGCGCGTCATCCTTGACCCGTCCGATAAACGCGCAGCGCAGACCGAGCTCCCCCAGCCCCGCCAGCGTATTGGCCACCGACCCGCCAGGTGCCTGCACGCGTTCGGACATGGCCGCATAGAGCATCTCGGCGCGGGAGCGTTCGACCAGCTGCATGATCCCCTTCTCGATCCCCATATGGTCGAGAAAGCTGTCATCGGTCTGGGCGAGCACATCGACAATCGCGTTGCCGATGCCGACAACCTGAAACGGGTGGGTCATGGGGCGGGGTCCTTTACGACAGCATCAAGTTCGGTTTCGACCAACCAGGTCGGATCGATAAAGCGGCTCACTTCGACAAAGGTGCAGGCCGGACGGATCGCGCCGAACACCTCGCCATGGGCGCGGGCGGCCTCCTGCCATGTCCCGGCATCGGTCAGCAGGATCCGGCTGCGCAGCACATCCTCGGGGCGCGCGCCAGCCTCGGCCAGTGCGGCCAGCCCGATCTCGAGACAGCGCAGGGTCTGGCCATAGACATCGCCCGGGCAGGCCGTGCCACCGGCCTCGGCGATGGGGGCGGTGCCCGCCACGGCCACGATCTCGCCGATCCGGACAGCGCGGGAAAAGCCGATCACCGGCTCCATGGGCGAGCCCGAGGCCACGTTGATCCGGCTCATTCGATCTTGTCCTCGAAGGGGCAGAGATCCCGGATCAGGCAGGCCCCGCAGGCAGGCTTGCGCGCCTTGCAGATATAGCGGCCATGCAGGATCAGCCAGTGATGGGCGTGATGCTGGAAATCGACGGGGATGTGATCCTCGATGGCCCGTTCCACGGCGACCACATCCTTGCCCGGGCAAATCCCGGTCCGGTTCCCGATCCGAAAGATATGGGTGTCCACGGCCTGGCTCGGATGCCCCCACCACATGTTCAGCACCACATTGGCCGTCTTGCGCCCCACGCCCGGCAGGCTTTCGAGTGCTGCGCGCGAGTTCGGGACCTCACCGCCATATTCGTCGACCAAAATCCGGCTGAGCTTGATCACGTTCTTGGCCTTGTTGCGATAAAGCCCGATCGTCTTGATATGCGCGATCACGCCCTCTTCGCCCAGCTCCAGCATCTTCTCCGGCGTATCGGCGATCTTGAACAGCGCCTCGGTCGCCTTGTTCACCCCGGCATCTGTCGCCTGCGCACTCAGCGCCACGGCCACCACCAGCGTGTAGGCATTCACATGGTTGAGCTCGCCCTTCGGCTCCGCCTCAGCGGTCTGGAACCGGGTGAAGATCTCGCGGATCGTGTGATAATCGAGTTGCTTGGCCATCCGCGCTCATATGCCCAATGCGCGCCCTCGGGGCAAGCGGCGCAAATGCGCAAAATTCGGGTCGCTCGGGCGCGCGCGGAGGATTAGCTTGGAAGGAACAGGAGGCCCGAGATGTCCGACCCCGCCAAGACCCAGATCATGACCGACCCGATGACCGATGACCGCTACCATTACGGCGTGATCCGCCGCGCGATTGACGAGATCGATGCCGCGGGCGGCGCGCCCCTGCCGCTGGAGGATCTGGCGACCCGGATCGGGATGAGCCCGGCCCATCTGCAGCGCACCTTCTCGGCCTGGGTCGGGGTCTCGCCCAAGCGGTACCAGCAATACCTGACCCTCGACCATGCCAAGGCCCTGCTTGCCGAGCGCTTCACGACGCTGGAGGCGGCGGGGGAGCTGGGTCTTTCGGGGTCCGGGCGGCTCCATGATCTCTTCGTGACATGGGAGGCCATGAGCCCCGGGGAGTTTGCCCGCAAGGGGGCCGGGCTCACCATTCGCTGGGGCTGGTTCGACAGCCCCTTCGGTCTCGCACTGGTGATGGGGACAGATAAGGGGATCTGCGGGATCGCCTTTGCCTCCGAGACCGGGACGGAGGCCGCGATGGAGGATATGGTCGCGCGCTGGCCCAATGCGGATTTCGTCGAGGACCCGATGGGGCTGCGGCCCTGGGCTCTGGCGGCCTTTGGGGCCGAGGATGGAGATCTGACCAAGGCCCCGCTCTACCTGATCGGGGCCCCGTTCCAGATCAAGGTCTGGGAGGCACTGCTGCGCATCCCGTCGGGCCATGTGACGACCTATTCCGAGATTGCCCAGTCCATTGGATCCCCCAAGGCGGTGCGCGCCGTGGGCACCGCCGTCGGGCGGAATCCGGTCAGCTGGTTGATCCCATGCCACCGGGCGCTGCGCAAATCCGGCGGGCTTGGCGGGTATCACTGGGGCTTGCCGGTCAAGCGCGCCATGCTCGCGCAGGAGGCCGCGCAGCTCGCCGAGGCCGGATAACCGCGCGGGCTACGGCGCCGTTCTGTCGGCCAAAGAGCGCCAAATTTCAGGCATTCCGGGGCTTGGCTATTGAATAACACGGCCAAGTATCCCGATATGCTGAAAAACAACCGCCTGAGGACGAGTACCCATGCCCCTACGCACACCCCTGATCCTGATGACGACCGGCGCGCTGGCCCTGTCGGCCTGCACCGTGACCGAAGACAATCGCAGAATGACCACCGGCGCCGCCATTGGCGGGCTTGTGGGCGCAGCCATCGGCGCGGGCGAAAGCCGGGACAAGGCGCTTGTGGGCGCGGTCCTGGGCGCAGGCGTGGGTGCGGCCATCGGCGATGCGCTCGACCGGCAGGCCCGCGCGCTTGAGGAAGACCTCAACAACGATGCGGTGCAGATCGTCAATACCGGCTCCGAGCTGATCGTGACCCTGCCTCAGGACATCCTCTTTGCGGTGGATAGCACCGTGGTGCAGCCGACCCTGCAATCGGACCTGGTGGCGCTGGCGGGCAACCTGCTCGAATACCCGGAGACCACGGTTCAGGTGATCGGACATACGGACAATACCGGCTCGGCCTCCTACAATCAGGACCTGTCCCAGCGTCGTGCGAACGCGGTCTCGTCGATCCTGCTGCAGAACGGGGTTCCGGCCTCTCGCGTGGTGGCCTTCGGGCGCGGGGAGGACCAGCCTGTGGCCTCCAATCTCGACGCCGCCGGACGCGCCCTGAACCGTCGCGTGGATATCGTCATCACGCCGCGGTAGTACCCGCGCAAAGATACGCCCTTCACGGGTTGCGGCGCGCCCCTTGTGGTCATATCTTTTGACCACTCAGGGGGCGCATCATGCCATTTCAACGCATTCAGTCCGAAAAGCTGTCGCACTCGGTGGTTCGCCAGATCGAGAAGCTGATCCTGCGCGGGATCCTGCGCCCAGGGGAGCGTTTGCCCTCGGAGCGCGAGCTATCCGAGAAGCTGGGCGTGTCGCGCCCGTCCCTGCGCGAAGCGCTGGCCGAGTTGCAGGAACGCGGTCTGTTGGAAACGCGTGCGGGGGCCGGCGTCTATGTGGCCGAAGTGCTGGGCTCGGCCTTTTCAGATGCGCTGATCCAGCTCTTTGCCCAGCATGACGAGGCGGTCTTCGATTACCTCGCCTTTCGCCGGGATCTGGAGGGGCTGGCCGCAGATCGGGCCGCCCGGCTGGGCTCGGAAACGGATCTGCGCGTGGTCGATACGATCTTTCGCAAGATGGAAGCAGCCCATTCCAAGCGGAATCCGGACGAGGAATCCGCGCTCGATGCGGAGTTTCATCTGGCGATCATCGAAGCCAGCCACAACGTAATCATGCTGCATATGATGCGGTCGATGTTCGACCTGCTGCGCGAGGGCGTGTTCTACAACCGCAAGATCATGTTCAAGCAGCGCGCCACACGGGATCAGCTGCTGGAGCAGCACCGGGCGATCAACGCCGCTGTGCAGGCCCGCGATCCGCTGGCCGCGCGTGAGGCGGTGCAGACCCACCTGGACTTCGTGGAGGGCTCGCTGGCCGATTGGCGGCAGATGGAAAAGAACGAAGCCATCGCCCGCCAACGCTTCGAACACGAGCAGCAGCGCTAGGATCGGTGGCGCCTTCCGCCTGCGGAAGGCGCGGACCCGCGAGAGGCCCAAGCGCCCCGCATGGCGCGTCCGTTGGGACAGAGCGCGACCGCGCGGTCCACATGTGGACCGCGCCTGCCCCCACCACACAGCAAAAAACCCGGCACAAGGCCGGGTTTCTCGAAATCGTTGTGAGATCGGGGATCAGTGCAGCTTGGCCTGAACTTCCTGGATCGCAGCAGCGTTCATCGCCTCGAGCTCGGATTTGCCCAGCTTGGCTTCGATCACCTCGGCCGCCGCAGCGACAGCCACGGTCACGGCCTTGTCCTTGACCTCTTTCACTGCTGAGGCCTGAGCGGAGGCGAGCTGCTCTTCCGCGGCAGCCAGACGCCGTGCGATGGAGGTTTCCAGGTCGATCTTCGCCTGGGCAGCCGCGGCTTCGGCGTCTTCCTTGGCCGTGGCCACGATGGCATCCGCCTGGCCCTGAACCTCGCGCTGCTGGCGCTCGTAGGAGGCCAGGATGGTCTGCGCTTCTTCGCGCAGCGCCTTGGCTTCGTCCAGCTCGGCCTTGATGCCCTCGGCTCGCTTGTCGAGCATGCCACTCAGCATCTGCGGCACCTTGAAGTACAGCACGACGCCAATGAAACACAGGAATGAGATCAACACGATGAAGTCCGTGTTGGCGAGCGAGAAGAACGGCCCCTTGGCCGCCAGCGCCGGTGTCGCCACCAGAGCGAATGCGGCGGGCAGGATCAGTTTTGTCATGTCCTTACCCCTTCACGCGCTGCGACACAGCCGACGAGACATCCACATCCGTGGCGTTCGGCAGCAAGGCAGAGACCAGTGCGGCTGCGGTTTCGGTCGCGACCTCGGTCACGCTCTCCATCGCATTGGCCCGGATCTCGGCAATGGCTTTCTCCGACTCCGCAGCTTTCGCGGCGATCTCGGCATCGGCCTTCTGAGTGGCCACGTCCAGATCCGCCTGGATCTCGGCCTTGGCTTCGGCAACGATTTTCTGTGCTTCGGCACGGGCATCCGCCAGCGCCTGGTTATAGGCTTTCTCAGCCTCCACTGCCGCGAGCTTGAGCTCTTCGGCGGCGGCCAGATCGTTGGTGATCGTCCCGCTGCGTTCGGCCAGAACCGACGCGATGCGCGGCAAGGCCACCTTGGTCAGGATCAGATAGATCGCTGCCAGCGTGATGATCAGCCAGAAAATCTGGTTGGGAAAGGTCGAGAAATCCAGCTGGGGCATGCCCGGCGCGGATTCAACGGCCCCGTGTGCGTCAGTTGCCATGCGTCCCTCCTTGGCCCTCTTTCACATCGGATCAGCCCTTTTCAGGCTGACCCGACCGTAAGGATGGCTTTGGAAAGCTTAGACGGCAAACATCAGCAGCAGAGCGACGAGGAATGCGAAGATCCCCAGAGCTTCTGCGAACGCGATGCCGATGAAGAGGGTCGCGGTCTGGCCAGCTGCCGCGGAGGGGTTCCGCAGAGCGCCTGCCAGGAAGTTGCCTGCCACGTGGCCCACACCGATTGCGGCTGCGCCGGAACCGATTGCTGCCAGGCCTGCGCCGATATGTGCGAGTTCGCCTTCCATGATGTGTCTCCTTACGATGGAATTGCTGAGTTTCAGAGGCAGGGTCGACCCTGCCGGTTGTCTTAGTGATGCGGGTGCAGTGCGTCCTTGAGATACACGCATGTCAGGATGGTAAAGACGTAGGCCTGGATGGCCGACACCAGAACCTCGAGCCCGTAGATCGCCATCACGCCGATGATGGCGATGGGCGCCACGGCGGTGACCTGGGCAAAGCCGGCGAACACCTTGAGAACGGCGTGACCGGCCATCATGTTGCCCGCCAGACGAATGGAATGGCTCACGGGGCGCACAAAGTACGAAATCACCTCGATCACGGCCAGCACCGGGCGCAACGGCAGGGGCGCCGAGGACACCCAGAACAGGCTCAGGAAGCCCGCGCCGTTCTTGACGAAGCCGATGATGGTTACGGTGAAGAACACCGCGAAGGCCAGAACCGCCGTCACAGCGATATGCGAGGTGGTGGTGAAGCTCATCGGGATCAGGCCGAGGAAGTTCGACAGGATGATGAACATGAAAAGCGTAAAGATGTAGGGGAAGTACTTCAGACCGTCTTTGCCGGTCACATCCTCAACCATCTTGTAGACAAAGCCATAAGCAAGCTCGGCGATGGACTGCGCCTTGGTCGGCACCACGGCGCGCCCGCGCGTTCCGGTCACCAGCAGCAGCGTCAGCGCGGCCACGGCCAGCGCCATCCACAGGGTCACATTGGTCGGTGTGTAGAAGTGCACCGGTCCGTCCCCGAACAGGGGAGACACGATGAACTGGTCCATGGGATGGAATGAGAGTCCGCCGCCGTCTTCGCTTGCCACAGTCTAGTCCCCTTCGCGCTCGGCGGATGGCTCCGCCTTCAGTCGTTCCGCCTGGATCTCGCGCGAGGACCGTATCATGGTCTGGATCCCCGCCGCAAAGCCCAGCAATGTAAATACCACCAGGAGGATCGGCGTTGTGCCGAACAGGCTGTCCAGCCCGTACCCGATGCCAAAACCGATCCCGAGACCGGCAACCAATTCCACCACCATCCGCCAGGCATGCTGGGCAAGAGAGTAGTGCTCATCCTTCTTCGGAGCCGGGGCCTGCGCCTCTTTGGCGGCGTCGATCCGTGCCTCCAGCGCTTTGAGGCGCTCTTTGTGAGGGTCATCGGTCATGCCACACGTCTCCGCGTTGTTGAGCGCAAGCTAGGCCGGAGGGTGGGGCAGAGTCAACGCGCTGCGGCGCGGCGCATCACGGCCTTAAGTGCATGTATTTGATATATTTTTCAAAACTGCGACAAGCTGGCCTCCACAGCGTTAGCGCCATCACTGGGCCTACGCTTATTCAACCGATTGGTTGATTTTAGCCAAGGACGCCACCTGGCCGTGCCACACGACGGGCCTCTGACAACCCCGCCAGAGGGCCCTGCGCCACCGCTCAAACCGTCGGTATGGACGGACCCGCCCCTCTTGCGCGGCCCGCGGTTTCGCACCAGACCATTGAGACCCAGACGGACAAGGGACGGAGGATCGCGATGGATAGGGTGACCGGTGGCTGCCTCTGCGGTCAGGTGCGCTTTGCCGCGCGCGGTGCGCCGCTGCGCGTGGGGATCTGCCATTGCCTCGACTGCCGCAAGCATCACGGAGCTTTGTTCTACGCCGCCGCCATCTATGCGGAGGGCGCGGTGACCGTAACCGGCGAGACGCGCGCCCATGAGGGGCGGCATTTCTGCCCGACCTGCGGCTCTTCGGTCTTTGCCGAGAGCCCCGGCGAGGTGGAGCTTCACCTCGGGGCCCTCGATACCCCAAGCCAGTTCGCACCGGATTACGAACTCTGGACCCGGCGCAGGGAGGATTGGCTACCAGCCTTCCCCGATACGGTCTGTCACCGCGAAAGCCGCGAAGAACCTGCCCCCGACTGAGCCGCCCCGCTCGGGCGCGTCCGGCCTGCGACAGGACAGAATCCGGCCCCGGCGACGCGGCCTCGACCCTCGGCGCCTGCCTCTGCACAACTGCGACGAGAGCGCGCTGGTCAGCTTCGTGCCCCCCGGCTAGAGCAGAAGGCATGGTGTCGATTGCCCTTCGCCTTCTCCGGCTTTCCGTGACCGCCGCGCTTTGTCTTGCGCTGGTGGCGATCGGCTATGGCCACCGGGCGCAGGGGCCGGACATGACACCGGAGCTGGCCGCCTATGTGGCGGCGGGCGGATCGCTCTCTGACCTGTGCGGCCCGACCGAGGGCGACGGCCCCGCACCCCGCGTGGACTGCGAAGCCTGCCGGTTGAGCGATACGCTCACCACCCTGCGCGGCCCCTGCCCGGCGGCGAGCCGCACAACGCCCAAGACCTTTGTCTTCGGCTTTGTCGCCAAACGCCTGCGGCAGACCAGTGGCCCCGATCCGGTCCGCCTGACCCGCGCCCCTCCGCGCGCCTGAGACCTCACCGTTTCAACTCAATAACCCCCCGCGTCCTGCATGGCCCGGGGTCTCAGGCTTGGAGTCCTTACATGACGATGACCGATACACCTGCGCAGCCCCACGGGCGCGCAAACAAACTCTATTTCGCGGCATGGCGCTGGCATTTCTATGCGGGCCTGTTCGTGATCCCCTTTCTCGCCATTCTGGCCGTGACCGGGCTGATGATGCTGTGGATCGCCTGGATCGACGGGCGCGACGGCGAGCGCACGCCCGTGATCCCGCAAGAGACCGCGCAGGCTGTCTCGATCCAGTCGGACGCGGCGCTGGCAGCCATCCCCGGCGGGACGCTCAAGCAGTATGTCGCGCCGCGCCGGGATGATCTCGCAGCGCTCTTCCGCGTGGATCTTGACGGCGAGGCGACCATGGTGGCCGTCGATCCCTATACCGCAGAGGTGATCGAGACCTTTCCGCGTCGCAGCGGCTGGTACGACTTTTTCGACAACATCCATAGCGACCTGATGCTCGGGGTGACCGGCGACCGCCTGCTGGAGACTGCCGCCTCGCTCACCCTCGTTCTGGTGGCGACCGGGCTCTACCTCTGGTGGCCGCGCGAGACCGGCTGGCGCCGCGCCCTGATCCCCAGCCTTGGCCGGGGCCGCGGGCTGTGGAAATCCCTGCACGGGGTTGTGGGCATCTGGATGTCGCTCTTTCTGGTGTTCTTCCTGATCTCGGGGCTTGCATGGGCCGGGATCTGGGGCGGCAAGATGGTACAGGCCTGGAGCCATTTCCCCGCCGAGAAATGGGACAATGTCCCGCTCTCGGACGAGACCCATGCCAGCATGAACCATGATCGCCGCGAGGTGCCCTGGGCGCTGGAGCAGACCCGGATGCCTGCCTCGGGCAGCGATGCGGGGCTGGCCGGGATCACGGGCCCGGTGACCCTCGACAGCGTCGACGCGCTGGCCCGGACCATCGAGTTTGACGGGCGTTACCAACTGAACCTGCCACGCGGCACGACCGGGGTCTGGACCCTGAGCCGGGATTCCATGAGCACCGACAGCCACTCGCCCACAACGGACCGGACCGTGCATGTGGACCAGTATACGGGCAAGGTTCTCGCCGATGTGCGCTATGCGGACTATTCGCTGCCCGGCAAGGCGATGGCCGTGGGGATCGCCCTGCATATGGGGACGCTGGGCCTGTGGAGCGTGCTGGCCAACAGCCTGATCTGCCTATCGGTGCTGTTTCTCTGCGTCAGCGCGATCGTGCTCTGGTGGAAGCGTCGCCCGAGCAAGGCGGGCCGTCTCGCGGCCCCGCCCATGCCGCGTGAATTGCCGCTCTGGCAAGGCGCGGTCCTCGTCGGGCTGGGGGTATCCATGGCCTTTCCCATGGCCGGGCTTGCCCTGCTGACGGTGCTGCTGGTGGATACGCTGATCCTGTCCCGGCTCCCCAAACTGCGCCACAGCCTGACTTGAGCCCCCCTGCGGCGCCGGGCTCAGGTCCCGGCGCCGCCCTTGCGGGACGGGGTCAGGACCACGCCCTGCGCCCCGGGCCTACCGCTTGGCGTGGCGGCGTGGTAGCCCTGCGACCATGACCCCACGTCTCGACACAGTCTTTGCGGCGCTTGCCGATCCCACCCGCCGGGCGATCCTGACCATGCTTCTGGAGGATGACATGGCGGTGACCGACGTGGCCGAGCCCTTCGAGATGTCGCTGGCCGCGATCTCCAAGCATCTGACGATCCTCACCCGGGCCGGGCTGATCAGCCAAGAGAAACGCGGGCGGGTGAAATGGTGCAAGCTCGAGCCGGACGCCCTGCGCGACGCCTCGATCTGGATGCAAAGCTTCGGACAGTTCGAGGCGGTCAATCTCGACGCGTTCGAGCGGTTTCTTGAGACGGAGCTTCCGCCGCAGCCGAGGCCTGATCCCGAAGGGTCTTGCGGATAAACTTCGCCGCCGAGCGGTAATGGCTGGCCCCCGAGGCCTCGGCCCAGCGCCCCAGCGTCCAGTCATTCATCCAGGGCATCAGATGGGGCGTATACAGGCTCTCGTCACTCTCGGCGGCCAGGAACGCCATCAGCCGCGCATGTTCCGCGGCCAGATCCGCCTGCGCCTCAGCCCAGCTAAGCCCGGCCTGCGCTGCGCGGAGCTGCGCGTTATAGGCTTTGAGCTCGGACCATTTATAGCCCGGCGCGGGGGTCTGCACCTCGGCCCCTGCGCGCCCATCGGACACCCAGCCGAGATAAAGCGTGATCCAATGGGCGCGGTGGGCCACCGTGTCCTTGATCGACACACCCTCCGCACCGGGCGCGGTGGCGGTCGCATCAGATAGCGGCGCGATCAGCCGCGCGAGCTTGGCATACTCCTTGTCACAAATGGCGATCAGGTCGGTCTTGCAGGTTGCGGCGGGCATGTGCGGCTCCTTTCGGAAACCTGTTTGCCCGCTTGCGCAGCGCCTGTCCTTGCGCGGGGTCAAAGACCCGCCTCACAGGTTCAGCTTTGCGGCACTTCCTCTTTCAGCAGCAGCACCAGCGCCACACAGGTCAGCGCCACGCCGATCAGGATCAGCGGGTTCGGCACCGGCTGGCCCAGCCCGATCTGCCACAGGATCACCCAGCTCGGCGTGAGATAGGTATAGGCCATCACCTTGGCCGAAGGCAGCCGCAGGGTGGCCGCCTGCAACAGGACAAAGGTCGCCGCGCTCGCCCCGACCGAAAGATACCCCATGGTGATCCAAACCAGCGGGCGCAGCTCGGACCACTGGGTCGCCTGTACATCCCGCCAGCCATAGGCAAAGAGCAGTGCGCAGCCCGCGATCAGCATCCCGAAGGTGAAGCCCGCGGCACTCTCGCCCCGGTTCAGCAGCCGCGCCATGGGGGCATAGGCCGCGTGCGAGATGCAGCCGATGAAAAAGATCGCCTCGCCCCGGCCGATATCAAAGGCCAGAAAGGCCGCGAAGGACGCGTCGAAGATCACCCAGAGCGCCCCGGTCGCCCCCACTGCCAGGGCCAGAGCCATGCGTTTCGTGGTGACCTGCCGCATCAGGATCCAGCCGAACACCCCCGACATGATCGGGGTCAGCGTGAAAACCGCGGCGGTCGAGACCGGATCCGCCGTCTTCAGCCCTTCGAACATCAGGACGAAATAGATCCCGAAGAGCCCGCCCAGAACCACGAACCGCCAGGGCGCGCGGAGCAGGTCACGGCTCAACCCGCCACTGGCCCAGGCCGCAAGCCCCACGACCCCGCCCGCAATCCCAAAGCGCACCGCGTTCAGGGCAGCGGGCGCGATCTCGTTGGCGATCTGACCGCCCAGCGCGAAAGAGCCCGCGACCAGCGCGGAAAAGGTCAGCATCGCCAGATGCCCCTGGGCCGGACGCGACAGCGCGCGCACCCGCGCGACCGGGCTCATCGCCATGGACGTGTCCCGGTCCGGGTCGCGGTCTGCGGGGTCATGGCCAGTCTTTGGCGGCCGCCTTGAGGAAATTGGTGAAACTCTGCACCTTTGCCGTCCTGTGCAGATCCACATGGGTGATCAACCAGACCCGGCTCGACCAAGCATCGATGGGATCACAGAGCGGCACGAGGTTGGGGCATTGCGCCGCCCACCACATGGGCAGGAAGCCCGCGCCGATCCCGGCAACGACCGCGTCGCCCCCGGCCCGGATATCCGAGGCCCGATAGATGATGCGATCGGCGGGCATGTTGTCCTTCATCCAGATGTTGAAGGGCGCACGCGGCTCCTCGATGGCGCTGCCGACGATCCGGTGCCCGGCATAGTCGCTGCCCATCACGATGGGCCCATGGGTGTCGAGATACTCCTGCGTGCCATAGAAGGTCATCCGCTGGGTATAGAGCGGCTGCACGATGTTGTCGGGATCATCCGGCTTGCGCCCGGCGCGGATCGCCACATGGGCTTCGCCATATTCCAGACGGAACACCCGCGTATCGGTGATGAACTTCACCCCCAGATCCTCGTGATCGGCCTGAAACTGCGCCAGAACCGGCGCGATCAGCGGCGAGAACATCTCCAGCGAGGTGATGATCAACTCGCCCGTCACCTTCGCCCCGTGGCCATGGAGCCGCCCGGACAGCTGATCGAACTGATCGGCGGTCACCTGCGCCACCTGCAGCAGGTCATTGCCTGCATCCGTGGCCGTATAGCCCCGCGCATGGCGCTGGAACAGCTTGACCCCAAGCCGCCCCTCCAGACTGTCAATATGTCGGATCACCGTGGCATGGTGCACACCCAGCACCTCCGCCGCACCGCTGACCGTGCCCAACCGCGCCACCTGAAAGGCGGTGCGGATCTCATCCCAATTCTCAATCGGCATATCGTCTCAATCGCTAAACTGTCGCGTCCAGAGAAATGTGCACTCACTCACATTTCCTGTTCAATATGAGGAATTGTGTTCATCCACGCAACGGCTAAATCTCTCTTCACACGACGCACGCAACTTCTCGCTCATGGCCCGGCCACCCTCCGGTCGGGCCCGCACTCCCCCCGGCGCCACCCCGCCTCCGATAGCACAGGATCACACCCATGACGTCCGTTCTTCGCATCGACAGCTCCCCCCGCAGCGACGCTTCGATCTCACGCGCCCTCGCCGACCGCATCGTGGACCGCCTCGCACCCGCACAAATCTCCGCCCGCGATGTGAGCCCCGGCCTCCCGGTCATCGACGCGGACTGGATCGGTGCTAACTTCACCCCGGCGGCCGAGCGTAGCCCGACCCAGATCGAGACCCTCGCCCTCTCCGACACCCTTGTCGCGGAATTACAGGCGGCGGATGTGGTCGTCATCTCCCTGCCGATCTGGAATTTCGGGATTCCGGCCAGCCTGAAAGCCTGGATCGACCTCGTCGCCCGCGCGGGCCTGACCTTCCAATACACAGCAGAGGGCCCCAAGGGCTTGCTGGAGGGAAAGCGCGCCATCCTCGCCATCGCCTCCGGCGGCACCGAGGTCGGCAGCCAGATCGACTTCGCCACGGAGTACATGAAACACGTGCTCGGCTTCATCGGCATCCATGAGGTCGAGATCGTCGCCGCCGACCGCCTGATGGTCGATGCCGAGGCAAGCCACGCCAAGGCCGATGCCGCAATCGAAGCCCTCGCCGCCTGATCCCACCTGCCCGCAACCAACCACCCCGCCCTGCCGCCCTCCCGCGGCAGGGCTTTTTTGCGCGCAGCTCTCCCCTTAACCTAAATATCCCCGCCGGAGGCCCATGCGCCCGCCCCCGGCACGGGGGACCGGGCGCAGCCTGCATGAAAATGCGCCGCAGGCGCTCAATTTGATCGGCCACAACCGCCGGGCTCGGCCCAACCGTGGCTTGACAGACCACCCGCAACCGTCCATACGCCCCCCAACCTCCGGAGAGCCTGTGCCCTCCGGTCCCTATGCCATTGGGCAGGGATCGCCACCCGTCAGCGCGTTGCGCCCACGGGTGCTTTACCGCTTGGGGCTTCGGGATTGCCGCGGAACGGCCCGCGGCGGATTTCATGACGGCGGGGCGGACGCGCTCCGAGAGGACCAAAAGGAAGACCTGATGTTTGAAAATCTGTCCGATCGCCTCTCTGGTGTCTTTGACCGCCTGACCAAGCAGGGTGCGCTCAGCGAAGCCGACGTCTCCACCGCCCTGCGCGAGGTCCGCGTGGCCCTGCTCGAGGCCGATGTCTCGCTGCCCGTCGCCCGGGATTTCGTGAAAGCCGTCCAAGAGAAAGCCACCGGCCAAGCCGTCACCAAATCGGTCACACCGGGTCAGCAGGTGGTCAAGATCGTCCATGACGAGCTGGTCCATGTCCTCAAGGGCGACGAAGATCCCGGCGCGCTGAAAATCGACAACCCGCCGGCCCCGATCCTGATGGTCGGCCTGCAGGGCTCCGGTAAGACCACCACCACCGCCAAGCTCGCCAAGCGCATGTCCGAGCGCGATGGCAAGCGCGTGCTGATGGCCTCGCTCGACGTGAACCGCCCCGCGGCCATGGAACAGCTCGCCATTCTCGGCACCCAGATCGGCGTCGACACGCTGCCCATCGTCAAGGGCGAAGACCCGGTCGCCATTGCCAAGCGCGCCAAGACCCAGGCCTCCCTCGGCGGCTATGATGTCTACATGCTCGACACCGCCGGGCGCCTGTCGATTGACGAAGAGCTGATGGCCCAGGTCGAGGCGGTCCGCGATGTCGCCAACCCGCGCGAGACCCTGCTGGTGGTCGATGGCCTGACCGGTCAGGACGCGGTCCACACGGCCGAGAATTTCGATGACCGCATCGGCATCTCCGGCGTTGTGCTGACCCGGATGGATGGCGACGGGCGCGGCGGTGCGGCGCTCTCCATGCGCGCGGTGACCGGCAAGCCGATCCGCTTTGTCGGCCTCGGCGAGAAGATGGACGCGCTCGAGACCTTCGAGCCGGACCGTGTTGCCGGTCGTATCCTCGGCATGGGCGACATCGTGGCCCTGGTCGAGAAAGCCCAGGAAACCATCGAGGCCGAGCAGGCCGAGCGCATGATGAAGCGCTTCCAGAAGGGTCAGTTCAACATGAACGACCTGCGCGGCCAGCTCGAGCAGATGGAAAAAATGGGCGGCGTCGAGGGGCTCATGGGCATGATGCCCGGCATGAACAAGATGAAGGGCAAGCTCGACGAGGCCGGGTTCGACGACAAGGTCATCCGCCGCCAGATCGCCCTCATCCAGTCCATGACCAAGCGCGAGCGCGCCAACCCGCAACTCCTGCAGGCCTCCCGCAAGAAGCGGATCGCCAAGGGCGCGGGGATGGAGGTCTCGGATCTCAACAAGCTGCTGAAGCTGCACCGTCAGATGGCCGACGCCATGAAGAAGATGGGCAAAATGGGCAAGAAAGGCATGATGAAGAACCTCGGCGGCCTCTTGGGCGGCAAGGGGGGCATGCCCGCAGGGATGCCTGGCGATCTGGCCGGCATGAACCCTGCCGATCTGGAAAAAGCCGCCAAGGCCATGGGCAACATGCCCGGCGGCGGCCTGCCCGGTCTGGGCGGTGGCGGTCTGCCCCCCGGCCTGTCGGGGTTCGGCAAGAAGAAGTAATGACCGGCACCACCCTGCATATCCCGACGCTCACGACCGAGCGCCTGACCTTGCGTGCGCCGCGCGCCGAGGATGCCGCCGCCTATGGCGCCTTCCTCGAGAGCCCGCGCTCGGCGGGTGTGGGCGGGCCGTACAAGGCGACCGATGCGTTCGACCGGATGTGTGGCACAGTGGGCCATTGGCACCTGCGCGGCTATGGCCGCTGGATGATCGCCGATCGCGAGACCGACGCGGCGCTGGGCATCTGCGGCCCCTACTTCCCCGAGACATGGCCCGCGCCCGAGCTCGCCTGGAGCGTGTTCGGCGGCGCCGAAGGCCGCGGCATCGCCCGGGAAGCCGTGATAGTGGCGCGCCGCTGGGCCTATGAAACCCTCGGATGGGATCGCCCGATCAGCCTGATCATCGACGGCAACACCCGGTCCTTTGCCCTGGCCGAACGGCTCGGCTGCCAGCAGGACGGCACCTATGACAGCCCCTATTACGGGGCGATGCAGGTCTGGCGCCACCCGGCCCGGGCGGAGGTGCTCGCATGAACACCCTCACGACCGAGCGCCTGACCCTGCGCCCGCCCTGCCCGGCGGATGTGCCTGCCCTGACGGAGTTCTACCGCTCCGAGCGGTCGCAATATGCCGGCGGGCATGTGCCCCATGCCAAGGCCTGGAGCAACGCCGTGGCCATGCTCGGCCATTGGCAGGTGCGCGGCTACGGGCTCTGGGCCGTGACCGAAACCGGCGACGACAGGGCGCTGGGACTTGTCGGCCCCTACTATCCCGATGGCCGCCCGGAGACAGAGCTCGGCTGGGTGCTGTTCGCGGCGGCCGAAGGCCGCGGCATCGCACAAGAGGCCGCCCTGGCGGCCCGCGCAGATGCCCGTTCCCGTCTCGGCTGGTCCGAAATCGTCAGCTATATCGATGCGCGCAACACCCGCTCGATCGCCCTGGCCGAGCGCCTCGGCGCACGCCTTGACGAAACCGCACCGCAGCCCAAGCCGGACGATCCCTGCCTGGTCTTCCGCCACCCCTCCGACGTGGAGGGGACCGCATGACCCTGTTGACCACGGATCGGCTGATCCTGCGCCCCCCCGCGGCACAGGATTTCGACGGCTACCGCAGCTTCTACATGTCCGACCGCGCGCGGTTCGCCCATGGCCCCCTGACCGAGACCGAGGCGTGGTACGCCTTTTGCGTGGAAATGGCCCACTGGCCCATGCGTGGCTTTGGCATGTTCACCGTTCTGGCCCAGACCGATCCCGAGACCCCGATCGGCCTTGTCGGCCCCTGGTATCCCGCCGACTGGCCCGAGCCCGAGATCGGCTGGCTGCTCTGGGATGGGCACGAGGGCCAGGGCTACGCCGATGAGGCCGCCCGCGCCTGCCTGATCCATGCCTTCGGACATCTCGGCTGGGACAGCGCCGTCAGCTATATCCACCCCGAGAACACGCCCTCCGTCACACTGGCGGAGCGGCTCGGTGCACAGATCGACCCCACGGCCCGCGCCGCCAAACCCGACCTGACCGTCTGGCGTCATGACCGGGTCTATTGGGTCGGCGACAAGAAGGGGACTGCCTGATGGGCCATCGCGACATTCCCGTTCTGGAAACCCAGCGTCTCTCCCTGCGTGGCCCGGACCCGCAGGATTATCCGAATTTCAAGGCGACCTTCGCCTCCTACCGCTCGCGCTTCATGGGCGGGCCGCTGAACCCCTACGAGACCTGGATGCTCTACGCCGCCGAGATCGGCCATTGGGAAATCCGCGGCTTCGGCATGTGGATGATCCACGACAAGATCACCGACGAGACCTATGGCATGGCCGGCGGCTGGCAGCCCGCCAAATGGCCCGAGCGCGAGATCGCCTGGATCATCTGGCCCGAGAAATCCGGCAAGGGCTTCGCGCTGGAGGCCACCCATGCCTGCCGCACCCACTTCTATGCCCAGGGCTGGGAGGGCGCGGTCAGCTATCTCGACCCAATGGATCTCGACAGCATCCGGCTGGCCGAGCGCCTCGGCGCGGTCAAGGACAAGGACGCGGCCACGGTGGCGGGCGATGACGTGGTCTATCGCCATCCCGACCCGGCGGCCCTGCGCGACAGCCAGCTCGCCCATGGCATCGAAATGGAGATCGGCCACTACGCCGACCCGCTCTTCAAACCGAAAGGATACGCGCTTGACTGACGCCGTGACCCGCGCCGCAGCCGTGCTCGCCGAGCACCGCGACAGCATCGACCGCCTCGATGCGATCCTCGTCTTCACCCTGGCCGAGCGCTTTGCCCATACCCAGGCCGTGGGCAAGCTGAAGGCCGAGCATGACCTGCCGCCCTCGGATCCTGCGCGCGAGGAAACGCAGATCAAACGCCTGTCGGAGCTGGCCAACATGGCCGATCTCGACCCCGACTTCGCCAAGAAATTCCTGAATTTCATCATTCAGGAAGTCATCCAACACCACAAACAACACCAATCCTGAACCCCGGTTCAGACATAAGAAACTCTAGGAGAACAACACCATGGCAATGAAAATCCGGCTCGCCCGCGGCGGTTCCAAGAAGCGCCCCTTCTATCGCATCGTGGCCACCGACAGCCGCATGCCGCGCGACGGCCGCTTCATCGAGAAGCTCGGCACCTACAACCCGCTCCTGCCCAAGGACAGCGAAGAGCGCGTGAAGATGGACATGGAGCGCGTCCAGTACTGGCTGGGTGAAGGCGCCAAGCCGACCGACCGCGTGGCCCGTATGCTCGAAGCCGCCGGCACCCTGCCCAAGGCCGAGCGTTCGAACCCCAAGAAAGCCGTCCCGGGCAAGAAAGCCCAGGAGCGCGCCGAAGAGAAAGCCGCCAAGGCCGCCGAAGCCGCAGAGGCACCGGCAGAAGAAGCCGCGGCCGAATAATCGGCGCGGCCCCGCCCGTGACCGCGCGCAGCTTCAGCCCGGATTTCCGGGCGGAACTGACCGAGTTGATGCGCTGGCGGCGCGATGTGCGTCGCTTCCGCACCGATCCGGTGCCCGAGGATTTGCTGGCCCGGTGTCTCGATGCGCTGCGGCTGGCCCCCTCGGTGGGTCTGTCCGAGCCGTGGCGCGTGCTGCGGGTCGACGGTGCCGAGGCGCGCGCAGCGGCCGCCGCGAATTTCGCCGAGGCGAATGCGACGGCCCTTGCGGGTCAGGACGGCGACCGGGCGGCGCGCTACGCGACGCTCAAGCTCTCGGGGATGGATGCTGCCCCGGTGCAGCTTGCCATCTATTGCGACACGGATCCGCCCAAGGGGGCGGGTCTCGGCGCGGCCAGCATGCCGCAAATGCGCCAGTACTCCGTGGTGGCGGGGGTCACCATGATGTGGCTCACCGCCCGGGCCGAGGGGTTGGGATTGGGCTGGATCTCGATCCTTGATCCGGACCGGCTGGCGCGGGACCTCGACGTCCCAACGACATGGGATCTGATCGGCTATTTCTGCCTCGGCTGGCCCGAGCAGGAGGCCGACAGCCCGGAATTGGAACGCGCGGGGTGGGAAACACGCGCCGACACTTTGGATTTGGAGGTCCGCTGAGGTGGCACGGTATTGGATTGGATTGGCCGAACGCGACAGCGTGCATGCGGCCGTGGCAAATGGCGTCTGCGTCTTTTCCGGAGGCAAGGCCTCGCCGGTGCGCAAGCTCGAACCCGGGGACGGCATTCTCTACTACTCACCCCATGAAAGCGCGGGCGGCGCGGTGCTGGAATGCTTCACCGCCGTGGGCGAAGTGGTCGATGACGCGCCCTGGACCCAGAACTGGACACAGATCTGCGCCGGCGGACCCTATCTGAGCCAAGGCGCCGCGCGCCAGAGCGGCCTGACCTGGGTCCGGCGCTGCGATTACGACGCCGTGGGCGAGGTCTCGGTTCGCCCGCTCCTGTCGGAGCTGCGCTTCGTCGCTCAGCCGCGCCATTGGGGCCGGACCTTCCATCGCGGCCAGATGGAGATCGGCGCCGCCGACTTCTTCCGCATCGCCGACCGCCTGCGCGCGGTTGCCTGAGGGGGCGGGGTGACCAAGACCATGATCCTTCTGGTGTTCGGCGCCAGCGTCTATATCGGCATGCAGTTCGAGCAACGCCTCGCCTCGGATCGCTGTATCGCGGCCGGGGGCACCCCGGATGCGCGCGGCATCTGCACAGGAGTGCCCGCACAATGAGCAAGCGCAAGGATCTGACCTGCGTCGGGGCGATCGCCGGGGCCTTCGGAGTGCGCGGCGAGGTGCGGCTGAAGAGCTTCTGTGCCGTGCCCGAGGATATCGCCGGGTACACCCCGCTCAGCTTCGAGGATGGGACCGAGGTCACCCTGCGACTGACCGGCCAGATCAAGAACGGGCTCTCGGCGCGGCTCTCGGGCGTGGGCAACAAGGAGGCCGCGGATGCGCTGCGAGGCACCCGGCTCTACGTGCCGCGCGACCGGCTGCCCCATCTGCCCGATGACGAATATTACCATACGGACCTGATCGGTCTGGCGGTCCACGACACGGGCGGGACCCATTTGGGCAAGGTCACGGCGGTGCATAATCACGGCGCGGGCGATCTGTTGGAGGTCAAGGGCCCGCTGGCCAAGGGTCCGGTCCTGATCCCCTTCACCCTGGCCATCGTGCCGACGGTGGACCTGCGGGCCGGGCGCATCGTGGCCGATCCGCCGGAGGGCCTTTTTTAGACCCATCACCTGCGCGCCCCGGACGGCGCGGCGCGGGTCCGCGCGGTCCTGCCAAGGACCGCGCCACCGATCCCCTAGACTTCGGCGAGAATCGTCGCCGCGCGCTGCAACTGCACCAGACGCTCCTGCTGGAACGCGCTGCGCTGGCCACCCACCGACGGCAAGGCCGCCCAATCCTGCAGGACCCGGCAGCGACACAGGAACGCCATACAAGGATCCGCGCCCAGATCCGCGCCATAGCCCTCGGACAAGGCCGCCAGATCCTCTGGCGGCAAGCCGCAGCGCGGATCCAGCGCCCGCGTCCCGGCAAACCGCGCCCCCAGATCCACCAGCAGCCGCGCCAGATCATAGACCGCGGGCGCTTCCTTATCATGCATGAAGTCGATCAGCGTCGCCCGGTTGGCCGACAGGATCATGTTGCGCGCGTGCAGATCCCCATGCTGCGCCGCGAGCATGACCGGCGCGCCTTCGGCCGCCGCTGCCGCGGCCTTGAGGCTCTCTACAAGCACCGCAAAGAGATCGGGATCCACGATCGCTAATTGCCCGTCCAGCGCCTTGCGTGCGAGCCGCTCCATATAGTCGACCATGCGCGCCGGGTTGAAGCGCTTCTCCCCCGCTGCCGTGCTGTCGTAATAGGCCCGCAGCGCGGCCCCCGCCCGCGTCAACAGCGCGCCGCGCTGATCCGGCTTGTCATATTTCAGCAGGAGATGATCCTGCAGCGTGCGCCCGACCACATAATCCTGAATGGTCGATAGGCTGCTCGCATCCTCCGCCAGGATCGCTGCGGGCGCGTGGACCTTGTCCGCGCGCAACGCCCGTACCGCGCGGCGCTGCCCGGCAAGCCCCTCGGCCCAGCGCGCCTGATCCACCGGCGCAAAGATGCGCTTGAATACCAGGTTGCGCCCATCGGGGCCGGTCATGCGCATCACGATCCGCACCCGCCCGGGATCCTCGCGCCGCCAGAGCTCCTCGCCGCTGAAGGACGCGGGATCGAGCCCGGCAAAGGGTGCCAGCTGCTGCCAGCTGCCCAGGGCCGATGCCATCATGCGGTCGTCTCGGGTCATGCCTCACTCCGGTTCGCGGCGCCGGTCACAGGGGCGCCCGGACGCAAAATGCCTTGCAGGTTGCTAAACATTGATTAAACCGCCCGAACATGACCAAACCACCCGCCCCTTCGCTCAGCCGCTCGCACGGCACCAAGAGCATCTCGCTCTCGGCCCAGCCGCAGGACCTGATGGCCCCGCGCCAGCGCAAACGCGGCGCCTGGACCGCCAAGGTGATCACCCTCTTTCCCAAGGCCTTCCCCGGCGTGCTCGGCGAAAGCCTGACCGGCAAGGCGCTGGACGACGGGCTCTGGGCGCTCGAGACCCTGGATCTGCGCAGCTTCGGCGTGGGCAAGCACCGGAATGTCGATGACACGCCCGCCGGCGGCGGCGCGGGTATGGTCCTGCGTCCGGATGTGCTGGGCCGTGCGCTCGGTACCGCAGCCACGGGCACGCCGGAGGACCGCCGCAAATGGCCGGTGGTCTATCTCAGCCCCCGCGGCGCGCCCTTCACCCAGGCGCGGGCCCAGGCCTGGTCCGAGGCCGAGGGCATCACCCTGCTCTGCGGCCGGTTCGAAGGCGTGGACGAGCGCGTGATCGAGGAATTCGGCATCGAAGAGGTCTCGCTCGGGGACTTTGTCCTCACCGGCGGCGAGATTGCAGCACAAGCCTTGATTGACGCCACGGTCCGACTTATACCGCGCGTGCTTGGGAATCAGGCGTCCACGGAGGAGGAGTCCTTCTCCACCGGCCTTCTGGAGCACCCGCACTATACACGACCCGCTGTCTGGAAGGGACGCGAGATACCCGGGATTCTCCTTTCGGGCCATCACGCGAAGATCACCGACTGGCGCCGGGAGATGGCCGAAAGGCTAACCAAAGAACGCCGCCCTGACCTCTGGCGGGCATATTGTGAGACCCACGATATGGACCCGGACGGAGACCAAGAGCTCTAGGGGCAGCCCCACGTCGCGGAACAACCGCGCATATAGAGGAGTCAGGGCCCATGAACTTGATTGCACAGCTGGAAGCCGAGCAGATCGAAGCGCTCGGCAAAGACATTCCGGATTTCAAAGCCGGCGACACCCTCCGGGTCGGCTACAAAGTGACCGAGGGCACCCGCTCCCGTGTTCAGAACTACGAAGGCGTCTGCATCGCCCGCAAAGGCGGCGACGGCATCGCAGCGTCCTTCACCGTCCGCAAGATCAGCTTCGGCGAAGGTGTGGAGCGTGTGTTCCCCCTGCACTCGACCAATATCGACAGCATCACCGTGGTGCGTCGCGGTAAGGTCCGTCGCGCCAAGCTGTACTACCTGCGCGCCCGTCGCGGGAAGTCTGCGCGTATCGCCGAGCAGACCAACTACAAGCCGAAATCGAACTGAGGGCCGTAGAGATGAAAAAAGATACCCATCCCGAGTACCACATCATCGACGTCAAGATGACCGACGGCACCGTGGTGCAGATGCGCTCCACCTGGGGCAACGAGGGCGACCAGCTGGCGCTGGACATCGACCCCTCCGTGCACCCGGCCTGGACCGGCGGCAGCTCGCGCCTGCTGGACACCGGCGGCCGCGTGTCGAAGTTCAAGAAGAAATACGAAGGTCTCGGCTTCTGAGCCCAGCCTCTTCGACAAGACCAAAGGCGCGCCATCGGGCGCGCCTTTTTTGTTGCGCCGCGGCTGGTCCGTCGCCCGGCATACGGTTTCGCCCCGCACAGCGGCTGTCGGGACCGCGCAATGCGCGTCGCGCCCCCTGTGAAGGTCAGGCCCGCGCGGAGGGCTGCTCGCCTAGAGGGACAGAACGGCCCCGCCGGCTTGCTTGCAAAAGACTGAGCGCAAGACCGGCACGGCGGACCCTGCCAGCTGCGACAGCCGCAATTTCGACTCAAACCGGCGGGCATTAACCAAAAAGCAAAACGCGCCATGGCATGACTTTGGCCAATGACGCCGCACTTGGCGGATTGTCGCCGTTTTGGGATTCCAAACCGGGAAGCAGCTGAATACTGTGCGCGCAATCCGGCGGGGCACGGGTCACGTCGAGAAGAAGGGTCGCGCAGTGGCACATATCATCGTCTTCGGCAACGAAAAGGGCGGCTCGGGCAAGTCGAGCACCTGTATGCATGTGGCCACCGCGCTCACACGTATGGGGCATCGGGTGGGCGGGGTTGATCTCGACCTGCGCCAGCGGAGCTTTGGCCGTTATCTCGAGAACCGCGCCGCCACCTGCGAGCGCGAGGAAATCGTTCTGCCGCTTCCGACCCTGATCGAGCTGCCGCAGATCGATCAGGCCAGCCTGCCCGAGGGCGAGAATATCTGGGACTACCGGCTGAGTGCTGCGGTGTCCTCGCTTGAGGAGGAGTGTGATTTCGTCGTGATCGACTGTCCCGGCTCACATACACGGCTGAGCCAGGTGGCCCATTCGCTGGCCGATACGCTGATCACGCCGCTGAACGATTCCTATGTAGATTTCGACATGCTCGCGCGGATCGATCCGACGAGTAACAAAGTGCTCGGCCCGTCGGTCTATTCCGAGATGGTCTGGAGCGCGCGGCAATTGCGCGCCCGCGCGGGCCTGCCGCCGATTGACTGGATCGTACTTCGCAACCGGCTCGGCACGCAATACATGCACAACAAGAAGAAGATCGGCGACGCCCTGCAGGATCTGAGCAAGCGGATCGGGTGCCGCGTCGCGCCGGGCTTTTCCGAGCGCGTGATCTTTCGCGAGCTGTTCCCCCGGGGCCTGACCCTGTTGGATCTGCGCGATATCGGCATCGCTCAGCTGAACATGTCGAACGTGGCCGCCCGGCAGGAGTTGCGGGATCTCATCACTGCGCTGAACCTGCCCGGGGTCGAGGTCGACTTCTGAGAAGCGCGCCCCCGTGGATCATGCAGCACCGCCGAGCTGTGCTGCGCCGGAGCGCCCCGCGCGAAGGGAGCGCTCGGCAACACAGCCACCCGTCAGCCGCAGGACAGGTTCGTCACGTCGTTCCAGGGATCGATCCGGATGTTCAGCCGGTCCGGACGGAAATCCATGGTGACAGGGCCGAAATAGATCACCCGCACGCTCCCCGCCCCGCGCGGCACCAAGGTGGAGTTGGGGTCAATCGGCTGCCCGATCAGGCCTTCATTGTCCCAAGCCCCGCACGTATCGGCATCGCGCGGCGTGGTCACGCCCCAGGTCTCGAGGTCAGGCTGGAGGGCCTTGCGGATCCAGAACCGCTCCCCCTCCCGGCGCAAACGCTCCTGGTCCTTGGGCTCCAACTCGTCACCATAGACGCCGTTGCGCGCCTCAAACGCGTCCATCAGGGCGCGCAGGGCGGGCGGCAAGGGGGGACCTTCCATGGCCGAGGCATTCACCGGTCCCAGCTTGAGGTACCGGCCCAGCGCATCGAGACCCCGTTCGGTCGCAGGGCCGACCACCCCATCCACCGGGCCCGGAACAAACCCGTAGAAATTGAGCGCCGTCTGAATGTCGAACACATCCTCCCGCAGCCCCGACTGCGCCTCGGCGCTCCCCGGAGGCACCAGTGCCAGCAAACTCACCCAAAGCCCGACCACAAAAGCGCGCAGCATTCCAAAGCTCCTTATCTCTCTCCGCCCCACCCTAGCCGCAGCGCAGCACCGGGGTCCATCCTGTAACAAAGCCCATATTCCCCCCGCCGCCTGTTACAGTTTCCCGCCCTTTTGCAACGAAAGCCCCCGTGCCGATCACCCGAGATCAAGCGGGCGTGATCGCCCTAACGCAGCCGCGCATTCAGGCGCAAATCATGGGACAACAGCCCCATAGCCAAAGGAACCCCGGGATGTCGACCATGGAAGAAAACCGCAAGTCCGCTCTGCCCCGCTGGGTGCCGCTGGCCGGAATCGCCGCCATCGCCGCGATCGGGGCCTTTACCCTCAAGGACACGCTGAGCTTTCAGGCCCTTGCTGACAATCGCGAGGCGCTGATCGCCTTTCGCGACGCCAATCTGGTCCTGACCATCGCGGCCTATATGGCCATCTACATCGCCGTGGTGGCCTTCTCGCTGCCCGGCGCGACCATCGCGACGCTGGCGGGCGGGTTCCTCTTCGGGCTGACCACGGGGACGGTCCTGACGGTGTTCGCGGCCACGATCGGCGCCACGATCATCTTCCTCGCCGCCCGCTGGGGGCTGGGCGAGAAGCTTGCCGCGAAAATGGACGCCTCCTCGGGCAACGTGAAAAAGATCAAGGAGGGCCTGGCCGAAAACGAGCTGAGCGTGCTTTTCCTGATGCGCCTCGTCCCCGCGATCCCGTTCTTCGTGGCCAACCTTCTGCCGGCGCTCGTGGGCGTGAAACTGCGCAACTTCCTGCTGACCACCTTCTTCGGGATCATCCCCGGCACCGCCGTCTACACTTGGGTCGGCGCAGGTCTGGGCGAGGTCTTCGCCCGCGGCGAGACCCCGAACCTCGGCATCATCTTCGAGCCCCATATCCTCGGCCCCATTCTCGGCCTCTCGGCGCTCGCCCTTCTCCCCATCATCCTCAAGCAATTCCGCAAGACCAAAGGCGCCTGATCCATGACCAACCGTATTGAAACCGATATCTGCGTGATTGGCGCGGGCTCCGGCGGGCTGTCCGTTGCGGCGGGCGCGGTCCAGATGGGCGCAAAGGTCGTCCTGATCGAAGGCCACCTGATGGGCGGCGACTGCCTGAACTTCGGCTGTGTCCCCTCTAAGGCGCTGATCGCCGCGGGCAAGCAGGCACATCTGGTGCGCAAGGGCGGCTTTGGCGTCGCCCCGGCCGAGCCCGAGATCGACTATGCCGCCGCCAAGGACCATGTGCGCAGCGTGATCGACACCATCGCCCCGGTCGATAGCCAGGAGCGGTTCGAGGGCCTCGGCTGCACCGTGATCCGCGACTACGCCAAGTTCATCTCGGAAACCGAGGTGCAGGCGGGCGATACGGTGATCAAGGCGCGCCGCTTCGTGATCGCCACCGGTTCACGCCCCTTCGTGCCGCCAATCCCCGGTGTCGAGGACGTGCCCTACTTCACCAATGAGACGATCTTCGATCTGCGCGAGAAGCCGGACCACCTGATCGTCATCGGTGGCGGCCCGATCGGCATGGAAATGGCCCAGGCCCATGTGCGCCTTGGCTGCAAGGTCACCGTGCTCGAAGGCGCCAAGGCGCTCGGCAAGGACGATCCGGAGCTGGCCGCCATCGCCCTCGAGCGTCTGCGCGGCGAAGGCATCGAGATCATCGAAGGGGCACAGGCCTCCAAGATCTCGGGCGGTGACGGCGCCATCACGGTCGAGACCGCCGATGGCCAATCCGTGACCGGCACGCATCTGCTGATGGCGGTGGGCCGGACGCCCAACCTCGACAAGCTGAACCTCGAAGCGGCGAAGATCGAGTATGATCGTCGCGGGCTCAAGGTCGATGCCTCGCTGCGCACCACGAACAAGCGCGTCTATGGCGCGGGCGATGTGGCCGGACCGCTGCAATTCACCCATGTGGCCGGTTACCACGCGGGCATCCTCATCCGGCAGATCGTGCTTGGCCTGCCCGCCAAGACCCGGGACGACCACGTGCCCTGGGCCACCTATACGGATCCGGAGATCGCGCAGGTTGGCCTGACCGAGGCGCAGGCCCGGGACAAGCATGGCGACGCGCTGGAAGTGGCCCGGTTCGAATATGACGAGAACGACCGTGCGATTGCCTCGGGCAAGACCACCGGCCTGATCAAGGTCATGATCGTGAAAGGCCGCCCCATCGGGGCGTCGATCGTCGGCGCCGAGGCGGGCGAGCTGATCGGGCTCTGGGCCTATGCCATCGCCAACAAGCACAAGATGGGGGCCGTGGCGAACATGATCGCGCCCTATCCGACGCTGGGTGAGATCAACAAGCGCGCCGCCGGGGCCTATTTCAGCCCCCGCCTGTTCGAAAGTGATCTCGTCAAGCGGATCGTGCGCATTGTCCAGAAGTTCTGACAGGCTTATGTCGGGATCGAGAAAGGAGCGACTGATTTGAACTCGCTATCCGGACGCTTTCTGATCCTGACCGTCATCTTCGTGATGCTGGCCGAGGTGCTCATCTTCGTGCCCTCGGTCGCGCGCTTCCGAGAAGACTATCTGCTGGACCGGCTGGAGCGGGCGCAGATTGCCTCGCTGGCCCTTTTGGCGACGCCCGATGACATGGTCGCCCCCGAACTCGAAGAGGAATTGCTGGAGAATGCCGAGGTTCTCAACGTCGTGTTGCGGCGGGATGAGGTGCGGCAGCTGATTCTCTCGGTTCCGATGCCCGGAGAGATCTATGGCACCTACGATCTCCGGGATCCCTCGGCCTTCGAGTTGATCCGCGATGCGATGTGGAACCTCACCATGACCGAGGATCAGGTGATCCGCGTGATCGGCACGCCGGTGCGCGGGGCGGGCGAGGTGATCGAGGTGACGATGCCCACGGCCCCCCTGCGGGCGGCCCTCATCGATTACGGGATCCGGATCCTGATCCTGTCGGCGGTGATCTCGATCTTCACGGCCGCGCTGCTCTTTCTGGCGGTGCGCCGGTTCCTTGTGAAACCCATGCGGCGGGTGGTCGATCACATGACGGCCTATGCGGAGGCGCCCGAGGATGCCCGCCGGATCATCGCGCCCGATGCCGGGGTGACCGAGTTGCGCGATGCCGAAGACGCCCTGAATTCCTTGCAGACCCAGCTGACCACGGCCCTGAAGCAGAAGGACCGTCTGGCCCAGCTTGGCGGGGCGGTGGCCAAGATCAGTCATGATCTGCGCAATATTCTGACGGTGGCGCAGCTCTTGGCGGACCGGATGGAGCGGTCGGAGGACCCGACCGTGCAACGCGCCGCGCCCAAGCTCGTCCGCTCGATCAGCCGCGCGGTCAATCTCTGCGAGGGCACGCTGGCCTTCGGCAAGGCGGAGGAGCTGCCTCCGACGCTCTCGCGGTTCAATCTCGGTCCGCTGATCGATGATGTCATCGATAGCGAGACGCTGGCCTGTACCGGCGACGCGGTGACGCTTGTCTCCGAGGTGCCGCCCGCGCTGGCGATCCGCGCCGATAGCGAGCAGCTCTACCGAGTGATCTCCAATCTGGTGCGCAATGCCCGGCAGGCGATCGAGGCGACCGGTCAGCCGGGACAGATCTGCGTGGCCGCCCGCGAGGAAGACGCCGAATGGATCATCTGCATCCGCGATACCGGACCCGGCCTGCCGCCACGGGCGCGCGAGAACCTGTTCACGGCGTTTCAGGGCGGGGTGCGCAAGGGCGGAACCGGGCTGGGTCTCGTGATTGCCGCCGAGCTCGTGCGTGGTCATGGCGGCGCGCTGGAACTGGTGCAGACCGATGCCGAGGGCACCGAATTCGCCCTGCGCCTGCCGCGCAGCTCGGCCATTCTTGACGCGGCTGCAGAATAACGAAAAACCCGCTTGCAATGACCGGGGACGGGCGTTAGTGACCTCCCTCACGGACCGATAGCTCAGCTGGATAGAGTACTTGACTACGAATCAAGGGGTCGGGGGTTCGAATCCTCCTCGGTCCGCCACTCCCCCCTCAAGGCGCTGTGTGACACAGCCTGCAGGGGCGGGGGAAACGCCGCAAACGCGTTGACTCAAATGGCCCGTGCGCTTAAACGACGGGCTCTGTAGATTTTCTGGCACGCGCGCCATCCGGGCGGCGGGTCAACCGAAGGAGAAAAGCGATGAAGCGCACGTTCCAACCGTCGAACCTGGTTCGCAAGCGTCGTCACGGGTTTCGCGCGCGCATGGCCACCAAGGCCGGCCGCAAGATCCTGAACGCCCGTCGTGCTCGCGGCCGCAAGTCGCTGAGCGCCTGAGCCCTGCCGCTGGCCTTCGGGCTATGACGACAGAGCGCTCGCCCTCCGAGCCCGGTGCCGCGCAGGCACCCGCACCGCCGCCCGCGACGTCGCAGGCGGCGCTTGTCGTTTTGACCAAGCGTGCGGATTTTCTCGCCGCCGCCCGGGCCCGGCGTCAAGCCGCCCCTGCCTTTCTGCTACAGGCGCGACGGCGCGCCGAGGACATGTCCTCGGCGCAGACCCGCATCGGGTTCACCTGTTCCAAGAAGGTTGGCAACGCGGTCGCCCGCAATCGCGCCAAACGCCGCCTGCGCGAGATCGCGCGGCTTGAGCTGCCGACCCATGGCAAGCCGGGCTGGGACTATGTTTTGATCGGGCGCAAGGAGGCCACCGCCTCCCGTGATTTCGCGGCCCTGCGCGCCGATCTGGTCGCGGCACTCGCGCGCATTCATGCCCCGGGCAAACCGCGCGGGCCCGGTGGCCAGCGGTCCAAGGCCCCGCGCGCATGAGCCCGCTGGCGTTCCTTCTGTCGCTTCCCGTGCGCGCCTATCGCGCGGTGTTTTCCCCCTGGGTTGGGTACAATTGCCGCTATGACCCCACCTGTTCCGCCTATGCCATGGAGGCGCTGCGCAAGCATGGCGGGATGAAGGGAGGTTGGCTGGCCCTGCGCCGTATCCTGCGATGCCACCCCTGGGGCGGGATGGGCGTGGATGACGTGCCGGACTGAGCCGGTCCCGGGCCTGCCGCCGGTGCGGTGATCCGCCTCTCGGTGGTGTCCGCCCCCCTATGATCAGAGCTTTTCGAAGGTGATGATCACGTCCCCGACATAGACCCCTGCTCGGGTCATGTAAGCGCGGTTGAGCAGCCGATCCTCCGAGAGCAGCCACATCCAGTCATCGAAGGCAAATCGCGTGGTCGTGCCATCGCCGAGTGGCAGGTCGATGGTATACACCCAATTGAACGTATCCCCCCGCTCCACCCCCGTCGCAGTGCCGATCACGCCGGGGGCCGTCCCCTCCCAGCTTTGCGCACCCGTCTTGGTCAGGGTCCAGATCCGCTGCTCGGTGCTGGCATCCTCATAGACGAAATCCTCGACCAGGCGCAGGGTCTGACCATCCCAGTGGCCCGTGATCTCGACCTCGAAACGCCGTCGAACCGTGCCCAACACGTCCTGAAACTGGCCATAGGCGATGAGATCGCCCGAGAAGAAGTCTTCGAGATTGAGCTGCCTGTCGCTCAGGGCCGGATCTTCGAGCGCCGGTTTGCCCGTACAGGCCGCCAGCAACAAAACCGCTCCGATCAGAAATGCGCGCATGTGATCCCCCTTTGGGCCAGAGCTAAGTCCCTCCCCCCGCCGGGCAAGCGATTGACGCCGGGGGGTGCGCTCGCCTATGCCCTCCGGGACCCCTGAAGGATGACTGATATGCTCGACGAGACCGAGATCCATCCGCTGTTTCACGGCGCGCCCAGCAGCACCGAATTCAAGAAGCTGCGCAAGCGGATCATCCGCAACACGCGCGAAGCGATCGAGCAATACGGGATGATCGAGCCCAGCGCACGGGATGGCGCCAAGCCCCGTTGGCTGGTCTGCCTGTCCGGTGGCAAGGACAGCTACACGCTGTTGGCCGCGCTCCACGAGTTGCAATGGCGTGGGCTCCTGCCCGTGGACATCCTTGCCTGCAACCTCGACCAGGGCCAGCCCGGTTTCCCGGCCACGGTACTGCCGGCCTTTCTGGAGCAGATGGGCGTGCCGCATCGGATCGAATACCAGGACACCTATTCCATCGTGATGGACAAGGTCCCGGAGGGCCGGACCTATTGCGCGCTCTGCTCACGGCTGCGCCGCGGGAACCTCTATCGCATCGCGCGGGAGGAAGGCTGTTCCGCCGTGGTACTGGGGCACCACCGGGACGACATTCTCGAGACATTTTTCATGAATCTTTTTCATGGCGGTCGTCTGGCCACGATGCCGCCGAAACTGCGCAATGAGGAAGGCGATCTCTTCGTCTATCGACCCCTCGCCCATGTGGCCGAAGCCGATTGCGAAAAATTCGCGCGCGCGATGCATTATCCTATTATTCCCTGCGACTTGTGCGGCAGCCAGGACGGGCTGCAACGGCAGCAGGTCAAGGCAATCCTCGACGGGTGGGAGGCCAACAGTCCCGGACGCCGGCAGGTCATGTTCAAGGCCCTGACCAATATCCGGCCGTCTCACATGTTGGACCCGAAACTCTTCGACTTCGCCAATCTGTCCTTGGATGCCGAAGGGTTTTCGGAAAATTCGAAACAGAAGGAAACCGGCCCTTAACGGCTTGGCGATGGACGGAACATAGCTTCATTCGCAGCGAGCGGCACAAGGCCGTGCGCGCAAGAAGAGGCATGTGTTTTGGTTTCGCGTCTTTTGGACACTTTGAAGAACACTGGTCGGCAGCTGCTCCGCGATCCGGCCTTACTTGTTGGGTTTATTCCTCTTTTTGTGGCGATTTCCTATTCGACACGGGATATTCGCTGGCTGGTCGGGGCCAGCACACTCATTCCGTTCGTGGTTCTGGCCTTTCGCGCGATGGATGTCGTGACCTCGCCCAAAGGCGGGCGCGACACGCTGACGGGCCTGCCGAGCCGAGCCGCCCTGCTGGATATCGTGGACCGGTATTTCGCGACACCGGGGGCGAGCACGCGGACGGCCGCCTGCCTCGTGATCGACATCGATGAGTTTCATTCTTTCAACGAAAGATGGGGGCGGGATGCGGGTGACGAAGTGCTCCGCCAGACCGCCCAGCGCCTGCGCAGCGCGGTGCGCGAGAATGACACGGTTGTCCGGCTGGACGCGGATGCCTATGCGCTCTTCCTCGCACCGTCCCAAGGTATGACGCTCGATTCGATTCTGTCCATTGGCGACCGGATCCAGCGCGCGCTGAGCGAACCGGTGGTGGTGCATGGCACGACCGCCTATGTCAGCGCCTCGGTCGGGATTGCGCTGGCCAGCAAATCGCCCGAACCCACCGCCGCGAGCCTGCTGGTGGCGGCGGAGCGCGCCATGGTCGAAGCCAGGTCCCATGGCGCAGGGGCGCTGCGTCTCTTTTCCTCGGAAATGCAGACCGAGATTCGCGCGAGCCACGAACTGGCCGAGGATGTGGCCAAAGCACTCGAGAATGGCGAGATTGTTGCATGGTTCCAGCCGCAGGTTTCCACGGAAACCGGGCAGGTCACGGGGTTCGAGGCCTTGGCCCGGTGGGAGCATCCGACCCGCGGCACCGTCTCTCCGGCGGAATTCCTTCCTGCGATCGAGGCCACCGGCCGCACTGAACGGCTGAGCGAAGTTATGCTGTACCAGGGCCTCAAGGCGCTGGTGGCTTGGGAGCGGGGCGGTTTCGCCATTCCGAACATCGGGGTAAACTTTGCCGGGATGGAGCTGCGGAATCCCCATCTGATCGACAAGGTGAAGTGGGAGCTCGACCGCTTTGGCCTGACGGCGGATCGTCTGGCGGTTGAGATTCTGGAATCGGTGATCTCGCAAACCGAAGACGACATTATCCTGCGCAATATCAGCGCCTTGGGCGAATTGGGCTGTGGCATCGATCTGGATGATTTCGGGACAGGCCACGCCTCGATCAGCTCGATCAAGCAGTTCCGGATCAACCGGATCAAGATCGACCGCTCCTTCGTGACCCATGTGGACAAGGATGGCGAGCAACAGCGCATGGTGGCGGCCATCCTCACCATGGCGCAGCAACTGGGGCTCGACGCCCTTGCCGAAGGAGTCGAGACGATCGGCGAGCATTCCCTGCTCGGCCAGTTGGGCTGTCATCATGTCCAAGGCTACGGCATTGCGCGCCCCATGCCCTTCGAAGACACCTTTGCTTGGCTCGAGTCCCATAACGCCAAGCTTGCCCCGCCCCCCCGGATCGAGCGTCAGCAGGGCCATTAAGCCCTGCATACCCCGCACGACGCCCTTGCGTGGCAATGCCACGGATAAGGCGAGTTTCGGGAAAATGACTTGACCTTCCACTGCCTTCTCGGTTGAACCCACCTATTCCGAGATTAACAGGTGTGGGTCCCAGATGGACGATCAGAATAAGAACCTCATTCTTGCCACGGCTCTCAGCTTTCTGGTGATCCTGGTCTGGTTCCTCGTCTTTCCTCCGGAAGAGCCCGTGTCCGATCCGAATGCCCCGGCCCAGCTGTCCGAACAGGCCACTGGTGGGGATGTCGCCCTGACCCCGCCCGCAGCGGTCACCGAGGCGGCCCCGGGTGCCGCACCGCAAGCTGCAACTGCCAGCACAAGCGACGCGCCGCGCCTGCCGATTGAAACGCCCGCGGTCGAAGGGTCGATCTCGCTGCTTGGCGGTCGCATCGATGATCTCAGCCTCAAAGGGTATAACGAGACGCTCGAGCCGGATTCGCCCATCGTGCGCCTGTTGTCGCCCGTCGACGAGCCCGGTGCCTATTATGCGCTCTATGGTTGGGCCCCTGCAGGGGCGCTGTCCTTTGACGACGTGCCCGGCGCGAACACTGTCTGGTCGGTCGAGAGCGGTGAGACCCTCTCGGTTAACAGTCCCGTGACCCTGCGCTGGGACAGCCCATCGGGCCTGATTTTCCGTCGTGTCATCGCGATTGATGAGGACTTCATGTTCTCCATCACGCAAAGCGTCGAGAACCCCACGGAAACCAGCCAGCGGATGCAGCCCTACGGCATCATCGCGCGCCATGGCGAACCCGAAACCGTGAATTTCTTCGTTCTGCACGAGGGCGTCGTGGCCATGGCCGATGGCGGCCTGATCGAATCCGACTATGACGACATGCTGGATTACGATTTTGTCGAGCGCGAAGGCGCGCGCGCCGAAGTCACCCAGATCGAGCAAAACGGCTGGATCGGCTTTACCGACAAGAACTGGATGACGACGCTCATCCCGACACCGGGGCAAGCCTTCACCTCGGTCGCGAAATACGTGGGCAATGCGGACATTTACCAGACCGAAACCCGGCTGGCGACGCAAAGCGTGGCGGCGGGCCAGACGATCACGGTCGAGTCCCGTCTCTTCGCAGGTGCGAAGGAATGGGAGGCCATCCGGGGTTACGAGAAGACCCTTGGCATCGAGGGCTTCATCGACAGCATCGACTGGGGCTGGTTCTACTTCCTGACCAAGCCGATCTTCTTCGTGCTGCACGAACTCAACCTGCTGATCGGCAATATGGGTGTCGCGATCATCGTGCTGACTCTGCTGATCAAGGCGCTCCTGCTCCCGCTGGCCTGGAAATCCTATGTCTCCATGGCCCGCATGAAAGAGCTTCAGCCGCAAATGGAGAAGCTCAAGGAGAAAGCCGGGGATGACCGTCAGAAGCTCCAGGTTGCGATGATGGAACTCTACAAGAAGGAAAAGGTGAACCCCGCCGCCGGCTGCCTGCCTATCCTGCTGCAGATCCCGATCTTCTTCTCGCTCTACAAGGTGATCTTCGTCACGATCGAGCTGCGCCACGCGCCGTTCTTCGGCCCGTTCCAGGATTTGTCCGCACCGGACCCGACCTCGCTGATGAACCTCTTCGGCCTCTTGCCGAACGCGGCGCCCGAGCCCGGCTCGATCCTCGCACTGATCTTCATCGGCATTCTGCCGCTGCTGCTCGGGATCTCCATGTGGCTGCAGCAGAAACTGAACCCGGCGCCCACCGACCCGACACAGGCGATGATCTTTGCCTGGCTGCCCTGGGTGTTTATGTTCATGCTAGGCACCTTCGCCAGCGGCCTGATCGTCTACTGGATCGCGAACAACGTGATCACCTTCAGCCAGCAGTATTTCATCATGCGGCGCCACGGCTACAAACCTGACGTCTTTGGCAACATCACCGCGAGCTTCAAGAAAAAGAAGCCGACGGAGGATAAGTGACCGGCACCATCGCCGACATCTGGCGCCACCCGATCAAATCGCACGGGGTTGAGGCGCTGAAACAAGCCGGGCTGGAGGTTGGCAAGACCCTGCCCGGCGACCGTCTTTGGGCGGTCCAGCACGAAGCTGCGAAGCTCGATGGCCCGGGATGGGCCTCTTGCGCAAACTTCTTGCGCGTGGCCAAGGCTCCCGCACTCGCAGCCCTGCGGGCGCGGCTCCATACGGATGGGCAAACCGTCACGCTCACCCACCCGGAGCGTCCGGATCTGACCTTCAAACCGGATCAGGACGCGGCGATGTTCCTCGACTGGATCGCACCGCTGTGCCCCGCGAACCGCGCGCAGCCCGTGGGGCTCGTCCGCAATGACGATCGTGGATACACGGATTCCCCGGAACCGACTGTCAGTCTCTGCAACTATGCCTCGCACCGCGCGGTTGCCCAGAAACTGGGCCATGACATCTCGCCCCTGCGTTGGCGGGGGAACATCTGGCTGGACGGCCTCGGCCCTTGGGAAGAATTCGAATGGATCGGTCGCACCCTGCGCATCGGCACCGCCGAGCTTGAAGTGATCGACCGGATCGAACGGTGCACCGCCACCATGGCCAATCCCGAGACCGGGCTGCGTGACGCAGACACGCTGGCCGCCCTGCGCGAAGGTTGGGGACATCAGGATTTCGCCGTCTACGGCGTCGTCAAAACCCCGGGCGAGATCGCAATCGGCGCGCCCTGCGAGGTTATCACGTGACCAGTCTTCCCTTCCCGCTGACGCCCGAGCCCGATGCAGCGCGCCTCGAGGCGGGCCGCAAGCTCTTTGCCGGCGACGTCACCTTCCTCAAAGGCGTGGTGGCGATGAACGGACTGCCCCCCGCGGACCGGTTGGAGGTCTGCTTTGCCGGGCGCTCCAATGTGGGCAAATCCTCCCTGATCAACGCCCTGACCGGGCGCAAGGCACTGGCCCGCACCTCAAACACCCCGGGCCGCACCCAGGAGATCAACTATTTCTGCCTCGGCACGGACCGCTACCTCGTGGACGTTCCCGGCTATGGCTTCGCCGAGGCCCCGGTGGCCGTGGTCGCGAAATGGCAAGCCCTGCTGAAAGCCTATCTCACCGGGCGCCAAACCCTGCGCCGTGCCTTCGTGCTGGTCGATGCGCGCCATGGGATCAAGGCCGTCGACCACGAGATCATGGCCCTTCTGGATACCGCCGCCGTGACATTCCAGGTCGTGCTCACCAAGGCCGACAAGATCAAGGTGAACGAACAGGACCGCGTCCTCGATCAGGTTCGCAAGGGCCTCGCCGAACACCCGGCCGCCTTTCCGGAGCTCTTGCTCACCAGTTCCGCCAAGGGCGATGGCATCGCGACACTGCGCGCGCTGATCGCCGGATTGGTCTGACTTAAGTCTCTAAATATCCCGGGGGTTTGGGGGCTGGCCCCCAAGACGCTAGACGTGCTGCCCGCCATTGACCTCGATTTCGGTCCCCGAGATGTAGCTCCCGGGCTCCGAGCAGAGGAAATAGATCGCCGCCGCCACCTCCGAAGGCTGCCCCAACCGCCGCAAGGGCAGTTTTTCGACGATTTTCTCCGTCCCCGGCGACAGGATTGAGGTCTCCACTTCTCCCGGCGCGATGGCGTTCACCCGCACCCCGAGCGGGCCGAAATCATGAGCCATTTCCCGGGTCAGCGCCGCCAACGCCGCCTTCGAGGTCGCATAGGCCGCCCCGGCAAAGGGGTGCACCCGCGTTCCGGCGATCGAGGTGACATTCACCACCGCCCCGCCCGCAGCGGCAAGCTCGGTTTGCAAGCCACGTGCCAGAACAACGGACGCGAAGAAATTCACGTGAAAGACCTGCCCCCAGGTGCGCAGATCCGTCTCCAGCGTGTTCAAGCGCGCGCCGCCCTCCCCCTTGGGCGAGATCCCCGCATTGTTCACCAGCGCATCCAGCTTGCCGTCAAGCTTGCTCCGGATCGTCTCGATGGCTTCGATGGTATTCTTCGGGTCCGCCAGATCGAGCTGGATATGGTTGTCCTCCCCGCCCGGCCAGGGGCAGCGCGCATCGAAGGGTTGGCGCGAGCAGGTCAGCACGCGCCAGCCCGCGGCGGAGAACGCCTTGACCGTGGCGTGCCCGATACCCCGGCTTGCACCGGTCAGAACAAGTGTACGCTGACGACTCATGCGGAGGACCCTTTCCCGCCAACCCTACGCCTTGGCAGGCGGGCGTGAAACAGGTAACAGGCAGCACCACCAAGACAGAGCCAAGATGAAAACGAGATCGATGAAAAGCGACTGGATCGCCACCGCGCGCACCCTCTCCGAAGCCGTGCCGTTCCTGCGGCGCTATGACGACGCGATCGTCGTGGTGAAGTTCGGCGGCCATGCCATGGGGGATGCCGAGGCGCTGGCAAGCTTTGCCCGCGACATCGTTTTGATGCGGCAGGTCGGGGTAAACCCGGTGATCGTCCATGGCGGCGGCCCGATGATCAACGACATGCTGGCCAAGCTCAACATCAAATCCGAATTCGTCAAAGGCAAGCGCGTCACCGATGCGGCCACGGTCGAAGTGGTCGAGATGGTGCTCTCGGGGCTTGTGAACAAGCGGCTGGTGCAGGCCATCAACGGCGAGGGCGGCCGCGCCATCGGGCTGAGCGGCAAGGACGCCAACCTGATCGTCTGCGACCCGGCGGACCCCGCGCTCGGCTTTGTCGGCGACCCGGTCGAGGTGACGCCGGACACGCTGTTGCAGCTTGTCCGCTCCGAGATCATCCCGGTGATCGCGCCCATCGGCACGGGCCGCGAGGGCGAGACCTATAACATCAATGGCGACACGGCGGCGGGCGCGATTGCCGCCGCGCTCAAGGCGGACCGGCTCTTGCTGCTGACCGATGTGGCGGGTGTGAAGGATGCCGACGGCAAGGTCGTCACCGAGCTGACCGTCGAGCATATCGCCGAGATGACCGAGAGCGGCGTGATCGCCGGCGGCATGATCCCCAAGACCGAGACCTGCGTCGCGGCAGTCAAGGGCGGGGTCCGCGCAGCGGTGATCCTCGACGGGCGCGCGCCCAATGCCTGCCTGCTGGAGCTCTTTACCGAGCATGGCGCAGGCTCGATGATCCGAAGTGGCTGACACGCTCTCCTATGCGGCGCTGGAGGCTGACGCGGCAGCGCGGCAGCTTGCGATTTTTGGCGCATGGCATCCGGAGGGGGATGCGGACGTGCCCGATGGCACCCGGACCATGCTCCTTCTTGGTCCGCGAGAGCCCGGCTTCTGGGTTCATCTGCAGACCACGCCCGAGTTTACCGATGGCGCGCCCGATCCGCTGGATCGCTGGTCGCGGCGGGTGATCGGGCAATGGGCCTGCGGTCTGGGCAACCGGACCAAGGCGCTCTTTCCGTTCGGCGGACCACCCTGGCGTCCCTTCATCCGCTGGGCACAGGAGAGCGCACGCGCCCATGTCTCGCCCGTGGGGCTCTTGGTGCATGACGCGGCGGGGCTGATGATCAGCTACCGGGCTGCGCTGGCCCTGCGCGCGCGGATCGAGCTGCCCCCGCCACCGCCCAACCCTTGTGAGAGCTGTACGCACCAGCCCTGCCGCCTCGCCTGCCCCGTCAGCGCGCTCGCGCCCACGGCCTATGATGTGCCGCTGTGCAAATCCTTTCTGGACACACCCGCCGGTCTGGATTGTCATGGACGGGGCTGCGCGGTGCGCCGCGCCTGCCCGATCAGCAAGACCTATGGCCGCGCCGAGGCGCAATCGGCCTTTCACATGAACAGCTTTCACAGGCGCCCATGAAAACACTTCTTCTTCTACGTCATGCCAAGTCGAGCTGGGCCGAGCCCGGGCGCGACGACCATAGCCGCCCCCTGAACGGGCGTGGCCGGCGCGGAGCAGAGGCGCTGGGGCGCTGGATCACCGAAGAGGGCCTGACGCCTGATGAGGTGCTCTGTTCCGACGCCACGCGCACGCAGGAAACCTGGCGCAGGTTGGGGCTGGAGGGCGAGGCAACGCTGCGCCCGACGCTCTACCACGCGGGCCCTGCCATGCTCATGCAGACGGTGCAGGAGGCCACAGGTGCGCAGGTGCTGGTCATCGCCCATAACCCGGGGATCGCAGAGTTCGCCGACCAGATGGCCCGGGTGGCACCGGATCACCACCGCTTTGCCCAATATCCCACTTGCGCGCTGACGGTCCTGCAGTTCGAGATCGATGACTGGGCCGCGCTGGCCCCCGGCACCGGAGAGGTGCGCGCCTTCGTCATCCCGGCGGATCTGGGCGTGACCCGGACATGACAAAGCCCCGGGAGTTCCCGGGGCCTTGCCGCAATGGAACGAAGCTCAGTGACCGAGGATCTGGCTGAGGAACAGCTTGGTCCGGTCGCTTTGCGGGTTGTTGAAGAACTCTTCGGGCTCGTTCTGTTCTACGATCTGACCCGCATCCATGAAGATCACCCGGTTCGCCACCTGACGGGCAAAGCCCATCTCATGGGTCACGCAGAGCATGGTCATCCCCTCTTCGGCGAGCTCGATCATCGTGTCGAGCACCTCCTTGATCATCTCCGGATCGAGGGCCGAGGTCGGCTCGTCAAAGAGCATGATCCGCGGCTTCATGCAGAGCGAGCGGGCAATCGCCACACGCTGCTGCTGACCACCGGACAGCTGGCCGGGATACTTGTTCGCCTGATCCGGGATCTTGACCTTTTCCAGGAAATGCATGGCCGTCTCCTCGGCCTCTTTCTTGGGGGTCTTGCGCACCCAGATCGGGGCGAGCGTGCAGTTCTCGAGGATCGTCAGATGCGGAAAGAGGTTGAAGTGCTGAAAACACATGCCCACCTCGGACCGGATCGTGTCGATGTTCTTGAGATCCGAGGACAGCAAGGTGCCGTCCACGGTGATCGAGCCCGCCTGATGCTCTTCCAGCGCGTTGATGCATCGGATCAGCGTCGATTTCCCCGAGCCCGAAGGCCCGCAGATCACGATCCGCTCGCCCCGGTACACGGTCAGGTCGATGTCGCGCAGCACGTGGAATTGCCCGTACCACTTGTTCATCTTGTCGATTTCAATCGCCACCTCAGAAGAGATGGTCATTGTCGGGGCTTGGTCAGTCATAGCCATTTTCGTGCCCTTTCCTTAACGATGTCCGGTTTGAAGCTGCCGCTCCAACCATTGCGAGTATTGCGAGATGCCGTAGCAGAAGACGAAGAACAGCAGGGCGGCAAAGCCCAGAAGCTCCCAGTAGACGCCGAACCATTCCGTGGTGGACAGGATCGGACCCTGGATCATCCCCAGCATGTCGAACATCGAGATGATCGAAACGAGGGTCGTATCCTTGAACAGGCCAATCGCGATGTTCACGATAGAGGGGATCGAGATCTTCAGCGCTTGCGGCAGGATGATCAGGCGCATGGATTGCCAGTAGTCGAGGCCAAGGCTGTCGCCCGCCTCGTACTGTCCCCGCGGTAGGGCTGCGAGACCGCCCCGGATCGCCTCGGCGATATAGGCCGCGGCAAAGAGCGTGATCATGATGATCACCCGCAGCACCAGGTCGAAATTCGTGCCTGGAGGCAGGAAATAGGCCAGCATCACCGACGCCACGAACAGGAGCGTGATCAGCGGCACGCCCCGGATGAACTCGATGAAGACCACGCAGATGCCCTTGATGATCGGCAGGTTCGACTGCCGTCCAAGTGCAAGCGCGATCCCCAGTGGCAGCGACAGCACGATGCCCGAGGTCCCGAGGATGAAGTTGATCATGAACCCGCCGATGAACCGGCTTTCCACCGGTGTCAGCGACAGCGACACAATAGAGGCAAAGACCCCGCTCAGCAGGGGCGCGATGAAGATCCAGAAGACCACCGTCGCAACAAGCGACGCGACGATCCCACCGAAGAAGGACCGCCCTTCCAGAGCCCGGAACACGAAGTACCCGACGACGACCCCGACCAGCGCAAAGACCGACACCCAGAGCGACCCGCCCCAGATCAGCCAATAGGCGATGAAGGGGAAGAGGCCGGTGAACCACAGAAGCTTCCGGGGCAGCATGATGAACAGCACCGGAGCCAGCGCGATGAAGAGGCCGATAAAGGCCAGAACCGCGCGCCAGTATTCATCCGCCGGGTAGTTGCCAAAGATCAGCTGCGGCCAGCGCTCGGTGATGACCGCAAAGCAGCCCCCGATCTTGCCCTGCAACTGCTCGCGGCAATCCCGGATGGACTCGGCATCCCAGACCCCGTTGAAGAGCCATGGCAGGATGATCGAGGACAGCCAGTAGATAAACAGGATCGTCAGCACCGTCAGGATCGTGGACGGGATCGAGTAGAACAGGTTGCTGCGCAACCAACCGACCACCCCCACTTCCGTGGCGGGCGGCGCACTCGGCTGGATCTGCGTCGTGCGGACGAAGGCGACATTTGAGTTTGCTTTGCTCATCTCAACGCTCCTTCAGCTTCACGGCGTTGTTGTAGACGTTCATCAGCGCTGAGATGCTCAGAGAGATCAGCAGATAGAACAGCATGAGCAACAGCACGCATTCAAAAGATCGCCCGGTCTGGTTCAGGGTCACGCCCCCGAGGGTCCCGGTCAGATCCATGTAGCCAATGGCCGCCGCGAGCGACGAGTTCTTGGTCAGGTTGAGATACTGCGAGATCAGCGGCGGGATGATCACCCGCAGCGCCTGCGGCAGCACGATCAGGTTCATGATCCGGCCCGGGCGCATGCCCAGCGCGGCTGCGGCTTCTGTCTGCCCCTTCGAGACCGCGAGGATCCCTGCCCGGACGTTCTCGGCGATGAAGGCCCCCGTATAGAGCGCCAGACCGAACCAGAGCGCGATCAGCGTGCCCTTGATGTTGATCCCGCCCCGGAAGTTGAAGCCGCCAAGCTCGGGGTAGTCCAGACCGATGGGACGGCCCATGATGAAGAACATCAGCAGCGTCGGCAGGACCAGGATCGCCAGCGAGATGCGCCCGGTGGGCAGCAGCTGGCCGGTGTTGAAGAGCAGGTTGCGCGCATAACGCCGGAACAGAAACACGCCGATGACCGACAAGAGGAAGGTCGCGACGACAATGCCCGAGCCCGGGTTCCAGACCGGCGCGGGCACGTAGACACCGCGGTTGGTGAAGGCGACGCTGTCCCACAGGATCATCGCGGCTTCGGCGTCCTCGCCCCGGAAATCCCGCGGTTGCGGCAGGGCCTGGCTCATTACGGCCGAAACGATGACGATCCAGATCAGGACCGGAATATTGCGGAAGATTTCGACGTAGAACGACATCACCTTGGCCACGAGCCAGTTCTGCGACAGGCGCAGAACACCGACCACGACGCCCAGGATGGTCGCGGTGACACAGCCGAGGAAAGCCACCAGCAGCGTGTTGAACAGGCCAACAAAGGCCGCCCGCATATGGGTGTCGGTCGAGGTATAGGGGATCAGCTTCTGGTCGATCTCGTAGCTGGCCGCCTGCCCGAGGAAATCGAAATTGATGTCCTGTCCCAGTGCCGCGAGGTTCTGGATCGCGTTGCTCACCAGCCAGCCGATGCCGAGCACCAGCGCGCAGGTTGCCAGAAACTGAAAGGTGTACCCCCGATATCGGGTGTCGTTGATCAGCATGCCAAGCTGGAAGGATTGGCCGGGGGGTCCGCTATTGGGTGGCGGATCGCTGTAAGTCGTCATCTGAGGCCCCTGGAGCATCGCAAGGTTCTGTTTTGCACGTCGTTTCGCGTGCCGCCTTGCTGTTATGATTGCCTAAAATAAAAAGGGCGCAGGAAACCCTGCGCCCGATCTTTACGAGTGTTTACCGGAAGGGCGGTGCGTAGAGCAGGCCACCTTCGGTCCACTGAGCGTTCAGCCCGCGGGCCAGACCGATCGGCGTGTTCTCACCGATATGGGTCTCGAAGATCTCACCGTAGTTGCCACCGGCCATGATGACGTTCTTGGCCCAATCCGCCGAGAGGCCGAGCTGCTCGCCCAGGTTGCCCTCGGTGCCCAGCAGACGGTTGATCTCGGGGTTGTCGGTGCCTGCGGACAGTTCGGCGACATTTGCCGAGGTCACGCCAAGCTCTTCGGCTGCGATCAGCGCGTTGAGCGACCAGCGCACGATGTCGCCCCACTCATTGTCGCCGTGACGCACGAGCGGACCGAGCGGCTCTTTCGAGATGATCTCGGGCAGAACCACGTGGTCGCCCGGGTTCTCGAAGGCAGCACGGGTGGCCGCAAGACCGGAGGCGTCCGTGGTGTAGACGTCACAGGCCCCTGCGAGGTACTGCTGCTGTGCTTCGGAGGCGGTCGAAATCGGCACCGGCTCGAAGGAGATGTTGTTGGCGCGGAAGAAGTCCGCGAGGTTCAGCTCGGTCGTGGTGCCCTTCTGGATGCACACGGTCGCGCCGTCCAGCTCGGTCGCCGAGGACACGCCCAGCTCCTTGGGCACCATGAAGCCCTGACCGTCATAGTAGTTGATGCCGCTGAATTCGAGCTTCAGGTCAACGTCACGGGAGAAGGTCCATGTGGTGTTCCGGGCCAACATGTCGATCTCACCGGAGTTCAGAACCTCGAACCGCACCTGGTTGGTGACCGGGTTGAAATTCACGGCAGCCGGGTCGCCAAAGACAGCGGCAGCCACGGCGCGGCACACGGCCACGTCAAAACCCTGCCAGTCGCCATTCGCATCCTGAGACGCAAAGCCAACCAGACCGGTGCTGATACCGCAGTTGACGGCGCCACGCGCCTTGACCTCTTCCAGCGTGTCCGCAGCAGCACCACTGGCCGCGAGCCCCGCGACAGCCAAAGCGCTAAAGAGTACGGTTTTTTTCATTTTTTCCTCATCCTGATGGGACGCTGAGCAAGGCAGCGCCTTTGACCTTTGCGGTCAGTTTTAACGTTACGGAAGGGAACACCCCTCCCACCAGCGTCACAAATTGGGCATCTTCCCAAAATAACGTCAAGAGTGGGCTGAAACATTCCCCTAGGGCCTATGCTAGGGCGATTGCGCACCGGGGAAATGCCCAGAAATTACGCGGCTGCACTCAAAAGGGCCGCATACTGGGGACAAATATCGGTAAAAGCAGAGCTTTTTGGTGGGGATTAGGCGCGACAAAAGCCGTTTGGAAATCGGCGCTGCGCACCCGCCCTGGGGGAGACGCGCGTCAGGCGTCCGGTTGACGTTGCGACAGGTCGAAAATTTCTTTTGCGCGCAGGTAGTCTGTTCGCTTCAAGGAAACAAGCTCGGCCTCTTCCTCGTCCTCGCCCCATTGTTCGATCTGCCAATTCTCATCGATTCGCGACAGATCGAACCCTTCTTCCGCCGTCAGTCGCCCCCGCGCGACGGCCAGGCCGAGCACCAGCGACCCGGAGATCGCGATCAGATCATGGAGCCCCGTCAACGCAAAGGGGGCGTAACTGTGCACCGCCGCAGAGAGCCTGGCGAGAGCCTCCGGCGACTGGTCCACGGGCACGATCCCGGCCGTCACCTGCAACCGCGCGCCATAGGTCTCGGACGCCCAGTCCAGAAGCGGGTCCCAGCCCGCCGCCTGCCGCATGCGCAATCCCTCCGGGTCGGTCGCGCGGTAGCACAGCAGATCGGTGCCGCCATAGGCTGCCAGCATGTCCGCCACCTCGACCCGCTGCACCGTCACCTTGTCGAGCGCCGCATTGGCCGCGCGGGTGAAAGGCATGGTCTTGGGATCGATCAGCTCTTCTTGCGCCTGCCACTCGGCGGCGATCTTCTGCGCGAAGGCCTCGGTCGGCACGACGAGCCGGGTCTTGAGCGGCGTCTTCACGCTGCGCCCGTCCAGTTGCACCTCATACCCCTCGCCGCAGGCCAGCACCTCGGCATCGGTCCAGAACCGTTTCGGAGCCCAACTGCTCATGTCATCCTCCAGATCGTGTTAAGCGCAGGCAGCAGCGCGCCGAATTCCGGCAGCACATCGACCGCGCCATGGTCGCGCAGGGTGGCCGCCGGGTGGTAGCCCCAGCTGACCCCCAGCGAGGACAACCCCGCCGCGCGGCCCATCTCCATGTCGAAACTCGTATCGCCCAGCATGACGCCCGCCTCCGCCGCGACGCCGGTCTCGGACAGCACCTGCCAGAGCATCGAGGGATGGGGCTTGGACGGGTGATCATCCGCCACCTGGGTCGAGATGAAAAAGGGGCGCAAGGCATGCGCGTCGAGCAGATGCTCCAACCCGCGCCGGGACTTGCCCGTGGCGACGGCGAGCAGCACGTCCTCTTGCTGCGCCAGCGCCTCCAGCGCCGCGCGCGCCCCGGGATACAGCGGGGAGGCCGCCTCCGCCCCGCCCTGGGTGCGGCGGGTGAAATAGGCCTCCTTATAGGCGGCAACGAGCCGGGTCTGCACGTCCTCGGGCTCGGCCGGGACAAGCACCGCCATGGCCTGAGGCAGGGACAGGCCGATGATGCCCAGCACCGCCGCCCGGTCGGGCGGGGTCAGGCCGAGCGCTGCAAAGGCGTCTTCCATGGCCTGATGGATCTGGCCCTGGCTGTCCACCAGCGTCCCGTCCACATCGAACACCACCAGCCGCAGGCTCATTCAAGCTCCTCGAACGGATCCACCGGCACATCGCGCGCCTCCCAGCCCAGCGCGTCCCACGTGCGGGTCATATGGGGCGAGAGCGGCGCGGTCAGCGACAGCCGCGCGCCGGTCACCGGATGCGTCAGGCTCAGGTGCCGCGCATGCAGATGCAGCTTCTTGGACATCTCGCCGCCCAGTTGCGCGCCCCAGCCATCGCCAAGATTTTCCTGCCCGGAACCGCCATATTTGCCATCGCCGATGATCGGATGCCCCAGCTCGGCCATATGCGCCCTGAGCTGGTGGGTCCGCCCGGTGACAGGCACCAGCGCGCACCAGGACACCCGCCGCCCCAGCGCCGAGAGGACCGCGTAATCGGTCGTGGCGCGCTTGGCGTCCGGATGGGCCGCCATCTGGCGCGGGTCGATGCAGAGCATCTTCTCGCCTTCGCCATGCCGGCCATGCCCCGGGGCCTTGACCAGAGCGTAACGGATCGTGCCCATCTGCGGATGGGGCACCCCGGCCACTGCCGCCCAATAGATCTTGCGCGTCTCGCGCGCCCGGAACGCCGCCGTCAGCGCCGCCGCACTCCGCCGGGTCCGCGCCATGAGCAGAACCCCGGAGGTGTCCTTGTCGAGCCGATGCACCAGGCGCGGCGGATCCTCGAACCCGAAGCACAGCGCCTCGGACATGCCGTCCAGATGCCGGTCCTGCCCGGAACCACCCTGCACGGGCAGCCCGGCGGGTTTGTTCAATGCAAGGATATGGTCGTCGCGATACAGGACGGCCTTTTGCAGCATCTCGACATCGGCCTCCGAGACCTTGGGCCGCGCGGGACGGGCGGTGATGTCGCCCGGCTCCGGCAGGGGCGGGATGCGCACGGACTGGCCGGTCTGGACCCGCGTGGCGGGCTTCACCCGCCCGCCATCCACGCGCAGCTCGCCCTTGCGGCACATCTTCTCGATCCGGCCCTGCCCCACATGGGGAAACCGCCGTCGCAGCCAGCGATCGAGCCGCTGATCGCCCTCGTCCGGCTCGACCATCAAGGTTTGCACACCGCTCAAGTCAGCACCGCCCGGGCCACGGTCAGCCCCGCAAAGAGTCCGCCCACCGAGAGGCACACCGAAGCCAGAACATAAATCGCGGCATGGCTCATCTGGCCGCGCTCGATCAGAGTCACCGTTTCCAGCGAGAAGGCCGAGAAGGTCGTGAACCCGCCCAGAAGCCCGGTCATCACCAGCGGGGACAGATGTGTCAGCCCCTTATGGGCCGCCAGCACCACGAACACCCCCATGATGAAGGAGCCCACGATATTGGCGGACATCACGGCGACGGGAATGGCCGTGGGCCCTGTCATCCGCAGGATCCACACCCCGAGCAGCCAGCGGCAGCTGGCCCCGACCGCGCCCCCGAGGGCGACCTGTGCAAGCGTTGGTATCATGGGCGTTCTGTCCGCGCTGTGGCGGCGGATGTCAACTCTGCCTCTTGGCGCGGAGCTTGTTGAAATAGGCCATGCGCTTGGCCAGATCCCGCTCGAACCCGCGCTCGACCGGGGCAAAGAGATCCGGCCGCGGCATGTCATCCGGAAAGTAGTTCTGCCCCGAGAACCCGTCCTCGGCATCATGATCATAGGCGTAATCCGCGCCGTAGCCTTCGGCCTTCATCAGGGCCGTGGGCGCGTTCAGGATATGCTTGGGCGGCGGGGCCGAGCCGCTGGATTTCGCAAGCTTCATGGCCGCCTTGTAGGCCGTATAGGACGCGTTGGATTTCGGCGCCAGCGCGAGATAGAGCACCGCCTGCGCGATGGCGAGCTCCCCCTCGGGGCTGCCCAGCCGCTCATAGGTCTGCCACGCATCCAGACAGAGCCGCTGGGCCTGGGGATCGGCGAGGCCGATATCCTCGACACCCATCCGGGTGATCCGCCGCATCAGGTAGCGCGGGTCCTCGCCTGCCGTCAGCATCCGCGCCAGCCAATAAAGCGCGGCCTCCGGGTCCGAGCCGCGTACGGATTTGTGCAGCGCCGAGATCAGGTTGTAATGCCCGTCCCCGGACTTGTCGTATTGCGCCGCGCGCTGGCTGAGACGCTGCCCCAGCGCCTTGGCATCGAGCGGGGCCTCCGGGGTCCAGCGGGAGATCTGTTCGATCAGGTTCAAAAGCGCGCGCCCGTCCCCATCGGCCATCTCCAGCAGGGCCGCCCGCCCCCCTGGATCCAGCGGCAGGGCCGCGCCCAGCAGGCTCTCGGCCCGAGCGGCGAGTTTTTCCAGCGCGGCAAGGTCCAGCCGGTGCAGCACCAGAACCTGCGACCGGCTCAGCACAGCGGCGTTCAGCTCAAAGGACGGGTTCTCAGTGGTCGCGCCCACCAGCAGGATCGTGCCGTCCTCCATATGGGGCAGAAAGCCGTCCTGCTGGGCCTTGTTGAAGCGGTGGATCTCATCCACGAAGAGCAGCGTGCCCTGCCCCGAGCGGCGGCGCAGGCGCGCGGCATCGAAGACTTTGCGCAGTTCCGGCACACCGGTGAATATCGCACTGATCTGCACGAATTCCAGATCGGTCTCATGGGCGAGGAGCCGGGCGATGGTGGTCTTGCCCACGCCGGGCGGGCCCCAGAAGATTACCGAGCCGAGCGACCCGCCGGCCAGCATGGCACCCAGCGGACCCTCTTCATCCAGAAGGTGATCCTGTCCGATGACCTCGGAGAGCTGCGCCGGGCGCAGTCGGTCGGCCAGGGGCCGCGGGGCCGCTTCGGCCTCGTCCTCATCCGTGTCAAAGAGGTCCGCCATCTCAGCCCCGCCCCGCCGAGGCAGACACGCGCTCGGGCACGGCGCGGGGTGAGGGCGAAACCAGAGGGCGCAAGGAGCAGAAACGTGGCAGCATGCTCCGATGATATGCGCCCTCCGGGGGTCTTACACAAGCATCCCAAGCGCCGGGATCAGTGCAGCTTGCGGGTCAGATCGATGGAGACGCATTGGTTGTCGACACCGTCGATCTCCATGATGCGGCCCGCGGGTTCGATATCGAGCCCCAGCCGGTCGGCAAAGCGAGTCCAGACCGCCGGGACAAGCCCGATCACCTTGGAGGCGCCGTTGTCGCGGGCGGCCTTGGTCATCTCGCCGATCAGGAAGGCGTGCACCCGGCGACGGATCTTCTGCGGCGTCGTGTGCGAAACGAACACCCGGCTCGATTCCCAGATGCTCTCGTCCACCGGCGCGGGACCATAGAGCAAGTCCTGCGGGATGGAATCCAACAGGCCCATCTGGGCGTCCCGGATCATGTAGGTGTAGATCCCGCAGCGCGCCGTGGTGGGGGTCAGCCGGATGCCGGCATAGACCTCGCCGAATTCGTGAACGGCCACCCAGCGGCTCGCGGGCGTGTCGTATTGATCATACTCCATGCCCATGGCCTCCGGCAGGTCCCATTTGTTCTGGACGATGAACGACTGCCGTCTAGCGCGAAAAAGATTCGCAAATAACTCGCCATGGTTGTGCAGATTTTCGAACGAAAGAGTGGTGGTTTGCATGGGTCAGTCTCCAGTTTGTGGTGGGTCGATAGTCAGTCGACCGAAACGACGCCCGTCAGAGCAACCGGTAATCCTTTGCCCGCTGAATGGCTTCGGCTGTGGTACGTGCCATCAGCTTCTGTCTCGCCGCAGTCAGGCGAGCTTTCAACGCACTTTCAGAAATACCCAGCTTGGCAGCAGCTGCGGTGTGACGGTCGCCGGCCGCAATATGGCCGAGCGCTTCGATCTGTGCCTTGGTGAGGCTGTCCGGCGGCGTCGTGGTGTCGTGAAGCCGCAGAACAATCGCTTGGATGGCCGAGATTTCGTCATCCGTGAATTCACGGTCCGACCGGGCAGCTCCGGCGATGGTCCGCGATTTGATCTCGCCGCAAGAGACGGCGACACCATAGTTCAGCCCGAACCGAGCAGCATCTTTGAGGATGCCAAACGGATCGGGTATTCCGATCTCGCTCCACCTAGTGGCCCCGGTCATCCCGAAGCCCCACGCCAAAAGGGGGTCGCGCAGGGCATAGGCCTGCTCGGTGTAGCGGTCTTTCCATTCCTGGGGATAGGTCTGGTAGTCCATGAGGGGGGCGGCGAACCGGATATGCAGGCCGATATAGTAGCCAGCCGGGGAAAGAAGCCCCAGTTGATGCAATTCCAGATCTATGCCGAGTTTCGTGGACATGTCTTTTTAGACAAGTTGCGAGAATCCACGTCAAGCTTCAAAACTATTCTACCGAAGGTTGTAACGAGGTATCGAATGCCCGCAAAAATAAGTCCGGGCCTGTTTGCGCGCGTCATGGCATTGCCCGACGCCGCCCGGGAAGATTTGCTAGAGTTTATGGGCGGTTCGCCTGTTGATGACACGTGTCTCGAGGCCCTCATCGATGACATTTCGGATCGTATTGAAGCCGAACGTCAGCAGCGAAAAGCCAAGGTCTCAGAGCCGAATTAACGGATCTGACCACACGTCAAAAAAAACCCCGCTTCTGGCGGGGTTTTTTACATCTTCGAGCTATACTCGCTGAATTAAAGGGCGTTTTCTTCCGCCTCGACGCGGGCTTTATCAGCCGCGCCTTTTGCGTCCACATCCCGGTCGACAAACTCGATGATCGCCATCGGAGCCATGTCGCCATAGCGGAAGCCAGCCTTCATGATGCGGACATAACCACCCTGACGCTCGGCATAGCGCGGGCCCAGCACGTCAAACAGCTTCGCCACATAGGCGTCCTGCTTGAGCTGAGCGGCCGCCTGGCGGCGCGCATGGAGGTCCCCACGCTTGGCCAGCGTGATCATTTTCTCGATGATCGGACGCAGTTCCTTTGCTTTCGGCAAAGTCGTCTTGATCTGTTCATGTTCGATGAGCGACCCGGCCATGTTGGCGAACAGGGCCTTGCGGTGCTCATGGGTGCGGTTCAGGCGGCGATAGCCTCTCGCGTGACGCATTTTCTTACTCCGTAGCTTTGTTTTGCTTTGTCCGGCAGCCGATGCGTGTCAGCCGCTCTCCTTGGGGCGGGATGCCCGGGGGTGGGCCGGCGGGTTGCCCCGCCGATCCGATCAGAATTGATCTTCGAATTTCTTCGCCAGATCCTCGATGTTCTCAGGCGGCCAGTCGAGGATATCCATCCCCAGATGCAGCCCCATGCCCGAGAGCACTTCCTTGATCTCGTTGAGCGACTTGCGGCCGAAGTTCGGCGTGCGCAGCATCTCGGCTTCGGTTTTCTGGATGAGATCCCCGATATACACGATGTTGTCGTTCTTGAGGCAGTTCGCAGACCGCACCGACAGCTCGAGCTCGTCGACCTTCTTGAGCAGCAGCGGGTTGAATTCCAGATCGTCTTCTTCGGTCTGGCTGCGCGCCGCTTCGGGCTCGTCGAAGTTCACGAACACCGACAGCTGGTCCTGAAGGATCCGCGCGGCATAGGCCACGGCATCGTCCGGGCTGACGGAGCCATCGGTTTCGAGCTTGAGGGTCAGCTTGTCATAGTCGAGCACCTGCCCCTCGCGGGTCGGCTGCACGTCATAGGAGACCTTCTTGACCGGCGAGTAGATCGCATCGATCGGGATCAGGCCGATCGGCGCGTCCTCGGGACGGTTCTTGTCCGCCGAGACATAGCCCTTGCCGGTGTTGACGATCAGTTCCATGAACAGATCCGCCCCGTCATCCAGGTGGCAGATCACGTGCTCGCGGTTCAAAACCTCGATACCCGCGCTCTCGGAAATATCGCCCGCGGTCACAACCCGCGGCCCTTTGGCCGAGATCGAAACCCGCTTGGGACCTTCGACTTCCATGCGCATGGAGACCTGCTTGAGGTTCAGCACGATATCCGTGACATCCTCGCGCACGCCTGCAACGCTGGAAAACTCATGCAGCACGTTATCGATCTGCACGCTGGTGATGGCCGCGCCTTGCAGCGAGGACATCAGAACCCGGCGCAGGGCGTTGCCCAGCGTCAGGCCAAAGCCGCGCTCGAGCGGCTCTGCCACAACCGTGGCCTGCCGTGCGGGCTCATTGCCCGGCTTGACCTCAAGCTGGGTCGGTTTGATCAGTTCTTGCCAGTTCTTATGGATCATAGGTGTCGCCTCCATGCCTGTCTCCAGCGGTGATCCGTTGCCAGAGACGCCCGAGGTAAAATTGACACCAAGGGCCACGGGACATGCCGCGGCCCTCGGGTAGATAGTCTGTGCCTTAGACGCGGCGGCGCTTCGGCGGGCGGCAGCCGTTATGGGCAATCGGGGTCACGTCACGGATCGCCGTGATGTTGAACCCGACCGCGGCCAGAGCACGCAGCGCGCTCTCACGACCGGACCCGGGACCCTGCACCTGAACCTCGAGCGTCTTCACGCCATGTTCCTGTGCTTTCTTGCCCGCGTCTTCGGCGGCCATCTGGGCGGCGTAGGGGGTGGATTTACGCGAGCCCTTGAAGCCCATCGTCCCTGCGGAGGACCACGAAATCGCGTTGCCCTGCACATCGGAGATGAGGATCTTGGTGTTGTTGAACGAGCTGTTCACATGCGCCACGCCTGCGGCGATGTTCTTGCGTTCTTTTTTCTTCGTGCGCTGCTTGTCACGTGCCATATCTGCGCCCTCCCCTTACTTCTTCTTGCCGGCAATGGCCTTTGCGGGGCCTTTGCGGGTGCGAGCGTTGGTGTGGGTGCGCTGGCCGCGCACAGGCAGGTTGCGGCGATGACGCAGACCGCGATAGCAGCCCAGATCCATCAGACGCTTGATGTTCATCTGGGTCTCGCGACGCAGGTCACCTTCGACCGTGTAGTTCGCGTCGATATGCTCGCGGATCGCGAGGATCTCACCATCCGACAGCTCGTTGAGGCGACGGCTCTCTTCGATACCGACCGCTTCGCAGATCGCTTTCGCGGAGCTGGGGCCGATCCCGGTGATGTAGGTGAGGGCGATGGGTGCGCGCTTGCCCGTGGGCAGGTTCACGCCAGCGATACGTGCCAAATCGTCTTTCCTTTTCGTTGCGGTTCCGTGGTTCCAGAACCTTTTTTCACAACCAAAAGCCCGTGGAGGCTCCACGGGCCCGGACCGGGACAACCGGACGAGGAATCGCCCATCCCGGGATGCGTTGACCTAGGCCCGTTCAGACCGGAGGTCAACCCAATTCAAATGCTGTCAAGAGTTTTCTTGATCTCGCCCGCAACCACATCAATCTCGGCCAGTCCATCCACCGAGCGCAGCGCTTTGTGCGCGTGGTAATAGCCGATCAGCGGCGAGGTCTTCTTGTAGTATTCGATCAGCCGTTTCTTGAGGCTTTCCGCGTTGTCATCGGCCCGCACCGGCTCGCCGGCGGCGGCGGCTTCCTTGGCCCGGTTGACGATCCGGTCGACGAGAACCTCGTCGTTGACCGCAAGCTCGACCACGCAGTCGAGGCTCTGACCCATCTTTTCTAGCAGCGCGCCGAGGGCGTCCGCCTGGCCAAGCGTTCTCGGGAAGCCGTCGAAGATGAAACCGTTGCCCTCCGCCAATTGCAGCTTTTCCTCGATCAGGCCGATCACGATCTCATCGGTGACAAGGCCACCTGAGTCCATGATCGCGGCGACCTTCTGGCCCATCTCCGTACCGGAGGCGCGCGCCTCCCGGAGCATGTCACCCGTGGAGAGCTGGACCATGCCGCGCTCGCTCACAAGCCGTGCGGCCTGTGTTCCCTTACCGGCCCCCGGAGGCCCAAGCAGAATAATGTTCATCGACGTGCCGGGCTCCTCTTCCCTTTGCCGCGTTTCTTGCCGCGCAGCTGGGACTTTTCAATAAGCCCTTCGTATTGGTGCGCCAGCAGATGGGACTGGATTTGTTGGACAGTGTCCATCCCCACCGACACGATAATCAGGATCGAGGTCCCGCCGAAATAGGCCGTGATGGCCAGTTCCGTCCGCACCATCTCGGGGATGAGACAGACAAGCGCCAGATATCCCGAGCCCACCACGAGGATGCGGCTCACCACATAATCGAGATATTCCTCGGTCTTCTTGCCCGGGCGGATCCCCGGAATGAAGCCGTTCTGGTTCTTGAGATTGTCAGCCACATCCTCGGTCTTGAACGAGACATTGGCGGTGTAGAAATAGGTGAAGAAGATGATCATGCCCGCAAAGAACAGCAGGTAGAGCGGCTGCCCTGGCCCGAAATAGGCGAGGATCGTCGACATGATCGGTCCCGATTGCCCGCCCGAGAAGGTGCTGATCGTCGTCGGCAGCAGCAGGAGCGAGCTGGCAAAGATCGCGGGGATCACGCCGGCGGGGTTGATCTTCACCGGCAGGTGCGAGGACCCTCCGTCATACATCTTCATCCCGACCTGACGGCGCGGGTACTGGATGTGGATCTTGCGCAGCGCCCTCTCCATGAAGACCACGAAGACCAGCGTGCCCAGCAGCATGGCCACCACGCCCAGGATCACTGGGGTCGAGAGCGCACCGGAGCGGCCCGAGGCAAAGAACTGCGCCAGAGCGGCGGGCAGTTCAGCGATGATCCCCACGAAGATGATCAGCGAGATGCCGTTGCCGATGCCGCGCTGGGTGATCTGCTCGCCCAGCCACATCAGGAACATGGTGCCGCCCACAAGGGTGATCACGCAGGCCGCGCGGAAATACCAGCCCGGATCGGTCACCAGACCGCCGGATTCAAGGCTCACCGCCAGCCCATAGGCCTGGAAGGTCGCCAGAAACACCGTGCCGTAGCGCGTGTATTGGTTGATCTTCTTGCGGCCCTGTTCGCCCTCTTTCTTCAGCTGCTCAAGCTGCGGCACCATGGCCGTCAGAAGCTGCACGATGATCGAGGCCGAGATATAGGGCATGATCCCCAGCGCGAAGATCCCCATCCGGGAGATCGCACCGCCGGTGAACATGTTCAGAACGCCACCCAGACCGGCGGCTGCCTGGTCCATGAACTCCCGCAACTGCGCGCCGTCGATCCCCGGCACCGGGATATAGGTTCCCAGCCGGTACACGATCAAAAGACCCAGGGTGAAGAAGATCCGCTGCCTGAGCTCAGTCGCCTTCCCCAAGGCGCTCCAGCTCATGTTGGCGGCCATTTGCTCTGCTGCTGATGCCATATCTCGTTCCTCGGGGCCGTATGATGGGCGTCTAATGAACAACGCCGCCAAACCGTTTCCCGGTCAGGCGGCGTTGGAAAACTGATATCAGATGTAAGGACCGCTCGGGCCGCTCACAACCGGTTACGCAGCCGCCTGCGCAGATGTGACCGAAAGGGAGCCACCGGCCTTCTCAACCGCGTCCACGGCGGATTTGGAGGCGCCGGTCACGGTCAGCTCGACCTTGGAAGTCAGCTCGCCCTTGGCCAGCACGCGCACACCGTCCAGCTTGCGACGGATCAGGCCGGAGGCCAGCAGCGTGTCCTCGGTGATCGGTGCGGAGGCGTCGAGCTTGCCCGCTTCGATGAATTTCTGGATCAGGCCCAGGTTCACCACGGCGTAGCTCTTCTTGTTGCGGCTGTTGAAGCCACGCTTCGGCAGGCGCTGGTAGAGCGGCATCTGGCCACCCTCGTACCCTTTGATCGCCACACCCGAACGGGACTTCTGACCCTTGATCCCGCGACCGGCGGTTTTACCCATGCCGGAGCCCGGGCCACGGCCAACGCGCTTGCGGGGTTTGGTTGCGCCGGGATTGTCGCGCAGTTCGTTGAGTTTCATATCGCTTCTCCTTGCCGGATGCGGGGATCGAAGCGAAAGCCCCCGACCTCGGCGTTTCTTGCTTGTTTTTAGACTCGGGTCCTAAGACCACCGGGGGCGTATACGCGGGCGCGGGCCATGGTTCAAGCCCTTCCCGCTCTGGCGCGCGCAGATGCCCCCACTTGGGTCGGTGCGCGGACCAAGCTCGGCACGTTTTGGGTCTGTCCTGCGCAGTCCACGGGCCCGCAATGCAAGGGCCACCGCGCCTTGCATTCGCTCCAGGAGTGCTTCCCGGCACATCTGCAATGCGGCAGTGCAGCGGGAAAAATCCTTGTGGCGAGGGGGTATAGCGTGCCACGCTGGCCCCCTATCGAAGACGGAGATTAGCCAATGAAGTATTTCATAGCCACCATTGCAACTGCCTGTGTCCTCAGCGCCTGCGCGCCCACGGAAGACATGTCCATGGCCACAGCGGTCGACCCGTTCATCGGCAAGAGCCTCGTTGCCGCCGATGGCACCACATTCAAATTCATGTCCGATGGCTCGGTCGGTGGCATGTTGGGCGGCGAAGAGATTGTCGGAGCCTACACGGTGGACGGCGCAGAGATCTGCAGCACCTACAGCGCGCCGGAGCGCCTGACAGGCCGGGAGTTCTGCTCGGTCCCGAGTATCGATGGCGAGAGCGTCGTCTTCAACCGCCGCGATGGCAGCCAGTCGGCGGTCTACAATATTCAGGGGTGAACTGCCCCATCATGGTGGCGTCGTGCCGCCCACAGAAAAACGCCCCGGATCTCCGGGGCGTTGTCGTTTTGGGGTGTCACTTGCGGCGCTGATATAGGCCCGGCGCTGGTGGCGTCGCAACAGCCTCAGCGCGCCGATCCCCAGCACCGCTAAGGGGAAGAACGCAGGGATCGGAAGGGGCGCCACACGGAGGTCAAAGCTGCGGACCTGACGCACGATACTCGCGCCACCCGTCGAGCCGGTGAAGCCGACATAGGACTGTGAGCCTACGATGTCGAAGAGGGCGAGATCGGCGGGAACGAGGGTCGTGGCGAGCCTCACATCCGTGATGGCAGCAAACACATCGAGGGGCGAGCGTCCTACGCGAAACAGACAGAAAGGGCGTCCGGGGTCTCGATCCCGCAACCCGGTGTACCCGTGGCAATCGAGGCGACGCTGCCATTCAGGTTGATCCTCACATCGTTCCCGTCCGGATCGGCGCACTGAGTGTTTTGCCACGTGTCGCGCTGGCCCCCGACACTGTTGGTGGCACCGTCAAGCCGATCCGGGCGAGATCCCCCTCACCCAACCCTAAACGAAAAAAGGCCCCACAGAACTCGCGGGGCCTTTTGAATGTCTTGAAATGAAATCGGAAGGCGGGTGCCTTACCCTTTTTCCTCGATGATCTCGACCATGTGCGGGATCTTGTTGATCATGCCGCGCACTGCCGGGGTGTCTTCGAGTTCACGCACACGGTGCATCTTGTTCAGGCCCAGGCCGATCAGCGTCTGACGCTGCTTTTCCGGGCGGCGGATCGGGGAGCCGATCTGCTTGATGACGATGGTTTTTGCCATGGTCCGCTCTCCTTACGCTTCGGCCGGCTCTGCAGCCGCCTCGGTTTCGGGCTTCTTGAGGATGTCAGACACCTTCTTGCCGCGACGCTGCGCGACCATCCGGGGGCTGGTTTCCTTCGTCAGGCCGTTCAGCGTGGCGCGGATCATGTTGTAGGGGTTCTGAGAGCCGATGGACTTGGCCACCACGTCCTGAACACCCAGCATTTCGAACACGGCACGCATCGGACCACCGGCGATGATCCCGGTACCTTGCGGAGCGGTGCGCATCATGACCTTGCCGGCGCCATGGCGGCCTTCCATGTCATGGTGCAGCGTCCGGCCTTCCCGCAGGGGCACGCGGATCATCTGACGCTTGGCCTGCTCGGTGGCCTTGCGGATCGCCTCGGGCACCTCTTTGGCTTTGCCCTTGCCGAAGCCCACACGGCCCCGCTGATCGCCGACGACAACAAGCGCGGCAAAGCCGAAGCGCTTACCGCCCTTGACGGTCTTGGACACACGGTTGATTGCGACCAGACGGTCTGCAAATTCAGGGGTCTCATCGCGATCGTCACGACGTCCCCGGCGGTTATCACGCTCTGCCATTGCGGGCTCCTTGCGTTTGAATTTGGGTCAATCCTGGTGACCGGACCCGGCCCCGGATCATCGAGGGCGCCCCGGCGGAGCGCCCTACGGTGTTGTTTGTCCTCGCGCAGCAGGTGCCACGCGAAGGCCTTAGAACTTCAGACCACCTTCGCGGGCGGCGTCGGCCAGAGCCTTCACCTTGCCGTGAAAGAGGAAGCCGCCGCGGTCGAAATAGCACTCTTCGACACCGGCCTTCTTGGCCCGCTCGGCAATCGCCGCACCCACCTTGGCGGAGGCTTCGACATTGTTCTTGCCGACGACGCCCAGATCCTTCTCGAGGGTCGAGGCGGAGGCCAGAGTGCGCCCTTCCAGATCGTCGATCAGCTGAACGCTGATGTTCTTGCCGGAGCGGTGCACGGACAGGCGCGGACGCCCATCTGCCATTTTCTTCAGTTTGTTCCGAACGCGCAGGCGGCGCTTCAAGAACAGGTCTCGTTTGCTGTTTGCCATTGTCTGCGTCCTTACTTCTTCTTGCCTTCCTTGCGGAAGATGAACTCGCCCTTATAGCGGATCCCTTTGCCCTTGTAGGGCTCGGGCTTGCGCCAGTCGCGGATATTGGCCGCGACCTGACCGACGAGTTGCTCATCCGTGCCCTCGATCACGATCTCGGTGACCTTCGGGCAGGTGACGGTGACGCCCGCGGGGACGTCGTAGTTCACCTCGTGGGAGAGGCCGAGGTTCAGCTTCAGGGTGTTGCCCTGCATCTGAGCTCGGTAACCCACGCCCTGGATTTCCAGCTCTTTCTTGAAGCCGCTCGTGACGCCGGTCACAAGGTTGCCGACCATGGTGCGGGACATGCCCCACTGCTGGCGGGCGCGCTTGGACTTGCCGCGCGGCTCGATGGTGACAACGTTGTCTTCGACCTTGAGGGTCACGTCGTCGGTGGCGGTGAAGCTGCGGGTGGCCTTGGGCCCCTTCACTTCGATGGTCTGGCCGGACACGGAGGCGGTAACACCTGCGGGCAGCTCGACCGGTTTCTTACCAATACGGGACATCGCAGGACCTCCTTAGAAGACCGTGCAAAGCACTTCGCCACCAACATTGGCAGAGCGTGCATTTGCATCCGACATGACACCGCGCGGTGTGGAAACGATGGAAACACCCAGGCCCTGACGGACCGAGGGGATCTCTTTCGAGCCCATATACACACGACGGCCAGGCTTGGAGACGCGCTTGAGCTCGCGGATCACCGGAACGCCTTCGTAGTATTTCAGGCTGATTTCCAGCTCCGGGTGCTTGCTGTCTTCGACCTTGTCATAGCCACGGATGTAGCCTTCGTCGGTCAGAACATCGAGCACCCAGGCGCGCAGCTTGGAGGCCGGCGTGCGGACGGTGGACTTGCCACGCATCTGCGCATTCCGGATACGGGTCAGCATATCGCCGAGAGGATCGTTCATCATGGACTAACCCTCCTTACCAGCTGGACTTCACGAGGCCAGGGATCTGACCTGCGGAGCCGAGGTCGCGCAGGGCGATCCGGCTGATTTTCAGCTTGCGGTAGTAAGCGTGCGGACGACCGGTGAGCTGGCAGCGGTTGTGCAGCCGGGTCGCCGAGCTGTTGCGCGGCAGTTCAGCGAGCTTCAGGCGCGCCTTGAAGCGCTCTTCCATCGGCTTGCTCTCGTCATTCGCGATCTCTTTGAGCGCGGCCCGCTTGGCAGCGTATTTTGCCACCAGCTTCTCGCGCTTCTTTTCGCGTTCGATCATTGCTTTTTTAGCCATATCAGTCTCTCCCGCGCGTCACGAGTTGAAGGGCATGTTGAAATGCTTCAACAGCGCTTTCGCTTCCGCGTCGTTTGCCGCGGTGGTGCAGATAATGATGTCCAGACCCCAGACCTCATCAACCTTGTCGAAGTTGATCTCGGGGAAAACGATGTGCTCCTTCATGCCCATGGCGTAGTTGCCACGGCCATCGAACGCCGTACCTTTGACGCCGCGGAAGTCGCGGATCCGGGGCATGGCGATCGTGATCAGACGATCGAGGAATTCGTACATCCGGTCCCCGCGCAGGGTCACCTTGGCGCCGAGCGGCATGTCTTCACGCACCCGGAAGCCCGCGATGGACTTCTTGGCTTTCGTGACCATGGCCTTTTGACCAGCGATCGCGGTCAGGTCTTCCTGAGCCGATTTCGCCTTCTTGCTGTCTTTGACAGCTTCGGCACCGCAGCCAATGTTGAGAACAATCTTCTCAAGGCGCGGGATCATCATGTCGTTCTTGTAACCGAACTCTTCCTTCATGGCGGCGCGGATGGTGTCCGCATAGGCCGTCTTCAGGCGCGGTGTGTAGGTTGCAGCGTCCAGCATCAGACAGCCTCCCCGGTGGTCTTGGCGAAGCGGACCTTCTTGCCGTCTTCCTCACGGAAGCCAACGCGGGTCGGTTTGCCGTTGCTGTCCAGAAGCGCCAGGTTGCTCAGGTCGATCGGCATCGCTTGCGGGATGCGGCCCCCTTGAGAATTCTGGGACTGCTTGGCGTGGCGGATGGCGATGTTCAGCCCGTCCACAACAGCCTTGCCGGTCTTCGGGGACACGGAGGAAATCTCACCCTCTTTGCCCTTGTCCTTGCCGGCGAGCACGACGACCTTGTCGCCTTTTTTCAGTTTCGCAGCCATCTCAGAGCACCTCCGGCGCCAGCGAGATGATCTTCATGAAGCTCTTGCCGCGCAACTCGCGCACAACCGGCCCGAAGATACGGGTGCCGACCGGCTCGTTGTTGTTGTTGAGGATCACGGCCGCATTGCGGTCGAAACGAATGGCGGTGCCGTCTTCACGACGGACCTCTTTGGCGGTGCGCACGACGACAGCCTTGCGGACGTCGCCTTTCTTCACGCGGCCGCGTGGGATGGCTTCCTTCACCGAGACGACAATGATGTCGCCCACGGAGGCGTATTTACGCTTGGACCCACCCAGAACCTTGATGCACTGAACTCGGCGCGCGCCGGAGTTGTCAGCGACATCCAGATTGGTTTGCATCTGGATCATGTGGTGTCTCCCGACCTTTGGGGACACCGATGCATGGTGCCCCAGGGTTTCGAATCTGGGAGAAGGGGTCGCTTATCCGACGACCACTTCCCAACGTTTCGTTTTCGACATCGGTGCGCATTCCTGGATGCGGACTTTGTCACCAACTTTGAAAGCGTTCTCGGCATCGTGAGCCCGGTACTTCTTGGACTTACGGATGGTCTTCTTCAGAACCGGATGCGTGAAGCGACGCTCCACGGAAACGGTCACGGTCTGAGCATTGGCGGCGCTCGTCACAACGCCATTCAGGATACGCTTGGGCATGTGATGAGGTCCTTATTCGGCAGAGGCCGCAGCAGCGGCTTTTTCGTTGAGCACGGTGGCCACACGGGCCACATCCCGGCGCACGGAGCGCATGCGGGCCGTGTTCTCAAGCTGGCCTGTGGCCTGCTGGAAACGCAGGTTGAAGGCTTCTTTTTTCAGAGAGGCAAGCTGGTCACGCAGCTCGTCCGGCGTCTTATCACGCAGTTCCTGGGCGTTCATCGCCATTTTCCTTTTTTTCAACGTCACTGGCAGGCCCCTTTTGGGTCACCCTGATTCCAGTGGAGGTCAGATGAAGGGGCCGTATAGGCCTGATGCCGTGCTGTGGCAAGCCCGTTATGCGCACCATCGGTCTGAATCGTGCGATCCCAAACAAAACAAGGCCCTCCAAAGAAAAAAGCCCGCCATTCAGCGGGCTTCAATCTGGGTCAGGTCAGGATCTCAGGCTGTGCGCTTGCGCCGACCGACACAGGCGGTTGCCCCAAGAACACCGAGCAGCAACAGACCACTTGCGGGCAAGGGAATTGGGGTCGGTGCAATGCTCGACACACTCTCAAAGACGATGTCGTCGTACCCTGTTGCATCACCCGGGGTCACGATATTGACCCGGGAGAAGAACCCAAGTCCCGTCAGTGTCAGCGTCTGATCAAAAGCGCTGGAGGTCGTTGACACCGACCCTACCAGATTGTCATCGGCGTCAAAGGCGCTCAACGTTGTACCAAGACCATCCCCGCCATCCGTCACCAGGATCGAGAAAAAATCCGTCGCAGCTGTGACGGATTTGTCCGCAGTGTCCACAAAAAAGAAATTTATATCGGGCGTGGTGTCTACGATGCCGCCTCCAAAATTGCCATACAGATGCGCCGGGTCGCTGCCGACTCCATTTGAGACGTCACCGACCACCGCACCCAATCCGCTCGCATCACGGATCAACAGACCGAGGGATGCGAACTGGTCATCGACAACCTGCGCGGCACCTTGAGCCAGGACAGTGTAGTCAGCCTGGTCCACGTCGAAGTTAATGGATATCGGAGCTGCCTGAGCAGCACCCGTGGTGGCCAGCACGGCCAAAAATGTTCTCAAAACCTTCATGGTAAAAACTCCTTGAATTGCTCGAATTGGTTAACATGCACGTCCAGTCGCGTCAAAGACGGTCGCCCGCTATCTTTGGCGCCGCGGGTCCGATCGTCTGGTATGCTACGGGAACAGAAGGATCGCGCCGCAGCAAGCGGGGGCAGATTGAACGGCGGGCGACACCCGAACTGACCTCAAACATCACGACCGCACCTCTGCCGATGTCCACGTCCGGCAAACGTAAAGACCACCTGGCTTCACGGACATGGCCCCTCGTCCCCTGCGCCATTCCACGCTAAGACAACGCCATGGCTACTCTCTCATCGCTCTTTGTGACCCGCCTTTATCGCGCCCCGCTCGGGGAGTTCAAACCAACTGTTGACGCCACTGAACTGGAGCAATCCTGCCTCGTGATCGCCGAGGATGATGAGGCCGGACAGGAATGGTGCGAGGAGAACGGGTATCCCGGCTATACCTCCTACGCGTCGCTGACCGATCTGCCCTGGCGGTTCCCGATCTTTGCCGATCTGGTCAAGGCGCTCGACGCCCATGTGGCCGCCTTTGCCGAGGATCTGGCCTTTGATCTGGATGGTCGCGCGCTCAAGCTCGAAGATCTCTGGATCAACATCCTGCCCGAGGGCGGGATGCATGCGAGCCACATCCACCCCCATTCGGTGATCTCCGGCACCACCTATGTGGCCATGCCCGAGGGCACCTCAGCCCTGAAACTCGAAGACCCGCGCTCCGCCCGGATGATGGCCGCCCCGGCCCGGCGCAAGGATGCGCCCGAGGAGCTCCGCCAGTTCGTCTATGTCGCCCCCAAGGTCGGTGATGTCCTGTTGTGGGAGAGCTGGCTGCGCCACGAGGTGCCCATGAACATGGCCGAGGACGAGCGGATCTCCGTCAGCTTCAACTACGCCTGGGCCTGATCATGCCGCGGGAGGTTTCTCCCGCCGAGGCGGCCGAACTGCTCGCCTCCGCGCGCCGGGTGCTGGTCTTTGGCGTCTCGGGCGGGGGCAAATCCACCCTCTCCCGCTGGATCGAGCAAACATACGGGCTGCCCCATGTTTCCATGGATCGCGATATCCGCTGGCTGCCGGGCTGGCAGGTGCGCGACCGGGCCGAACAACGCCGGCGAACCGAGACCTATGTGGTGCAGGACCGCTGGGTCATGGATGGCACGACCGTGTCGAGCTTTGACATTCGGGTGCCGCGCGCGGATCTCGGGATCTGGATCCGCGTGCCCCGGTCACAAGCCCTGTGGCAGATGATGGGGCGCGTCCTCAAGAGCTATGGCCGGGTGCGGTTCGACATGGCCGAAGGCTGCCCCGAGCAGTTGCCGGATCGCGCGTTTCTCGACTGGATCTGGTCCTTCGAGGCCAAGCAAGCCCCGAGGATCTGCGCCGCGTTGGAGCAATACGGGCCCGACCTGCCCGTGGTGACCTTGCGGACCCGGCGCGAGATCGCGGCCCTGAAAACCGCGCGCCGCACCTGAGCAGGCGCCCGGGCGCCCCTCCCCACTTGGCGCCAGCCACCGCGCAAAATCGCGCAGGGGGATCGACGCACGGGGCACGCCGCCTATCTGTCCGGCACCCCTGACCGGAGGATGACATGACGGAAATCGCGCTCCTGCTTTCGGCCACCCTGCTGGGCGGCATGGTGTTTTACAGCTTCGGCTTCGCGCCGGTGCTCTTTGCGCAGCTCCCGATGGAGCGGGTCCGCCCCCTGCTGCGCGGGACCTTTCCCTACTATTACCTCGCGGTGATCGGGCTCTCGGCCCTCACTGCGCTCGCGGCCTGGTTCGTCTCCCCCCTGGCGGCGGGCCTTTTCGCCGCCATCGCCCTCAGCACGGTTTACGCCCGTCAGATCCTGATGGCGCAGATCAACGCCGCGACGGATCGCGGCGACAAGAAGGCCTTCGGCCGGTTGCACGGCGCCTCTGTCGTGATCCAGCTGATCCAGATCGGCCTGGCTGGCTGGGCGGTCGTGCTGGTGGCCTGACGGCCCGCGCAGGTTGCCCCGGGGCGAACCCGAAACCGCGCTTGCCCCGCCCCTGAGGCTCGCTAGGGTCGGGCATCATGGATCGACGGCTTCTTCTTGAATTTCTACCCGGCGCGGCCTTCCTGCTGGGGCATGCCTATGGCGGATTGCTCTGGGCTGCCGCGGTGACCGTTCTGGCGACGGGCGTGGCCGTTGCGCTGCGCTGGCGATGGGACGGCGCAATCCCATGGCTCGCGGTCGCAACATTGGCGCTGGCCGTGATCCTCACGGCATTCGGCCTGGCCCTGAAGGACGAGACCTTTGTCCTGATCCGCCCCACCGTGGGTGCGCTGGCCTTTGCCGCGATCCTGGCGGTCGGCGCGCTGGCCCGGCCCAGCCTGCTGGAGCGGACCTTGGGCTATCGCCTGCAGCTGGAGCGGCAGGGATGGGCCGTGCTGCACATGGCCTGGATCACGCTCTCGTTGCTCTCGGCCGGGGCGAATGAAGTCGCCAGACGGGTTCTGTCGACGGATCATTGGGCGATCTACAACGTGGCCTCGGACCCGGCTCTGTTCGGCCTGATCTATCTGGCGACACGTTGGATCGCCGAGTGGTACTGGATCGAGGACTAACCGCCAGCCCGACCGGACCTGACACCGCCCCCTCTGCACAACGCAAAAGCCCCCGCCGGATCGGCGGGGGCTTTGTGATCTTTGACGGTGTCGGTCCGGCGAAAGACGATATCTTTCGCCCGACCGGCCCGGCAACCCACGACGGGGCTCCCCGGTTACCAGTCTTCGCGAACGACCGTACGGGTCTTGATCGGCAGCTTCATCGCGGCGAGGCGCAGGGCTTCGCGGGCGACGCTCTCGGAGACGCCGTCGATCTCGAACATGATCCGACCCGGCTTGACCTTGCAGGCCCAGAAATCGACGGAGCCCTTACCTTTACCCATACGCACTTCGACGGGCTTGGAGGTCACCGGCAGGTCCGGGAAGATCCGGATCCAGACGCGGCCCTGACGCTTCATGTGACGCGTCATGGCCCGACGGGCGGCTTCGATCTGGCGCGCGGTGATGCGCTCCGGCTGGGTCGCCTTCAGACCGTAGGTGCCGAAGGTCAGGTCAGACCCGCCCTTGGCTTCGCCACGGATGCGGCCCTTATGCTGCTTGCGGAATTTGGTACGCTTTGGCTGTAGCATCTTTCTCTACTCCTCAGCGGTCGCGGCGCGGACGGCCGCCACCTTGCGGACGCGGGCCACCACCTTCTTGCAGTTCCGCGTGACGACGGTCACGGGCCTGCGGATCGTGTTCCATGATCTCGCCTTTGAAGATCCAGACCTTGATCCCGATGATCCCGTAGGCGGTCATCGCCTCGGAATGTGCGTAATCAATGTCCGCGCGCAGGGTGTGCAGGGGCACACGGCCTTCGCGATACCACTCGGTCCGGGCGATCTCGGCACCGCCGAGGCGGCCTGCGAGGTTCACACGGATACCTTGCGCACCCATGCGCATGGCGTTCTGAACCGAGCGCTTCATGGCGCGGCGGAAGGACACCCGACGCTCGAGCTGCTGCGCGATGGACTCGCCGACCAGAGCCGCGTCCAGTTCCGGCTTGCGGACCTCGACGATGTTGAGGTGCAGCTCGCTATCGGTCATCGAGGCCAGCTTCTTGCGCAGACCTTCGATGTCTGCACCTTTCTTGCCGATGATGACGCCCGGACGTGCGGTGTGGATCGTGACGCGGCACTTCTTGTGCGGACGCTCGATGATCACACGGCTGATGCCGGCCTGCTTGCACTCTTCCTTGATGAACTCGCGGATCTTCAGATCCTCGAGCAGAAGATCGCCATAGTCCTTGGTATCTGCATACCAGCGGCTGTCCCAGGTCCGGTTGACCTGAAGCCGCATGCCGATGGGATTAACCTTGTTACCCATTATGCCTGCTCCTCAACTTGACGGACCTTGATGGTGATTTCCGCAAAGGGCTTGATGATCTTGCCGAACCGGCCACGGGCCCGCGGACGCCCGCGCTTCATGGTCAGGTTCTTGCCAACCCAGGCCTCCGCGACGATCAGCTCGTCCACGTCCAGACCGTGGTTGTTCTCGGCATTGGCGATCGCGGACTGAAGGCATTTCTTCACGTCCACGGCGATGCGCTTGTGCGAGAAGGTCAGATCGGCGAGCGCCTTGTCGACCTTCTTGCCGCGGATCATCTGGGCGACGAGGTTCAGCTTTTGAGGCGAGGTGCGCAGCATGCGCGTCTTCGCCATGGCCTCGTTCTCAGCCACGCGGCGGGGATTCTTGTCCTTACCCATGACTTATTTCCTCTTCGCTTTCTTGTCCGCCGCGTGACCGTAATAGGTCCGGGTCGGAGAGTACTCGCCAAATTTCTGGCCGATCATGTCCTCGGTGACGTTCACCGGGATGTGCTTTTTGCCGTTGTAGACCCCGAAGGTCAGGCCAACGAACTGCGGCAGAATGGTGGAGCGACGCGACCAGATCTTGATCACTTCGTTGCGGCCCGACTCGCGGGTCTTTTCGGCCTTTTTGAGGACGTAAGCGTCGACAAAGGGGCCCTTCCAAACAGAACGCGACATCTATCAGCGGCCCTTCTTCTTGGCGTGCCGCGAGCGGATGATCAGCTTGCTCGACGCCTTGTTCTTGTTGCGGGTACGTGCGCCCTTGGTCGGCTTGCCCCAGGGGGTCACCGGGTGACGACCACCAGAGGTCCGGCCTTCACCACCACCATGGGGGTGATCGACGGGGTTCATCACAACACCACGCACAGACGGGCGGATGCCCTTGTGACGGTTGCGGCCCGCTTTACCGAAGTTCTGGTTGGAGTTGTCGGGGTTCGACACGGCACCGACAGTGGCCATGCATTCCTGACGCACGAGGCGCAGCTCGCCCGAACTCAGACGGATCTGGGCATAGCCACCGTCACGACCGACGAACTGGGCATAGGTGCCCGCGGCGCGTGCGATCTGGCCACCCTTGCCGGGCTTGAGCTCGATATTGTGGATGATCGTCCCGATCGGCATCCCCGAGAACGGCATCGCGTTGCCCGGCTTGATGTCTGCCTTTTGCGAGGCGACGACCTTGTCACCAACCGCGAGACGCTGCGGGGCCAGGATATAGGCCTGCTCGCCATCATCATACTTGACCAGCGCGATGAACGCGGTGCGGTTGGGGTCATATTCGATCCGCTCGACCGTGGCGGCCACGTCGAACTTGCGACGCTTGAAATCCACGATGCGGTAGAGACGCTTTGCCCCGCCACCCCGGCGGCGCATCGTGATCCGTCCCGTGTTGTTCCGGCCACCGTTCTTCGTCAAACCCTCGGTGAGAGATTTGACCGGACGGCCTTTCCACAACTCAGAACGGTCGATCAGAACCAGCCCACGCTGGCCCGGCGTCGTCGGCTTATACGACTTGAGTGCCATGCTTTCTGTCTTCCGTTACTGTGTACCGGGTATCCCCGGCTTTTCGGTTTGAAGGGCCCCGAAGGTCCCCGTCGTCACGCCCGGGATCAAAGATCCAACGAGCAAAAGCGAAGCCCCGGACGAATCCGGGGCCTTGCCGATGAGGTCGTTTAGGGGGTTGGGGGGTGAGGGTCAAGTGAGAGGGATGCGATACTGGTAGAAATGGCAATACAAACTTAGAAATCAGGGAGGCAGGCTGGCACACGCGTACTAAACTCTAAGCGGTGGTCTCGACCGTAGAGCGATCCTAGTTGCGCTGCGCCGGAAATGCCTGTTCAGGACCCACTTTATGGAATGCCGCACTTCGCGCGAATGGCCACGTTGGCCAAAGAGCTAACCTATTGCCCCTCGACATCGCTCAACTCAGCGCAGGGCTCGCCGCACATTCGCTCGTAGCCTGCGCAGAAATGACGGGATTGTATGAAGGCGTTAGGGGTCGTTGCACGTTCAGAATAGCTCGTCTCGTAACCCTCACCGCCATACGTGTGTATACCGACCAAGAAATACCCCCGCTCCGTCTCGAGAACATACGGTGAGCCCGAGACGCCGTTTTCTACTGGACAAGTTGTATCTCGCACTGAGGATCCGCGCCGATCAATTATCTCGCAGGCATTGTTTACACGGTAAGGGACTTGGAGCCGGTTCATCCCTTCGTTACCGCCAATAAGTGCCGTGGTGCTAAAGTCCGGCGATCCGTCGGAATTCTGTTGATAACGCGTAATTGGCCGATAGAGGTACACGTCCGAGCGAGCGGCCAGCTGCTCATCCGCCATTGCTATGGGACGCAGAACCCCGGCGTTGGGTGGGTCGCTTAGTCGGAAGAAGAGGTAATCTGTTTCAGCCTGCCCCCAGGCATCAAACGTTTCCATTCTAGGGGAAAAAAACGTAGACGGATCGGGAAGCTCCCTAACCATTTCTTGGCTCATCGGATACGCTGAAATGTGCCACGAGGGTCCGTTGCCTTCCGGACCGCCGGGACGGTCAACGAGGTTGTGGACATTCGCGAGGTAGACGCCGTCGCACACCTGAACCGCTTGTGACCAACCACGATGCGACATCACTGTTGCCATCGCAGCCCCAGGCCCCTCCGTAGCAGAAACAGGTCTCATGGAATTGTCTCTATCGAGATACCAGGCGGCATTGGCTGATACCGTGAAAAGGAACGCCAAAAAGGTTAAAAAGAGCCCGATTTTCATGCATGGACGCCCCGAAAACGTCACCCGTGACCTATGAAGTATCGAACCGAGGGGGAAAAGCAAAAGCTGACCTTCACTTGCGTCGCGAGAAATGCCGCTCCGTCCGCAATTAAGCATTGCGCTTGGCCTGAAGAAGGTCCGCGACGGAGACAAGTAATCGCATCAGTGTAACCTGCAGCCCTGAGAACTCTCGTACGAAAGTCAGCATGTGCTCCTAACCCGCCCCCCGATCACGCGCTCATGCCGCAGCAGTGATGGATTGGTGATCCAAGTTTATTCGCTTTCACCGCCCCCGCGCGGCATGTCTTGGCCTGCACGGCGAGCGTGCGACGTCGATCCGACCGAAGGCGGCCGGCGTTCAAAAGATAACCCTGCGAGGAAGAATCCCATGTCTTTGAAATCTCTCCGTAACGGCATTGCAATCGCGTCTCTGGCAACGGCCATGTCGCTCGGCGCCGCGTTTGCAGCAGACGAGGTGTTCATCACCGATGCCGACATGAACATCGCGATCAACGGCTACGATCCGGTTGCCTATCACACCGAGGGTGCCCCCACCAAAGGTGTCGCGGAGTTCAAGGCGGAGTATGACGGGGCTGTCTACAAGTTCTCTTCCGCGGATAACAAAGCTGCCTTCGAGGCAGATCCGGCGAAATACGCCCCGGCCTATGGCGGCTGGTGCACGGTTGGCGCCTCCAAGGGCAAGAAGATTGCCACCCAGCCCGAGTTCTTCGACATCGTGGACGGTCAGCTCTACCTGAACTCCTCTGCAGGCGCGCATAAGCTCTATCTGAAGCAGACCAGCCAGACCATCGATACGGCCGATACCAACTGGACCGAAATCATGAGCACCCCGGCGTCGGATCTCTGATCTGAACGACCAGAGGGCTCAAGCGGAAAGGGCGCGGATCATCCGCGCCCTTTTCCAGTTATCCGGTGCCCGCCGTGTCGCGGGGATCCTCGGCGCATCCATTAGGCGGAGGCAAATGTTTGCCTCCTAGCCATCGCGGTGCCCGACCTGGCCCTGAGTGTCGTTCGGACCCTTGCGTCAGGGAAAACGGATCGGGCGCGGGCAGACGCCTCAAGCCTTGCGGCGACGCCGTGCCACAAGGCCCAGGCCCGCCAGCGTTGTCAGCAGCAGGGGCAGTCCAGCCGGCAGCGGGATCGGGCTGGTGGCGGCATCAAAGGTCCAGTCCGCATAGGAAACCCCATAGGCGGTGGAGCTGTCATCGAGGAACATGCTGGTCACACCGTTGCTGGAGAAGCTGTAGATGCCGTTGGCCAGGATCGTGGTCGTCTCAAGCACGTTGGACATGGAATCGAACAGCGTCACGGCAATGCTGTCGCCAACGCCCCAGCCTTCCACATTGAACGAGATATTGGTGACAGCCGTGCTGAAATCCACGGTGAGGTCATTCGAGCAGTTATAGGCCACGGAGTTCAGCGCGCAGATCGAATTCGAGCTGTTGGCGCCCACATAGAGGGCATCCGCGCCAGAGGTCAGTGTCGCCTCGGGCAGCATCGCGGTTGCGCCCGGCACAGTGCCGGAGCCCAGCGTCGTGAAGTCGAGGGAGGCAGCAGTGGCCGCGCTGGCGCCGAAAGACAGGGACAGGATGGCGGCGGACAGAATGGACTTCAGCATGGGTCGGATACTCCGGGATACGCAAGGAACGCTACGGTTTCAAAAAAACTGTGCCCCGGGTTTGATGATGGTCTCGCCGGGAACACCTGAACGTTACGATCAGGCATCGCACGAAACAACAAACATGTTTCGCATCAGTTAATTGACTTAAAATTCGAAACGGCTGCGGAACATACGGAACCAATTCATCGAAAATTCAATGTTTGGAGCGGCATAGCCAAAGGCTCGTCTCCGGATGGCACCCCCCGTCGGGCGCAAAGAGCCGGGGCCCAACAGCCCACTCCCGGGGCCATGGATGCGCGAGCCTCGTTCACTCCGCCGTAGCGCGCCCCCCGCAAAGCAAAAAGGCCCCGGCGCATGCCGAGGCCTTTCTCAAGTCTGTGAAGACCGATCAAAGACCGGTGGAGACGTCGATCGTGTTGCCCTCTTCGAGGGTGACATAGGCTTTCTTGACGTCCTTCCGCTTGCCGGGCTGGCCGCGGAAACGCTTGGTCTTGCCTTTGGTGATCGTCGTGTTGACCGCTTTGACCTTCACACCAAAGAGCGCCTCAACGGCCTCCTTGATCTGGGGCTTGTTGCTGTCGATCGCGACCTCGAAAACCACTGCGCCGTTCTCGGACGCCATGGTGGCCTTCTCGGTGATGATCGGCTTGCGGATCACGTCGTAGTGCTGTGCCTTCGTGCTCATTTCAGGCGAGCCTCCAGTGCTTCGACACCCGCTTTGGTCAGCACGAGCGTGTCGCGCTTGAGGATGTCATAGACGTTTGCGCCCATGGACGGCAGGATATCGAGCGTGTCGATATTCGCCGCCGCCTTGGCGAAGCCTGCATCCACAGCAGCACCATCGATGACAAGCGCGCGCTTCCAGCCCAGATCCTTGATCTGCTTGGCCAGGGTTGCGGTCTTGCCGTCATTGGCCGCCGTGTCGATCACAACCAGCTCGCCCGCCTTCGCTTTGGCAGACAGAGCATGCTTGAGACCAAGCTTGCGGAACTTCTTGGGCAGATCATGGGCGTGGCTGCGCGGGGTCGGACCCTTGTAGATACCACCCTTGCGGAAGATCGGCGCGTTCCGGTCGCCGTGGCGTGCGCCACCGGTACCCTTCTGGCGGTAGATCTTCTTGGTGGAATAGCTGGTCTCGGACCGCGTCTTCACCTTGTGGGTGCCAGCCTGCGCCTTGTTGCGCTGCCAGCGGACCACGCGGTGCAGGATGTCCGCGCGCGGTTCGAGGCCAAACAGGTCCTCGGACAGCTCGACGGAGCCGGCAGTGCCGCCATCCAGAGTGATCACATCGGTTTTCATTCTTCAGACCCTCCCTCAGCGGGGGCTTCTGCAGGTGCCTCGGCAGCAGCCTCGGTCACAGCGGCAGCTTTGATCGCAGCAGGGGTCGGCAGACCTTCGGGTGCCTTCTTCTTGACGGCATCCTTGATCGTCACCCAACCACCTTTGGAGCCGGGAACGGCGCCTTTGATCATGATCAGACCACGGTCGGCATCGGTCCGAACCACTTCGAGGTTCTGCGTGGTCACCCGCGCAGCGCCCATGTGGCCGGCCATTTTCTTGCCTTTGAAGACCCGGCCCGGATCCTGACACTGACCGGTGGAGCCGTGCGAACGGTGCGAGATGGACACACCGTGGGTGGCGCGCAGGCCCCCGAAGTTGTGCCGCTTCATCGCGCCGGCAAAGCCTTTACCGATGGAGGTGCCGGAAACGTCGACCTTCTGACCCTCAAGGAAGTGCTCGGCGGAGATTTCCGCACCGACTTCGATCAGGTTGTCCGGGCTCACGCGGAATTCCGCAAGCTTGCGCTTGGGCTCCACTTTCGCGGCGGCGTAGTGGCCGCGCATCGCCTGACTGGTCCGCTTGGCTTTGGCTGCGCCAGCACCGAGCTGCACGGCCGAATAGCCGTCCTTCTCGGCGGTGCGCTGTGCCACCACCTGCAGGTTTTCCAGTTGAAGAACGGTCACAGGGATCTGCTTGCCGTCTTCCATGAACAGGCGGGTCATCCCCACCTTCTTTGCAATTACTCCAGAGCGCATCTGTTCTGCCCTCCTTAAACCGAGATCTGCACGTCCACGCCAGCCGCGAGGTCGAGCTTCATCAGCGCGTCCACGGTCTGGGGGGTCGGGTCAACGATATCGAGCAGACGCTTATGGGTGCGGATCTCGAACTGGTCGCGGGACTTCTTGTCCACGTGGGGACCACGAAGAACCGTGAACTTCTCGATCTTGTTCGGCAGCGGGATCGGCCCGCGCACCTGTGCACCCGTGCGCTTGGCGGTGTTGACGATTTCCTGCGTGCTGGCGTCCAGCACACGGTAGTCAAACGCCTTCAGGCGGATGCGAATGTTCTGGCTTTGGATGGCCATTGGTCAGTGCCTTTCGCGGCTTGAGATTGAGAGGAGGAGCGGCGATTGCCGCCGCCCCTCGTCGAACCTTTTGGGCAGGGTTTGGGCCCTGCCCGTTTGGTCTGTTACTCGATGATTTTGGAGACGACGCCAGCGCCGACGGTGCGGCCGCCTTCGCGGATGGCGAAGCGGAGGCCGTCTTCCATGGCGATCGGGGCGATCAGCTCGACACCGAATTTCAGGTTGTCGCCCGGCATCACCATCTCGGTGCCTTCCGGCAGCGTCACGGTCCCGGTCACATCCGTCGTCCGGAAGTAGAACTGCGGACGGTAGTTCGCGAAGAACGGCGTGTGACGGCCACCTTCATCCTTGGTCAGGATATAGGCTTCGGCTTCGAACTTGGTGTGCGGCGTCACGGAGCCCGGCTTGCAGAGAACCTGACCACGCTCGACACCTTCACGGTCCACACCGCGCAACAGGGCGCCGATATTGTCGCCCGCTTCACCGCGATCCAGCAGCTTGCGGAACATTTCCACACCGGTGCAGGTCGTCTTGGTGGTGTCGCGGATGCCGACGATTTCGATCTCGTCGCCCACATTGATCACGCCACGCTCCACACGACCGGTCACAACCGTGCCGCGGCCGGAGATCGAGAACACGTCCTCGATCGGCATCAGGAAGGGCTGGTCCACGGCGCGCGCCGGGGTCGGGATGTAGTCATCCACAGCCGCCATCAGCTCGGCGATCTTCTCGGTGCCGATCGCGTCGTCACGGCCCTCGAGAGCCGCCAGGGCGGAGCCCGCAACGATCGGAATGTCGTCGCCCGGGTACTCGTAGCTGTCCAGAAGCTCGCGGATTTCCATCTCGACCAGCTCCAGGAGCTCTTCGTCGTCGACCTGGTCCACCTTGTTCATGAAGACGACCATGTAGGGGATGCCCACCTGACGGCCGAGCAGGATGTGCTCGCGGGTCTGGGGCATCGGGCCATCGGCCGCGTTCACCACGAGGATCGCGCCGTCCATCTGGGCCGCGCCGGTGATCATGTTCTTGACGTAGTCAGCGTGACCCGGGCAGTCCACATGGGCGTAGTGACGCGCGTCGGTCTCGTATTCCACATGCGCGGTCGAGATCGTGATCCCGCGGGCCTTCTCTTCCGGCGCGCCGTCAATCTCGTCATAGGCTTTGAAGTCGCCAAACTGCTTGGTGATCGCAGCCGTCAGCGTCGTCTTGCCGTGGTCAACATGCCCGATCGTGCCGATGTTAACATGCGGTTTAGAACGCTCAAACTTTTCCTTAGCCATGATG